>PEAK01000004.1 GCA_002753515.1 Magnetococcales bacterium
TTGTGCGCCCTGGGATGGGCGGCGTCATAGATGCGCGCCAATCCCGCCCGGTCCAAGTGGGTATATTTTTGCGTGGTGGAAAGGCTGGCGTGACCCAACATTTCCTGGATGGCGCGTAAATCAGCCCCCGCCTGCAACAGATGGGTGGCAAAGGCATGACGCATGGCATGGGGCGTGGTTTTTTCCGGCAGGGAAAGCCATCTTCTGCGGTGTTGCAGCAAACGTTGAACTTGGCGCGGGTTGAGGCGGAGTTCCCGTTCGGGCCATTTTTGCCCAATGAACACCGGGTGATCGGGTTTCAGGGGGCCTACAAGGGGGACCAGATGCTTGAAATAGTGTTCCAGGCACACTTGTGACACCGGACTGATGGGGACGATACGTTCTTTATTGCCTTTGCCAATCACCCGGATTTCCCGTAGCGCCAGGTTGAGGCGTCCATGGTCCAGGCCACACAATTCGCCAATACGTATTCCCGAGCCATAGAGCAATTCCATAATGGCGGCGTCACGGGCCAACACCCACGCATGTTCGCTGTCCCGGTCGAGTTCCACCGGGGCGGGTGTTTCAACCAGTCGGGCGGTATCCTCTTCGCTGGGGGCGCGTGGGAGACGGATCCCCAATTTGGGGGTGGCAATCCATTTGGCGGGATTGGTGGTGACAAGGCCACGGCGCTCCAGGAAAGTCAGCCAAGCGCGTATCGCAGCGATGCGACGTTGCATGGTGGATTTGGCCAGTTTGGCGCGTAAACAATAACTTAAATAAGATCGCAAATGGTTGGGCCGCAGGGTGGTCGCATCGCTCCGGGTCAGCTCTTTGCCGGTGGATGTGAACCAAAACTGTGAAAAATGTAATAAATCCTGGCGATAGGCGCAGCAGGTATTGCGAGCTGCCCCTTTTTCCACCTCCAGGCTTGTCAAAAAATCGGCGAACGGATGGGAAGGCGGCAAAGGGTCCATGCGGGGAGATGGCCTGTTTTTTTGAGATGATGATCGCAAAAAAGGTATCGTGCAAGTTGGCTTTACGCATAATTCGTGCCGCTGGCAAGGAGGTGACATTGGCTTCGATGGAGCAAGAAACAAAGGCTTACATCTTGAATTTGTGCGTATTTCAAGTGGGCAATTTTAAGAGATATTGACCTTTCCCCTAGGCTTTCATATTATTAGCAAAACCTGATAATCCAGGCAGCACTTTTAAAAAAACGGTATTTCACGTAGGTTTCCACTACTCAGGAAGGATTGGGGCGTGCCCAACGCATTTGTTGATGATGACATAGAAAAGGTGGCGCGTTGCATGAAGGCTTTGGCTCATCCGCTGCGGTTGAAGATTTTGGTTGCCCTGAGTGATCAGGAAATGAGCGTCCAGGATTTGGTCGAGCGGGTAGGGACGACGCAATCCAATGTTTCCCAACATTTGACCATCATGCGGGATAAAAATATTTTGTCTTCCAGGCGCGAAGCCAATCAGGTGTTTTATCGGGTGGGTGATTGCAAAGTGTTGGAATTGGTCGCCTTGACCAAGTCCATCTTTTGCACCCCGTGATGGTTCACTCTTAATAGACGATGGACGGATTCGGTCATGGCATGGTTGCAGGAAAACGGCTCGACGTTGCTGATGGTCATCATATTTCTGGCGCTGGCGTTTCGCGGACCGGCGCTGGCTTGGTATTACCGGGTTGGATCGTTGAGCGTGCATGATCTGTCGAAGCGTCTGGCAGACTCGCCACCGGTCGTTGTAATTGATGTTCGTACGCCAGGGGAGTATGCTCAAGGGCATGTGGCCGTTGCCCGGTTGTATCCTTTGAGCAGTTTGAAAAGCCAGATGGCGGAAATAAAAAAGGTGGTCCGCGATCAGGATGTTGCGGTCATTTGCCGATCAGGGAACCGCTCTTTGATGGGTTCGGTCATCCTGAAACGCTCGGGTTTGCAAAAGGTGTATAACGTGAACGGTGGCATGACTCATTGGGAATCGCAGGGCTATCCGGTCAGTCGGGGATAGCACGGTGGAAGTGGGTGTGTGACCCTGGGAAGGCACTGTTGTTAAGGTGGGCAGCATGACGGATGGTCAGGCGATCATGGAGAAGGAAGTCAAGTTGACCGCTGCCAACGCGGCGACTCTGGATGGTGTGATGCGCGATCCAGAGGTTTTGGCCAAGGCGGGTGGTAAGCCCTGGCGTTCCCGAACGCTGGTGAGTACCTACCTGGATACCCCGGGACAAGCGCTCTTAACCCATAAGTTTGGCTTTCGTTTTCGCCGGTTGAGCGAAACCGGGGAGTGGAAGGCTTGTTTGAAGGGCGAGGGCAAGCTTAAGGATGGGTATAGCGTTCGCAGTGAGTGGGAACAAAATGTTCCCGGTCCTGTGGATCGCTTTTCCTTGTTACCAGAGGGATCTTTACGGCAGCAGGTTTTGGCTGTGGCACCGGGGGGCGAGTTGTTGGTCCCTTTGGTGGAAACTGCATTTGTGCGTCATATCCTGGTTTTGAGTCTTGGGGACGATAGTTTGGCTGAATTGGCTTTGGATCAGGGGGAAATTCGTGCAGGCGGCAAAATTTTCCCCCTGTTTGAGGTGGAACTGGAACAAAAAGCAGGTCGGGTGGAACCGATGCTCGATTTTGCCGACGCTTTGCGGCACCGCCATGCTCTCAAGGCGTCGCAACACTCCAAGTTTGCCCTGGGGTTGCAGTTGTTACACGGGGATTGGGGCCATTGGTGATGGTCGTAATGGACTTAAGGCCCTGAATGGTGAATTCGGATAAGGAGCCTTAAAAAAGTGAAGTATATCAGTACGCGGGGCGGTGTAGCCCCCATTCCTTTTTCCCAAGCGGTTACCATGGGGTTGGCGACGGACGGTGGTTTGCTTCTCCCTGAAACCATTCCCCTGATATCCCGGGCCACTCTGGAGCGTTGGTCGGGCTTGTCTTTTGTGGCCTTGGCACAGGCGGTAATCGGCCAATTCGTTGCCGGGGATGACATTCCCCGCGATGATCTCAATCTTTTGATTTCCAATGCATTCAGTACATTCTCCCACCCCGAGGTGACCCCTGTGGTCCCTGTGGGCGATCATTACGTTTTGGAATTGTTTCATGGCCCCACCTTGGCTTTCAAGGATGTTGCGCTGCAATTGTTGGGTAACTTGTTTGAATATTTGCTGAAACGGGATGGTGGTCGGCTGAATATTCTGGGTGCTACCTCGGGGGATACCGGTTCGGCGGCCATTCACGGCGTGCGTGGCAAGAAAGGGATGGAGATTTTTATCCTGCATCCGCATGGACGTGTCTCACCGATCCAGGAACGGCAGATGACTACCGTATTGGATGCCAACGTCCATAATATTGCCATACGGGGGACGTTTGATGATGGTCAGGCGATTGTAAAAAGACTTTTCAACGATCTGGACTTTAAAAATAACTATAATTTGGGTGCGGTGAATTCCATTAACTGGGCGCGGATTGTGGCGCAGGTTGTCTATTATTTTTATGCTTGGGGGCGACTTTCAGGGGGGGATTGTGAACGAAAGGTTGATTTTTCAGTGCCTACTGGCAACTTTGGCGATGTTTTTGCTGGGTACGTCGCCAAACGAATGGGATTGCCGATGGGAAAATTGTTATTGGCAACCAACCTCAACGATATCTTGACGCGGTTTTTCTCCACGGGTGGTTATTATCTGGGTCGTGTGCATCCGACCATGAGCCCATCAATGGACATTCAAGTTTCCTCGAACTTTGAACGATACTTATTCTACCTGTTGCACGAAGATCCCCGGGCTGTCCGGGAAAAGATGGCGGAACTGGAGTCGGGAAACGGTTTTGCAGTTTCTGAAGAGGTCATGCGGCGTACGGGTGATTTCCGGGCCGTGGCTGTGGGCGAGGTCGAAACGTTGGAGACCATTCGCAAGGTTTATCAGGCCCATGGTTACCTTCTGGATCCGCACACGGCGGTCGGTTTTGCAGCCGCCCTGGAAACACCAGGGGTGGTGTGCTTGGCGACTGCCCATCCGGCCAAATTTGGCGATGCCGTCAAGCAGGCCATTGGTCGCGAGCCGGATCGACCGAAGTCGTTGGCGGGGCTTGAGCAATTACCGCGTCGGGTGGAAGTGCTGCCTGCTGATGTTAACGTGGTACGGAATTTTATCATGAGCAGGTTGGGTTGATGTTGGCCCGCCTGTTTGGAGGCAAGAAAAAACCACGCAGCAACAACGAGAGGATATTGTCCCGTTTTCCTCTTGCTGTTCGAGTTTCGCTGGTTTTGGAAAATGGTGCCGTGGTGCATGGCACCTTGAAAAATATGAGTACCCGGGGCCTGTTCATGAGTACCATGGATCGCCCGTTTGGACTGGAAACAGGAGAAGAAGGGGATGTTGGCTTGGAGGTTGATAATCCCGTCGATGGTTCACAAATGCGGTTTCCTTGCGAAGTGGTGCGCGTGGATCGTGAAGGGGTAGCGTTGCGTTTTCTCGTTCAAGCGGACAATCGGGGAGGGAGTTTTTACCCGGATTGATTCTGGATGCATATTTCGATGCCTTTCCTTTTATTGTTTGGATGAGGGCTTCTGCAGTTCCATGGTTGATGGCAGCACTATTGAAACCCAATGAAGCGCGGCTCTTACATGAAAATATCAAGGATTTTATGGCACGTTGGCGGCGCGATGTTATTCGCCGTCCTTTCCAACCACAGCACCGCCTGGGCTGATATATACACCTACGTGGATGCCCGGGGTGTGGTGCACTTGACGGATCGCCCTTCCGATCCACGTTACCAGCTTCTCATGCGTACCCAACCGGTAGCCAAAATTGAGGACCGCAAAATCCAGCCTGTCAAAGGATACGGTTATGGCTATGGGACCAGGGGGTATGGCAACAACAGCTACGCCGATGCGACATATGGCAATGTCTATGATCCCTGGGGGTATTCTGTGGAACCTTATGTGGGGATCATCCGCGAGGCTTCCAAACGCACGGGTATCAACGATGCGTTGCTCAAGGCGGTGATTCGCGCCGAATCTTCGTTCAATCCCCTGGCTGTTTCCCGAAAAGGGGCGGTGGGTCTGATGCAGCTCATGCCGGATACCGCAAAACGATATGGTGTCAGGAACCGCCTGGATCCCAATGCCAATATTCATGGTGGTGCCCAGTTCCTGAAAGATCTCATGTACCAGTTTGACAACAATCTGACCTTATCCCTTGCCGCCTATAATGCCGGGGAAGGGGCGGTTCGCAAGCATGGCAACACCGTGCCCCCCTATCAGGAAACCAGACGTTACGTGGCCAAGGTGCTGCATTTCTATAACCAATATCGTTATTCGATGTGAACCACATGGGTGAAGCGGCGTTGATGCAGGACAGGAAACTTGGTGTATTGCCGGTACGGGAAAACGCCAAGAGATTAGGCAGGTCTGTTCTGTGCTGTCTTGGCCATCGGTTTGTTGTGGTGCTTGGACTCTTCTTGCAGGTTTTCTCTGGCGTTTCGTTTGCGGAAGAAAAATTTGCGGATGATTTCAATCGTCCCGAAGGAGCCGTCCTGGGGAATGGCTGGGAGGTCGTGCCACTGCAAAAGACATGCACCAATGTGGATGAAGAGTCGCAGAAGTCGGCGGATACCGATAAGGAGAGCAAAAAGGAGATGAAAGCCCGCGAGGGTGACGGGGCGGGTCAGCGACCGCAAGCCAAGGCGGAAGTGCCAGCGGGTGCTGCGATGGCGGAGATCAGCAATAGCATGTTGTATCTCCATTATGGCAATGGCCAAAGCCCGGTGATGGTGCAACGGTTGTTGGACAAGAAGGTAACGCGACTCTCCATGGATTTGACCCCGTTGTATGCCATGGCTGGGGAGGATGACCGGGCGTCCATGGTGGCCAGGATGGCCTACCTGGATTATGGGGGACATGTATTGGGGGAAATTCAGTATCACTATTATAACGTTGCTGCAGAAGTGGGCGCATCGTCCGACACGCTCCATATCATCAAGGAAAAAGGGGGATTTGAGGGGGAGATGCGCCACGTATCGATTGATGCGGGGACGATTCTGCAACAAAAGCTACGCGGTGTGGATGCGCGCAAAATTGCCCGGACCCAACTCTCTTTCGCGATCTCCTCCGGGCTTTGTGGTGCCACCGTTGAGGGGTATGTCGATAATGTCGTTGCCACCCTGGCCGATGGCGTTGGTTTGATGCGTTTGAATAAAGAGGAAATCAAGGCGTTGGTGGATGTGGGAATGCACTTGCATGGCAAGGAATCCCGTGACTTTGCCAAAACGTGGGTCGATGCCCTGATCAAAGCTTATGGTCGCGAAAAGGTTGTTGGTTGGCTCAGTGAAATTCCTCAGAGTGCCCGCACCAATCCCGACAAACTCCTCGCCTTGGTCAAGGACACTTACGGACTGTCGGGCCGTGAAGCCTTTGAAACCGCCTTTGCCATTCAATACCTGCTGCACGCCATGTGATGTGAGCGCAGGGTATCCAAAATATTTTTCCGTCTGAGCATGAGCCTTGAAAGGGCGGTGCGATGCCTGTTACGGCATCCCGCCTGCGTTTTTTTTTGCCGTGTCCCCACATTTTTTTTAAAAAAAATCACACTTCACCAAACCTGCATGTATCCTCAACCAATTCTATACCTTTCTCCTGGTACTGTCCTGGCGTCGTTCAGGTTAACAATCTGATCAGGTTTTCTTCGCTCCCGCAGTCATTGAGAATCAAACAATGGCCGCAGGGTTGAGAGACGCCCGATCACAACTATCTGAAAGGGTGCCATGTCTTCTCAAGCGATTGCTTTACGTCATTTGTTCCCCCTGTTGTACTGGTGGCCCATGGTCAACCGGGATAATCTAAAATCTGATTTGATGGCAGGGTTTACCGGGGCGGTCGCCGTCCTGCCACAGGGGGTGGCATTTGCCACCATTGCCGGCATGCCACCTGAATATGGCATCTATGCCGGTATCGTACCGGCGATCATTGCCGCACTTTTTGGTTCCTCATGGCATTTGGTTTCGGGTCCGACGACAGCCGCCTCGATTGTCATTTTTTCCGTCCTGTCCCCTCACGCCGAACCGGGTTCAACCCATTATGTCCAACTGGCCCTGACGTTGACTTTCATGGTGGGTCTGATCCAGTTGGGTCTGGGTATGGCGCGACTGGGCGTGTTGGTCAACTTTATCTCCCATTCGGTTGTCATCGGTTTCACAGCCGGGGCCGCCATCCTGATTGCCACCAATCAGGTGAAACATTTCACTGGCCTGACCATCCCCAGGGGGGCGTCCTTTTCCGAAACGTGGATCCTTGTGATGCAGCACCTCACTGAGGCCAATCTTACCTTGATCGCGATTGGTACCGTGACCCTCCTGTCAGGCATTATCACCAAACGGTTTTTTCCCAAACTGCCTTACATGATCGTGGCCCTGCTGGCCGGCAGCATTCTCGGAGTGGTGTTGAGTCACCTCAATCCCAAGGTCGCCATCAGCACCGTAGGTGCGCTGCCCATCTCCCTTCCCCCCCTTTCGGCACCGCTTTTTTCGTTGAATGCCTTTCGCGAATTGTCTACCGGTGCCCTGGCCGTGGCCTTGTTGGCCTTGACCGAAGCGGTTTCCATAGCCAGGGCCCTGGGTGTGCGCTCCGGTCAGAACATCAATGGGAATCAGGAATTTATTGGACAGGGACTCTCCAATCTGTTTGGCTGCTTTTTCTCCAGTTATGTGGCCACCGGGTCATTCAATCGCAGCGGTCTCAATTATGCGTCTGGTGCCAAAAGCCCCATGGCCTCAATTTTCTCGGGCGTCATGTTGCCTCCCATTCTGTTGTTGGTCGGACCCTGGATCAACTACATGCCCAATGCCGCAATGGCTGGAATCCTCTTTCTGGTGGCCTGGGGCCTCATCGATTTGCATCATATCGCGCAAATCTTGCGTTCCGAGGCGGCTGAAAAAATCATCCTGATCACTACTTTCACCGGCACGATTCTCCTGGATTTGGAAGTGGCGATTTTGGTGGGGGTTTTCCTATCGCTGACCTTTTATCTGGCCCGCACGTCCCGACCCCGGGTACTTTTCGGGGTTCCCGATGCCCAATGCCCTGTTAGAAGCTTTTCCACCGAACCTTATGTTACCGAATGCCCGCAATTGCGTATTGCCCGGGTTGATGGTTCTCTCTTTTTCGCTGCCGTCGATCACGTGCGCGAATCCCTGCAACAGGGATGTGGTGACGTCAAACACTTGGCCATCATCGCCTCAGGTATCAATTTTGTCGATCTCGCAGGTGCCGAATTCCTTGCCCGGGAGGCCCATAGACGCCGTCAACAAGGGGGTGGTCTCTACATTATCGGTGCCAAGGATCAGGTTTGGGAAATCCTCGCAAAAGGGGGTTACCTGGATATTCTCGGCAGCAACAATATGTTCCAGACCAAAGGGGTTGCCATTCGCCTCATCCACGAAAAATTGCGCCACGAGCAATGCCAAATTTGCGATAAGAAAATATTTCTCGAATGTCTCGGCCAAACGAACCAGGATCAGTTGCAAAGCAACCTTTCCAACACCCAATCAACACACCATTGACCAAGGAATGAAACACCATGTCCTATTATCGTAAACACTTCGCAATCATCGAACTGAACGAAAAAGGGGTACTCACCGCACGGCATGCGTGGAAGCTGGCCTGTTCTCTCCAAGCGGAACTGGCCATTTCCGTAGTGGTGGATTATACTCCCGGATGGGAAGGTGGCTACGCTCCTTTCCTCACGCCACGACAAATGAAGTCCGAGATCATGAAAGATATTGCCAAACGCCTGGATGCCATGTTGGAGGATATTGGTATTACCGGCGTCGAACAAATCATTATTGAAGGCCCTGTTCCGCGCAGTATCCTCGAGATTGCCGGGTCATGGGGGGCCGATCTGTTGGTGGTCGGATCCAACGCTTCCTACGGGCTCAATCAGGGTGCCAGCGGGATCAGGGCCCTGCGCATGCATGGGTTCTCCATGGATCTGCTGACCCTTAATACCGCCAATGTTGAAACGGGATGGCGGGGACGTCTGGTTCACGCCTTATCAGGCGTTTTCTGATCTCCATGATACTATCGGATATTGTCCCCAGGAGATTATAGATCCGTGCGCTTGCTGATCATCGAAGACAATCAGGATCTGGCAATCAGTCTCCTGGAATATTTTTCCGAGCATGATCATGTGGTTGATACCGCCGGCGATGGCCTGACGGGTCTGCATCTGGCGGTGGTCAATGAATATGACGCCATCATCCTCGATATCATGTTACCAGGGATGGATGGTCTTAAACTTTGCCGCAAATTGCGGGAGCAAGCGGGTAAAACGACCCCGATCCTCATCCTGACCGCACGGGATACCTTGGATGATAAAATCATCGGTCTGGATGCGGGTGCCGATGACTACATGGTCAAACCATTTGCCCTGCGGGAAGTGGAAGCGCGTTTGCGTTCTATTGTCCGACGTAACCAGCCACAAGGGGTGTTACCAGTATTGACCGTTGGCGATCTGATTTTCGATACGACAACTTTTCTGGTTACGCGGGCCAATCAACGCATCGAGCTGCCACCCATTCCGCTCAAATTACTGGAACTTTTGATGCGTCATTCCCCCAAAGTCGTCAGCAAAAGCGAAATGGAGGCGGCGATTTGGGGGGACGATCCCCCCGACAGCGATGTCCTGAAAACCCATTTGCATGTCCTGCGCAACGCCATCGACAAACCGTATTCCCGGGATTTGTTGCATACCGTGCGGGGGATCGGTTATCGCCTGGTGGCCGACAGTGCGCCTCTCTCATAGCTTGCGGACCCGTGTTGCCCTGACCTTTGCCTGGTTCGGTGCCCTCGGGAGCTTATTGTTGGCGGTGGGCGTCTTTCTTGGTGCCCATGATGTCAGTCGCCGCCTCATGGATGAAACCCTGCGTGCCGAAATGGATGACTACACGGCGCGACGTGGACGTAATCCCGCTTCCCTACCCCCTGCGACAGTTTCCTTGCTGGGCTTCGTTGACACGCAGCAGAAAACAGGAGCGGTTCCTGAAACCATCTCTATCCTCGATCCCGGCCCGGAAAGGAAATCTTTCTATGATATTGTCTATAATAATACCAACTACCGGGTTTTGGTGAACCGTCTGGGTCAGGACACCTATTATTTACTATTCAACAAGGAACGACAACGGGCCCGGGAGGAGCGCTTCTTTTTCTATCTGTTGTGTTCGCTATTGCTCGTGACCTCTTTGGCGTCCGTGGCAGGGTGGTGGTTGGCAGGCCGGGTCACGGCACCAATCATTGATCTGGCCCACAAGGTGGCTTCGTCCGACCCCGAGGATCCCTTGCCAATCCTGGACCCCAAGCGCCAGGGCGATGAAGTGACGTTGATGGCTCAGGCGTTTGACCGTTATATCGGTCGCCTGCGAGCCTTTGGTGAGCGGGAGCGTGCCTTCATCTCCTATGCCAACCATGAATTTCGTACTCCTCTGGCTGTCATCCGCAGTTGCACCGAACTTCTGTTGGCCGACCAGACCCTGAATGAACGTCAGCGCCGGCGGGTTGATCGGATCGATCGAGCAGCATGGGAAATGTCCAGTATGTCGGAGGCCCTGCTCCATTTGGCCCGGGAGGAGAATGCCAGACCCACCCGTCAGACCCTGTGTGACATGAAACAACTGGTTATGGAAGTTGTTGAAAATTATAGCCGTCTGACCCGGGATCGAACCATTGATGTCGAAACCCATTGCCATGCGGCTCCGCAACTGGCTGTGGAACGTTCCTTGGCCATGGTGGTGGTAAGTAATTTGATCCGTAACGCCATTACCCATTCCCAGGGCAACAGGGTACAAATCGTACTGGCAGAGAATCATCTGGAGGTTTCAGACCGGGGGCCTGGCATTGCTAAGGAAGAAATTCCTTTGATTTTTCAGCACTATTATCGTGGATCTACCAGTAGTGGCCATGGTATTGGCCTCTCCCTGGTCAAACGTATTTGCGACGTTTATGGCTGGAACGTCAAGATAGAGAGCGGATTTGGTGAGGGGACCACGGTATATCTCACTTTTCATGCTGCAAACGGAGCAGAGGCGGGGTAACGGAGGTTTGTCCCCGAGGCAGGAGAACCATTCCAACCTGTTGTAGTGACAGGTTCGGGTTGTCGGTTCTGGATTCCCGCCCTCGCAAACTGTGTCAGGGCGGGAATCCGAAAAACCCGGGCCATTAGCCCTTTAGTAACAGTTTGAGGGCTTTTTCCAATGCAACTTTGACGCTTATACCCAAATTTTCCATGACCAATTTGTAGGGAGCGGAAGCGCCATAGCGGTTGAGGCCGACAACTTCACCACGGTTACCGACCCATTCGCGCCATCCCAACGAGACACCGGCCTCAATAGCCAGGCGAGAATGGATGTGACTGGGGATGACCTCCTCCTGGTACGATTCCGGTTGCTCACGAAACAATTCCCAGGACGGCATGGAAACGACGCGAATGTGCTTGTGGCCGAGTTTGGCCAATTCCTGCTTGGTTTCCATGGCCAGATGGACTTCGGAACCGCTGGCCAGGATGATGAGTTTGGGCTCGCCGTCACAGTTGTCGAGGATGTAGGCCCCTTTGGCTACCATCTCCCGTGAACGTTCGGTCAACACCGGGACGGCTTGGCGGGTCAGGCACAGCGCGACCGGTTTTTTGTTGGCGATGGCAACTCTCCAGGCCCCAGCCGTTTCAAAAGCGTCTGCCGGTCTGAGAGTTGTCAAGTGGGGGATCAACCTCAGGCTCATGACATGTTCGATGGGTTGGTGCGTAGGCCCGTCTTCACCAACACCGATGCTGTCGTGGCTCAGAATAAAGATGGTATGCGTCCCCATCACTGCGGCCATACGGATAGACCCACGCATGTAGTCGGAAAAGACCAGGAAGGTGCCGCAAAAGGCGACCGTCCCGCCGTGTCTGGCGATACCATTGGTGATGGCCCCCATGGCATGTTCACGGATACCGAAATGGATATAGCGATCATCGGAATCCCAAATCCAGGTTTGGTTGGAATCGGTCAGGTCGGCAGAGCCGCCGATCATGGCGGGCAAGCGACGCGCAATGGCGTTGAGAGCCTTGCCAGAGGCTTGCCGGGTAGTGACCATGGTGCCACCAAAATCGATGCGGTTCAGCCCCTGGTCCCAACCATCGGGGAGGCGACCGGCCAACCAGTCTTGCAGCTTTTGCGCTTCCTGGGGAAAGCGGGAAGCGAAAGCTCCCATGCGCGCCTCCCACTCGGCCATATATTCCCGACCGCGCTTAACCATCTTTCGACAGTGCTGCAAGGCTTCCGGAGGAACATGAAAAGGTGTCTCTGGCCAGTTATAAAATTTGCGGGTAATGGCTTGGTCCACCGGACCCAGTGGGGCGCCATGGCTGGCGCTGGTTCCCGCCTTGGGAGAGCCGTAGCCGATTTGCGTGCGTACCATGATCAGGGAGGGACGCTCCTCTTCGGCCTGGGCCAGACGTACCGCCCGCTCGATGGCTTCCATGTCTTCGCCGTTGTCAACTCTCAGTACCTGCCATTGGTAGGCTTCATAACGGGCTTTGACATCCTCGCTGAAGGAAAGGCTGGTGGGTCCATCGATGGTGACACCGTTATCGTCGTAGAGGTAGATCAGTTTGCCCAGGCACAGGTGTCCCGCCAGGGAAGCGGCTTCGCAACCCAGACCCACCATGAGGTCGCCGTCGGAAACGATGGCGTAGGTGAAATGATCGACGATGGGAAGGAATTCCTGGCGATTAAAATTTTGTGCCAAATAGCGTTCGGCAATAGCCATGCCCACGCCCATGGCAAAACCTTGTCCCAGGGGGCCGGTTGTTGTTTCAACACCGGGCGTGACCCCGAATTCAGGGTGTCCCGGGGTGCGACTGCCCCATTGACGAAATTGTTTCAGTTCATCCAATTCCAGGCCAAAGCCGGTCATGTACAGGAGACCGTACAGCAGGGCTGAGCCATGACCCGGGGAAAGGATGAAACGGTCGCGGTCGGGCCATTCCGGATTTTCAGGATTGTAGCGCATGATCCGGGACCACAGGACATAGGCCATGGGGGCGGCCCCCAAGGGCATTCCTGGATGCCCGGAACGCGCCTGTTCCACCTGATCAGCAGCCAACATGCGCAGGGTCGTGACGCAGAGGCGATCCAGTTCGGTATAAGCGGGTGGGGGGAGGTCAGTTGCGACGGCGTGGGAAGGTTTGACTTTCATTTTTGATCCAAAACAATCTGTAGAATCGTCGTTTTTAACATGAGGGGTTCCTCTCTTAAGGATGCCTTGACACGTCTGGTGTGCATACCAATCTCTTGCCAAGGGCATCCACGACAGGAAACGATCATACTCCGGCATCATGGCCGTTGGTCGAAAAAAGGTTCAACGTAACCCAAATATTCTTGGTAGGTCCAGGTTAGAAATGATGTGTCGCTTTTTTTTTTTGTGTTGCTGGATACCGGGGCCGTCTGCATGTGTCAGCGAATGCGAGGAGAAGTGATGCAGGGGGCTTTGCGCAACAAATTTTCTCTTGAATGATTGGCACCCCTTCAATAATGTGGAAATAATGTTTACAGTAGTGACGCCATGTTTCGTGCCCAAAACATACCGATCCATCTTGAGTCTGATTTCCGCTATTGCCGGGAGATCGCACGTAAAACGTCCGATCAACACTCCCTGGGATCCCTGCTGGTCCCGCGCAAGCTGCGCCCTTTTCTGTATGCCATATTTGCCTTCGCCAAAACCGCAGATGATTTTACCGGCCTGCCTGGACGCGACGATTCTGTGAAACTTCGCCTGTTGGATGATTGGTCGCGTCGCCTGCTGCAGGCGGAATCGGGAGAGCCGGATCATCCCACGTTTCGGGCCTTGGCTCACACACTGGATGTCACGGCCCTGCCATCGATCTATCTGCATGAGCTGTTGATCGCGTGTCGTATGAACGTGACCAACAAGCGTTACGACAGCATTAACGAATTGGAAGAGTATTGTCGGTATGCGGCCAATCCCATAGGTCGAATTGTCCTGCATCTTGCCGATGAGGTCATTCCAGAACCGCGTCAGCCAACGCCGGTCAAGATTCGTTTTTCCGATGCCATTTGCACCGGAATGATGCTGACCCATCTTTGGCAAAATCTGGGTCAGGATCCCTGGAGTGGTCGGCCCCTTTATCTCCCTGTCGAGGAAATGCAGCGTTTTGGTGTCACCGAGGAGATGATTCTGGCACGGCGCTTCACACCCGTGATGGGTGACCTCATGTTGTTTCTGGTCGCGGAAACGCGCCAATTGTTCGACTATGGCCAACAATTGCTCGACATGGTGCAATGGCCGATTCGCCTGGAGCTGGCCGCCATGTTGGAACAGGGGCGGGCGATTTTGGATAAAATTGAGGAAAACGGGGGTAATACATTGCGCTTTAGACCGCAACTCTCTCCCTGGACCCGAGCCAGTTGTCTGTGGCGGGCTTTCAGTCGTTCCACCTCATCGTCCGCTTCCAATAATCAGGATTGGTAAGTGCGGCGTCTTCCTTGAGAGACGCTGTTTCTTGTCATTCCTTGGCAGAATGCGCCAGCATCTCGTCACAATGGCTGGTGTAGTGATGGACGAGTTTTTTAAGGATTTGTCTCTCCAGGAAGGGCAGGGAAATGTCACGCATCAAGGGATCCATGCCACGGTCACGGCATGCCTTGGCCTGATCGAGTAACAGGCGTCTGAGTGGCGCGATGCGTTGTGGTTCCGTATGAATCCATTGCGCCAGGAGAGCTTTGTCGAGACCGGCATCCCGAAGTATATCCTCGGGGATGGTGACCAACTGCGGGGATCGCGCCACATCGTGGGCCAGGTCACGAAGGATGTGAATCAAATAACAAAAAATGGCCATATCTCGAACTTTCTCGCGATAAAAATCGATGCTTTCCGGGGTGGTATAACGACCGTCACGGAAGCGGCACGCGAGTATGTAGGCAAAAACGGCAGCGGGGGCTACGGTCGCTCCCTCAGAGTACGCCAAAAAATCATCCCAGGTTTTCAGGGGACGTTTCTCAATATCGGCACGCATGGCATCGGCCAGGGCTCTCCAAGGCCACTCTCCAAGGTTGGACCGGCCCACTGTATGATCGAGGGCGGTAAATACCAAAGGTTCGTAAGCGTCTGCTGACGATTGAAATGCGCCATTGGCGGCATCACATGCCTGGGCTTGCCAACGTTCGACGCGACTGTGGAGGAGTGCCGCCATGTTTGGGTCTTGCGACCCGGTATCCTGATCGTGTTCGTCCACCAGATCATCCACCAGACGCATGGCGGCATAGGCTGCTAAAAAAAGTCTCCTTTTGGCCTGGGGAAACAATCGAGAAACCTGAAACAGGGGGGACTGGTTTTGCGCAGCGATCTGGAAACATCTGTCGAAAGGTTTTGTGTCCATGGCCATGGAGTTATGAACGATGAGGGGTCCCGGGGATCACAAGATTGGCCTTTCTTCAGGATTAAGGCTGGGCGGGATGCGGGTCGGGGAGAAAACGATCCCGGAGAAAAAACATCATCAAGCCCGGCAGTGTAGCTAGAATGGTAAAAAGTCGGTTAATCAAAAAGACGGTACCAAAAGAGGCGGCTATTTGGTCCGGCATCAACCATTGACAAATCTGGTCGAAGGCGGCTTCGCCCACGCCGAGGCCTCCCGGGGAAACAGGGAGAATATTGGCGATCCAGGACCAGGGTGTTGCCAGGAAAAAATTATGCTCGGGAAAGTGGATGGACAGATTGAACGCGATCCATAAAAAAGATCCCACGGCAATACATTGTCCCATCAGAGAAATCAGGATGGCAGCAAAAACATATTTTTTCCTTGAATGGAAATAATGGGCAAACTGTTCAACCAAAAGGAATATCTTGTTTAATTGGCTTCCAGTGTTTCCTTTGATCCAATCGGGCAAGTGGTGGGTACGGCGCATCAGCCACAGCACGAAAATGGTTATTGGCGGGGCAGCGCCAACCAGGGAGAGGGTGGAGTAGGCCAACAAGAGGAGAGGAGGAGATGCTTTCACCTGGTCAAAATACAGTATCGAGGATGTTCCGGCGATCAAAAGCATGGAATACAGCCCTAAAAAACGATCCATGATGATGGTCAATACGGTTTTTCCTCTATGGGAGCCGGAACGTTTCAGCACGAAGGCGATGCGCAATGCATCGCCCCCAATGCCGCCTGGGATAAAATTATTAAAGAAAACAGTAATGTAGGTTAGATTATGGGCAAAATGCAATGGTAACGAGACGCCCTGTCCCTTGAGGAGCAGATACCAGCGAACTGCGGATGATGAGACTAATGTTATATTGCACAGGACGCCGATAGCAATGACCATAGGGGCCAGGGTTCCTTCCAGAATCAGCCCCCAATTCAGCTTGCCACTTTTAAAGAGCCAAAACATGACGGCACCGGCAACAAGAAGCTTTACAACTGGGAAGAGCCAGCGGGGCAAAAAATTTTTCATGGTATGGGATTCTCAGACATTATGCAGAAGGTCGCCGTTTTCAAGGTGCTTGTTTCCCGATCTTTTAAACTTGGCTTGAAGGTGGTGACCAGGGAAAAACGATCAACGCAAGGTTTTCAACCAGGCAACCAAGTCGCGACGATTCGCTGCACTGTCCATGCCATCAAAGGCAAACGGGTGTTCAACAGTATGTTGGGCCATGCGGATTTGCGGAATAAACAATCCCGGATTGGCCAGGAAGCGTTCGAGATTGTCCTCGCTCCAAACAATGGGATTCGCACGGACATGATTCAGAAAAGGGCCGCTGTAGGGAAAGTCCACGGATCCTGCTGGTCGGTTGACGATGCCCCACAAATAAGGTCCTTTCTCGTTTTTCATGGCCCGGGTCAGATCGTGACAGACATTGCAATTGTTTTTTGCCAAACGTTCGCCAATCTGGAGATCGGCACGAGAACGGATCCAGAAACCCGCAGCAACGACCAGCAAAGCCAAACTGATCAGGCCTACGACAAGGCTACGCCACTTTTTCACCAGGTTTTCCCCTCTTTTCGGTGTGTCACAAGCCGTCCCCCCCCGAATTATTGACGCTACCAAACGTGGGAGTATGCCATGAAATCGGATTGGGAATAAATGGCATTTACCATTGCGGGCATTGTTGTTGGGTTTTTTTTAAGTTGCGTGGGTCGTCAAGTCGGGCGTGCTGGGCTTCCAGACGTGTTTTGAGTGCGGAGAGGAGGGGTCTGGTTTCCTGGTCGATTTTTGTCAGCAACCGTTGTTGGGTTGATTGCGGTGACCGGGTCGGTGTTGGTGGGATAGCGGCGGCAATGGCATGAAGCTTTTGTTCAATGGATCGTTGCATGAGCTGTCCCTCGCGGTTGAGTATGGCGACATGGGCGTTTTCATGGCTGAGAGTGGCTTGGTAGGGGCATGTCCCCGGTTGGTAGCGCTGGTCGATGAAAACAGGTGTGGGACCGAAACCGTAATCCAGGGTGATGCTGGCGAGCAGGACGCAGGATTCTTGGCGGTTGCTGCTGGTGTCGAGTCTGAAACGGGTAACAATCTTCCAATGCAGATTGGATTGGGTCAGGCCTACCGAATGGGTACCAGGTCCTTTCCCAGGGGCCATGGATTCGATTTTGCTGCGGGGCAACAGATTGTTGTAACTGGGCTGGGCCGATGTAAAGCGTACCTTGACCGGGACTTCGGGAGATCTTGTTGGACAGGGGTTTGATGCATGGTTGGGCGGGGCACCGAAAGCGGGAAACAAGACCATCATGCAGACCGAACTGGCGGCCATGAAGATCTTGATATCAGTCACTATGGATCGTATCGGTTGCGTTGACACTGAGGTATCAAATTGCGCAGGTTGATTGCAAGAGTGGGTTTTTCTAAACAATGGAATAGCAGTGCATTCAGGTGATCAACCCATGAGAATATCCAAAGGCGGCTCTTCCATCGCAATGATTTGCTCCTGTAAAGCCTGGATGTGATTGTCCCAGAAACGACCCTCGGCAAACCAGGGAAAAGCTTTGGGGAAGGCAGGGTCGTGCCACCGCTTGGCTATCCAGGCGGTGTGGTGAATCATCCGAAGTGTGCGTAAAGGTTCAATCAGGCATAGAGACTTGAGTGGAAAGGTGTGAAATTGTTGATAGCCTGTCAATAAGGCCTGCATTTGCAAGGTCCGTTCTTCCCGAGATCCTGACAGACACATCCATAAATCCTGTACAGGTGGTCCCATACGGGCATCATCAAAGTCGACAAAACAGGGGCCCGTGTCGGTCCAAAGCATATTTCCAGCGTGGCAGTCGCCATGCAGACGCATGGCCTGAAAAGGGGAGGCCTGCTGAAAGCCTTTGTCGATCAGTGCCAACAGATGCGTAAGCAACTCCTTGTAACTTTGGACCCAATTGGCGGGAATCATGCCGCTTTGCAGCAGGAATTGGCTGGTTTGGACGCCAAAGGCCTCGGTGTTCAGATGTGGGCGGTGGACAAAAGGGCGTGTTTTTGCCACGGCATGGATGCGACCGATGAAGCGCCCCAATCGTTCCAGGATGGCCACATCTTCAAGATCGGGGGTCCGTCCCCCTTGTCGCGGCGTGACGGAAAAACGGAAACCATAGGCGTGATGCAAGGTTTTGCCGTGGATGACGAGGGGAGGGATAGCGGCAATTTCCAATTCTGCCAATTCCAGGCAGAAAAGATGCTCTTCGATGATGGCGTCGTCACTCCAGCGACCAGGGCGATAAAATTTAACCACGACCGGGGGGTGGTCCTCCAAACCAACCTGATACACGCGATTTTCATAACTGTTGAGTCCCATCAAATGGCCATCGCAACGCCATCCCAAGGTTTCTACGGCATTTAATATGACTTCGGGCCGTAGTTCGCTGTAGGGAATACTTGCGGCGGTATGGGAAGAATCGTGGTGATTATTCATCGTTGCAGTCGTTTCATTCGTAATCCCTAATCGGGAATGGCCTCAAGGGTTTCCCAGCGCTGGTAGGCGTCGGCCAAAGCTTGTTCCAATTGTTGCGCCTGCTGTTGTATGGCGGTGACTTCTTGTCCCGTGCCATTTTTGTAAAAATGGGGGTCCGACATGGTTTGGTGCAGGACGGACAATTCACTCTCCAAGGTTTCTATCCGGGAAGGAAGGAGGGCAAGTTCCTTTTTCTCGGCAAGATTTTTTCGGCGGGACCGATTTTTATCGACAGGTTTTTTCTTCTTTTCGATTGGTTTTTCCCGGATGACCTCCTCGGGTGGGGGGCGTTGCATCAGCCAGTCGTCGTAGCCACCCGCATAGTCACCGATCTTTCCATGGCCCTCAAAAACCAAAGTGGAGGTGACGACATTGTTCAGAAAGGTGCGGTCATGCGATACCAGGATCAAGGTTCCGGCAAAGTCACCCACCACCCCTTCGAGCAGTTCCAATGTTTCCACATCCAGATCGTTGGTGGGTTCATCCATGACCAGGAGGTTGGCGGGTTGTAAAAACAGTCGGGCCAACAGCAGGCGGTTGCGTTCGCCGCCGGAGAGGGCCTTGACGGGCATGCGGGCGCGATCAGGAGCAAAGAGGAAATCTTCCAGGTAGCTGATGATATGGCGGCTGCGACCTGAGAATTCAATCTGTTGCCGTCCATTGGCCACGTTGTCGGCTACCGATTTTTCTTCATCAAGGGCGGTGCGCATTTGGTCAAAATAGGCGACTTCCAGACGCGTTCCCTGACGCACGTGGCCGGTGTGCGGGGTCAGCCGGCCTAGAAGGAGACCGAGTAGCGTGCTTTTGCCGCAACCATTGGGACCGATGATGCCCACACGATCCCCGCGTTGGATGATGGTGGAAAAATGATCAATGATGGAAACGCCATCGTATTGATAGCTGACATCCTCGACTTCGATGACAAGTTGACCTGATTTTTCCGCTTCTTCCAGGCGCAGGCGCACGTTGCCCATTCGTTCCCGCCGGGCGTGCCTGAGGTCGCGCAATCTTTCCAGGGCACGAACACGCCCCATATTGCGGGTACGCCGGGCCTTGATGCCCTGGCGGATCCAGGCCTCCTCTTCTTTCAGTTTTTTATCAAACAACGCCTCCTGTTGCGCTTCAGTCTGGGCTTTCAAATCACGCAAACGCACAAATTCTGCATAATGGCCCGGCCAGTCGGACAACTGACCGCGGTCCAACTCGAAAATTCGCGTCGCGACCTTGTCGGCAAACATGCGATCATGGGTGACGAAGATCAGACAGCCGGGAAAGTCGAGAAACATTTTTTCCAAGCCGGCGATGGCGGTGATATCCAAATGGTTGGTAGGCTCATCCAGGAGAAGGATTTCCGGGTTGCTGACCAGGGCGCGGGCCAAAAGCACCCGGCGTTTCAAACCACCGGAGAGTGTGCTGAAATCCAGGTCGCCATCCAGGTTGAGCCGGGAATGGATCGTTTCAACCAATACCTCCCGGTTCCATTCCTGATCCGCTGCCGGGATGGATACTGTGTGATCTTCACCTGACGTGGGATTGTGTTGGGGGAAGGGGGATTCTTCCAGGCCGGAAGCAACGACTTCCCGGACAAGTCCCGATAAAGTGACCGGGATTTCCTGAGGCAGATAGCGGATCCGGCTTCCCGGTTTGACGAATATGCGTCCGTTATCGGGAGACAAATGGCCCGCCAGGAGTCGCAACAAGGTACTCTTGCCAACGCCGTTTCGCCCCACCAGACAGACGCGATCTTTTGCTTCGATCGCAAAGTGAACGCCATCCAACAGAGGCGGGCCACCAAGACTGATACTTACATTTTGTGCTTTGATCCAGGTCATGGGCTCGTAGTTCCGGTCACAAGAGATGACGGGGTCATCGTTTCAATCGTATCATAAGATCGGAAGGACAACTGAAGTCAATCGTTTGTGCCCAACATGTGTCGCAGTTCGCGTCGAACGCCGTCTTGCCAGGGCGGCAAGTGCAAGGAGAAGGTCTTGCGAAACAGCTGGGTATCCAGACGCGAATTGGCGGGTCGTCGAGCTGGGGTTGGGTATTCGGCGCTGGTGATCGGGACCACGTCCTGGGGTTGGACCTTTAAAGGTTGATTTTTGGCCAAGGCTTCGCTGATGACAAGGCGGGCATAGTCGTACCAATTGGTTTCGCCGGAGGGGGCGACGTGGTAGATTCCAAAGGGGAAAGATGATGGACCCGTAAGTTGGTAACGTTGAACGAGCAAAGCGGTTAAATCGGCCAGCAAGGTGGCGGAAGTGGGTACGCCGATCTGGTCGGATACAATGCGCAAATGATCCCGCGTAGCAGCCAAACGCAGAATGGTCTTGGCAAAGTTGGCCCCATGTGCCCCGACAACCCAACTGGTGCGCAAAATGAGGAATCGGGATGTGGCTTGTGCCAGGAGGAGTTCCCCCTTGAGCTTGCTTTGCCCGTAGGTATTGAGGGGGTTGGTAGCATCGGTTTCCCGGTATGGGCTTTGTTGGCTGCCATCGAAAACATAGTCGGTGGAATAATGCACCACCAGGGCACCTGTCTTGGCAGCTTCCTGAGCCAAAATGCCCGTGGCCGTGGCATTGACGGCAAACGCCAAATCCGGGTTCGTTTCCAACTGGTCCACTGCAGTGGCTGCTGCGGCATTGACAATGATATCGGGTTGAACCTGCTGTACCAGCCGGGCAACCGATGCCCCCTGGGCGAGATTGCAGTCTTCCTGGTCAACGGCGATGACCTGGCCCAGTATCGCCAGGGAGCGTTGCAGTTCAAAGCCAACCTGACCATTCTTGCCTGTGAGCAATAGTTTCACGAAAACAACTCCATGGTGTGTGGCGATGCCTATGCGACAACCACCAGCTGATGTACGGCTTTAAGAATCGATGTTTTTTCCCTTCCCGGGACACCATGATCAAGAATAATAACCAATTCCTGTTCATTTTAAATGGGAAAATCGTTATGCTTGGTAGGCACTATTGAGAGTACGGCTTCGTAAACAGGCAACGGGCGGTTGGGGGATGGTGTGTGCTGTCGGGGTATGAAATGGCCATCCGCTGTGGTCGATAATGTTTCAGAAAGGGACCATCGTCGGTTGGCATGATGGGTGTGGAATGGTCCAACACGCTGGTCTTGGAGGATATGTTCAATGTTACGTTATCTTCTTTACGGGATCCTTTCCTATGTGGGGTATCGTCTGATCATGCATTTCCTCTTTGGTCAGAAACCTGAAAAAAAAAGGGATGCCTCTGGGATGAAGAGTGGGGATGATGTGCTGGTTTCCTGTGCTGTTTGCCGAACGCGTGTTCCCAGGCAGTTGATGGTACAACGACCGCATGGGCTTTTTTGCAGCTTGGCCTGTGCCGATTCTTAAGTCCAAGTAAAAGTCATTGAGGAATTCCCCACGTAAAAGGTAACGCGTTATGTCGGCATCACCACCCGAGGTGACCCTGGTATTGCCCGCTTACAATGAAGCGATGGTGATCAATTCGGTCATTGCTGCACTGAAGGCGACTTATCCAGACTGGGAAATTCTGGTGGTGGACGATGGTTCTTCGGATGCTACGCATGATGCCGCCTTGCAGGCGGGAGCGCGGGTGATTCGCCACCCGAAAAACATGGGCAATGGAGCTGCGGTTAAAACTGGGGCTCGGCACGCACGGGGGCATTATTTAATTTTCATGGATGCCGATGGGCAGCATGGAGTGGAGTTGCCCGGGCAAATGCTGCCCTTTCTCCATGAGGGTTACGATATGGTGGTGGGGGCCAGGGCGCGGGAAACTCATGCTGGATTGCCTCGGCGTTTGGGTAATGCCGCCCTTAATCGATTTGCTTCACTGATGACGGGCCAACCCATTCCTGATTTGACTTCTGGCGTGCGGGCGGTGCATGGCGCTACTTTCAGACGCTTTTTGTATCTGTTGCCCAATGGTTTTTCCTATCCGACAACCATCACCATGGCATTCATGCGTTCGGGACTTTCCGTGGTTTTTCACCCCATTCGGGCCAAGCCGCGCAAAGGGGTCAGCAAGATCAAATTTTTGCGTGATGGCAGCCGATTTTTGATCATTATCATGAAAGTGGTTACGCTCTATTCGCCGATGCGCATCTTTTTGCCGGTGAGCCTTGCTTTTTTCGGGACTGCTTTGGGATGGTACATCCATGTCTACTTGGCGTCAGGGCGTTTGACCAATATGCCGGTGCTGTTGTTTACCGTGGCCGTGATGGCGTTCTTGATCGGTTTGGTTTCGGAACAGATTACGGCTTTGCATTTGTCTCTGTCGCATTTGGGCAGAGAGGAGGAAGAGAAGGGCGGGTGACAGCGTGACAATGTCTAATCCTGTATGGCTGCCATGACTCCTTCTGGAAGACCCCACAGTGTCTGTTATTTGTTGGCTTACCGCGAGCCTGACTATATCCGCACCCGCACCATCGTATCGGCTTTGCAAACCGTTCCAGGTTTGCGCACGCTGAGAGTAATCAATCGTTCTCGAGGTTGGTGGCGTTATTGCGAATTGTTATGGGGTCTGATGATGATTCGTATGCGTCAGGATCCTGAGACCTACATTCTTGGGTTTCGTGGCCATGAAATGTTTTGGCCGGTACGTTGGCTGACCTGGGGCCGTGTATTGATTTTTGATGCCATGATGTCTCCCTATGGAGCCATTCGCGATGAGGGCAAATTGGGAAAATGGGGCTACCTGTTGGCGGGTGTGGTCAAACTGCTGGAACGGGGAATCCTGAAACATGCGGACCAAATATGGACTGATACCCGACGGCATCGTTGTTGGATGATGGAAACCTTTGCAATCCCGGGAGAGCGCATCGTGGTTGTCCCGGTTGGGGCGGTGGAGGGGTTGTCAATTCGCGAACAACCGATGAAAGAGGCCCCATTTAACGTCCTTTTTTACGGTACCTTTCTCCCGTTGCACGGGGTTGAGACCATTTTCAAGGCGGCTTGGCTTTTGCGTGATCAACAGGTTCGTTTTACTATTATTGGTGGTCGTCCTGATTTGGCCCAGTGGATTCGTCAGGAGGTGAAACGCTGCGAAGGGTGTGTTGACTATCGGGAGCGGGTGCCATTTGCTGATTTGATCAATTGTTATATTCCCGGGTCTGATCTTTGTTTGGGTGGGCCGTTTGGTGATACCCCCCAAGCGGCCCGGGTTGTGACCGGTAAGACACAGCAATGCTTGGCATTGGGTAAACCAGTTGTTCTGGCGCACCCGGATCCCGAAGATGGGTTTAGGGATCGTTATAATTGCTTGGTTGTTCCCCCGGCAAATCCTGATGCCCTTGCAGCGGCGATTGCATGGGCCAGGGATCATCCTGCAGAATTGTTGGCTATTTCTCGCAGGGGATTGTCGTTATACGAACACCATTTCAGTATCAATGTAGTTCGCAGAATGATCGAGACGCACGTTTAGCATGGGATGGTGTTGTATTTCCCCCGATCGGCATGCTGACATGATATGGCGGGGGATGACGTTCATTTCTTATGTTGCCAATGGCATAGTCAATGCTCCAAAATCATGGACAATCATGCAATGGAACCGTTTTGGCTTTGATTCTTTTGTCCAATGGGCGTAATGTCCACTTGCTAGAATGTCGTGTTTTTGTTTGAAACTGCGCAGTTCTTGGTTGTGTGGTCTCGTGTTCGTGCCTTGTTACCCATCGGGTACGCTTCTATCGCAAGGTGCTGACGATGGGAAACATAATGTCAGGAGATGCCCGTTGAATTCCGTGCCAACAGATTCTTCTTCCACAGAAAAATGGTATGTTATCCGTACTAAGCCACGTCAGGAACACGTGGCGGTACGTAATCTTGAGGACCAGGGATATCACTGTTTTTTTCCCAGAATTCAAGCGCGGCGTACACGGCGGACCAAGCGAGTGTTCCTATTGGAGCCTTTTTTCACCAGTTATCTTTTTGTCCATTTGGATCTGGATCAGGTCAATACCGCGCCGATCCGTTCAACCCCGGGGGTGGCGGGTTTTGTGCGTTTTGGCAGCTATGTACCGCCAGTCAGCGACGAACTGGTCAATGATTTGATTGAGCGAGCAGACGAGAACGGTGTTTTGTCCCTGCCGGAACCAGATTTTTTGCCTGGCCAGGTTGTGACGATTATGGACGGACCCATCGCTGGATATGAAGCCATTTTTCAGAGCAGAAACGGTCATGATCGTGCGATGCTCTTGATTGGAATGCTTGGCGGAGAAATCAAAGTTCAAGTCCCTGTCGCCGTACTTAGCCCCCAGCCGACGCTGAAAAATTGTGATGCCATTCCTTGACATGATGAACAGATTGCTGGTATATTTAACGTTTGCCAGTACGCAATTTACATATTTTTTATTTTCAAGCGATGAGTTTTGTTTAATAATCTTAATGTCTAAACAAGAGCGACAGCGTATTAAGTTGGTAAAATCGTTCGCCTTGACCCCTAAGAAGTACATGGGGGAAGTTTGAAGTTATAGTGATTTTACAGAGATTTTCTTAACTATCCCACGTAACTGCACTTGCCGAACTGATGCAGTATGGCGGTAGCGTGCCTGAGACACTGGTTTGTTTCGCATATTAAGAGGAGTGCCCCTCAGTTATAATTCGGAATAAAAAGAACGGAGTCTATTTTTTTTATTAGTTTTGCTTAATCGTTGTAACAAAAAATACATTGAAATACGTGCTTTAAATTTGAGCGAAAGTGCTATTGTTTGCGAAATATTCAATATAATGGGTGCGGTAAATCCATCAACTACAGTAGCTATGAACCCACAGGTTATGATGAATAAGCGCTGTCTCACCAATACCGATTTTCAATAAACCACCGCCCCATGAAGAGTGACTCTCAAATATTTTCTGTATGAAAACCGTCTTCATCACTGGAGGCGCTGGCTTCATCGGCTCTGCGTTGGTGCGTCTTTTGATTGCCGAAGGCAACTGGAGGATCGTTAATATCGACAAACTGACCTACGCCGGTAACCTGGAGTCATTGGCCTCGGTTTCCGACTCCCCGCGATATTGCTTTGTCCACGCAGATATCTGTGACCGTGCTACCATGAATATCCTGTTCTCCGAGCATCAACCTGATGGTATTATCCATCTTGCCGCCGAATCCCACGTTGATCGCTCCATTCACGGACCCGGAGATTTCGTCCAGACCAATATTACCGGCACCTATACCTTGCTCGAAGTTGCCAGGGGCTACTGGTCCGGTCTCTCGGGTGAAGCGAAGTCCCAGTTCCGTTTTCACCATGTATCTACCGATGAAGTCTATGGATCTTTGGGGGAAACCGGACTCTTCACCGAAATTACTCCCTATCAACCCAACTCTCCGTATTCGGCTTCCAAAGCTGCTTCCGACCATCTTGTTCGTGCTTGGCACCATACCTATGGGTTTCCAGTCGTAACCACCAATTGCTCCAACAATTACGGTCCTTGCCAATTTCCGGAAAAGCTCATTCCCCTGATGATCCACAACGCCGTCAGCGGTAAGCCATTACCCATTTATGGCAAAGGGGACAACATTCGCGACTGGCTTTATGTTGATGATCACGTACGCGCCCTGTGCCTTGTTTTTGAAAAAGGAACTTTGGGCGAGGTCTATAATATCGGTGGCCATAACGAAAAGACCAACCTGGAGGTTGTCGATACCCTCTGCGCCCTTCTGGATGAACTTTGTCCCAGGGCAGATGGCCTACACTATAGTGCCCTCAAGACCTATGTTGCTGATCGCCCCGGTCACGACAAACGTTACGCCATTGACGCCAGCAAAATTGGTCGTGATCTGGGCTGGAAGCCGCAGGAAACTTTTGAGACCGGGCTCAAGAAAACCGTCCAGTGGTACCTCGATAACCCCAAGTGGGTCGCTCGCGTTGTCTCCGGTGAATACAAAACCTGGACCGACAAGAATTATGGGAGCCGAGTATGAAACGCAAAGGTCTCATCCTCGCGGGCGGGTCTGGCAGCCGACTGCATCCGGTGACCCTAGCTGTTTCCAAGCAATTGCTGCCGGTGTACGACAAGCCAATGATCTACTACCCGCTGACCACACTCATGCTGGCCGGGATCCAGGATATCCTGCTCATCTCCACCCCGCAAGATACCCCTCGCTATCAGCAACTATTGGGGGATGGCAGTCAATGGGGAATCAACCTTCAATACGCCGTCCAACCCAGACCGGATGGACTGGCGCAGGCCTTCATCGTTGGCCGGGAGTTCGTTGGTAATAATCTCAGCGCCCTGATACTTGGCGACAATCTATTTTATGGTCATGATTTTGCGGATCAACTGCAGTCAGCGGCAAAAGTTGACGTAACCGATAGGAATCCCCATGAGGCAGTGGGTGCTACAGTATTCGCGTATGCTGTGAGAGACCCGGAACGTTATGGTGTTGTTGCCTTTGACGCAACCGGCAGGGCGATCAGCATTGAAGAGAAACCCAAGCAGCCCAAGTCACGTTATGCGGTCGTAGGTCTTTATTTCTACGATCAGCAAGTCTGCGATATTGCCAAGAATCTGAAACCATCCCCTCGTGGTGAGTTGGAGATCACTGACGTCAACCGGGTGTATTTGGAGAAAGGTCAACTCCGGGTTGAAATTATGGGTCGGGGAATGGCCTGGCTGGATACGGGTACGCACGAGTCTTTACTTGCCGCAAGTCATTTTATCCAGACGATCGAAACCCGTCAGGGGCTCAAAGTGGCTTGTCCGGAAGAGGTGGCTTGGCGGCAGAAATGGATCGATGATGACAAACTTGCCCGGTTGGCGGAGCCATTGGCCAAGAGCCAGTATGGAAAATATCTGCATGGCCTTCTCTATGATAAGGTGTATGGATGAAGGCTATTCCAAGTGCTATCCGGGATGTGATCCTGCTTGAACCGAAAATTTTTGGTGACGAACGCGGCTATTTTTACGAGAGTTGGAACCATCGTACGTTGAAAGAACTCGGTATCGAAGCGAACTTTGTGCAAGACAATCACAGTAAGTCGGTCAAAAACGTGCTGCGAGGGCTGCACTATCAGATCAAGAATCCACAGGGGAAGTTGGTGCGGGTGATTGCCGGTGAGGTCTACGATGTGGCGGTGGACTTGCGTAAGTCGTCATCAACATTTGGTCAATACGTTGGCTTCACGCTTTCCGTGGAAAACAAACGCATGGCGTGGATTCCGCCAGGATTTGCTCATGGTTTTTGTGTAACCTCCGAGTCTGCTGAATTCCTCTATAAGACGACCGACTTTTGGTTTCCAGAGTTTGAGCGTACACTGTTGTGGAACGATCCTTATCTGAAAATTGATTGGCCTCTAACAGTACCTCCGGAACTGGCCGCAAAAGATGCAAATGGCGTCCAATTTGTGGATTGTGAAACGTATGACTAAATGAAAGATCCTGCGGCATTCGCTGTATCATGTGTATGCTGGAGTGGATGACGTTCAAGTATTGGAAAAACAAAATTTTCGATTAGATATAAACCACGCCCAGATTGAAATTTGTAGTTCTTTTTTTTCGGACGTGGCATCCTTCAACAACTTGTAATTTCGGAAAAATGGTGCACCTGGTAAAGGTCAACCTCGTTGGTTGGAACCAATCGCCGGATGATTTTCGGATTCTGTCATTAAATATTTGGACCCGGTAGATTTTATACTGAGGAAGAGCTACCCACTGTTTCTTGCTAGGGAGGCTATTAACGAAATGTTTGGCCTCGTGAACAGGGGTGTTTTAAACCTCAAGGTACCGATTGAAACGGAGGTGGTCAATGCTGGGGAGCAAATCGCCGAGGGATAAATTGTTTGGGTTCATAGAGTCGATATATAATGCGAGAGGAGAGGAGGCATCACATCTGCATTCCACCCATCGGATAGTTACCCAAAATTCCTTATAAAACGCAGTCCGACGATTTAAGAGGGCGTCAGGAATGCAGCTAATAGTGATTTGTTCGCGATGGCTGTTTGTAACATTCATGCTGAAGCAGCACAAAAATCTCTGAAGCCTATTGCTTAACGCGCCAAGCCCGATGAGGAAACATCTAATTGGAGAGTCGTGTGTGGGAGTACCGCCGGCACGTTTCGCTGGGTGGGGTGACGAAATTCTCGCTACCACTATCTTGAAAGTCATTAATTATGATTAGATATATTGCAAATAAAATACACTGGATATTATCAAGTCAGTTTGGATTTGATTTTCTAAAATTTATGAAATCAGTGCGTGGATTGCCTATATTTCTACGGGATTGGATAATATTCCGAAAAAGGTTTGATGGGAATATGAGATTCATGCCCTGTTTGCATGACCGCTATGAGGAAGGTGGTACAACCAAGAGTGAATATTTCTGGCAGGATTTGTCAGTTGCGCAGGCTATTTATGCTGCAAATCCAATTAAACATGTAGATATTGGTTCGAGGATAGACGGTTTTGTAGCGCATATTGCCAGTTTTCGCAATTGTGAGGTTTTCGATATACGGCCTGTCAGCACGATAATCCCCGGCGTAGTGTTCTGTCAGGCCGACCTGATGGCGTCAGAGCCGCTGCCGATGGCTGAAGATGGTGGTTATTGCGATTCGCTATCATGCTTGCATGCGATTGAGCACTTTGGCCTTGGTCGCTATGGTGACAAGCTTGATCCAAAAGGGTATCAGCAAGGAATTGGCAATATGGCCTTACTATTACGGCCTGGAGGAACATTTTATCTTTCTACTCCAATTGGACATGAGAGAGTTGAGTTTAATGCGAATTGGGTATTTGAACCTCTAACAATAGTTCGCTGTGCCGAAGGTTTTGGTTTAGCGTTAACAAAACTTATTGTAATTACTCCATTATATGGTGCCCAAGAGTCAGCAATTGATGTCGATACGTTAGCTAACCTAGCTACGGTGCGTTACCAACTCGGTTTATTTATTTTCACTAAAGAGGCTAAACTGCACCCAGCACGGGAAACGTAGTTTCCCGGCGTCATCCCCGCGAAAGCGGGGATCCAGAAAGTCAGGGAAGGTAGAAAAGTCCTCTGGATCCCCGCTTTTGCGGGGATGACAATAACTACACATTCCAAGATAGCTGCGGTTTAACTATAAATCCAAACGCTTGATAGCTTGAAGTATCAGAAAGCAATTTATCCGACTCTGGCTGTGTTTTTGGTAGCTTTTGGCTTACAGTTTTTGCTTACGGTGTGATTTGACGCTTCGTGGCGGAAGAATTCACTTGAAGAGTTCTGGACAGCGTGAAAAATGAACAAGAACCAACTTCAGGGCGAACTTCTCATGGGGTCACGGCATCACCCGAAAATAAGGTTTTACCTATTAAAGTATTTCGCTACCGGACACTTTTTCAAGTGGGTCATTTGTTTCCATTTTAATATCAACGCGTTGTCTTTCTGTGTGGGTGACCAAAAGCCTGATATCGGAAAACGGAACTATTTCAAGCTGTTAAGGCATTGCTAACCAAAAAAGTGTCCGGTAGTGGGTAAAGTATCTGAAAAACAAAATTTTATAACAGATCTGATCATGGAAAACAAAATAAACTATATGCCGATGCTCACAGGGGAAATCGGTCGGTTTGGATCTCATGCGCATGCTATAAGGTTGAATGGACTTGATTTTTGGGTTTTGCCTTTGATTCCGGTTTTGACTTTTTTTTGCCCGAAGGGTATCATACTTTTGCATCCTAAGGCGTTGCACCAGCACGGTGAGAGTCCGTGCCATGGCTTGCCACAGCCATGTAACTGAAGGTAATTGCGTAGCCGTGAGGCTGGGTGGGGAGCAACCGGAAGCGAACTATCGGTCCGTAGGATGACGAACTCGATTCGGCGGGGTGTTGCGGCGAACCTGTACATGTATGGCGAAGCCTGGAATTAATCGATCACGCTGTTGTTGGCGGATAAAGCGGTGATCGGGCGCACTTTGTAATTGGAGGTGGAACGATGGGAAGATGCGGCGTTTAAGCAGGGATACCTGGGATGTGTAGATTTAACCCCAGGAGTCAGAACACTTATAGTACCGCAAATGGGTTATATCTATGGAAAAGCGCTGGTTAGCAAAGCCGCGCCGAGGGAAGGGGGGTAGAAAAGTGGTTACTTTATGTTGGAAAGGCGCAAAAGAAGTCCCGTAGTGCGGTCTCTGCTATTACGCGGGGCAGGGTCTCCCGAACCAGTGTGGGGAAGGAGAGAAGCGTCAATCCTATCAGAGGGTATGATGGCAAAACCGGTAACGGGGTTTGTTTGATTCCGTCCCTGGTGATGAAACCACCAACAGGAGAGCCGTGTGCGGGAGAACTGCTTGCACGGTTCGGAGGGAGGGGAGACGAAATCTTCCCTACCCCTGTTCAGATTGAATGGATCGAGCAACAATTGAGCTTCAAGCAAATTGGAAATATCAATGAAAGCTGTTATTCTCGCAGGTGGTCTTGGTACACGTATATCCGAGGAAACCCATCTTAAACCCAAGCCCATGATCGAAATCGGTGGCAGGCCAATTTTGTGGCACATCATGAAAATCTATTCGTCGCATGGCGTGCATGACTTCATCGTATGTTGTGGCTACAAGGGTTACCTGATCAAGGAATACTTTGCCAACTATTTCTTGCACATGTCTGATGTTACCTTCGATATGACGCACAACCGGATGGAAGTCCACCACAAAAAGAGTGAGCCATGGCGTGTGACACTGGTGGATACTGGCGACGAAACCATGACGGGTGGCCGACTCAAGCGTGTTTCAGGCTTTATCAAGGATGAAGAATTTTTTTTCTTTACTTATGGTGATGGTGTCTCGGATATCAATATTACGATGCAAATCGCCTTTCACCGCCATCACCATAAGTTGGCTACCGTGACCGCTGTGCAACCGCCTGGTCGTTATGGTGCATTGGTCCGAGAAGGTACCACCGTATTTGGTTTTCAGGAAAAACCCCCCGGTGATGGTGCGTGGATCAATGGCGGCTTCTTTGTTCTCAATCCGAAGGTGATCGACTTTATCGAAGGCGACCAAAGTATATGGGAGGGCAACCCTTTGGGAACACTTGCTGCTCAAGGCCAGCTTGAAGCCTTTGAACATAGGGGATTTTGGCAGCCGATGGATACCTTGCGAGACAAGACGCATCTCGAAGAACTTTGGAATACCGGCAATGCTCCATGGAAATCCTGGGAGTGAGGCTGTTTGCTGACATATATCGTGGCAAGCGAGTCCTTGTAACTGGGCACACCGGATTCAAAGGTAGCTGGCTCACGCTTTGGTTACATGAATTGGGTGCAGAGGTTACCGGCGTATCCTTGCCGCCCGATGCACAATCTAATCACTGGAACCTGCTTCAGCAGCCTATCGACGACCATCACCTTGACATTCGCGATATCGTAAAGCTTCAGCAGGTATTCAAAGAAAAACCACCTGAAATTGTTTTCCACCTTGCTGCCCAACCTCTGGTTCGACGTTCGTATCGTGATCCGCTGGAAACTTGGTCTACCAACGTTATGGGCACGGCCAACATATTGGAGGCATGTCGCCAAACATCTGAGGTGCGGGCCATTGTTGCCATTACAACCGACAAATGTTATGAAAATTGTGAATGGCCATGGGGCTATCGCGAGAATGATCGCTTGGGTGGGCACGACCCCTACAGTGCATCGAAGGCAGGGGCGGAACTGGTTGCTGCGAGTTATCGCAGTGCATTTTTCAATACAGAAACAGCACCTTTGTTGGCGACAGCAAGGGCTGGCAACGTTATAGGTGGGGGCGACTGGTCTGAAGACCGCCTCATACCTGATCTGATTCGTGCGCTTGAACGGCAACAGTCTCTCGAAATTCGCTCGCCCCATGCCACACGTCCGTGGCAGCATGTGTTAGAGTCCTTGAGTGGCTATCTGATGTTGGGGCAGAAACTGCTTGCGGGTGATAAGAATTTTGCTGAAGCTTGGAATTTCGGTCCAGAGCTGGAAGGCAACCGAACGGTATCCGAAATACTTGGCAAGTTAAACCTCCGGTGGGAGAATATGCGCTGGCATATCACTGAAAGACCACAGCCTCATGAAGCCATATTGCTCTATCTTGACAGTTCCAAGGCACGAAGTCGTTTGCACTGGCAACCTGTTTGGAACATAGACACCACGTTGGAAAAAACAGCGGAATGGTACCGGGTTTGGTTGCAATTTGGGCAAATCATCAGTCGCCAGCAATTAACTGATTATATCTCCTCTGCCGTCCAAGGCGATATTGAGTGGGCAAAGCTGTAAATATGCAGCCAACGCCCTTATTTGTTTTCAAGGTGGTTGATACCTCTACCTCTAAAAATATTCGCAGCACATTCGCCCGTCTCTATTGCGAGCGTGAATTGGGTCATGTTATCGGACCGCGTCGCATTGTGAAAATTAACCTTGCGCGTACCACCATGGCTTGTGGTGTTCGCAAGGTTTACCTACGGTAGTATGTGGCCATGCACGAATGGGTGCATATCCTCCAGAAAGTGATGCTGAAATTCCCCGGAATTTTATGCGGCGTCACACGATTTGCAACATGAGCGCAAATCACCAAACATGGTAATTGATAATGCTTGAATCTAAAAATGAATTTGAACGCCAAGCATGGCTGAAGGCAACTCTTGCTGCCTTAATGCCAGGATTGAAAATTTTGGACGCAGGTGCAGGTGAACTGAAAAATAGGAGATATTGTGAGCATCTGGAGTACATCTCTCAAGATTTTTGTCAATATAAAGGAATTTCGGGGGGGGGGGAATGCGAAGGTTTGCAGTCAATGGAATGGGATACCTCACGGATTGATTTGGTATGCGACATCACCGCGATACCCGCACCAAATGGTAGTTTTGATGCCATTCTTTGTAGCGAGGTACTGGAACATATTCCCGAACCAACCCACGCCCTGGACGAATTTTCTCGGTTACTGAAACCTGGTGGATACTTAATCTTGACTGCTCCATTCGCCTCCAACGTCCATATGGCACCCTACTATTTTTGTAGCGGATTCTCAAAGTATTGGTATCAGTATCATTTGGTGAAAAAAGGTTTTAAGATCATAGAAATTACCAGCCATGGTGATTGGTTTTCATTATTGGAGCAGGAAATCATGCGTTTAGGTGGTTTAGAGAGGCAGCGTGGTAATTGGATATGGCCATTGGCTTATATTTATGCGTTGTTAGGAGTTATTTACTTTAAGATTCGCTTCAAGAAAAGAGCCGAAGATATTGCCAGTTTTGGTTGGCATGTGGTTGCGCAGAAACTTGATAATAATATAAACTAATAACATTTCATAGTTGGAGTGATTGGTTGAATGATTAATAAAATTATAAAACAACTTGTCGAGGAATTTCCGAAATTAGCTCAATTCTACCGCAGCAGTAGAGATCAAATGGATAGAAATCAACCTGCAATACGAACGCCATGGGGATTTAAATTTTCTGGGCATGTTGCTATGGCGCAAGGAAAATTTGAACCAGAAGAGACTGAAATAATAAGAAAACTCCTTCGCGATGTCGATATCTTTGTAAATATTGGTGCAAATGTTGGTTATTACTGCTGCCACGCTCTCAGTATGGGAAAGCCCGTTATCGCCATTGAGCCCATTGCAAGGAATCTTCATTATCTCATGCGTAACATTCAGGAAAATGGTTGGTCAGAAAGTGTTCAGATATTTCCCGTCGCACTTGGTGCAAAGGCAAATATCATGAAGATGTGGGGGGGAAGTACAGGTGCATCAATGGTTAAAGGTTGGGCAGAGATTCCCGAATCATATGTTACGCAGGTTCCCGTTCTTACGCTGGATTGTATTCTTCAAGGTAATACCCTGGTAGATGGAAAAAGAGTGTTAATGCTCGTTGATGTAGAAGGTGCGGAATATGCATTGTTGCAAGGTGCTGCACAAAGTCTCTGCCTTGAACCGAGGCCGATCTGGATGGTAGAAATTGGTTCAACGATGCATCAACCCGAAGGCGTGAAAGTGAATCCGCATTTGGTACCAACTTTTGAGATGTTTTTTAAACAAGGATATGTTGCTACAACTGCAGACTCTGTTCAGGTGTCGGTTGATTCTAAATATGTACATGCTGTATCTGAGGGCACTTCTGAATTTTCAACTCATAATTTTTTATTCAAGTAGCCCTTGTAATTATGGATGCTATCCATCAAGGGATGATTTTGTTGTGCAATTTCAGCTAATATCCTGTGATGCAGGCAATTTTAGCGACTCTGAACATCCATCGGACAATTGACATCACACACCCTAGTTAACATTATCTAAGCATTCGCATTAAATATATTTTGTCCACAAAATATCTCGCTCATGATAGGAAGGTAATGAAGATGGTAGAATTTTAGTATGTACTCTTGGAGTAATTTGAATAAGTATTGGAAAATTATATTGTATACGGAGTGGAGGATCATTTCTTAATCTTTTCTAGTGCATTTACTATGGCATCCAGTATCCATTGAGATCAGGCTATCAGTGGGAGTGGTTTAACGTGTTAGCGTGGCGTTTCAATGAATTCATTGCTTCGGTTCTATACACAACGATGTTTATTTAAGCACGGCAGATTGCATTTGCTCTGCTAGTTAACGAATGAACATTCAATAATCGCATTCACCATTGAGATTTCAACAAATCTTGCCCTTCTGGAGTTAAAAATGTAAAGGAGGAAATTTATAATTAAACCGCAGCTATCTTGGAATGTGCAGTTATTGTCATCCCCGCGAAAGCGGGGATCCAGAGAACCTTCCTACTTTCCCTGATTTTCTGGATTCCCGCTTTCGCGGGAATGACGCAGGAAAACTACGTATCCCGCGATGGTTGCGGTTTAGATTGTGATAACGTTAAATGAATACATGATCTTAACGAATAATTGTAGAAGCTTGATATATAATATAATTGAAAAAGTGATTGAGATGTAAATGACGGCGCTATCCTTTATATTATTTGCTATGATTGGGGTGATTTCCGTAGTGCTTTTTTTCAATGGCATTTATTATCCCATCTGGCTATCGTCACTGATTTTGTTTATTGAAACATCTTTATTAGTATGGCAGTATCGTCAGAACAGGCTCGGAGTGTTAATGCTTTTGATGTGGTTGGTATATGCACTTCCGTTTATACATATTCCACCATATATTTTGTTTGATTTTAATAGTGATCCAGTTTTGCTTTGGGGGTTGACAGTAAACCCATATATGGTTGATGAAAGGGTAATTCAATTAACAGGTATGATAGGTGCGGTTGGTGGTATTGGTTTTGTATTGGGAGTTACTTTCCGTAGCAGGAAAGTACATCGCGACCTGGGACAAAATCCTGATGGAAGCCGACGCGTTTTTCGTACCATGGCAATGCAATTATGGTTAGTTTGGGTAGTCATTGGCGTTATTCTTTCCGCTTTGAGTGCTCCACAGGAAACCATCTTAACTACGAGTTACACGGGATCCAAGCCTGTTCTTGAAAATTTTGGTTCAGCGTGGATGATTTCATATATTATTCTGAGTTTTGCATATTCCGACGCTCTGCTTGAAAATAATTTATCTGTGAAAAATAAAAAGAAATATATAATATTTATTGCCATAATAATTACTATAATATTCTTCAATTTAATGAGGGGAAAACGTGATTCTGTGCCCTGGGTGTTTGGATTGGCACTAATTAATTATTATTGGGCTGCAGGGATTACACAACGTCGAGATTTCACCTTACCATGGATGAAGCTTTCAATAGTAGCGTTTTTATTGGTCTGTTTAAGCTTAATTCTAGGAATACTGCGAACCGAGTTGGCAGGTGTATCTTTATCCGATGCTGCGACTTTGATCGAGAGCTTATATGAATCTGAAAGGATTGGTTTAGCTGACCTACTTCATGGTACATGGTCTGCTGTATTGCTTACGCCATTGTCGGTGTCAGGTGATCATATCTATGACTTGTTGAAATTAGGCTTGGGACAGGATTATCTTGATTTGTTACTCTCTACAATTCCCGGATTTGTAGCCGATGCAATAGGCTATATCCGCCCGATTGATGGGGCACACGGCCCCTCCTGGGAAATGCGATATGGGCTGGGTGGAACCCATGCTACGGTTGTTCCGTTCATGAACTTTAGAATGATTGGCGTATTGCTCATTCCCGCAATTTGGTCATTTTATCTTTGTAATTTTGAAAAGTCCGTGCTTACAAAAATTGATGTGATTAGATTGAGTTTTTTAGTTTCGCTCGCCTTGGCGGCACCCCAATGGCTATGGTATGGTGAGAAGAGCGGCTTAAATGCTGTGGTAATATGGATAATTCTTTCCTTTTTCTACCGAGTATCACTTGGTTTAACACGTTCGTCGAGAATGAATTTTAATATGATGACAACGCGTGAGTGTAAAAATGCGTGATTCAAGGGTTATCACACGTATTTTCGGTGGCCTTGGCAACCAGCTTTTTTGTTATGGTGCCGCCAGACGACTTGCCTTAGTTAACAATGCTGAACTGGTTATCGATGATGTCAGTGGCTTTGTCCATGATACTGCTTATCAACGACATTACCAGTTGGATCACTTTGCAATAGCCAGTCGAAAGGCCACACCAGCCGAGAGGTTAGAGCCGTTTTCTAAGCTTCGTCGCATACTCAAAAAAAAGTGGAATAAGCGTTTATCCTTTGAACAGCGTAATTATTTGGTCCAAGAAAGTGTAGATTATGATTCACGTCTACTGCACTTCAAACCTCAGGGCACGGTCTATTTGGAAGGATATTGGCAAAGCGAGGGATATTTCAAGGATATAGAAGCTACCATCCGCGAAGACCTTAAGATAAAGCCGCCGAACGATGATGCTAATATTGCTCTAGCAAAACAGATACTTAACTGTACGTCGGTCGCAGTGCATGTTCGATTCTTTGATGAGCCTTACGGCGATGCCTTCAATAACGCTCCTGGCGACTACTATACACGTGCTATTGGATTTATGGAATACCATGCACCAGGTGCGCATTACTTCATTTTTTCAGATCAGGTTGATGCCGCTCGCACCAATATCAACCTTCCTGATGCTCGAATTACTTTGGTGGCGCATAATCATGGTGATGAACACGCTTATGCTGATCTATGGTTAATGACATTATGTCAGCACTTTATTATTGCTAATAGTACTTTTAGTTGGTGGGGTGCATGGCTTGCGGCAAATTCTACAAAGATGGTCATTGTACCGGGATATGAAAAGCGTGATGGGAAAATGTGGTGGGGATTTAAGGGATTGTTGCCTGATTCATGGATAAAATTATAATGATACAAGAAAAATGAAAATATTAGTAGTGGGTGATGGGCGTTCGACTATTCACGAAGTTGCTGTAGTTGCAGCCTTCAAAAAGTTGGGGCATCATGTTGAGCCATTTTACTGGCAATCCTATTTTGTTTCTCGATACCCATTGGTACGTCTGTGGCTTCGGTTCCAAAATAAGTTTCTTATTGGCCCAACTCTAATTAAATTAAATTCAGACCTGATCAAAATGGCTGATCAGTTTGAGCCTAGGTTAGTATTTGTCTACCGTGGTACGCATATTACGCCACAAACTATCACCGAAATTAAACGAAGATTGCCTGACTGCATGGTTTATGGTTATAATAATGATGATCCTTTTGCAACCGGACATCCTCCATGGCTTTGGAGGAATTTTCTACAATGTGTGCCCATTTATGATATAGTATTTTCTTATCGCAAGCACAATATTCCTGAATATAGCGAGTATGATGCGCAAAGAGTTGAGCTATTAATGCCATGGTTTAATCCAGCGAAGGATTTTCCGAGAGCGTTAGGCGTGCCTCATAATGACAAATTCGATGTCATATTTGTTGGTCATTATGAAAATGATGATAGGATTGACCACATAAAGCGAATTGCTGAAAGCAACATTATTTTTGGCCTTTTTGGACCTGATTGGGAGCGTGCGCCAAAATTGGATTGGTTGGAGAAATATCTGCCTATCATACCAGTTAGAGATCAATTGTACCGCGAAACTATTATCCAGTCAAAGATTGCACTCTGTTTTCTATCAAAACTAAACCGTGACACCTACACAAGGCGTTGTTTTGAGATCCCAGCTATGGGAGTGTTTATGCTTTGCCAATATTCTGAAGATTTATCTCACTTATTTGAAGATGGTGTTGATGTTGTTTTTTTTCACAATCCCGACGATATGATGGAAAAAATTGACTTTTATATGCGCCATAGCAAGTTGCGTGAACAAATTTCAGAAAATGGCTTAATGCGTGTAATTCGTGATAAACATGATATAATTTCGCGTATGGATTATGTATTAAATTTCTTGAAAAGGTAGATTCAACGTGGAAGTAATAATAAAAAGAATAATGTGGTCGCTACGCCGTTTGAATTTGAGAATCCCTCATCATGCACTGGTTCTGGAGGTGGGTTCTGGAGGAAATCCTTACCCGAGGGCCAATGTACTCTTGGATGCTTATGAAGAGACGCGAGAGCGGCACTGGGATGCTCTAGTTCATGATCGCCAAACTGTTTTGTCATTTGGCGAGAACCTACCATTCAAAGATAAAGCTTTTGATTATGTAATTGCTGCACATGTTTTGGAACACACACCTTATCCAGAGAAATTCTTGGCTGAGTTGCAGCGCGTAGCGCGAGCTGGCTATATTGAAACACCGGATGCTTTTATGGAACGAATTAATCCCTATAGGGATCATAGGCTTGAGGTCACAGTGCGGGATGATGGTTTGGTTATTCGCAAAAAACCTGCATGGATCTATGACGCTGACTTAGTTGAACTCTATGAAGATCGTGCAAAATCCATTATTACTCGTGAGACTATACCATGGCATGCTGATGATTTTCATATGCGTTATTTTTGGCAAGATACAATTAAGTATACTATCATTAATCCTGAGGTGGATGCGGCCTGGGTGCCGCCATTTTCTTTACCTGATCTCTCAGTTCAAAAAATGGGTAAGAAAGCCATATTTCGATTGTTGATGCTAAATATTATTAGGAGAATGTTTTCTCAAAATAGTAGGAATGCTAAACTGGATATAGTGCCATTAATGCGTTGCCCAAAATGTTATTTATCTGATCTTAAGCGGGCTTCTGAGTATGATATTTTTTGTAGGGTGTGTGGGGTGAAGTATAAAATAGATCGTAATATTTACCATGTATACTAATTGGTTTTGATTCATGAATGCGCCATTTCTTTCCGTCTGTATTCCAAGCTATAACAGGCCTAAACAGATTGAGAATCTACTTGCTTCTATAGATTGTAATCCAGATGATATTGAGGTTGTTATTTGTGAGGACCATGCGCCCAAACGGCTTGAGGTGCGTGCTATTGTCAATGCGTTTGCTGATAATTCTTCTTATACAACGCACTATCATGAAAATACGATCAATCGTGGTTTCGATGGTAATATACGTCGCTTGGTCGAGTGTGCTTCAGGTGAGTATGTTATGTTCATGGGAGACGATGATTTATTTGTGCCAAACGCATTAAATAATTTCATTGATTTTCTTAAAAAGAATCGTGACAAACCCTATGTACTACGAACATATTTAACCGAACATCCTGATGGAAGTATAGAATATTTCCGTTATTTGCCAAAGACTTCATTATTGAATCGTGGCGAGGCCACAGTTTCGTGGCTTTTCAAGCGCAGCGTAACTATTTGTGGGTTTACAGTGTCAAGGTCTGAAGCGCTGAAATATTCAACTGATGAGTTGGATGGCACATTGCTCTATCAGGTTTATCTCATGGCGCAGGTGTGTTTACGGCATGATGCAATTTATTGTGATATTCCAGTTGTCCATGCAGTACAGACGTTTCGTGATGATATACAAATGTTTGGATCATCTGAAGCTGAAAAGAGTCGCTTTACGCCTGGCAGTGTTTCCCACGACAATTCAATTAATTTTACCTTAGCGTATTTTGAGGTTACTGCGTATCTGGATAAGCAGCATGGGACGAATCTTACCAAACTAGTACGTTTTGACCTTTCTAAATATTCGTACCCGTTTCTTTCCATTCAGCGTAAGCGAGGCATTCCTTCATTTCTGAGCTATGCCAAGCGCCTGGAAAATGAGGCGGGTTTTGGTTGCACTTCTTATTATTATATTTACAAATGGGCTTTGGTGCTGCTTGGAGAGAAAACATGTGATCGGATTATTGCTGGTATCAAGCGTGTTCTTGGGCATACGCCAAATTTTTAATATTGTATATAGATAATATTGGTAGATCTTTGCAATGTGCGGAATTGTCGGAATAGTCTCCATTTCTTCAATGATTAACCGGTCATGGTTGATCAAGGGCCGCGATGCTATGATTCATCGCGGTCCGGATGATGCAGGTGAGTGGTGGTCTGATGATGGTCGGGTGGGGTTGGCCCAGAGGCGTCTCTCGATTATTGATTTATCGCCTGCAGGACATCAGCCCATGCTTGATGCGTCTGGATCTTTATGTATTGTATTTAATGGAGAAATTTATAATTTTGTCAATTTGCGTGATGAAATGGCTGCCAAAGGCTATAGCTTTCAATCGCATTCGGATACTGAAGTTATTTTGACTGCATATCGTGAATGGGGGACACAATGTCTGACACGATTGAATGGTATGTTTGCCTTTGCGCTTTACGATGCACGGAAACAAACAGTATTTTTGGCGCGAGACCGTGCCGGTGAGAAGCCACTGTTTTATCATCAGGCGGGTGGAATTTTACATTTCGCTTCTGAGTTGAAGGCTTTGTTGGCTGACCCAGCATTACCACGGGATATATCGTCTGAGGCCTTGGATTGTTATTTGGCCATGGGATATGTGCCGGGTGAACGCTGCGTATTGCAGGGTTACAACAAGCTGCCACCGGCACATGCGTTGCTATTTGACCTGCAATCCGGTCAATCCAATTTGTGGCGTTACTGGCAATTGCCCGAGTTGATCAGGGCTCAGGTGTCGTTGGATGAAGCAGCCCTATTGGATGAACTGGAATCCTTGTTGGAAGATGCTGTGCGGCGGCAGATGGTGGCTGATGTGCCGGTTGGCGTATTACTGAGTGGTGGAGTGGATTCAAGTTTAATTACGGCCATGGCTGTTCGGGCTTCAAGCCAAGTGCGAACATTTACTATTGGATTCCCTGGTCACGGCAAGTTGGATGAGACTGAACATGCGCGTCTGATCGCGCGTCATTTTGGAACCCGTCATACCGAACTGATGGCTGAGGATGTTACAGTAGATCTGTTGCCACAATTGGCTCGCCAGTTTGATGAGCCCATGGTCGATTCGTCGATGATCCCAACTTTTTTGGTGAGTCAGTTGGTGCGTCAGCATTGTACGGTGGCATTGGGCGGTGATGGTGGCGATGAATTGTTTGGTGGCTATGGGCATTACAGTCGCTTGCAATGGATGCAGAAAAAATTGGGGCCTATCCCTCGTTACCTGCGAAACGGGATTGCGTTAGCTGCAGAGAAGCTGTTGCCGGTTGGTTTAAAAGGTCGTAATTGGTTGCAAGGTCTGGGTGTGGATTTGGACAATGGTCTTCCATTGATTGCGTCTTATTTTGATTCCACAGTGCGCAGGCGTTTATTAACCAAGCAATCTGCCCGGTCATTGGTTGCAGAGACTGTGTTGAAAAGTCGGATGCCGGTACACTCCGATTTGTTACAACGCGCTACCCGCATGGATTTTTCCAATTATCTGGCAGAGGATATTTTGGTCAAGGTGGATCGCGCAAGTATGCTGAATTCACTAGAGGTGCGAGCGCCATTGTTGGATTATCGTTTGATCGAGTTTGCTTTTGGCAAGGTACCATCGCAACTTAAAGCGACTCAAACAGAAAAGAAGATATTGCTCAAGCGTATGACCACACGTGTGCTGCCCCCTGGGTTTGATCGGCAGCGTAAGCAAGGATTTTCCATCCCTTTAGGGGAATGGCTCAGGGGGGGGGCATTTCGGAAACTGTTTCATGAAGTGCTGCGTGATCCGGATTGCTGTTTTGATTCGGTTACGGTCGATAGCCTTTTGCGCGGTCAAGACCGGGGACGCAGTAATGGTGAACGTTTGTTTGCATTGGTATTGTTCGAGTTATGGCGGCGGGAATATGCAGTTACCTTTTAGTGCTGGTGGAGATCGTTTGTGAAAACTGAATTGCTCGAACTGCTACGTTTCCCGAGAAAGTGATGTCTGCTAAAAAAATAACGATCGGGATTGACGCTGCCAATTTGCGTCGTGGTGGCGGCGTAACCCATTTGGTGGAACTGCTTCGCGCAGCACAACCCTTGCAACTAGGTATTGAGCGTGTTGTGGTCTGGGGGGGGGCGACTACGCTCAACATAGTGGATGATCGACCATGGATCGACAAACATAATCCACCTGCATTGGGTAAAGGTCTGCTCCATCGCACTCTTTGGCAACGTTATAGTTTGTCGCAAGCAGCTCGGGATACTGGATGCGATGTTCTTTTTGTGCCAGGTGGCAGCTATGCAGGGAATTTCCATCCGGTGGTTACGATGAGTCAAAATCTTCTTCCATTTGAGCTGACGGAATTGTGGCGTTATGGCTGGTCTATGTTTACGCTCAAGTTGTTGTTGTTGCGATGGACGCAGTCGCGTTCCTATCATAAAGCGGATGGACTGATTTTTTTGACGGATTATGCGCGTCGGGTAGTTTTGGATGTTACAGGTGACTTGCATTGTAAAACCTGCACCATTCCCCATGGGTTGAATCCGCGTTTCAATCAAGCGCCAAGATTGCAGCGCACCATCGAAAGTTATGATGATGCAAATCCGTATCGGTTATTGTACGTTTCAATCATTGATCACTATAAACATCAGTGGGTTGTCGTAGAAGCTGTAGCTGCTTTGCGCAAGCAGGGTTTTCCTGTGGTACTGGATTTGGTCGGACCGGCTTATCCATCTGCGCTCAAGCGATTGAATGAAACCGTTGATCGTCTGGATAATGCTCGGCTTTGGGTTCGTTATCACGGTGCAATACCTTTTGATGAATTGCACCTTCAATATGCGCAGGCAGATTTGGGGTTGTTCGCATCAAGTTGTGAGAATATGCCGAACATCCTTATGGAAACCATGGCTTCAGGATTACCCATCGCCTGCTCAAACCGAGGTCCGATGACGGAAGTCTTGGGTACAGGTGGCATTTATTTTGACCCGGAAAATTCGGAGGATATGAGTCGTGCCTTGCATAAAATAATTACGTCTCCTCACTTGCGTGCTGAGTTGGCTCAAGTGAGTTACCAACGGGCGCAGCAGTATTCGTGGCAACGCTGTGCCGATGAGACATTTCAATTTTTGGTTGCGGTCACACAGCACAAAAGAGGAAATAATTGATGTTCTTAGGAAAAATATTATTAATCACAGGTGGAACCGGATCCTTTGGCAATGCTGTCCTTCGTCGTTTTCTGGATTCTGACCTGCGCGAAATTCGCATTTTGAGCCGGGATGAGAAAAAGCAAGATGATATGCGCAAGCAATACAACAACCCGAAGATAAAGTTTTATATCGGGGATGTGCGCGATTACCAATCGGTGCTGAACGCAGTTCGGGGTGTTGATTTCATTTTTCATGCGGCTGCGTTAAAACAGGTGCCTTCTTGCGAATTCCATCCGCTGGAAGCGGTAAAGACAAATGTACTTGGCACAGAGAATGTTTTGGAAGCGGCGATTTCTTGTGGCGTTAAGCGCGTGGTTTGTCTGAGTACCGACAAGGCGGTGTATCCGATAAATGCCATGGGAATTTCCAAAGCGATGATGGAGAAGGTGATTGTTGCCAAATCCCGCAGTAGCAGTGTCACGGTGATTTGTGCAACGCGTTACGGCAATGTCATGGCATCCCGGGGCTCGGTGATTCCGTTGTTTGTGGACCAAATTCGCGCTGGCAAGCCGATCACGATTACCGATCCGAATATGACTCGTTTCATGATGACATTGGATGATGCGGTGAATTTGGTGATCTACGCTTTCGAGCACGGCAAGCCAGGGGAAATTTTTGTACAGAAAGCGCCTGCTGCTACGATCGAAACACTGGCTCATGCGTTGACGGACCTGCTGGGTGTACCGCAACATGAAATCCGCATCATTGGCACCCGACATGGCGAAAAGCTTTTTGAAGCGCTACTCAGTCGCGAGGAAATGGTTGCGGCGGATGACTTGGGAGAGTATTACCGGGTACCTCCGGACTTGCGTGATTTGAACTACGGCAAGTTTGTTGAGCAAGGGGAGACCAAGATTAGCGAGGCGGTGGATTATAATTCGCACAATACGATGCGTCTGGATAAGGGGGGAATGCAGACGTTACTGATGAAACTTCGCTTTATCCGGGCGATTCTGAAGGGGGAGCAGGCTGAGCTTGAGGAGTGAAGCCGGTGCCAATAATGAATAAGAAGATATTAATAACGGGCGCTAACGGATTCATTGGTAAAAACCTGAAATTGCATCTCGCTGAGCGAAAAGATATACAACTGGTCTGCTTTACACGCGATCATGCAGTCGATCAACTTGCGGAGTTGTTGCAGGGGGTGGATTTTGTGTTTCATTTGGCGGGTATTAACCGTCCGGAGGATCCGCATGAATTCGTTACCGGCAATGCAAACCTTACCCGGACACTCTGTGATATTCTAGAGAATATTGCTGTTATTTCTGGAAAAAAGGTGCCTGTGGTGTGCGCATCATCGATTCAGGCGGTACGTGACAATCCTTATGGCCTCAGTAAACGTGCCGCTGAGAATGCGCTGTTTTCCTTGCAACGCAACCATGGGGTGCCTGTGCATGTATTTCGCTTGCCGAATGTGTTCGGTAAGTGGTGCAAGCCCAATTATAACTCGGCTGTAGCCACGTTTTGCCATAATATTGCGCGTGACCTGCCGATTCAGATTAACGATCCGGATGCGTCCGTGACTCTGGTTTATGTGGATGATGTAATCAGTCGTTTCATGCAATTACTGGATGGTGCCGATGCTGTAGTGGATAGGAATGGTTTTGCCACGGTGACGCCGCAATATACCAGTACTGTTGGAGAGTTGGCGCGATTGATTCAGGCCTTCAAAGAAAGTCGCAGCACCCTCATGAATGAGCGCGTCGGGTCGGGTTTGATACGGGCACTTTATGCGACCTATGTCAGTTATCTGCCGGCAGAGTTGTTTGTCTATGCCGTTCCCCAGCATGGCGATCCGCGCGGCGTGTTCGTGGAAATGTTGAAAACCCCTGATTGTGGGCAATTTTCTTATTTTACCGCTCATCCGGGCATTACTCGAGGCGGCCACTACCACCACACCAAAACGGAAAAATTTCTCGTCATCAAGGGACAGGCCCGGTTCAAGTTCAGACACATGCAGACGGGTGAGACCTATGAATTGGTTGTTCGTGGTGACAAGGCTGAAATAGTCGAGACCGTACCTGGTTGGACGCATGACATCACCAATGTCGGTGATGATGAACTGGTGGTGATGCTATGGGCAAACGAGGTGTTCGACCGGAATCGTCCGGATACGTTTGCTTGTGAGGTATGAAATGAAAAAACTTAAAGTAGTGACCGTGGTTGGCACGCGGCCTGAAATAATTCGCCTGTCCCGTGTGTTGGCCAAACTGGATGAGCATTGCAATCATGTGCTCGTACATACCGGACAGAATTACGACTATGAACTGAACCAGATTTTTTTTGATGACTTGGGCATTCGCAAGCCGGATCATTTCCTGAATGCGGCCGGTGCCAGTGGGTCGGAAACCATCGGTAAGGTAATCATTGCCGTTGACGGCGTGTTGGCGGCAGAAATGCCCGATGCGATGCTGGTATTGGGTGATACCAACAGCTGCATGGCGATTATACCTGCCAAACGGCGCAAGATTCCGACCTTTCACATGGAAGCGGGCAATCGTTGTTTTGATATGCGCGTGCCTGAGGAAATCAACCGGCGCATCGTGGATCATACGGCGGATATCAACTTGACCTATAGTTCCATCGCCCGGGAATATTTGCTGCGCGAAGGTTTGCCCCCCGATATGGTCATCAAGACCGGCAGCCCGATGAACGAGGTTTTGAATTGCTACCGCAAGGGTATTGAGGCGTCCGATGTCTTGGCACGTCTGGACCTGGATGCGGAACAATTTTTCGTGGTTAGTGCCCATCGGGAAGAAAATATCGATGCAGATAGTAATTTTGGCAAACTGGTCCGTGTTTTAAACGGTATGTCCGAGGTTTATAAGTTGCCGGTCATTGTGTCGACGCACCCCAGGACACAAAAGCGGATCGATGCCGTTGGGGCTACCTTTAATCCGTTGGTCCGACTATTGAAACCCATGGGATTCAAGGATTACAATAAACTGCAATTGACTGCCCGTGCTGTGTTGTCGGACAGTGGGACGATAAACGAAGAGTCCTCTATTCTGAATATACCGGCATTGAATCTGCGCGAGGCACATGAACGTCCGGAAGGGATGGAAGAGGCTGCCGTGATGATGGTTGGTCTGGAAGTGGATCGTGTGATGCAAGCCTTGGCAATACTTGAGAGCCAACCCAGGGGGGGAGAGCGTCTCTTGCAACAGGTGGGTGATTACAGCATGCCAAATGTTTCAGACAAGGTGGTGCGCATCATTCACAGTTACACTGATTATGTGAATCGTGTGGTTTGGAAAAAGTATTGATGGTCCGTGGTCCATGCGAATTGCCTTGATTGCAGATGCATTTCCGCCGTTACGTTCCTCTGGTGCCGTTCAGTTGCGCGATCTGTCGCTTGAATTTGTGAATCAGAAACATGACGTGACCATGTTTGTTGCTGCGCCAGGGTTGGATGTGTCTTTTCGTATCGAGAATTGGCGTGGCGTTCGTGTTGTGCGGCTCAAAGCCCTTCAGACAAAAGATGTTGGATACGTGCGCCGAACGGTCAACGAGTTCTTGATGCCGTTTGTGATGCTGCGTAATTTGCGCAAGAGTCCTTTGGCAACGGAACGATGGGATGGAATCGCTTGGTATTCGCCTACGATTTTTCTCGGCCCGATTGTGAGATCATTAAAGTATGCCAGTGCGTGTCGCAGCTATCTCATTATTCGCGATATTTTTCCCGAGTGGGCAGCGGATATGGGGTTGATGAGCAGAGGCTTGCCTTACTGGATATTCAAGGCGATTGCAAACTATCAGTATTCAGTGGCCGATGTGATCGGAGTTCAGACGCAAGGTAATCGGGTTTATTTTACGGATTGGCTCACTGGTGCCAGCCGACGGGTGGAGGTGCTGCAAAACTGGTTGGCTCATGCACCTGTAACCGGATGCAGTATTTCCGTCGACAAAACGAGTCTGGCTGGTCGAAAAATATTTGTTTATGCGGGCAATATGGGTGTAGCGCAGGGCATGGTCATTTTGCTTGATTTGGCTGAGTGTTTGAAACATAGGCCGGATCTTGGTTTTTTGTTCGTCGGACGCGGAAGCGATGCCCAACGTTTGCGTGAGGATGCCAAGCAGCGTGATTTGGATAATGTCGTGTTTTCCGATGAAATTGATCCAGATGAAATTCCAGGATTATATGAACAATGTCACATTGGTTTGGTGGCACTGGATCCCCGCCACAAAACGCACAACATTCCCGGTAAGTTTCTATCCTACATGCAAGCGGGTTTGCCGGTATTGGCAAGCATCAACCCCGGTAATGATCTGGTGGAACTGATTGCGACGGAGCGGGTTGGGCGGGTTTGTCGCGATACCTCAGCGGCGTTGATGGCGGTTGAGGCATTGGAACTGTTGGAAGCTGTAAGCCTGGATGCGGGTTACAAAAAACGTTGTCTTGCCCTTGCTGCGCGATTGTTTTCTCCCGAGGTCGCGGTAAAACAAATCGTCAATGCGTTGCAGGTATGATGTTGAAAATCTTTTCGGCTGAATATTTGGATTCCCTGGTTGCGGAAGCGGAGCAATCACCCCGTATACGGCAGCACCGCAACATTCACGAGGGATTTGGCGAATCCTGTCAGCGTCTATTGAATGCCATTGGCACGGACAGCTATATCCGCCCTCACCGGCACTCATTGGATCCCAAAGCGGAAACACTGATTGCCGTACGTGGCCAATTTGCATTGGTTTCGTTTGATGATGCCGGAATGGTAATGGATATCGTGTTATTCGGTACTGAGAGGGTGGATGTGGCACTACCGGTGGGGGTCGAACTCGCGTCTGGAACTTGGCATACGATTATTGCACTGGTCGCCGGGTCGATTCTCCTGGAACTGAAAGCCGGTCCGTTCAATCCAGATGCTGCGAAAGAGCCGGCTCCCTGGGCACCAGAAGAGGGAACACAAGCTGGGAATGCGTATTTTCAGCGGTTGCGCCAGATGATTTGACCGTACAATATAGGTGACTTTGGCGAGATGGTGCCTGGTGGGATGATGCGTGTTCCCACGGGCAAGTTTCTGCTGGCATTTGTTTACAAGGATGGGTGGAGCGGTCCCTGATATTTTCTAAGATTCGGTAACTGAAACTTGACAAGGCTCCGATGTGAAGGTAAAAGTAGCGCACCATTGGCGGATCGTCTAACGGTAGGACAGAGGATTCTGGCTCCTCCAGTCCAGGTTCGAATCCTGGTCCGCCAGCCATGAATTTCGATCAAAGCTGCACGTTGCCGTGCGGCTTTTTTTTATGGGGGGAGCGGATGGAAGAGGGGGGGCGTCAGCTTCAGCAAGGGGTGAATCACGGTTTGCCCACCTGGGATTTGATACAATCCACCAGTTCCTTGGCCAACTCAATGCAACTGCCAAAGCGTTGGCTGGGATCGGGTTTCAGGCATCTGGTGATGATCCGTATCAGGCATTGAGGGACTTTGGGGGGGAAGTGTTCGGGCAGTGCCGAGGACGTTTGGAGGCGTGTACCGGTGGTCAGTTGCAGGAAAATCATACCCAAGGCATAGATATCCCAAAGAAGTGATGGTTTTTCGCCAGGGAGTTGTTCAGGGGGCATGGTGCGGGTATTGTGCTTCCAGGGACGATCGCTAGCGGCGTTGGAGGATGCTTCCATGAGCATGGTTTGACAAAATCCGGTCAACTTGATTTCTTGGGTTTGCTCATTGAAGAGGATGTTTCCGGGTTTGAGCCCACCATGAACAATGTTGAGGCGATGCGCATGGTCCAGGGTCATGGCGGTTTTGGCAATGAGTTGAATGACCAAGGGAAGTGGCAGGAGCTTGCCAGGTTCGGTGTGGCGTTCCAGGTTGTGACCAGCGAAGTATTCCATGACCAATATCCCTTTGCCGTTCAGGATCTGGGCCTCTTCGGTCCTGATAATGTTGTGATGGCGAAGGCTTGCACGGGACTCGGCCATGCGGGTGAAGATGGTTTTGGCCTGGAGGAATGATTTGTCATCGGGGAAACGCTCTTGGAGGGGGATGATCTTGATGGCGACTTCCCGGTGGGTGTTATCCTCATGGCCGTGCCAAACGGTTCCAAACACTCCCCTGCCCAACTCTTCCTCAAGGCGGTAGCGATCCATGAGGGCCGGCGTTTTAGGGAGTGGGGCGAATGGGGATTGCGCCGATGTCTCCCGCTGAGGGTCCCCTTTGGCCATATTGCGGTAAGATTCCAGGCGTTTGACGCAATCACGATAATCCGTTCTTTTTTGCCCGATATATTCCAGGACGGCAGTGGCACCGATGAAATCGCGGCTCTCTTCAAAATCGATGGCCAGGTGATACAATAGATTGATGGTCAGTTCGTCGGGCTGGCATTGGCGAAATCGTTCAAAGGCGAGGTCCAAGCGTCTCTGTCCTTGGAGGGCCAGGCCGAGCATGCGGTTACTGTCATCGATTTCCGATTGCGAATGGATGCGTTGCGGTTTTTTATGGTGCCGGTTCGGTACGACATACCCCAAGGTTGCCAACAGTGTCATCAAGGCGGGGGCCATGGTGGGGAACCAATAGGAATGCTTGAGCATCAGGAAGAAGTGTGCGCCGAGCAGACTCGAGGTCAGGAGTAATCCCAGGATCAATCCAAGGATTCCGGGAAGCCGGCTCGGGGCGGCAATGGCGAAAAGCCCGACAGCCAAATAAAGGAGGTATTTGGCTTTTGCGGACCATGCGGGTGATTTGAAGGCATCCTGGTTGAGAATGGTTGCGACTTCATGGGCCAGTATTTCAACAGGTGTCAGGGATTGTTTCAAGGGGGTCGGTAGTTGGGGCGTCAGTCCCGGGGCCGTGAAGCCGATCAGAACGATTTGTTTACGAAAAATCTCCGCTGGAATTTTATTTTCCAGGATATCGACGAAAGAATAACTGGGAAAGATACTCTGACCTTTGGGATTGTGGTAGAAACGGGTCAACATGGTGAAGCGGGGACCATGGGGGATGACCCATTGCCCCAGGGCGAGGGGGGTGTTGGGGTGGAATTGGAGTTCTTGCAGTTGGATGTTGAAATGTTTGGCGGCAATGACGAGGGCCATTGACGGGAAGATATGGTCGGAAATTTTAAAGCCCAGGGTGGCGGTGCGTACGGTGTTCAGGGCGTTGGGGGCCATGAGGAGTCCCAGGGCCGTGGCTTGGGCGGCATTTTCCGGGGATGGTATACGTGAGATGGCCAATCGGGGTAGTTTGGCGGTTGTTTCGATCGGGATGCTGTGTTTGGTAACCCCGTTGGGGAGGGGTAGCGATGGCGTGTCAATGGAACGGTGAGGTGTACCCTCCAGGGGCAGGATGATGTTGCCGGCTCGTCCAATGGCTTTGGTATATTCTCCTGCAATATCGAGTTGTCTGACTCCATCGATGAGGAGTGTTTCCAATTCTGACAGGGCTTGTGTACGTTCGGGATTATCATTGGCATCAGTGTGCCGAGGGATGGTGCGGGTGCTTTCAAGTTTTTTTCTTGCCCTGTTCAGGATTTCCACAGCGATTTTATCATTTTTCACCTCAACGAATCGCGTGTCTACGATTAATTTTGGGCTGTAGGCGGAGAGGTTGGCGAGCAGTTTCACTTCGTATTGGCCATCCCAGGGCCAGTTGCCCAGGGTGTCGATCGATCTCTTGTCCACGGTGATCAAAACAATGCGTTTGTCGGCAGGCCGGTTTGATGACATGACACCGAGGTCGTAGATTTTTGCTTCCAATTCCTGGAACCATCCGGCACGCTCCGCTAGCAGGAAACTGGTGGTCAGTATGATCAGGAAAATGCGTCGGTAAGTGAAGTAATGTGCCACGTTGGTCCGCGGGTGGTTGATTGACATTCAAATGGGTGGAACGGGTGATGCGGGATGGTACGGTTAAAACATTGGCGAAAATGCTCATGATAAACCAAGCTGCCGCACTTAGACAATCCCAACCATGCGTCGTCGTTGAACACGGACTGACCGTCTGGATGGTTGGATCGATACCGAGAGGGGTGTGATGATTCGAATCCAAAAGGAAGATTTTTCGCTCGATGCGGAAATGACCCGGTTGCTGCGCGGGAAAAAGTCGGTGGGTGGAGTGGTTGCGTTTGTCGGTACGGTCCGGGATTTGACGGTTGGTTCCAATCAGGATCAGGCGGTGGTGGCGCTGGAGTTGGAACATTATCCGGGCATGACCGAGGGGCAACTGGAAAAGATTGTTGCCACGGCCCGATCCCGTTTCAATCTGGAGGCGTTGTTGGTGGTGCATCGGGTGGGACGGCTGACTTTGGAGGACAATATCGTCCTGGTCATCGCTGCTGCGGCGCACCGGGCCGAGGCTTTTGATGGTTGCCGCTATGTCATCGATTATTTAAAAATTTTGGCCACTTTTTGGAAAAAGGAGATCCTGGCATCCGGGGTGGAACGCTGGATCCATTCCTGTCCGGGATGCGAGGCGGCGGCCAGCCGCTGGGAGGATCGGGATACGGTAGCGCATCGCAACGATCACCATTGTCACCGGGGTGGGCAGCAAGCCGAGAGCAAGAAAACGGCGATGGAGGGGGTGGATTGGCGTGGTTTGACGGTGGGGATTCTGACATTATCCGATTCAAGGAGTTTGGTTTCGGACAAGAGTGGGGATGGATTGGAGGCCATGGTAACCGGGTTTGGCGCTCAGAGGATCGTGCGTCTGGTACTGCGCGACGAATTGGAGGACATCGCCGGCACGTTACGTTCTTGGGCGGATGAGGAAAAAATGGACGTGATCCTGACAACGGGTGGAACGGGACCGGGACCGCGGGATGTGACGCCCGAGGCGACGCGCATGGTGACCCAACGTGAACTGCCGGGTTTATCCGAAACCATGCGTCGGGAAGGATTGCAACAGGTGCGTTCCGCGCTGTTGACTCGTGGTATTGCCGCTTTTCGCGGTCAGACGTTGATCATCAATCTGCCCGGATCGACGCGGGGTGCGGTGTACAGTTTGGGGGTGGTGGCGGATTTGGTGCCCCATGCCCTGTCGATGGCCAAGGGAGGCGGACATGGGTGACAAAGAGACTGGAGCCGGGGGGGGGATGATCCCTTTTGATGTCGCGGGGGAGCGCATCCTCGCGGGTATCCAGGCGGTGACTGAGTCGGAATATGTGGAACTGGACAACTTGCTGGGGCGTATCCTCGCCGAGGATGTGATCGCCGGTATCAACGTGCCCAACCATGACAATTCCGCCATGGACGGCTATGCGGTCCGGAGCGTCGATTTGGCGGGGTCGGGGGAGATCGTCCTCAAGGTGGTGTTCGATCTGGCGGCGGGGGGCTGGTTCGAGAGCACCCTGGGATCTGGCGAGGCGATACGCATCATGACCGGGGCACCCATCCCCGCCGGGGTGGATGCCGTGGTGATGCAGGAGGTTTGTCGCCGAGAAGGCGAATGGGTGGCAATGCCGGCGGGTGTCAAAGTGGGGGACCACATTCGTCGCGCCGGGGAGGATATGCGCTCGGGAGCGCATGTGTTCCAGCGCGGCAGACGCCTGGGTCCGGTGGATGTGGGGGTGCTGGCATCCCTTGGGATTGGGCGAGTACGGGTGTTTCGTCGGGTGCGGGTTGCGGTTTTGTCTACCGGCAATGAGGTGGTGGAAGTCGGGGAGCCCCTCGGACCCGGACAGGTGTACAACAGCAATCGTGCCGGTCTTAAAGCGGCTTTGGCCAAAATGGGGTGTGAGGTGCTGGATTGGGGTATTATCGGCGACACCTTGGAAGAGGTCGAGGCGGCACTGGTGCGGGCCGGGAATGAAGCGGATGCCATCATCAGCACAGGCGGGGTCTCGGTGGGTGACTACGATTGGGTACGCTTGGCCTTGGAAAAACGCGGCCATTGCGATTTTTGGAAAGTGGCCATGAAACCCGGTAAACCTTTGGCTTATGGTCGTATGGGACAGGCCGTTTTTTTGGGGCTTCCTGGCAATCCTGTTTCGGCATTGACCGTCTTCTATCTCTTGATCCGCCCCGCCCTGTTTGCCCTCATGGGCCGAGAGGTGGTTCCAAAAATAAGTTTCCAAGCCAAATTTCAGGGCCATTTCTCCAAGAAACACGGTCGCAGGGAATTCCTGCGGGGGAGAGTCGCCTTTCTTGCGGATGGCGTCGAAGTAGCCATGACGGGTGCCCAGGGCTCGGGTATCCTGACAAGTTTGGCGCGAGCCAATGCCTTTATTGTGTTACCCGAGGGTCCGGTCACGCTATCAACCGGTGATCTGGTTTCCGTATGGATGATCGACGATGAATAAAACCGAAGGATTGACCCACTTTGATGCCCATGGGGCGAGTCGCATGGTGGATGTGACGGCCAAACCGGTTACGGATCGCTTGGCGGTGGCGGTGGGGCGGGTGCGCATGCGTCACGAAACGTTAAGCTTGATTCTGGATCGCAAAATGGCCAAGGGGGATGTGTTGGAAGTGGCACGGCTGGCGGGCATCATGGCGGCCAAACGGGTCGATGAATTGATCCCGTTGTGTCATTCCTTGAACCTTTCGGCTGTGGACATTGCCTTTGAACCCGATGCCCCTTCTGGAATGATCAAGATTACGGCTCGCGTTCGCTGCCAAGGTTCCACGGGCGTTGAGATGGAAGCCCTGACGGCGGTATCCGTGGCGGGATTGACCATTTATGACATGTGCAAGGCGGTGGATCGGGATATGATGTTGGAAGGGGTCTGCCTGCTGGAAAAATCGGGGGGGCGGAGCGGGCATTATGTACGGGTATTGTAATGGACCCTTGTTGTTAAGATAACCCACAAGCGAAAAAAAATTCTGGAGGGGATTGGTTCCCAGCAATCATGGAAGCGAAGGTCGTTCACGTCATCATCGCCCTGCTCAAGGAGCAACATGCGGAAATTGTTCTGGATATGGAACATTTGCAGGAAATGCTGAGGCATCCCGTATGTCTGGAGTGCGAGCAGAATGTGCGCAAGTTGATGAAAATCCTGGATCAACGGGTCATCCTGCATTTGGTCCAGGAGGATCAGTTGCTGTATCCGAAGCTGTTGCAGTCGGGGTATGCCCCCATCCAGGACATGGCACGGCGGTTCATCCAGGAAATGGGTGGGATGGCGGTGGAATTTTCTCGATACATGCAACAATGGCAGTCGGCAGATGAGTTGGTGACCCACTGGGAACAGTTTGTCGAACAAACACGTCAACTGGCGGACAGGTTGATCAGGCGCATTTCGCGTGAAGAAAATGAGCTGTTTCCTTTGATCGATTCCCTGGATAGGGAGTAAAGGCGATGGGCTGGATAGTAGGAGGGGACCCAACATGGCCCTGATTGATTCCTTTGGGCGCAAAATCACCTATCTTCGCGTCTCGGTGACCGACCGATGCAATCTGAAGTGCTTCTATTGCCGTGTCGGGGATGACCGAATGGTGGTGGAAAGCCAGGAGTTGCTGACTTTTGAGGAATTGACACGCGTTATACGTATTTTCTCGGAGTTGGGGATAGAAAAGATTCGCATTACGGGCGGCGAGCCGCTGTTGCGAAAAAATGTGATGACGCTGATTCGTGATCTGGCCAAGTTGCCCGGAATATCCGAGGTATCCCTGTCGACGAATGCTTTGCTCCTGGAACGGTTTGCCCATGATCTCGCCCATGCGGGCCTCAGGCGGGTTAATATTTCTCTGGACTCACTGAAGCCGGAAACCTTTGCCAGGATCACCCGGGGTGGCCAGGTGGATGGGGTGTTGCGGGGGATCAAGGCTGCTGTGACTGCCGGATTGCATCCGGTCAAGGTGAATATGGTGGTGATGCGGGGGGTCAATGATGATGAAATTCCGGACATGGTGGCCTTTGCCAGGGATCATGGCCTGATATTGCGCTTCATTGAGACCATGCCGATAGGGGAGGCGGGCTTGCAGGCGGATGTGAATCACATGCCGGCGGCGGAAATCCTGGCCAAGGTGCAGTCCAGTCTGGGGCGGGGTGAGGAACTCGTTGCCGAATCGGGTGGGGTTGGCAATGGGCCGGCCAATTATTTCGGTCACCTGCCAAGTGGGACAGCTATTGGTATCATCTCGGCCAAATCGCGCAATTTTTGTGCCTCGTGCAATCGGATGCGTATTTCGTCACGGGGAGCATTGGTATTCTGCCTTGGCAGTTCGGGGCAAACCGATCTGAAAGGCTCACTCAGATCGGGGATCAGTGATGCGGAATTGAGGGCGTTAATCGTGCGATCCGTGCAGCTCAAGCCTTCCGGACACATGTTTCAGAATGAGGAACAGGAGGGCTTGGGGCATTGGATGTCACGGTTGGGGGGGTGATTCCCGCTTTGTGACAGTTGTATCATGGTTTGGGTTCCGTCTTGATATCCCCCTTTCCCGCTTCGGGTGGGACGGGCTCGGTTTTGTCGACTTTATCGATTTTGTCAGGTTCCGGCTTGGCTTCGTCCGGTCGGGTCACCCCGGGTACCGGTACTCTGGGCTTGGGAACTTTGGCTTTGGATGTGTGGGATGGAATGGCCGTTGTCGGGCGCGACATGTAGCCTTCCTGAAGGGGTTTGAACTGCGCCAGGGGTACTCTGATCCAGGCGGCTTCATGGTTTCTGTCCTGGGTGAGGATCCACACGCGACCCAACTGGCTGTCCAGCATCAAGGTGGCCCCCCCTTCGGCACCCCGGACTTGGCCTTGGTAGATCTGATAGCGACCAACGTTGGCAGGAGGTTCACTGTTTTCGACGACTGGTGGGGTGGCCAGGAGCTGGGAACAAAACCCCAACGTACAGAAAAAAGCCACCAGACCCGGGCGGTGTTCGCGAAAACTCATGATTCTAGACCCCTTTACGTAAACAGAATTCAATAGTGTTGATCTTTCCCACCCCCTTTGACATGGCCGACGGAATGCGGCAACGTCTCTTCCTTAGGTTTCCTTCATTGAGACAGGGCAGGGGTAGCCACGACAAGCACCATCAATTTTTGCCATGGCTACCCCGGTTGGTCAACGGATATTGGGTATAATTTCCACCCGACGATTTTTTGCTCGTCCGTCACGGGTGTTATTGCTGGCCACCGGACTTTCGGCACCCATGCTGGTTGTGGTGAGACGGCTCTTGGCAATACCGTTCATGATGAGATAGTTCATGACGGCTTTGGCTCGTCTTTCCGCAAGCTTGTTGTTCAATCGTTTGCGGCCTGAATTGTCGGTGAACCCTTGGATGGCCACGGAAACGTGGGGATTATCCTTGAGAACGAGCAACAATTCCTTGAGAACCCTTTGCGAGCTGCGGTTCAGTTTGGAACTGCGGGAGCCGAAATGGACCGCCGGCAAGGTCCAGCAACCGTGGACATCCACTTTGGCGCCAACGGGGGTGTTGGGGCAGCGATCACCATTTTCGGGAATACCATCACGATCGTTGTCGATATTCAACGGGCAACCGCGGATGTCAACCGGGACCCCAATGGGGGTATTCGGGCATTCATCGACGCTGTTGGGCACCCCATCGCCGTCGTTGTCGGGTTCAACGAATTTCAGGGGGCGTTCCGGTTTGTCGACGGTGGTTGGGGCGCAAAAAAAGCATTGTGTGCCCACCGTGGCCAGAGGGGTATCCCCGGATTGGGGGTGCCATTGCTGGAAGCCTTTATACGCCCAATCATCCTGGGTGGACATGGGTGCGCAGGCGGTAAGGGTCAGGGCCAGCGATCCCCATGTCGCGATGGCCAGTAGTTTGTTTTTTCGCACAGGTGGTAACTCCTTGTTGCAATGGTGTTGATAATTCTAACTGATTGCTAAACCGCAGCCATCTTGGAATGTGTAGTTATTGTCATCCCCGCGAAAGCGGGGATCCAGAGGGCATTTCTACTTCCCCTGACTTTCTGGATTCCCGCTTTCGCGGGAATGACACTGGAAAGCTATGTTTCCCGTGTTGGTTGTGGTTTAGGTCGCCTTTCTGGAGGATCCCATGAGCTGATTTTGAGAGGGGATCACACCAAGTTGAGGTTGGGGGCTATCTGGAGATAACCTCGCCAAGTCATGTCCATGGCCACATAGAGGATAATGGCGAGTCCAATCCAGGCGATCCAAGGTTTTTTCTGGATCAGTTGTGCGATGTAATTGGCGGCAAAGGCCATCATGACAACGGCGAGGACAAGGCCTGCAACCAGGATCCCGGGGTGATCCTTGGCGGCTCCGGCCACTGCGAGGACGTTGTCCAGGGACATGGAGAGATCGGCCAAAGCGACTTGCCATACCGCTGAAGCGACCGATTTTTTTATCGATGTATCGCCCTGGAGTTTTTGGTCGTTGTCGGAATTATTCTGGCTATGGGTTCGCAGGTCACGAAACATTTGCCAAGCCACATAAAGCAGAAGCAGGCCACCGGCCAATTTCAGCCCAACGATCTGGAGCAATTGCAGGGTGATCAGGGCGAACAGAACGCGTAGCAGAATGGCTGCTCCGGTGCCCAGAACAATGACCTGGCGTCGGTTCTCCGGGGGAACCGATGCCGCTGCCATACCGACAACGATGGCGTTATCCCCTGCCAGTACCAGGTCGATAAAGACGATTTGCACGAAAGCGGTCAACTGTACGAGCCATTCCGTTTCCACGAGGGTCATGCACGATCTCCGGTTACCAGCAAGGTCAGGCTACGTTACGAACCAGACACGTTTGTATGATCTGGGAGCAAAGGACCATTGGTTAAATCAAGTCGCATGTTGAAAGTTACCCTGCAACGGAGGGCCATGCCTTTCAGTCAGGGTGCAACTTACCTTAATTTGCCTTACAATCACAAGTTGATATTTTGTATCGTGCCTTCATCAAGTATCGGAGCCTCTGGTGGGGCGAGGCTGACAGCGTTTATTTTTTTATCTTAAACCGCAACCAGCGCGGGATACGTAGTTTTCTAGCGTCATCCCCGCGAAAGCGGGGATCCAGGGAGTCTACACACCTTTCCCTGACTTTCTGGATCCCCGTTTTTGCGGGGATGACAAGAACTGCGCATCCCAAGATAGCTGCGGTTTAATGCATTGCTATTGCGGGAGGGACCAGAGGGGTGCTGACCAGATTGAAACACCAACTCAAGTTGCGCCATGGACAGGTACGTTTGGCGCTGATACGCCGCTTCCAAGGGTTTGATGTGCCGGAGTTGCAGCGTTTTTTGCAACGCATGGGGGAGGGGCGTGGGCGGGTGGTGATGGTTCACTGTTCGTGGGATGGCTTTACCGGGTTCACGGGAACGCCACGTGACCTGATCGATGTCTTGCAGCATTGGGTTGGGGATGGCGGGACCCTCTTGATGCCCACCTTGCCTTTTACGGGGTTGGCACGGGATTGGGCCGAAAGTGGTCAGGTGTTTGATGTACGGCGGACGCCCAGTCAAACCGGGGTGGTGTCGGAAATGTTCCGCCGCAGCCGTGGGGTGGTTCGGAGTGTTCATCCCACCCATTCCGTTGCGGCTTGGGGGGCCTTGGCGGCGGAAATGATACGGGATCATCAGGGCTGCCGTACGCCATGCGGTCAGGGGTCACCGTATGCCAAAATGTTGGAACACGACGGTTTGAATTTGTTATTGGGCGTGGATATCCGTGCCCTGACATTCTTTCATGCCGTTGAGGAGATGATTCGACCTTGGCTCCCTTTTGACCCGTTCACCCGGGAGACATGGGATTTGCAGAGCCGTGATGTTGCGGGACAAAGCTGGACAACGACAACGCATCTGTTTGACCCCAATTGGTCACGGCGACGGGATTTGCGCCTGATCATTCCCGATTTACAGGCGCGTGGCCACTACCACAGACACACCCTGCACCGACTGGAAGCCGTCTTGTTAGGGTGCCGTGATGTGCTGCAAACCTTGGAGGAACTGGCACGTCAGGGTCGTACCTGCTACCGGGATACACCGGATCACGTTTGACCGCGTTGCTTGACATGGTCAACGTACAGCATGTCGGTGTGCATGATATGTCCCACCAGCCAGTCTTTGGCCAACGCCAGCAGATCCATGACTACGGTGAACTCTCCATGGGTATACCGGTTTGACAGTTCCTTCAGTTTATTCACGAGGAGAACGTGTTTTTCCCCATGATTTTTCAGATCGGGGTAGCCGTGATCGCGAAGCATGGCGATCTCCCGAGTGAAATGCGTTTCGGCGTAGGTGACAAATCCGTCAATGATGGCCCCAACCTTGGTTGACCCCTCTTCATCCTTCATGGCCTGGTGGAGATCGTTGACCATATCGACCAATTTGCGATGATCATCATCGACGAACCGGACGCTTGTTTCCAGCTCGTGGCTCCAGGGGAAAAAGGTGCGGCGGTTGTCATTGCTGGCAAAGTTGGCCAAATATATTTTATTCAGGAGAGTGAATATTTCTTTCCTGCTTGCCAGGAATTGTTGCAACTTTTGATCTGCCGCATCGCGTCCTTCCCAACCTTGCTCAGCCATGATGGTAATGGCTTGCCGGGCATGTTCATGCAGTTTGTTGAGGAGGTTTTTGACCTCTTCAACCAAGTGCTTGGGCTGAAAATCCTGGGCTTGCGGGGTTTTGAGCCACTGACCCAGGGGTGTTTCCGATGTTTCCGTGAGGGCTTTCAGATCTGGCGGCGTTCTCCCCTGGATGATTTGCTCCAGCAAGGCCTGGGTTACCAGGAAATCGCCCTTGATCTGCCGCATGGGAAACAGCGGTGCCCCGGTATTCATTTCCATATGAGAAGCGAAGAGGGCACCTGTCATGTCTTGCAGCACCGCACCCATACGTTGAAACTGCATGGCGGATCCCAAGGCTTGATGCGATATTTTGGTTGCTTCCTGCATTTTTTCCTGGACGGTTTTTGAAGCGGCCTCGGTGGCTTCGGCAGAGCTGCGAATGGCTTTGGACATTTCTTCTGCGGCGGAACTTTCCCGGGCGACCGATTCGGCACCCGATGCGACTTCCGAAGCGGTGCGGGCTACTTCCGCAGTACCCAAAGCGGCTTCCTGGGCGGACCGGGCAACTTCCTGGGCAGCAAAATTGAGTTCGCTGGCATTTTGCGTGACCGATGCGGCACTTTGTGCCACGGTGTTGATGGCATCGGAAATGGTATGAACGGTGCGGTTTTGTTGTTCAACCGACAGGGTGATTTCCACGTTGGATTGGTTGATACGCGAAATAGCCTTGCCGATCTCGCTGTTGGCGAAGGCGGCCTCGCGGGTGTTGGCCTGGATGCCATGAATCTTGTCGGAGATCATGTGGGTTGCCTGGGCGGTTTGCCGTGCCAGTTCCTTGACCTCATTGGCAACCACGGCAAATCCTTTTCCGGACTCACCCGCCCCGGCGGCTTCGATGGAAGCGTTGAGGGCCAGCATGTTGGTTTGTTCGGCAATATTGTTAATGACTTCAACCACCTGGCCGATTTCCTTGGCCGATTGTGACAATCTTTCCATGATGGATTGTGTTTGTTCGGCCAATTCTTTGGCTTTGCCCGATTCCAGGCTGGCCCCCTCGCACAGGTCGCTGACGCCTCCCAGGGCTTTAGACATGTCGTGGATGGAGGCGGCGACATCCTGAACCGATTGGTCGACCAGGCTGAGGCTTTGGTTGACGCCGGCCAAATTGGCGGTGATTTGTTCCGCCGCCGCCGCCATGGTGGAAATATTGGCGCTGGCTTCTTCGGCACCCGAGGCGATGGTCGATACGTTGCCGGACACCTGATAAGCGGCACCGGAAACGGCCTGAATATTGCCGCTGATCAGACCGATCTTTTCGGTGATGGAGATGATTTCCCGGGTCAGGAGTTCGTTGTGTTGCGACACTTCTTGACCAATTTGGCTGGACGTGTTGGCATCCGATACAACCAAATTGCGAATTTTGACCAGCTCCCCGGCGCAAGCGCTGATGCTGCCGGAGTGCAAGGCGATGACCTGCATGACCTCGTTCAAGCTGTCGGCCAGATCGTTGATGGCCCGTCCAATGCCCTCTTCGGATCGTCCTTTGGCGGTGTGGACCCGGACGGTCATGTTGCCGGCGGCCAGGCTGGTGACGGAATCAAGGAGCGGAACGATTTCGGCACCCAATTGTTTGAGGATGCTCCGGGCGATCATGGTTGATGTCGACAACAGAATGATCGCGACAACCAGGAGGTCTTCCAAAAGGAAGATGAGGTTGGAAAAAAAGCTGGCATCCACGTCATCGACATAAATGCCGCTGCCGATGATCCACTGCCAAGGGGTGAAACCCTTCACGAAGGTCACCTTGGGGACCGGTTTGGCGGCACCCGGTTTGGGCCACATGTAATGGACGAATCCCGCACCTTGTTGCCGGACAATGTCCACCATGGCCACGAAAAGCTTGTTGCCCGTTGGATCGGCAAAGTTGGCCAGGCTGGTCCCATTCATCTCGGGTTTGAAGGGATGCATGACCATTGTTGGGGTGAAATCGTTGATCCAGAAATAATCTTCGTGGCCGTAGCGCAGGCTTTTGATTTGTTCCATGGCCTGAGCCTGGGCCGCTTCCTGAGTCATGGCACCAGCGCGTTGACGTTCATGGTAATAGGTTATGATGCCGAAAGCGGTTTCCACGACATTTTGGACTTCATGCTTCCGGTCATCCATCATTTCCGTTTTCATGGAATATACGGGAATGATCCCGGAGACCACGACCGCGAGAGCGGCGATGGAAATCAATAAAATGACCCGGTTTCTCAGGCTTATTTTGTACAAAAAACGCATAATGAAACCCTTGATAGTGTGTCATTGACCATGAAGGTGGGGTACATCCCTGAGACCATGCAGCATCCCGGTGCCACGGGGGTGTCGTTCGGGACTACTGGGCATCTGCGGAATCCTTGGCGACCTGCATGATTTCGGCGTTGGAGTCACGGATTTTATCGATACTTTGGGTGATTTCCTGGGCGGTATTGGAGGCTTCGGCGGTATTTTTCTGGATTTCACCCATTTTTTGGGAGATCAGGTTGGTCGCCTCGGCGGTTTGCCGGGCCAAGTCTTTGACTTCGTTGGCGACGACCGCGAATCCCTTGCCGGCTTCCCCGGCCCCTGCGGCTTCGATGGCGGCGTTCAGGGCCAGCATGTTGGTTTGGCCGGCAATGTTTTTAATCATTTTGACGGCTTGTCCGATCTCCTGGGCCGAAGCCGCCAATTTTTCGATGACCTGGGCATTCTTCCGAGAAAAGGCTTTGGCGTGTTCCAGTTCAGCGCTGGCCTCATTGACCTTGCTCACGAGTTCCTCAATGAGCAGTTGTGCCTCATCGACAGATTTGACTTGGGGTATTTTATACATGAGCGTGTACCTGTTCGAGGGTATGGTCTGGTATCCTGGTGCGCCGAACAGAGGACCAGCGATACGAAACGGATTTGAATTTTGATTGATGCAACGAATCTTACATCTATACCAGCATCTTCCATAATAGTACACGGGGATTGGGGAAAAGGGGAGGTTTTATGCGACGATCAGGACACAGTTTTACGACCATCCGCCAAGCTCGTCCAAAATAATGGCTTTCAAGGCGGCCAGCCATGTGGGGGATTGGTTCAGGCAGGGGACGTATGCGAACGATTTACCGCCGTGATCCATGAATGTTTTCTGGCCGGCGATGGCGATTTCTTCAAGGGTTTCCAGGCAGTCGGCGACGAATCCCGGGCAGATGACCGCCAAATCGGTCATGCCTTGGCCGGGAAGTGTTTTGAGGAGCGTTTGCGTATTGGGTTCCAACCAGGCCTGGGGACCGAAGCGCGACTGGAACGACAGGGTCCATTGTTGCGATTGCAAGGGGATGGCCCGGGCCAGCAGGTTGGCCGTGGCGCGGCAATGTTCTTCATAGGGGTCGCCACGGGCGACATAATGTTGTGGCAGGCCGTGGAACGAAAACAGGTAGTGGCGTCCCGGTTGGGGGGGGTGATGGTGATGGATCTGCGCGGCCAGGGCCTGGATGTAGAGGGGGTGGTCGAAGAATGGGCGGGCGATGCGCACCGGGGGCATGTGAACGATTTGTGTGACCAGTTGGAATAATTTTGCGACGCATGAGCCGGTTGTGGTACGAGAGTATTGCGGGAAAAGGGGGAGGATGAGAAATCGGTCGGCCCCTTGTTGGTGCATTTTGTTCAAGATCTCTTCCATGCCGGGGCGACCGTAGCGCATGGCCAGGTCGGTGATGGTGCCGGATCCCAGCAACTTTGCGGTTTCCTGTGCCAAAACCCGGGAATGATGGAGCAAGGGTGACATCCCGTTATCAAGCCATATTTTTTGGTACAGGCGGGCCGAACGCCTGGCACGCAAGGGCAGGATGATGGCGTGCAGCAGCGGCAGCCAGGCCAGTCGTGGCAGGTCGATCACCATGGGATCGGAAAGGAACTCGGCCAGGTAGCGGCGGACGGAAGCGGTATCGGCAGCCCCGGGTGTCCCCGTTTGCAGCAACAGTATACCCGTGCGGTTCATGGTCGTGGCCTTAAAAGGTTGATGGTGGATCGGGTGACGCCAGGGGTGAAACCCCGGTTGATTCTAGCTTTATGTTGCGGATGGTTCCAAGGGGATGAACGTCATGAGTCGGAAAATGGGGTGTGACACGCCACGGGTGATGATAGCCGCGCCCAGGAAAAGTTCCGGGAAAACAACTCTGGCCATAGGGATATCGGCGGCATTGTCCCGGCGCGGCCTGGATATATGCCCTTTTAAAAAAGGACCCGATTTCATCGATCCCGGTTGGTTGACACGGGCGGCGGGCCGCTCCTGTCGCAATTTGGACTATTACATGATGGGGCGGGAGGGTGTTGTTGCCAACTTTGTCCGGCATGCGGCTGGGGCGGAACTGGCCCTGATTGAAGGCAATCATGGTTTTTTTGATGGCCAGGATGTGGCGGGGAGTGATTGTGGCGCGGCGCTGGCCGCCGATTTGCGCGCCCCGGTGGTGCTGGTGGTCGATTGCCGGGGAGCGGCCCGGGGAATTGCCCCGGTGGTGCTGGGACACCTTGGTTTTCCAGGGGGTGAGGCGATCAAGGGGGTGATTCTCAATCATGTGGCCTCCTCCAGGCATGAGGCCAGGTTGCTGGAGGCGATGATCCATCATGTTCCGGTACCGGTTCTCGGCTCCGTCAGACGCCAGAGCGGCTCGGGGATTGAAGAACGACACCTGGGTTTGCATCCGGCCATGGAACGGGAGGACTGGTCCGAGCAAATCGATCAGATTGCGTCGATGGTTGAGCATTCGGTGGACTTGGATGCCCTGCTGGATTTGGGACGCACCGCCGGAACCCTGGATGCGCCCCCGGTCGCCAACCCGGTCCCGAGTACTCCGCCCGGGGGCGCCGAGCGCATCCGCGTCGGTTACGCCGTGGATCGGGCGTTTCACTTCTATTATCCCGATAATCTGGAAGCCTTGGCCGCGCAGGGTGTGGATCTGATCCCGTTTTCCATGCTTCAGGATTCCTGTTTACCGCAGGGGATTCAGGGGGTGTTCATCGGTGGCGGTTTCCCAGAAGTGTTCATGCAACGCCTGGAGGGTAATACCGGCTTAATGGAGGACTTGCAGCGGGTGGCGCGGGCGGGCATGCCGATCTATGCCGAGTGTGGTGGATTGATGGTGCTGGCGCAGCATATCCATTGGGGGGATCGCGTGGCGCGCATGGCGGGGGTTCTACCCATCGATGTGGTGATGCATGCCCGGCCCCAGGGGTACGGTTATATGGAGGTGGAAGGGACCGGTTTGACGCAATGGCCGGGGTCCGGGATACGGGTTCGCTGCCATGAATTCCATTATTCGCGCCTGGTCGCCAGCCATCCCGATCTGCGTTTCGCCTTCAAGGTGAACCGTGGAACCGGGGTGGATGGTCAGCACGATGGGCTGATGCATCGCAATGTGCTGGCGGGATATGCCCATTTCCACGCCGCCGGTCATCCCGGTTGGGCCGAATTCGTCGCCGGATTCTGGCGCCAAGGGGGGGTAGTTTGACCGGCGGCAACCGGAGTGGATGCGAGGGTAAGATTTACCCTTGCCACAATATCATGATTCCATGATACTCTGATAATCCATTTGAGCCACTCGGTCGGCGTACCCTGTAAGACATTTTGCGGGTGGTTGTACTTTCTTTATGGTTCCGTGGGGTTGCCGGAGGGAGTCGGCGGTTGATCGGGGCTGCAGCAATCGGAGGAAGGCGGGCATGAAACTAGCGGTGTGCATTTACGAAGGGCCTTATAACCATGAAGCATCGGACAGTGCCTACAATTTCATTAAGGCGGCACTTGCCAAGGGGCACGAAATCCGTGGTATCTTTTTCTACCACGACGGCGTTTACAACGTGACCAAATTGATGGACCCCCCGCAGGATGACCGGCATATCGCCAACCGGTGGAGCGAGCTTGGTAAGTCGGGGATCGATATCGTCGTGTGCATTGCCGCTGCCAAGCGCCGTGGTATCGTCGACGAGGTGCTGGTGCCAAACGTGAGGATTTCAGGCTTGGGACAATTGACCATGATGGCCATTGAGGCCGATCGCATGGTGATTTTTGGTGATTGAGGAGGCAGTTTCATGTCGGAAGAGAAAAAGAAAATCATGTTTACCGTCCGCAAGCCACCTCATGGCACCATCTATGTCTATGAGGGCTTGGAGGTCAAACTCATCATGGCTGCGTACGATGCCGATATCTCCGTGGTGTTCATGGACGATGGCGTTTATGCCCTGAAGGCGGGACAGGATACCAAAGCACTGGGTATCAAAGGCTTCGAGGCCACGTATGGTGTGCTGGTGGACTATGAAATCCAGAAGGTGTTCGTGGATCGCACCTCCATGGAAGAGCGGGGCTTGACCGAAGAGGATCTCCTCGTGATCGGCGAAGATGAAGATACCGAAGAACCCATCCGTCCCAAAGTGGTGGATTCCGCCGAACTCGGTGCCATGATGGCCGAACAGCACAATATCCTGAGTTTCTAAATCAAGGGTTATCCAGACATGCTTCATACCGTCAATAAATCACCATTCCAGAATTCGGCGCTGGACAGCTGCCTGCGCTTCGCCAATGCCGGAGATTCTATTCTGCTTTTGGAGGATGGCGTCTATGGTGCTGCCTCCGGGACCGCCAAGTCCCCCCTGGTGGAAGGGGCACTCGCCAAAAAAATCAAGGTTTATGCCCTGGGTGCGGATCTCAGCGCCCGTGCCCTGAAAGAGACCATCAAAGGGGTGGAAATCACCGATTATGCCGGGTTTGTGGATCTCGTGGTGGCAAACAAGATTCATTCCTGGCTGTAATCCTGTTTTTAATCATGGTTTTAATATGATTATAAGTTTCAAACCGCAGCTATTTTGGGATGCGTAGTTATTGTCATCCCCGCGAAAGCGGGGATCCAGGAGATCTTCCTATCTCCCATGACTTTCTGGATTCCCGCTGAAGCTTGCCCTCGAATGCTTGAATCGGGGGCGGGAATGACGCTGGAAAATGACGTATCCCGAGTTGGTTTCGGTACAGTTTCCGGTAGGTTCCATTTCTTTCAGACCGGAGTATCGGTCTTTGCCAGGAGTGTCATCGTGTCTTCTCGTCGATCGCTGGCCGTCCGCATGAGCGTTGGGTTGCTTTTGGCAATGCTGCTCGTGCTTGTGGGGGGATTTCCCGGCAATCTCGGAGCGGATCCGCCGCAACCGGAAAAACCCAAGGGGGGACAATGTGTCCGCCCAGCCGAATGGATGCGGCATAATCATATGGATTTTCTCAAGCACAATCGAACGGTTGCGGTGAGGGAAGGGAAACGTGTCCGTTCCGAGAGCTTGCAAAAATGTGCCGAATGCCACACCAGTCGCGAACGTTTTTGTGACCGGTGCCACGATTATGTGGCGGTGGAGCCGGATTGCTTTGACTGTCATATTTATCCCAAATAGTAACGGCCACACAGGAACTGCACCATGACCATGGATAGAAGATCGGTTTTGGGACTTGGCGGCGTGTTGGCGGCAGGGGTGATTCTGGCCCCGGGGCTTCGTTTGATTGCCGCACCCGAGGACGTTACCGAAGCCTCAGACAAACGTCGCTGGGGAATGCTCATCGACACCACTCAGTGCAATCCGGCATGTACCGCCTGTACCCAGGCCTGTCGCACGGAAAACAACGTTCCCCTGACCGGGGATCCCGAGCGCGACATTCACTGGATCAGAAAGGTGGAGTTGCACTCCAAGGATGGTGGCAAACCGGATCGGAGCCTGCCGGTTTTGTGCAATCATTGCGAACATCCCCCTTGCGTGCATGTATGTCCCACTCAGGCTTCCTTTATCCGCAAGGATGGCATCGTCCTGGTGGACATGCACCGTTGTATCGGTTGTCGTTACTGCATGATCGCCTGTCCCTACAAGGCGCGCTCGCTGGTTTACAGCACCCCTTCCATTCCCGGCACTCCCAATCGCAAGGTGCCCATGCGTGCCAAAGGGGTGGTGGAGAAATGCACGTTTTGCGTTCACAGGATCGATGACGGTGGCCAGCCCGCCTGCGTCGAGGCCTGCCAAAAAGAAGCCAAGGGGGGGATGTTGTTCGGCGATTTGAATGATCCACAGTCGGAAATTTCTCAGCGTCTTCGCCAAGTGTTGTCCACGACAATACGGCCCGACTTGGGACTGAAGCCACGTGTTCACTACCAGGGGATTTAAACCGCAGCTATCTTGGAATGTGTCGTTATCGTCATCCCCGCGAAAGCGGGGATCCAGGGAACCTACACACCTTTCCCTGACTTTCTGGATTCCCGCTTTCGCGGGAATGACGCTGGAAAACTGCGCATCCCGCGTTGGGTGCGGTTTAGGAGGAGGAAGACATGCTGAGCGAATTTTCCGCCATAAAAGGCAGCTCCCCAGGATATTGGAAGCTCGTCGCCTTGTGCGCACTGCTTTTTCTCGTGGGGGTTGGATCGTTCTTCGCCATTGAGTCCTACGGGCATGGCATTACCGGAATGAACAACCAGGTGGTCTGGGGAATGCCACACGTATTCGCCATTTCCTTGCTGGTGATGGCTTCGGGGGCGCTCAACCTGGGCTCCATGTCAACAGTGTTCGCCTCGATTCAGTTCAAGCAGTTCACCCGCTTTTCCGCTTTCCTTTCAATAGTCCTGCTGATCGGCGGACTGACGGTGCTGCTCCTGGATCTGGGTCGACCGGATCGCATGCTGTTGCCCATGCTGTACATGAATTTTCGTTCCATGTTCACCTGGAACGTCTTCCTTTACTCCGGCTTCTTCGTCTTGTGTCTGCTGTACCTGTGGAGCATGTTCGACTACAAGCAGTTCACCAAGGTGGTCGGCTCAGCGGCCTTTGCCTGGCGGGTTATCCTGACGACCGGAACCGGCTCCATCTTTGGCGTTATCCATGCGCGGGATGTGTTTTTCTCTGCGATCACCGGCCCCATGTTCGTGGCCGTGTCCTTGACCTCGGGTACGGCCCTCTCCACCATCCTGTTGGTGGGGACCTATCGCAAAACCGGTCGGTACATGGAAGAGAAACTGGTTTTTGGTCTTCGCAATGCCCTGATCTTTTTCACGCTGCTGGTGGGCTACATGTTCGTGGTGGAAAAATTCACCAAATTTTATTCGCCGGCGTTCTACGAGGTTGAAACCTGGCTGTTGGTTGGACCATGGGCTTGGCTGTACTGGCTGGGGGTCTGGGGGTGTTGCGTTATTTTCCCGCTGGTGATCCTGTTTCATGGTCGCCTGGGTAATACGGTGCAAGGTGTTGTTGCGGCATCGGTCGTCACGGTGGTCGGGGTGTTCGCCTTTGTCGCCCATGTGTTGTTGGCGGGGCAGTCCTACCCCTTCGACATGTTTCCGGGCTATCAACTCAGCAGCGTATTCCTGGATGGTGCCAGTGCCCACTATGTCCCCTCATTGGTGGAATTGGGCATGGGTATTGGTGGCATCGGCCTGAGTGCCTTGCTGTTCTTGTTGGGAATCCGCTTTTTCCGCATGTTGCCGGCCAAAGCCGTGGCCCCCGAAGGTTGGGAGTTGCCGTGGAGTCCGTGATGGATCGGTAAAAAATGCTGGCGAACCCGTGAGTGGACTGGTTATTGCAAGCCCCGCCTTTGTAAAGAGGCGGGGCTTTTTGCTACGTGTGCTTTGCGTATTTTAAGTTTGGCTGGGAGAAAACATTGAAAAGGCTCCGATTGCCTTCCTTGAAAGGGTGGGTCGAAAAACGGCTGAAAAGGTCTGGGAATGAGACGGGGCGTTCGGGGTTTCGTGCTGTTTCCCCGTTGATTATCAATGTGATATTGGTGCCATTGTTCGCGTTGGACCTGTATGGCGAGGTTCGTTCCCTGCTGCGGGCCGTGGATTCGGCGCAGAACACGACGGCGAACGTGGGGCAGGGGGAGGGGACAGCCACCTCTGCCAAAACGGATCAGGTAGACTTCGTTCATCTGACCCAGTGGCATCCGTTCGGTGGATTGAAAGGTCCTGCGGAGAGTTTGCAAGGGAAGGATACCAAAAATCTCCCGGAAACGACCTTGAATATGCAACTGCATGGCATCCTGTTCATTGAGGGGACAACGATACCGGCATTCGCCTTGATCAAGGTGGCGGACCAGAAGGAGAAGGTTTTTGCGATTGGTGAGGTTGTGACAGGGGATGTCCGCTTGCTGGGGGTCCAGGGTGATCGGGTTGTTTTGGACCGGGGGGGGCATTTGGAAACACTCAAATTGCCCAGGGGTGTTCTGAAAATACGGGAACCGGATGCGTAGCGACCGAGATGTGTGATTGTTGGCGATGGGTTTTGACTGCGTTAATGATGGAAATTTGACATGGTTTGCTTTGGGAGCATAGAGGACGCATGCTGATTATCAACGACAGATCCGGTTCGGGAGTGCCAGTGCCTTATGCTGTTCAAGGAAGGTTGGGATGTGCGCGACCGCTGGTGGTTGTGGCATTGCTCCTGATGGGAATGGGGGTGGCCCCTGTTTGTGCCGAGACAACACCGCCGAAGGAGCCTGCGGCCAAGGTACAATCCTCCGCATCCAATGTGACCCTGAATTTGAAAGGTGCCGATCTTGAAACCTTGGTGGAGACCGTGGCCAAGGCAACCGGGAAAAATTTTGTTCTCGACCCCAAAGTGCAGGGCAAGGTGTCGGTGGTATCCCACAAGCCGGTATCGGGCGACGAGTTGTACGCCATCTTTTTGTCTATTCTGGAAGTCCATGGGTTCATGGCGGTTCCCGTGGGTAACGTCATCAAGATCGTTCCCGATAATGATCTGAAATATCTCGGCAAACCCGAGCCCAAACCCGAATCCGCCACGAATCCCGAATACATCCCCGAGGGGAGTAGTGATGAAGTGGTGGCGCAGGTGATTCCGTTACGACATGTGGATGCCGGTCGCATCATTCCGGTGCTGCGTCCCATGCTGGGTCCCAAGGCGCACATGTCGGCGCATCCCGATACCAACTCCCTGGTGATTTCCGGACGGGCGGCGGAAATCGCCCGTCTGGAAAAGTTGTTGTTGCGGGTGGATCGTCCCCTGACCGAAACCGTTGAATCGGTCAAGCTGGAGCATGCCAAGGCGGCGGATGTCAACAAGATCGCCGGGGAATTGAACAAAATCATGGCCCCTGACAATTCTCAGGAAAAGGCGGTGATCATGGCGGATGAGAGGACCAACTCCATTTTGTTGGGGGGCGACGATAAGGCGCGGCTGCGTATGCGAGCCATCATCGCCAAGTTGGATAGTGCGGTTGAGGTGTCGGGCAATACTCGGGTGATCGGTTTGAAATATGCCAAGGCGGAGGAGTTGGCCAAAGTATTGGCCAACATGGGGGAGAATTATTTAAAGGAGAACAAGCAGGAGAAACAGCAAGGGAGTTCACTGGTCAATGTCCAGGCCTATGCCGGGGACAACTCCCTGGTGATTTCCGCCCCGGCGGACCTGTTGCGTTCCATGACCGAGGTGGTGCGGGTATTGGATCGGCGTCGCAGGCAGGTTCAGGTCAAGGCCATCATTGCGGAAGTGACCAACGATAAGGTGGCCGAACTCGGGGTGCAGTGGGGATGGTTGCAAAACAATGGCAATGGGATGGTGTCCGGGACCAATTTTCCCACGGCCAATCCCAGTCTGATGCAAATGCTGGGGGCGGCGCAAAATACGACGACGAGTGCGGCGGTGACCACGCTCAATTCGGTGGCCGGTTTGTTTGTCGGCGAGACCAAGGCCAACAATATTTCCGCCTTGCTGCGCGCCCTGAAAAATGATGCCGATACCAACATTCTTTCGACACCCTCCATTGTGACTTTGGACAACGAAGAGGCTGAGATCATCGTCGGCCAGGAGGTGCCGTTCATTACGTCCAACACCACCAACAATGCCGGCAATCCCTTCCAGACCATAACACGGGAAAATGTCGGTCTGTCACTGAAGGTCAAACCGTTGGTCACGGACGGCGATACCGTCCGTTTGGATATCAAGCAGGAAGTCTCCAGTTTGGACAGCGTCAGTAATGTGCGACTGGCGGATGCGGCGACCAAAAAACGCAGTATCAAAACCTCGGTATTGGTGGAGGATCAACAAATCCTGGTATTGGGTGGGTTGATCCAGAACAACATGCAGCAAACAACGGCCAAGGTACCTTTTCTGGGGGATTTGCCGTATCTTGGCACCATGTTTCGCGCCGAAAGTTCCACGGATACCAAAACCAACCTGATGGTTTTCCTGCGCCCGCAAATTTTACGGGATCGGGGGGCGGGTGAGTTCGCGACCCAGGAAAATTACGAGATCATTCGCGATTTGCAGAAAGAATTGCCCGGTATTCAAGGACCGGTTCGTGTGGATGGGACGGCACCCATGTTGCCGGAATGGAGTGAACAATTGCGTCTTTCCAGGCGGGTGGAAAAGAGCAATATCGTTCAGGAGGATCTGTCGCCGAAAATGGACGTGACACCCGATTCCGCATCCGCCCGGGGTGGCGTGGACAACTCATTACGTTTGCAGGATATACGTTGGCGTGGGGAGAAACCCAAGTCCGCATCCGTGGAAGGGAAAGAGATCTCCCCGGTGACCGCAGTCGCACCCGTGTCCCCGGGATCGATCACCAAACCCTTGCCGGTGGTGCAACCCGTTGTGCCGCCCGCATCGCCTGCCACCACACCCTTGCCGGTGGTGCAACCCGTTGTGCCGCCCACATCGCCTGCCACCACCACCTTGCCGGTGGTGCAACCGATCCAGCCGAATCAGCCGTCCCCCGGAGTCGATGTGTCGGCGGCCAGTGTTCAGGGAGGTTCCAGACTGCCGGCTTACAAGGAACACAGGGATTATGGGGACTGAATCCAGGGGTTTGGACAGCGTTGTCGTTGCCGAACGCGAGCGGGTCCAACATGGGGTCTCCTTTTCGTTCGCCAAGCGCATGGGCGTTTTGGTCTCTTTCGGTCATGACGGCGATGTCGTGGTTCAATGTCGTGAAGATGTCGAGTTGGTGGCACTTCAGGAGGTCAGGAGACGTTTTTTTGGTCCGTTGACCATCGAATTCTTGTCCACCGATGCCTTTGAACACAATTTGCGCCTTTCTTTCGAGGAGGGGTCGTCGCAAACCATGCGCGACATGGAGGCGATTGATGAGGCGCTCGATTTGTCGCAAGTGGCCCGGGATCTGGAAGAACCCAAGGATCTGGCCGACAGCAACGACGATGCCCCCATTATCCGTTTGATCAACGCTTTGGTCACCGAAGCGGTCAAGCGTGGTGCCTCGGATATTCATCTGGAACCTTACGAAAGTTTCCTGGTCGTCCGATTCCGTATTGACGGGGTTTTGCAGACCATTCTGGAACCGAAAAAGGCGTTGGCGCCGTTGATCGCCTCGCGGGTCAAGGTGATGGCCCGTCTGGACATTGCTGAAAAACGTTTGCCCCAGGATGGGCGTATCGCCTTGCGTATCGCTGGTCGCCCGGTGGATGTGCGGGTGTCAACCATTCCCACCGGATTCGGCGAACGGGTTGTGATGCGTTTGTTGGACCGGCAGGCGGGTCGGCTCAGTTTGGAACAGTTGGGCATGATCGAGGAGATGCGCGATGTGTTGGATCGGGCGATTCATAAGCCCAACGGCATTATTTTGGTGACGGGTCCGACCGGGTCGGGTAAAACCACCACCTTGTATGCCATATTGAAAAGGTTGAACGATCAATCCCGCAATATCATGACCATTGAAGATCCCATCGAGTACAATATCGAAGGGATCAGCCAAACCCACGTCAATTCCAAGGTGGAACTGACCTTCGCCCGGGGTTTGCGGGCCATTTTGCGGCAGGATCCCGATGTGGTTATGGTGGGGGAGATTCGCGACCTGGAGACGGCGCGAATCGCCGTGCAATCCAGTTTGACGGGGCACATGGTGTTGTCCACCCTGCATACCAACAGTGCCATTGGCGCGGTAACCCGCCTGCGGGATATGGGCGTGGAGTCCTATCTGCTCTCCTCGAGTTTGGTGGCGGTGGTGGCGCAACGCCTGTTACGCCTGTTATGCCCGTCCTGTCGGCAAATGCGTCCTTCGACACCCCTGGATCGCGAAAGTTTGGTGTTGGGGCCGCAGGTGGCCTTGCCCGAAATGATCCCTGTGGCTAAGGGATGCGAACACTGTGGCGGCAGCGGTTACTCGGGACGGGCGGGTATTTACGAATACCTGCCCATGGATGAGGAAATGAAACGCTTGATCCATAATGATGCGGGGGAACAATCCCTGGCGTTGCACGCCCGAACCATGAGTCGCAGCTTGCGCGAGGATGGATTGCGACTGGTCAGCGAAGGTTTGACAACCATGGAAGAGGTGTTTCGCGTGACCCGGGAAGATTAAACCGCAACCAACACGGGAAACGTAGTTTTCCAGTGTCATTCCCGCGAAAGCGGGAATCTAGAAAGTCAGGGGATGTAGGAAAGTCCTCTGGATCCCCGCTTTCGCGAGGATGACAATAACTACACATCCCAAGATAGCTGCGGTTTAGAGCGTATTTTTGGTGAAGGAGTTATTTGGATTGGGCGCATTTGAATATACCGCATTGGACCAGGGGGGCCGGACCAAAAAGGGCGTGGCCATGGGTGAATCGCCCCGGGAAGTGCGGCTCACCCTGAAAAAGCAGGGGCTTTCGCTGCTGACGATCCAGGAAGTTCGCGAAAAAAACCAACAAAAAAATATCGGGGTGTTTCGCGGCGGTCACGTGGGTCTGGCGGATTTGACCCTGGCCACGCGACAGTTGGCGACCCTGGTGCGCGCCGGCCTCCCCCTGGCGGAGGCCCTGGAGGCGGTATCGCGGCAAACGTCGCAAAAACGATTACGGTTGCTGATGCTGGCGGTACGAACCCAGGTTCTTGAAGGGCAATCGTTTTCCAGCGCCTTGGCCAGCTATCCCCATCTGTTTTCCGATCTCTATCGGGAAACCGTCGCTTCCGGGGAACAGACGGGTAAACTGGAAAATGTCCTGGAACGGCTGGCCGATTATTTGGAAAACAGCCGTAAATTGAAACAAAAAGTCGGATTATCAATGATTTATCCCATGGTGGTGCTGGTATTCGCCTTGGGGGTCACGGTGGCGCTCCTGACTTACGTGGTGCCTGAAGTCTCCAAGGTGTTCGCTGATTTTGACCATGACCTGCCCGCATTGACCCGGGCATTGATCAGCCTGAGTCAATTCATACGTCATTATGGCTGGCTGGTTGGGGTTGGAATGGTGTTGCTGTGGATCGGGTTCAACATGATGCTGCGCAACAAGGTGGCGCGGTTCCGGTTTCATCAGATACTGTTATGGTTACCCCTGGTGCGCACCCTGGTACGCGGCATGGATGCGGCGCGTTTCGCCCGAACCTTCGGTATCCTGGCCGCCAGCGGCGTTCCGGCTTTGGAAGGGATGGAAATTTCGGCACGGGTCCTGGTCAACCTGCCCATGAAACGTGCCGTGGAACGTGCGGCGGTCAAGGTTCGCGAGGGTGGGAGCATCCATCTGGCCTTGAGCGAAACCAATCTGTTCCCCCCCATGCTGATTCATCTGGTGGCCAGCGGTGAAACCAGCGGCAATCTGGCCGGCATGTTGGATCGGGCGGCGGAAGCTCAGGAACAGGAGGTGGAAACCTTCGTCGCCACCTTGACCGGTCTGATGGAACCATTGCTCATATTGATGATGGGTGGTGTCGTCGTCACCATTGTCATTGCCATTCTGCTGCCCGTCTTTGAACTCAATACCTTGATCAAGTGATGCCGGTTATGATCTCTGGTCCAGAGCCCAAGTCGTCATCGCACCGGGATGCTGGCTTCACCTTGCTGGAATTGCTGGTCGTTTTCTTTATCATTGCCGTGTTGTCCGGCCTGGCGGTGGTATCCCTCAGGGTCAGCGATCCCGAAAGCATCCTCAAGAATGAAATGGTCAAATGTCGTGAATTGCTGGATTTGGCAGCCAAGGAAGCCATTTTTTCCTTTCGCGATGTGGGCGTTCGGTTTTATGTCGGGGGCTACGGCTTTTGGATGAAAAATGAAAAAGGCCAATGGGAACCGATGACCGGAGATGAATTGCTGCGTCCGCGAACGTTTCCTGAAGGTTTCAGCGCCTCGCTGTGGCTGGAGGAAAACGAAGTCCTGTTGGAAGAGGCTCGGGATGATGAAAAAAAAGTTCCCGGGAGTGAGGGACCCAAGCCGCATTTGTATTTTTTCAGCAGTGGCGAACGTCTCCCCTTCCGGTTGCACCTGACCAACAAAACGGGGCTCTACCGGGAAATCAGCAGTGGTATCCTGGGGGATATCAAGATGGTGGAGGGGAACAATGAGTGAGGGTCGCGTTTCGGGCTTCTCCTTGATCGAAATTTTGGTGACCCTGGTCGTACTCTCGTTGGTGTTGGGTGGGGTGGTGAAAGCGACCGGGGCCCAGGCGCGTAACGCCGCCTATCTGGAGGAACGGACCATGGCGCATTGGGTGGCGATGAATGTCATTGCCGAACGCCGGTTGCTCAACGTCTTTCCCAGTGCGGGGGTACAGTTCGGCGAGGAACAGATGGGCAGGAAACAATGGTATTGGCGGGCAACGATCTCGGAAACCCCGGAAGCGGAGGTCAGACGGGTGTTCGTGGAGGTCTTCGCCGATGCGGGTCGGGCCGAAACACCGATGTCGGTGTTGAACGGCTACATCGCCAAACCATGAGGGGGAACCGCGTGACTCGCAATCGGCAAAAAGGTTTCACCCTCCTGGAATTGTTGATCGCCCTGTCCATTTTCGTGGTGCTGTCAACCATGGCCTACCAAGGGTTGTCCAACTTGTTGTTGACCCGGGATATTCTGGAGGAAAAAGCCAGGGAGCTGCATGAATTGCAGATGGTGTTCATGGTGATGGGTAACGATCTTCAGCAGGCGGTGGCCAGGACCGTGGTGGTCGAAGGGGGGAAACAGGAATCCGCTTTTTTGGGCGGTGAACAATCCAACCGCTGGGTTATCCTGACCCGGGCCGGTCGCCCCAATCCCATGGGGGATAGCCGCAGTGAATTGCAACGGGTGGCCTGGTTGTTCGAGGAGGGGGCGTTGATTCGCCGTTCCTGGAAACAATTGGATGCCATGGGTTCCAACCCCTATCAGGATGAAACCATGGTCAAAGGGATTTTGAATCTGGAAGTGTTGTTCTGGGATGAGGGCGGGGGACGATTCCCCACCTGGCCGAAGGAAACCAGCAAAGTTTCGCTTCAGGACGTTTTGCCCCGGGGCGTGGAGGTTGCCATCGAAAAAAGGGGGGTGGGCCATCTGCGTCGTTTGTTTGAATTACCCCCCGCCCCCAAATGGTTATGATGGGTTCCAGCAAGGCTATGGGGCAGCGGGGGGTGGCGTTGATCACCGCCCTGTTGATCGTTTCCCTGGCGACGATCACCATGGTGGCCATGGCGACCCGGCAAAAAATGGAATCGCGTATGACGTCGATCATGATGGGTCGCGATCAGGGATGGAACATGGTCCTGGGTGGGGAGGGGTGGGCCAAAGCGGTGTTGTTGCGCACCTTGAAGGATAATAATTGGGATTCGCTGGATGAACCCTGGGCGCAAAAGATGACCCCCATGGACGTTGAAGGGGCGATGGTTTGGGGGTGGAACGAAGATTTACAGGCGCGGTTCAACCTGAACAGTCTGGTGGTGAATGGCAAACAGGACACTATTGCCGTTGGTATTTTTCAACGCCTTTTGGAACGCTTGGATCTGGATGCGCTGACGGCGGCAGCCGTTGTGGACTGGATTGATGCCGACAATGAAACCAGTGGACCGAAGGGGGCGGAAAATGATGTCTACAGCCGCCTGAAATATCCCTACAGCGCCGCCAATCAGCCGATGCAATCGGCATCGGAACTCCTGTTGGTTCAAGGGTTCAACGCCAAGGCATGGGAAAAATTGAAACCGTTCGTCGTGGCGTTACCGGGTCAGACCCCCATCAACATCAATACCGCCCCACCCGAGGTGATCAGTGCTTTGGCACCCAATATCACCTTGGCGGACGCCGAACAGGTGATTCGGACGCGTTTCATGAATCCCTTTAAAAATTTGGACTCTTTTCGCAATCATCCCAACCTGGTGCAGGCCAAGGCGGAGTTGCAAAAGTTGACGGAAGCCCATTTGGACATTCGCACATCCTTTTTTCAGGTGAATGCCCAGGCTCAGGTGGGGCGCGGACGAATGATCCTACAAAGCTGGTTGCACAGGAATCCGACATCGGTCATTGTCATCAGACGTTCCATGGGGATGTTGTAATTGTCGGGTTGGCTATTGTCAGGAACAAAACAACAGGAGCAGGTTATGCGGATCGCAGCGATGGGAAAGGTTGTGGGTGTTTTGGTTCTGGTTACGATTCCTCTCTTGGCTGGGGCTGACGACAAGCAAAACGCCGATTTTCAAAGGGCCAAGGAACATCAGATACAAATGTTGGAAACGCGATTGAATTGTCTCAAGTCGGCCAACACGCGTCAAGAATTACGTATTTGTCATGAGAAAGCCAAGCAGGAGCGCAAGCATCGTCAAGAAAAACCTGCCGGTTGAGGATGACACTCTTTTCCCGGGGAAGGACTCGGGTTCATCACGGGTTGATCATGAGGGATAGCGGCATTTCCCGGCCTGATCCCGTAACAGTTGGCGGACGCGATCCGAGACGGTGGCGAAGGGTTGCACCCGTTCCCGGGCCATTTCCCGCCAGTTGCCATCGGCTCGCCAGGTGTTTCCGTTTGGGCGGGTACGCCAACGGGCGTGCAGCCAGTTGTATTGCTCGGCATAGTCGTGGATCCAATGGGCGAACTGTTGGTTCAGGCGTGTCGTGGCTTCTTCCACGGCATGGGGTGAGGTGGCGATGTCCTGTGTTGGGATGGTCGGCAGATAGACGACACGATTGACCCCGGGAATCTCGCGGACCACCACGACCGATACCAAAGGGGCTCCGAGTTGCAAGGCCAGACGTCCGGCCCCGGGGGGGCACATGGCGGGCAGTCCCAGGAAGGGTGCCGCAACGCCTCCGCGTCTGAAATTGATGTCGGACATGACCACCAAAATTTTACCTTTTTTCAAGGCGCGCAACGCCCCGCGCACATCGTCGCGGGGAATCCATTCCAGGTTATGGACGGCGCGGCGCTCCTGGATGAAGGTTTCGCTCAAGGGATTGTTGGCTGGCCGGTACAGGCAGGCAACGGGAAGGTTGAGCATCTTGGCCCTGTAGAACAATCCCGATTCCCATCCCCCCAGGTGTATGCTGGCTAAAATGACGCCGCGTTCCTGGTTGAACGCATCGGTGAGGTAATGTTCATTGGTCACCCCGGCGATGGTGACCATATCGGGTTTCAGACCCTCGACGTAACTCATGAACAGATTGCGAAAGGCGAGTATTCCCAGGCATTTGTATTCCTCCTGTGACAAACCGTCGCCATAGATCAGGCGCAGATTGGTTTGACACCATGCCCATTCCCGCCGGAGTACCATGCTGCCCAGGCGACCGAGCAGCATGGCACGGCGGCAGGATGTCCCCGGTGTTTCCGAGTCCAACCACAATGCCAGAGATCGTAACAACCACCATTCCAGGCGGTGTGAGGGCTTGACCGTCACGAAAGGGTACCGGAACAGGGGGGGATCAAAAGTTGGTTATTGGATGCCGACTTTCTTGGCAGCGTCCAACAAGCGATCATCACCGTTATCCTTGCAATGGGTGACCAATTTCGCTGAGAACTCTTCCAAGCCTTTAAAATTGAGTACGGCATCGCCGGAAACACCGCTCAAATAGCCATCCAACCACAAGAGAACGGCCCCGGCGTCTTCTTCGCTGGAGGAGGCGATTTCTTGAAGAAATGAGGAACAGGTATAACCGGCAAAATCAATTTTTTGAATTTGCGATTTCTTGGCTTCCGATTCGCTGGCGGCAGAGAGGGCGATGGCGAGGGAAAAGATAAAAATTCCAAATGACTTCAGCACGTGAGTTGCTCCTTTGTCCTTAAAGGGAGTGATGTGGCACCTGGGGGTGGTATTGGTTGCGGAACGCATTACCGTAACCTCCTTCAGGGTGCCATGATTACCCCGATGAGGCAAGTCCCGGTTTGCCGCGTCCCGGACGGGCGGGCATTCCTGGCAAATGGGGGTTCAAGCGGGTATAACCTGATGAAAAGAAGGGCTTGGTGACCCGATATCCTGGTACCTTGCAAGGCCCTTGATAGAAACAGGAATACCATGAGGTTGCTGCCATGATGCACACTTCGGATGCTTCCGGGGACAACAGAGTTGCCATTTGGCTGATGGCGTGTTGCGCCATGATTTTCATTATGGTGGTTGTTGGTGGGTTGACCCGCCTGACCGGGTCGGGGCTGTCGATGGTGGAGTGGCAGCCGGTGGTTGGCTGGTTGCCGCCGCTTGACGAGCAGGCGTGGCAGCGGGTATTCGCCCTGTATCGGCAATCGCCACAGTTCACATCGGTTAATTTTGGTATGGACCTTGAAGGGTTCAAAGGCATCTTTTGGCTGGAATACATCCATCGCCTCATCGGTCGTCTCACCGGGGTGGTCTTTATCGTCCCACTGATCTGGTTCGCTATCGGGAAACAGGTTTCCCGACGCCTGGCCTGGCGATTCTCGTTCATCTTTCTCATGGGGGCCGTTCAGGGTGGCATCGGTTGGTACATGGTGCAAAGTGGACTTAAGGACAACCCCATGGTTTCCCCCTACCGTCTGACGCTGCATCTGGGATTCGCCATCGTGATCTATGCTGTCATTCTGTGGTCGGCTCTGGATTTGTGGCGCGGCAAGCCGCTATCCTCGCGGCCTGAAAAGACCCTGGTTGCCAAGGCGGCATCCTGGTTGCTGGGGCTTGTTTTCCTGACGATTCTCTCGGGCGGTTTTGTGGCGGGCTTGCATGCCGGATTGACCTACAACACGTTCCCCTTGATGGATGGTCGATGGATGCCCCTGGATTATTTAAACTATAAACCTGCCTACCTGGCTTTTTTTGAGCATGTTCCCAGCGTGCAGTGGGATCACAGGGTGTTGGCGACCTCGGTGTTTGTCGCGGTGTTCCTATTCTGGATCGTCCTCGGGCGTCGGGTGACCCGGCCCGCAGCGCGGACACTCATGCACGCTATGGTGGTCATGGCGGGTGTGCAGGTGACCCTGGGCATTTCAACCCTGGTGCTGATGGTCCCCATTGCCCTGGCTTCGCTGCATCAGGCGGGTGCGGTGGTGCTGTTCACCCTGGTGCTGATCTTGACCCACCATCTTTTCCACCCGCGATCCTGAAAATGGTCGGGCTGGCAGGGGCTGCAACCGTGTCAAGTCGGTCAATTTTTACATCCGTCCCCGGTTGCGAATTTTTCCAAGGCGTCCCGGTTGGTGATGTGGATGGTTCGCCGATCCACCTGGATCATCTCTTTTTTGCTCAAGGTGTTCAGGATGCGGGAAAAGGTTTCTGGCTTGATGGAGAGACGGGAGGCGATCACCTGTTTGGATGCGTCGAGTTGCAGTTGGGCTTCCTCCTGGGGCGTTTTATCCAATAAATAGGTTGCAACCCGCCGTGGGGCACAGCTCAGACTCAACTGGTCGATTTCACTGACCTGCCGATACAATCTTTTGCTCATTTCCGCCATGACACGGAAACAGGTTTGCGTCGATTGTTTTAAAATTTCCAGAAAAACCTGGTTGGAAAATGCCAAAACAGTGCTGTCCTGCAAGGCTTCGGCGGATACCGGGTAGGTCACCAGCTCCATGAACAGGGTGGGTATGGCAATGGTTTCCCCGGGACGGACGATATCGATGATTTTTTCCGCATGGGTGGTTGTTGCACGGAACAGTTTGATTTTTCCCCGGGTCACTATGAAAAATCGATCGGCGGTCTGATCCGATCTGAAGAGCGTTTCATGGGCCCCGAGCTTTATTTTGGACATTCCCTGTCGCATTTTTTCCAATTGGCTATTGGAAAGGGTGGCGAACAGGGGGATATCCAGAAGAATGCTGTTTTCTTGGATGTTTTTTTTCATTTAATATTAATAAATGGTTGTTGAGTCATAATTGGGAAAAAGGGGTGGAAACCTGGAAATTCTTGTAAATATACCCGCTTTGCGGCACCATCGTGAAGTAGCTGAATTCACGCCTGACCAATCTACCATATCATTCACCGTTATCCACACGAATTTTGTATGACTCAGGAGTCTGAATCCCGGATTTGGAACATTCAGAGGCCCATCCTAGTCACTTTCATGATGGCTTTTGGGATGCTATTGGCCATTTTCCTCATTTCCTTGCATTGGATGCATATGGAACAGGAGGAGAATCAATCGACTGTTTTTGAACAACAAATACTTGCTACCATAAAATTGTTCATGGATGAGAATTACCGGGTCATGGAGGGGCAGCTCACTTTCCTGGCATTGGATCGTACCCTGTCCGACCTGTTCCAAAAGGGCGACCGGGAAGGTTTGTTGCGGGCATCCAGTGCGATGTTCACCCGGTTGCAGGCGACCCAGGGTGTTGCCACACTCTCATTTTATACATGGGAAGGGAGCCGTTTTTTGCGGCTGCATCAACCGGACCCCCACGAAGAGGAGTCACCAAGCCTGACCGTGATGCGGGCCCGGAAAACCGGTCAACCGGTCCATGGCCTCGAATTGAATCAGACGGACACATTGGTCATACGGGTGATCGTACCCTGGGTGGTTGATGGGCACCTGGTCGGCTACCTGGAGATTGGCAAAGAGTTGGCGAAAGTGTTGGAGGCGGTCAATGCGGCACTCCATGCGGATATTTACCTGTTCATCGACAAGAACTATCTGGGCAAGGATCCCTGGCGCGCCTGGATGGCTACCCGGGGTCGCGGAGATGATTGGGACCGTTTCGCCGATTACGTATCCGCTGAAGGGATCAAACATGTCTTTCCACCCGTGTTGGATGCGTTGGTCCATGAAAATCGTGTCGGCGTTGGCACCTTCTTCATGGATCGTCCGGATTCCGACAATGATCTCCACTTCCATTATTTCATCAGACCTGTCCAGGATGTGGCGAACAAGCGGGTTGGCAAAATGATTGCGCTGTTCCAGGACAATCCCCAGGAGTATCTGCTCCACGAACACAAAATACAGGTGATTGCAGGGATTTCCATCAGCGCATTGTTGCTGGTACTGGTTTATGGCCGACTGATCGGGCGCATTGGTGCCAGACTCAACATTGCCATTTCCGAACGGAAGGTGACCCTGGCTTCGTTGCATGCCGCGATTAACGAGGCGGAGTCCAACAATCTTTCCTTGCGCCAGGAGGTGGTGGGACACCAGCGCACGATGGCCAGGCTTCAGGCGAGTGAGGAACGTTTCCGTTCGGTGACCCATTCGATTCACGATGCCATTATCGCTGCGGATCACGAGCAAACCATCATGTTCTGGAATCGCGGTGCCGAGCTTCTGTTTGGTTATGATTCGCGGGAAGCGATTGGGAAAAAGGTGTCGATCTTGATTCCGGAACGTTTCACAGCCGTTCACCAGCAGGGGTACCAAAGATTCCTGGAGAATGGGACGGGCCCCTTGATCGGACAGTCCGCGGAATTGTCGGGGTTGCGCAAGGATGGGAGCGAATTCCCTTTGGAAATGTCGTTGAACTCCTGGACCCAGGCCGATGGTTCCCGTTTTTTTTCCGCCATCATTCGTGACATCAGCGACCGCAAACGGGACGAAGAGGTTTTGCTGAATGCCAAGGAGCGGGCCGAAGAGGCCAACAAGGCCAAAGGATTGTTCCTGGCCAATATCAGTCATGAAATTCGTACGCCGATGAATACCATTATTGGCATGGGGTATTTGTTGCAGCAGACGTCGCTCAAGCCCGGGCAACGCGGGCAATTGGGAAAAATTCAGCATGCGGCGGAAGCCTTGTTGGCCATGATCAATGATATCCTTGATTTTTCCAAAATTGATTCCGGTCGTATGGAGTTGGAGCTGATTCCGTTCGCATTGCTAACGGTTCTGGAAAAGGTGAGGGATCAGATCGTCCTGCGCGCTGCGGAGAAAGGTTTGAAGATTGTGTTGACCGTTCCCAAAGACCTGCCACGGTTATTGTTGGGGGATCCTTTGCGTTTGGAGCAGATCCTGGTCAACCTGGGGACGAATGCGGTCAAGTTCACCGCTGCCGGTAACATTGTTTTTCACATCCAGCAACAAGATCGGACCGGGGATGTGGTCACCCTGGCATTTTCGGTGCGGGACACGGGTATCGGCATGAACGAGGCGCAAATCGCGAAGCTGTTTCAACCGTTTGTCCAGGCCGATTCCACGACCACCCGTAATTATGGGGGGACTGGATTGGGTTTGGCCATATGCAAGAATCTTGTGGAATTGATGGGTGGGACCATTCAGGTTCGGAGTGCCCCCGATTCCGGGAGTGAGTTCGCTTTCACCATCCCATTCGTTCTGACGCAACCGGCATTCCCGCCTGCAAAGGAAGCGCACCATGCGCAGGGGGACAGGCTTGAGCCGACCATGGTGGGGCAGCGGATTGAGCCCGTCATGGAGGTTTCCGGCACGCCGACGCGCAAAGCCCGCATTCTGGTGGTTGAGGATCATGAGACCAATTGGGAGGTCGCCCATGGGATTTTGACACAAGGGGGATTGTTCTCGGAGCGTGCGGTCAATGGTTTGGATGCGGTCAAACGCTTGGAAGCCGAACGGGAATATTTTGATGTGGTATTGATGGATTTACAAATGCCGGTCATGGACGGCTACGATGCCACATGCCGGTTGCGCGACCTGTATACGCCGCAGCAATTGCCCATCATTGCCATGACGGCCAATGCACTGCATAGTGAGAAAGAAAAGTGTTTGGCCATGGGGATGAATGATTATATCACCAAACCGATCAATATTAAGGAATTGTTTCGTGTTTTGGAATATTATGTCCCTTCTGGCATGGTGCCCCATGGGCCAGGCGCGACCCCGGAACCTCCCGATGCGGGGTTGGAACAGGTACTGGCCAGCATCGGCATTGACAGTCGCGAAGCATTGGAAAGAATGGGCGGGGATGAGGATTTATTTCGCAGATTGCTGATCAAATTCGCCAAAACACACGAGGGCGATGATCAACGGCTGCTGGCCCTGCTGGCTGCCAGGGATTGGCAGGGATTGAAAGCCATGTTGCACGGTTTGAAGGGGATTGCGGGTAATATTTCCGCGCAAAAACTGTGTAAACTGGCGGCCAGAGCGGAAAAAATGGTGGAATTCAAGGATTTTCAGGGATGTCAGTCCGTTCTGGATCTTTTTTGCGCTGATTTCGTGGCGTTGATTGCGGTTTTGCAAACTTTTGACGCTCCGATGGTGACGGGGGGGAACGCGAAGGTTGCGCCCGGAGTTGTGCAATGGCCCGCTAGCCGTTTGCAACGATTGCGGCAGTTGTTGGAAGATGGTGATTTGGAGGCCAGACACGTTTTTCAGGGTTTGCGCCCCGAATTGGCATTCCTGGCGCAGCCACATGCCCTCGAAAGGATGCAACACTGTCTGGACCAGTTGGATTTTGATACGGGGGTGCGTATCGTGGCGGAGTGGTTGGCAGCAGGGGATCGATGAAGGGGGGGTGGCATGGATGATATGGCCGACAAACCAACGGTACTCATTGTTGATGACGAAACACTCAATATTGAGATTCTAGCCAAATCCTTGAGCAATGACTACCGGATTTTGTTCACCACGGATCCGACCAAGGTTGCCTATCTGGCCGAGCAGAAGGAACCGGATCTCATCTTGTTGGATGTGGTGATGCCGGGGATGGATGGCTATGAGGTTTGCCGGCAATTGAAAGGTCCCGATTCCACTCGGGATATCCCGGTCATTTTCGTCACCGCCATGGGTGAGGAAAAATATGAGGCCATTGGATTTGATGCGGGTGGGGTGGATTATATCACCAAGCCCATCAAGCCCTTCTTGTTGCGTGCCCGGGTCAAGACCCATGTTGAGTTGAAGGTTAAAAAGGATATTTTGAAGCGCCTGGCCGCGCAGGATGGTTTGACGGGCATTCCCAATCGACGCAGTTTGGATGCTTTTTTAAAGGCGGAGTGGGCGCGGGCCGTGCGACAGGGGGACTCGTATCTGGCCGTCATCTTCATTGACGTTGATTATTTCAAAAAATTTAATGATCTGTATGGACACCATGAAGGGGATCATTGCTTAAAGCAAATCGCCTGTGCGTTGGCGTCCACCATGGAGCGTAAAACCGATCTGGTGGCGCGTTATGGGGGGGAGGAATTCGCTTGTGTATTGCCCAATACCGCCCTCAAGGGGGCCATTCATCAGGCGGAAAAGATTCAAAAAGCCGTGTCCGCCTTGCGGATTCCCCATTTGCATTCCGATGTTGCCGAATGCGTCACCTTGAGCATGGGGGTGGTTTCGGTGGTGCCGAGCAAAGGTCATGACGTGGAGTCGGTGGTTGGTGTCGCGGATCGCCTTTTGTATGAGGCGAAAAGGGGGGGGAGGAATCAAATCAAGTTTGCACAATGTGAATTGTAGAATGTTTAATTCCCCAAAGATTCTATGTGAGAAATAGATGGGCTGCCATGGCTAATTCACAGATTTGCGGATCAATCGTCATGGGTATTTCATGGTCGAATACGGGTTGTAAAAGGTTATATACGTTGGGATACCATCGGGATGACGGTATAAATAATTGAATTAATAGTATATTTTAGTGTTTATATAGCACATGTTCAAGAAGTGGAATTATTATTAAAGAATTTTGAATCGGGTTTCAGGACGCATTTTTATAATTTGACAAACAGCCTTGGCTTGAGTTAGCCTAACGGCCTGCAATATGGAGTGTGGATTGGGTCGGGTTATGCGAATGGGCATTTCTGACGGTATCGCGTCTCGTTACGTTGGGAGGTGTCCCGTTCCCTTTGCCTGATTGAGATGGGGTCGTCGTTGCCAATCCACGGCAATGCGGTCCTAAACCGCAGCCATCTTGGAATGTGTAGTTATTGTCATCCCCGCGAAAGCGGGGATCCAGAAAGTCAGGGAAAGGTGTGTAGACTCCCTGGATCCCCGCTTTCGCGGGGATGACGCTAGAAAACTACGTATCCCGTGTTGGTTGCGGTTTAAAACCGATTGACGTTTTGGTTCCACGCACGAGTTTTGGAATTCACCAAGGAGAGGAAACATGTCTCATAGCACGGCAGAGCATGCGCATCACTGGGAAACCAGCTGGGCGCCCCTGGTATTGACCGCAGGCATTCTGTTTTTGGTCCCGCTGACTTTTTCGGCCTATTTCGTCTACCAAAACCATCTCTATACAATGGTTTTCGCCGGCCTGGGTACGCCGTTGGTCCTGATCGGTGTGGCCAAATGGGTCAGCGAAGGGTTGACCCAGAAACCGCTGCTGGCCGGCATATCCCCCTCGGCGTTGCCGTACTTCATCATCTCGGAGGTCTTCATCTTCCTGGGCCTGTTCACGGCCTACTGGACCATGCGCCTGTCCGCCGGGGACAACTGGCCGCCCGCCGGAACCCCGGAACACATGAATCTCATCCTCCCGGTACTCATGACCATCATTCTGGTGGGATCCAGCGTGACCTACCACATCGCGGAGGAAAAACTGGATCATGATGATATCGGCGGCTTCCGTTCCTGGTTATTCCTGACGATCCTCCTCGGTGCGGCGTTCCTCGGCTGTACCATCTATGAATATGACCACCTGATCCACCAAGGCTTCGGTCCATCCACCAACGCCTACAGCACCGCATTCTTCTCGATCACGGGCTTTCACGCATCGCATGTGATCGTCGGGTTGGGCATCTTCCTGGCGGTGCTGCTGCCGGCACTGGCGAACAAAACCAATAAATATTTCGCCTTCTGCGCCGGCATGTATTGGCACTTCGTCGACGTGGTCTGGTTCTTCGTCGCCTCTCAGGTCTACTATTGGTAACGATTCAACTTCGCCCCGGGGTCGGTCGTCCTGATCCAGGACAACCGGCCTTGGGAAAAGTATTTCGGGGGTCGTGGTGTGGCGTAAGGGAATCCTTGTTGGCTTGGTGGCCCTATGGGTGTGCGCTTTCATGGGCGCGCCTGCGGAGGCCAAATTCTACCGGCAGCACGAGTCGGACCTGGACGCCAGCGTGTTCCGGATCGATGAGAACAAATTCATGGGGATCAAGCTGGATCCCGATTTGGATCTGGTCGATGAAAATGGGCAGATGCGCAAGTTCAAGGAGTTCACCGGAAAACCCGTTATTCTCATCTGGTCCTATTTTACCTGTGACGGCAGTTGTTCCGCCGTCAATGCCGAATTGGTCAACCTGCTGGAAAAGGCCAAGATCAAGGGTATCGGTAGCGATGTGGAGATTCTCACCATCTCCTTTGATGCCGATGATACGTTGGAGACGCTGAAGACTTTCAAGAAAAAATTGGCAGTTCCGGAGGCGTTGCAACCCGGGTGGCATTTCGCCCTGTTTAAAAACCGGGAAAATATTGAACCGGCTACCGCCAGTACCGGCTTCAAGTTTTTCTGGGCGCCCCAGGATAAAATATTTTATCACCCGAATGTGTTTATTTTTTTGACGCCGGAAGGGCGCATTTCTCGATATCTGTACGCCCTGGTCAACACCCCCAAGGATGTCACCCTGGCATTGTTGGAGGCCAAGGCGGGGCATTTCAAGGCCAACGAGACTTTGGATTTTGCGATTAGTCTATGCTACAGCTACAATTACAAAGAAGGTCGGTATACGTTCAATATCCCGCTGTTCGTGGGAGTCGGTTCCCTGATGCTGGGGATTTCAACACTCATCGGTTCCGTGTTTTTTTACCGATTTCGGAAAATCAAGGGAGGAAAGGCGCAATGAAAGGGCGATTGGTCGCTTTATCGATTCCAGGGATGTTGCTACCTGGGGTGGTCATGGCTGCGGCACCGGCGAAGATTGTCGACCCGGTGACGAGCTGGAATCACCTGTGGAACGAGGTGCTGATAGACCTCTTCCTCATGGGGACGGTTTTTGCTGCGTTGGCCGTGTATTGGTTGATCAAATATCGGGCGACCAGCCCCGATCAGGTGGGGAGTGGGCCAAAATTGTCACGAGCACAATCCTGGGCCTGGGCCATGGTCCCCGCTTTCATCTTCATGGCGGACGACTTCTTCCTGGCCGCCAAGGGGTGGACCGTTTGGAATATCTACCGCAAGGTGCCCGACAATGCCTACGAGATCAAGGTGACGGGCAACATGTGGTACTGGCAGTTCGAGTATCCCAACGGGGTCACCACCACCTATGCCTATGACACCAAGGAAGGCGATGGACTCATGGTGCCGGTTGGGACGCCCGTTGTGTTGCGCATGACTTCTAATGACGTTATCCACTCCTTCGGCATGAGCGCCTATCGGGTCAAGGAGGATATGATGCCGGGTCGTGTGACCTACATCTGGTTCCTGCCCACCGAGGAAAAACAAAGCTGGGTCACCTGCACGGAATTCTGTGGTGTGCTGCACGCGCAAATGTACGCTCCAGTCAAGGCGGTGCCGCGTGCCCAGTTCGATGCCTGGTTACAGAAAAAGAAAAGCACGACCTGAACTAAGGTTAGGACCTTTAACCGGTAAGGAAACAAGAAATGAGTACAGAGTCACATGGTTTTAGCCTGAGAGAGTGGATCTTCACCACCGACCATAAACGAATCGGGGTCCTGTACCTGATCGGATCCATGGCGGCCTTTGCAGTCGCCGGCATCATGGCTTTGTTAATTCGTCTCGAACAATCAAGCGTTGGCCCGACCATCGTGGCGGATGTGGCCACGGGCGGTAACCAATACAACGTATGGCTGTATTTCCATGGGGCGGCGATGATCCTCGGATTTCTCATCCCGGGTCTGACCGGGTTCGCCGCCAACTATTTCCTCCCGTTGATGATCGGTGCCAAGGACGTCGCCTTTCCCCGCGTGAACGCCTTCAGTGTCTGGCTGTTCTACGCCGGGATCGTCATGGCTCTCTTGACCTTCGTTGTCAACGATCCCCCAGATGTGATGTGGACCGGCTATCCCCCGTACTCCATCCTGACTTCGGGGAACACGGCCTTCTACGTCTTCACCGTGCATCTCCTGGGTTTCGCCTCCATCCTGGGTGCGGTCAACTTTTTGGTGACCGTCATCTACATGCGCGCACCCGGCATGGGTTGGAATCAGCTGAACATGTTCGTCTGGTCAACGGTGACGGCTTTCGTCATCCAATTGGTGTTCGTCCCGGTGTTGGCCTCTGCGGTCACCATGTTGTTGTTTGATAAATATCTGGGCACCCACTTCTTCGATCCCGCCAAAGGTGGTGACGTCCTTTTGTATCAAAACCTGTTCTGGTTCTACTCCCATCCGGCGGTGTACGTGATCCTGCTGCCGGCTCTGGGGATCCTGTTCGAGGTGATCGCCACTTCGTGCAAGAACATGGTCTTCAACTACAAGGCTGCGGTTTATGGTGGCATGTGGGGTATCGTTCTGATTTCCGGTGAGGTGTGGGTGCATCACTTGTACATCACCGGTATGCCGGACTGGATCCGCATCGGCCAGATGGTCAGCACGCTCCTGATCTCCGTGCCCGTGGGACTTTTGGCCATCTCCATGTTCGGCACCTTGTATCGCGGCGCCATCACCTACACCATCGCCATGAAGTATGCCACCGCCTGTCTGTTCTTGTTCCTCATCGGCGGCTTGACCGGCATCCCCCTGGCCATGACGGTGATGACGGTCCATCTCTCGGAAACCTCGTTCGTTCACGCCCATTTCCACTACATCATGGGCATTTTCGCCACCTTCTCGGTGTTCGCCGGTGTCTACTACTGGTTCCCGAAAATGACCGGCAAACTCGCGGGCGAAAAATTGGGCAATCTGGGCTTCTGGTTCAACTTCGTCGGTGTCAATGTCACCTTCTTCCCCTTGTTCATCATCGGGGTCCAAGGTATGCCGCGTCGGTATTGGAACTATGAAATGTTCCCCCAGTTTGAACCGTTCCACAAAGTGGCCATGTTGGGGTCCCTGATCGTGGCCGTCGGCATGGCGCTGACCATTTACAATTGGATCGTCAGTGCCATCAGCGGTGAAAAAGCACCGGCCAACCCTTGGAAATCGGCTTCCTTGGAATGGACCGATTGCGCTAATCCCCCCGGACCGGGCAACTTTACCAAGGATATTACCGTTTCCGCCGATTGGACCCCGTATAACTATGGCCGATAATCGTTCTCCCAAGGGTAAATGGATTGTGGCAGCAATACTGTTTCTCCTGGCGTTGGCGATCAACGCATCCATCTACTACAAGGTGATGCATTACGGTCCGTAGGACTGAAGTAACACCCCGGCCAGAGCCCGCACAGGTCTGGCCGGGGTTGTTAAACCGCAACCAACACGGGAAACGTAGTTTTCCAGTGTCATTCCCGCGAAAGCGGGAATCCAGAAAGTCAGGGGAGGTAGGAAAGTCCTCTGGATCCCCGCTTTCGCGAGGATGACAATAACTACACATCCCAAGATAGCTGCGGTTTAACCAACATAGAGATATTCTTTTTTTTATTATTTTTGCCTTTATCAACGTTTTTTACATCTGCCCACACCCTGAAATGCTGAAACATTACCTGGAACTCTTGAAACTTCGCATCGGCGGCATGATTGCCTTGACCGCCGTGGTGGCCTATTTGGCCATGACCCGCGATGTGAGTTTTGTCCACATGGTTTTGCTGACCGTGGTGATGCTTTTGGGGGCTTCCAGTTCGGCGGTGTTTAACCATTGGTATGACCGGGACATCGATCGCAAGATGCAACGGACGGCTCAACGCCCCTTGGCGGTCGGAGCCCTGGGCAATCCAAACCATGCCTTATGGTTGGCCGGGGCCTTGTTGTTGGTGGGTGTCGCCCTGGCGGTCTGGTTGTTCAATCCCGTCGTGGCCGTGCATTTATTCCTGGGGGCGTTTTTTTATGGCGTGGTCTATACCGTCTGGCTCAAGCGGCGTAGCTGGCTGAATATCGTCCTGGGTGGCCTGGCCGGCAGCTTCGCCGTCATGGCGGGGGCGGCATCAGTCAATCCGGAATTGTGCGCCTTGCCGCTGCTGTTGGCGTTGGTTTTGTTCTTCTGGACACCCTCGCACTTTTGGAGCCTGGCCATTTTTCTCCGGGAAGAGTATCAAAAGGTGAGTGTCCCCATGTTGCCGGTGGTGGTGGGGGAGCAAAAGACGGCGTTCTTCATCTTCATCAATACCCTGTTCTTGGTCGCCGCTTCCATTCTCCCGTGGTTCTTCAATACCTTGGGATTGGTTTATCTGTTTGGCGCCGCAGTGGCGGGGGCCTTGTTCCTGTATGGCAACTGGCGTCTCATGCAAACCCCGAGTCGGGAAATGGGATGGCGTAATTTCATTGGTTCCATGCGCTATCTGGGCATTCTGTTCTTCGCCATTGTCGTGGATGTCCACGCCACGGTTTAAACCGCAGCTACTTTGGGATGCGTAGTTTCCGTCATCCCCGCGAAAGCGGGGATCCAGAGCCTACCCCAGAATGCCTGAATCGAGGGAGATCGTTTCATCTTTCTCTAACTTTCTGGATTCCCGCTTTCGCGGGAATGACGCTGGAAAACTACGTTTTCCGTGTTGGTTGCGGTTTAGTTTGATCCTTCCCGCCTCAATGATCGAAACGCCAGAACCAGGAACATGATTCCCCCGAGTACGGCGATGATTCCCCCCAACCCCATGATCCACATGGGGATCTTATCCGCAAGAGTCACCAATCCCTGGGCGCTGCCCTCCGTTTTCCTTTGTACGCCGTGACTGCCGGACCAGGCCAGTCCCAGTATGTGCAACAAAGACCCGGAACTGTACAGGATGAGTTGTCGGGAAGCCCATTGTTCCGCAATACGGCATCCGCCCAACCGGGGGATCACGTGGTAGGTCACCCCCATGAACGCCAGGGTGATGGAGACGATGGATCCGTGGTAATGTGCCGGAATGGTGACGTTGACCCCGCGGATCAAAAATCCAATGATGCCGCCAAAGGCGAACAAAACCAGGGAGAACAACAAGGCCAATTGTTCCGGACGGGAAGGTGTCGCCGTGTTTTGCGCACGGGACAGGGCATGGAGCAGGATGAGGGCGGCGGGTATGGCGGCGGCACCATTGCCATAGGCCATCAGATTGGTCATGGCCAGGCGGAATTCCGGGGAATCCAGGTCGAACATCAGGTATTGGATGGGGGCGACCACTGTGGGCAGTGCCCCTAAAATAAAGAGTATCACCAAGCCGTTGGGTGTCAGGGATGTCCGTCTACCCAGGGCCGAGGCCAGCCAGAACCAGGCGACGATTTCAAGTTGGGTGTAGGTGAATTGCAGGACGTGCCCGGAACCCCAGAAGAGTAATTCAAAATAGTGGGCGCCGTCCGTTTGCAGCAGGTGACCGGGGAGGCGCACGTAACTCCAAACCAGCAGACCCAGGGCGAGCCAGGCGATGAGAAAACTGGAGGTGAGGCCGAATTGCAGGGATTTTTCTCCCGGGTGTGTTGCGGCGCGTTGTTTGCTCAGTGCGGGAAGGGTGACGGCAAAAAATCCCGCCGCGAAACAGGCGAGACCTGAAAAAAAGGCGGCGTTGGCCAAAACCGGGACATAGTTGTTGATAAAGGGTCGGTCCGCGCCCAAAAATGGGGAGAAGGTCAGGAGAATGGCTCCGGTGGCGGACAGGGCAAGGGCGATACGGGCATTTTTTTCGGCCCGGGAGGCGATGGTGAGGCTGGCTAAAAAACCGGCAAAGGAGAGGAACCAAACCAATACGGTCAGATCGACGTGGACGACCAGGGCGGTTTTAAAGGAGCCGGTCCAGGGGATCAGGTCGTGGATGACGGGCATGCGGGCCAGGATGATCAGGATGACGACGAGTCCGGCCCCCACCAGGGAACTCAGGGCCAGGGTCAACCAGCCCCGGGCTGCGGAAAGGTTGGTGTCATCATTCATGGACAGGGAAAACAGGTTTTCTGACATGGTCGGCTGGTCTTTGGCTGAGGAAAAGGTATCGAAATCACATTGATGCCATCCTCACCCATTTTATCGGATTGGTCAACGGCGGGATACGCCGGGAACAGGCAGACACGGGGGCGATGTTCATGGTAGCATGGCGTATTTGAGTTGGGGGCGTTGCTGGCGGGTGCATTGGAGTGGCATGGCATGAAACGGGCTGGGGTTTGGGTTGGTGTCGTTTTGTTGGTCGGATGCTCGCTGGCAGCGGGCTTCCTCGGGGTCGGCGCATGGCGGGACGTCCCGGCCCCGCGAGCATCGCAACCGGAAATCATCCGTTTGAGCCTGGGGCATCAAGAACCACGGGAGGGTCGCGTTCGCCAATCCCTGGATCGATTCGCCAAAGAGGTCAGTCGCCACAGTCAGGGGCGATTGGAGCTTGCCATCGTCGAAAGCAAGGCCGGCTCCGGGCAAGAGGATTTGTTGTTCCTGAGTCGCCAAGGGATTTATGATTTGGTGGCGCTTCCGGTGTCCGCCCTCGGGCAACAGGTTGCAGCGTTCAAACTCTTCGATTTCCCATTCTATTTCGCTTCCCCTTCCTCCCTGCACAACATGATCGATGGCGAGGCGGGGCAACGCTTGCTGCGGCAAATGCAAGCCCTGGACATGATGGGATTGGCGTTTTGGGAGGAGGGATTTCGTCAGTTGGTGACCAATCGCAAGGCGGATGTGCCCGATGAGTGGAAGGGGATGCGTTTCGGGGTGGTGCCGGCTGGGATGTCTTCCGCCATGTTCTCCGGCAGCGCCGTGAAACTGCTCACGGGTCAGCCGGGGCCGGGGGGGGAGAACGTTATCACCGGAACGGTCGATGGGTGGGAAACCGTGATGACCCAAGGGGTTTTGGAACGGATGCGTGGTGGGAATTCCCGGGTTCTGCTCAGCAATCATGCTTGGCAGGGGGTGGTCCTGGCCATGGGGTGGCCGAGTTATCGTGCCTTTCCGGCGGATCTTCTTCAAATCCTTAAGACAGCGGCAAAAGATGTGGGACAATGGACGCGCCAACAAAACTCTTTGGATCAGCAACAGATGGAGAAAAAATTCCAGGAAGCGGGGATTGCCGTGGAACCCTATGCGGAGACGGTGCGCAATGCCTGGATGCGCAAGGCCAGGCGCCTGGCCCTGGCCCATGAGGAAAACCTGGGTGTGGGACTGCTGGCGGAAATGGAGGAGTCGGAAATCCAACGTCCCGGGGGGGATCATGCCTGGATCGTCGGCGTCGATGCCAATTTTTCCGATCCGTCTTCGCACGCGGGATTGGCCATCAAACGAGGCGTGCAACTGGCGTGCGATGAAATCAATGATGCCGGGGGGATAGGGGACAAACCATTGCGCATGGTGGTTACCGATAATCAGGGCTCCGCATCCGTTGCCGTGGGTAATATCATGCGTTTGGGACAGAAATGGGGGGCGGTGGCCCTGGTGAGCGGCGGTGGTGATCCCATCGTGCGGGAACAGGTTGCGGTTGCCAAAAATCAAAAAATGCTCCTGCTGCTCCCGTACGCCGCTTCGGTACGCGGGGTGACGGTTGCTCAGGGTGATCAGGATGATAAAAGACACGTTTTTCGTTTGGCAGCCGATGAGTATCAAAAAATCCAAGTCTTCTTTGACGAATTGCTGGGCATCCAGGGCAAAGTGGCCTTAATGCTGGAAAATTCGGTTAGTGGTCGCAGTCTGCGAACACTGATGACACAAATGTTCTGGGACCACGGCAAAGCCAAACCCATGGTTGTCTGGTTCCATGCTGGACAAAAAATATTTTTGGACCCGGTGCAACAGATGAAAAAGGCGGGTGTGACGGCGTTCCTGTTATTGGCGGGTCCCGAGGAGACCCGGAGAATCCGGTCAACCATGGGGGCCTTGTCCTACCAGGCGCAGTTATTCGGCTTTCATGGCGGGGATGGCGTGACCCCCGGCAACCGGGTGCCGGGGGTGTCCCCGGGGGGCAACTATTCGTATATCGAAACGTTCTCCCTGGATCTGTCGCGGACCAGGACCCCGGTGGGGGATGCCTTGCGCCGGCGCTATTGGAATCTTTTCGCATCGCCTGAGGGCGGGTCATCGCACGATCCCTCCTTGACGGCCCAAGCCTATGATTTGGTCATGCTGATGGGACGAGCCTTCATGCGCTCCCCCGATCGCAGCATGGAGAAAATGGGCATTGCCATGGAGCGCCTTGAGGCGTATCGGGGTGCCATTAAAACGTATTCATGGCCATTTTCACGCAGCCGCCATGAGGCGTTGTCCCCTGCCGATTTGATCGTGGTGCAATCCAGCACCGAGGGGGGGGTGACGCCCCGGAGGAATGTTCGACAATGAACCAACATCATCACCTGTTGCGGGTACCGCATTTTTTACGTGGGGTTGGACCATGACGAAACTGCTAGCCAATCTGAGGGGGGGGACCTGGGGTCTGGAGTGGCGGCCTTTGTTGCTGGTTCTCTGGCCGGTGATTCTGGGAACCGTGGTTTCGGTATGGTTGCTCACCGTGGTCTTGAACCGGGGGGCCAGCCTGGCCGAGCAGGATCTCCTGGCCCAGGAATTATTGGGATTGGACCAGGAAATGACCTTTTTGGAGGGTGAGGTGGAGCGCTTGGCCAGCAATCCCGTTCTGGTCAATGCCATGGTTGATCCCAAGCTGCGTCAGGAAACCCTGCCGGAATTGCTGGCGGGTTTCGCCGCCCGGCAGCACGCCAAGGCCTTTGTGCTGACCGATCCCAAGGGGGAGACGATTTTCACCCATTTGGATCCGATGCCCAACTATCAGGATTGGTCCCACTTCAAGGAAACATTGAATACCGGGAAAACGTTCAGTCACGTGGATCCGGCCAAGGGGCTGTTCCTCGTTTCCACACCGATCACCTATTTTAAAACGGTTCAGGGCATTGTCGTCACCTCTTTTGACCTGGAAGCGGTGATCCGGCATTGCCTGGCCCGGGTGGACGATCTGCGTCTGGTGGTGGGGAACGATACCTGGGTATTGGGGGGTACCCGGGGGTTCGGCACGTGGGAGTCCCGTGCGGCAACGGCACAGATGCCCTTGCTCTATCGCCTGGGGATCACCCTGGAGACGACCAGAAATGCCGGGACACAATTCTCGCTGGTGCGCAAGCTCCAAGGTTTCTTGCTGTTTCTTGGCGTTGCGGTCGGAGCGGCGGTGTGGCTTATGCTGTCGCGACTCCAATCCAGTGCGCGATACCCTGCTGCTTTTGCCCCGGGGCGTTCGGTGCGGGCGCGTCACCCCAGGTATCCGGTACCCACGGTGCAGAATGATGCCCCCGTTCCCCCCTCCGATACCGTGCAGGAGGTCAAACCGCAATCCGGGGATTTCGCTGATGAGGTTCGGCAAAATGTGCGCTTGATCGAATTCGAACGCGATCAGTTGCGTTGGATGCTCGATTCGTTGCCAACACGGGTGTTCTGGAAAGATCGGGTCGGGATTTATCGCGGCTGCAATCTGGCATTCGCCCGGGATGTCGGCCTGGAGAGTTGTCAGGATGTCGAAGGTTTGTTGGAAACCGACATGCCCTGGCGGGGCTTTGCGGCGCTGTATCATGATTTGGAACAAACGGTCATGGGGGAGGAGTGTCCTTTGCTGAACCGGGATGGTGTCCTCAAGGTCGCGTCCGAGGAGGAAGTGCGGGTTCATATCAGTCGGGTGCCCTGGAGAAATGACCGGGGTGAGGTGATCGGTGTTGCGGGGATCTATTGGGAGCAGACGGCTAAACGCGAGGATCCACGAGCGTTGGACCTGACGCGACGCCTGGCGGATTTGGAACGGCAACTCCGGGAATACAAAGAGTTGGAAACGCAATTGGGGCAAAAAGAGACCCTGTTGAGCAAAAAAGAGACCCGGTTGGCGCAACAAGAGACCCTGTTGGAGGAACAAAAAAGGGAGTTGGCGCAACAAGAGACCCGGTTGCTGGAACAAGAAAAAGAGTTGGCGCAACAAGAGACCCGGTTGCAGTCGGCATCACAGGTGGATGAGGGGCCGGCGTGGGAATGGGATATCACTGGTGGGGAGATATCTTTGAATGCGGCCTGGTTGCGTTTGTTTGGCATGCAAGGTGGGGCGACTCTGAAACCGAGGGACTTTTGGCAGGAGAGGATTCACCCTGACGATTGGGAAAAAGTGGACAATTTACTCCAGGTGCATCTGTCGGGCGCCAGGGAGTTTTATTTTTCCGAGCATCGGATGTGTCATGAGGATGGGCACTGGGTATGGGTTTTGGAGCGGGGTCGGATAACCCAATGGGATCCCCGGGGTCTCCCCTTGCGCATGGTATGCAGTGTTCAGGATGAATCGGGACGGATGCCGAGGGAGCCCATCCGCAAGGTGACGGCTGTGACCGGGGCCCCAAAGCCAACGCCGATAACGACGCGAGTCCCGACGCGCATTCCGATGCCGATGCGCATTTCAACGCCATCGCGAATGTCAACACCGACGCCAGCGCCAGCGCCAGCGCCGACGCCGACGCCGACACCGACACCGACGCCGACACCGACGCCGACGCCGACGCCGACGCCGACGCCGACACCGACACCGACACCGACACCGACACCGACACCGACGCCGACGCCGACGCCGACGCCGACGCCGACGCCGACGCCGACGCCGACGCCGACGCCGACGCCGACACCGACGCCGACACCGACACCGACACCGACACCGACACCGACACCGATACCGATACCGATTTCAATCCCGCAGCCATCCCCGGGTTCCATGTCGAAGTGGCCGTTATCGGCTGATTTGGATACCACCTCGGGATTGGAGCGGGTTGCGGGAGACGAACGGTTGTACCGGCATCTCTTGGTGGGATTTTATGAAAAGCACCGGGATTTGACCTATCGTTTGCAGGAGATGATGAACAAATCGCGCTATGAGCGTATCTATAAAGAGATACAGGGGATTCGTGAAATATTGTTCGAGTTGGGCGCCTTTGGTTTGCACGATCAGGTGGGAGCGTTGGAAGGTGTTTTGACGTGTAACCCGCGAAAAAAGACGGCTATTTTGGATAAGTTCATCCCGTTTTGCCGAACGTTTGATGGGTTTATGGAAATGTTGCAGCATTGGGTGCTAACGGAACACCCTGAAGCGGCCCAACGGGATGCAGGGCATGGCGGGCAGTCGGGATAGCCTGTGCTACCTTACGCTGGTGGATTGCCGGCTTCCAGGTTCTTATGGTGCCGGGTGGGTTTTTTTTGAGAGGCGAAAGGCGATTGTTTCACGTCCTGGAAGGTTGGAACGTGACCATGACCTTGTTACGGGGGAACGCGGTGGTGGATGCCCTTTCACCCAGGAGGTCAGGGTGTGAAAACCTCATCCATGGAACTCGCAAAGACGAAGTTATCAACCCATAATTCAATGAGTTCCAGATTCGCAGAGCGCACCTTTTCGGTTATTTCGCCTGGAACCTGGCCGAACTTGCGCTGCATCTGCCTGAGGAGCAAGGTAGCGGCTTCCTCCTGGCGTCCTTTCTGGCGTCCTTTCTGGAGTCCTTTCTGGAGTCCTTTCTGGAGTCCTTTCTGGAGTCCTTCCTGGAGCCCTTTCTGGAGTCCTTCCTGCATCCACTCCCTGGTCCATCTTTCCGCGGTCTCCGCCAGCATGGTATGTACCTCCTCAAGGTTATTCATCTCCGGGATGGCATCCGGGACGGCATTTTGTTTCTTTGACAGTCTTGGCAACAAGATCCGGCTCACCCAGTTGGCAAACGCCCGACGCAATTCCTGTTGTTCGGGACCATTCAACCAAGAGGCCAACTCTTGAATGACCTGTCGCACATCCGCAATTTGGCGGCTTTTTTCCAATCGGAATAATGCCGCGACCACATTCTGCATCGTGTTCAGGTCACTTTCCTGGTACAGATGCTCGTCCACGAGCAAGTAACGCATATGGGGCCGATAAGCCTCCAGGCCTGGGGGCGATTCTTCGATCAAGTCGGCAACATCCCGTGACGCTGTCCAGCGCTTGTTGCCATTATACAGGACTATGGGGACAATCGGAGGAAGTTTTTGGTTTTTCGGAATTGTTCCGGATTGCCGCAGATCCTGATAGAGCAGCAAGGCGTACTGGGCGTTACGTACGGCCATGATGTCATCTACCGTGGATTGTGGCTCAAGAATCGCGTAGATGAAAAGCCATCGGTCGGTTCCTTGCCAACGTATTTTCCATACCAGGTCATCAATCCTTTTGCGGAAATCGTCGGTCACGTAGACCGAGTTCACCTTTTCCAGAGTGGAGAAATCCAGCCCCGCCACCCACTCTTCATGAACGAAGCCAAGCAGGAGGTCTTGGACCATTCGGGCGTGGGAGAAAAGCTTGGTATAGCCTAGGTCATGGGTGTTCATGGTGGGGCGCATATCCTGATAACGGGTGAATTTTGTTGGCATCATCCCCTGAAACAAGAGTCATGGGCAAGGTGTGGCGCCAGAACGTGGATCGGTAATGATCGCCAGTCAGACCTGCCAACGGTCGCTTCCGGGAATCTGTGTGGCCCGGTTGAAACCTTTTGATTACGATAGGATACTCATGATAGGCTCTGCTGGATGTGAGAAGCGGACGGAATAAGGGATGGACAGGTTGACATTGTTACACAGGAGAATATCAAACGGCATTTCGATAACCTTTTAAGCTGTGATTGTTTGATGAGTGTTCTCCCACGTTTATTGATTGTCGATGATCAACCGGACAATATTCGGATCCTTACGCACGCCCTGGGCAAGGAGTTCGCGGTTGTACCGGCCATGGATGGCCTGTCAGGGCTGACCCGGGCCAAAGAACAGCCACAACCCGATCTCATCCTGCTGGACGTCATGATGCCGGGGATGGATGGGTTTGATGTCTGCCGCTGCCTGAAACGGGATCCGGAGACGTCTGACATTCCGGTTATTTTTCTGACCTCCCTGTCGGATCCGATGCATGAGGTCGCCGGGTTGGAGCTGGGGGCTGCCGATTATCTGATCAAGCCGTTCAACATTCCGGTGGTTCGGGCGCGGGTCCGGACCCACTATGAGATTGTCAGGAATCATCGGCAATTGGCGCAGCAAAACCGTGAACTCAAGGAAACGCAGTGTTTGCGGGATGAGTTGGACAGCATCACCCGACATGATCTCAAAAGCCCCCTGGCGGTTATTCTGGGCTTTATCCAGTTGATGTTGCGCGATAAGATGGAACCCAGTAAAATTTTTTTGGAACAGATGGAAAAAGCTGGCTTGCGCATGCTGGAGATGATCAATGGCTCCCTGGATCTCTACCGCATCGAACAGGGGATGTATGCCTATCATCCCACGCAAATCAATCTTTCCCGCCTGATTGAACGCGTGGTCGAAGAGCGGCACATCATGGCGAAGCGGCGTCATGTGCAGATCGATTACGGGGGAACCCAAGCGGATGATGAGGCCAATATGGTGTTGGCAGAGGAATTGTTGGGATATTCCATGCTGGCCAACCTGTTGGACAATGCCATGGAGGCGACGCCCAAGGGGGGGCGGGTGAGCATTGTCATGCAACTGCGGGAACGTTGGATCTCGATTGCCTTGGCCAACCCCGGGATGGTGCCGCTGGCGATTCGTGAGCGGTTTTTCGATAAATTCGTCACCTATGGCAAAAAAAACGGTTCTGGAATTGGTACCTATTCCGCCCGACTGATCGCCCGTTTGTTCGGCGGCGACATCACCATGGAAACCGGCCCCGATATTGGGACGATCGTGACCATTCGTTTGCCGGCTTTGATGAGCCAAAAGCCATGATTGCCACGGACGCGGTGCCGTTGTCCGGTTCATTCACGTAATTGTTTGGGAGTTTCCGATCATGTCCGAGCATGCCACTGCCGTGGTTGTTTTGCGCCCCGGGGAATCAAGGGCCCTGGTTGGTCTGGCGGTCGCCCAGTTGCCGAGCGTCCAGGAAAGGAAACGGCAGGGCCACATGGTTATCATCGGAGGTTCCACGACTCGGCATGTGGTGACCCACCTGCTCAAGGAGGATCCCGGGCGCGACAGCTTCGCCGTGGGGCGGGTGGGGGATGGTTGTCTGGGTGAAACACCCCAGGCGGGTCGGGGACCCGGCCCGTATTTGTTTGATCAGGGACAAGTGACGCGGGGGTGGCCAGCGCCATTGTTGGAAAAGTTTGCGCCGGGTGATATTTACATCAAAGGCGCCAATGCCGTTGATCCTGACGGCAACACCGCGATCCTGCTGGGATCGCCCGTTGGCGGGAGTATTGGCGTCGCCCTGGCCATTCTCCATGCCCGGGGTGGGGAACTGATCATTCCGGTGACCTTGGAAAAATTGATCCCTTCCGTCCCCGGGGCCACGGGTTTGTTGGGACAGGGTGCCAACGGTCGGGTCATGGGCTACCCGGTGGGCTGGATCCCCATTGCGGCGGGCAGTGCCACGGTGATCACCGAACTCCGGGCCATGTCCATCCTGGCCAACGTTCAGGCGACCGTTGTTGCCGCAGGTGGGTTTGATGATTGTGCCGGTGCCCGGGTGATTCACTTCCGTGGCCTGCGGAAGGATGTGGAACGCATGTGGGACATCATCGCCGCAATACGGGAAACCCCTCTCGCGCAGGCGTGAACGGGTTGTGAGGGGATACGGTTCGCAGCACCTCTTCGACGTGACCGGGCAGATTTTTCCAGTGGCGGGCGGCAAAATGTTCCAATGCCGGGGGCCTGTGGGTTGATGGGGCGTGTTTTTCGTGTTAAATCAAAGGCTCTGATGCAACAAGATGATTGGCATACGACTTGATACGGAATAATCGATGCAGAGGGTGTTTTGATTGGCACGATCATTAGCCTCATTCCAAGGAAACGGACATGGCCCTGACACAAGTACGCTGCCCCGATTGCAATGGCCTCAATGTTGTCAAATATGGCAAGCAGCCCAACGGCGAGCAACGCTACAGTTGCCAGGATCCCCGCTGTTCCCGAACGATCTTTCTGTTGAATTATCGCAGCCAACCCGTTCTGCAATCCTCGCGTACCCGTATCATTGAGTTGGCCCTGGATGGGTATGATCCCCAAGCCATCTCGGAATCCCTGGGGCTTCCCGAGGAAGAGGTGACCCGGGTGTTTCAGCAATTGTCCCGTTTGACCGCACCGCCTGTGGGTGTGCGTTCCCGTCCGGACAAACGTACCAAGGTGGCCGCCAGTTGAGTGGTGCGAGGGGGGCCGGCCTTGACTCCGGGGCCACGCGACTGTCAATGGATTCAATGGAACAATCGACAATAAGAATATTCAATGTAAAATAAAAGCAAAAATGTCTCAATATTTTGCATCCTGGTCACGAATAGTAAGGATAACAATGCCGTGACCGGGAAATGTCAGCAGTTGGTTCATGGCACCCGCTTCATTTTGACACCAATGGGAAACGGCCATGAACAAGCCTGGTGACATCCACCAGAGACTCGTTAATCTCAAATCCCTCCTGGACCGCATCAATCGTTCCTGGGCCACTCGGGACTATGAAGATCTCATGCAATTCTTTGTCGAGATCTTCCCGGGGCTGTTCAAGGCGGAACGCTGCGGTATCTTTTTGACCAATACCGATTCCGAAGATATCTGGTTGAAGTTTGGCACGGGTCTGAAAGAGAAAGAGATCATCGCCCCGAGAAATGGCAGTATTGTTGGCAAGGCCATCACCACGGGTCAGGTGGTGATTCAGGGACGCCTGGATCAGGTGGCGGGCTTCCATCAGGAAGTGGACAAAATAACGGAGTTCACCACCCGCAACATTTTGTGCGTGCCCATCATCAGCATCGTCGGTAACTATACCCTGGGTGCTGTTGAAATATTGAACAAGGTTGATCCGGAAGATTTTGACGATGCCGACGTGGTCTTGATGGGCAGAATCGTCAAGTTTCTCGCCCTTTCCATTGAAAACAATCGGGTCAGTGAAGAAATCATCCGTATTTCCAGGGGGATGCATGATCAGATCACCCGTACCGGCGAAATATTGAAAGGCAAGCATCGTTTCATCGCCCAATCGTACCCGATGCGCCAGGTATTGGAAATCGCCAGCAAGATCGGACCATTACCTGTGAATGTCTTCATCACCGGGGCCAGTGGTACCGGCAAGGAGGTGATTGCCCGTCTGATTCATGAATCGGCGGAGGATCGTCGCAGCCGGCCATTCGTTGCCGTGAACTGTTCTTCCATCCCGGAAACGTTGATGGAGAGCGAGTTCTTCGGCTATGAGAAAGGGGCTTTCACCGGGGCGGTGAGTAGTCGTATGGGGCGTTTTGAAGAGGCTTCCGGGGGGACCTTGTTTTTGGATGAAATCGCCGACATGCCCCTCTCCATCCAGCCCAAATTCCTGCGTGCGATCCAGGAGAACGAGGGGACGCGTCTGGGGGGACAAAAGATTCATCATTATCAGTTCCGAATCATCAGTGCATCCAGTCGCGATTTGCGGGAGGAGGTGAGCAAGGGTCGCTTTCGCGAAGATTTGTTTTTCCGGCTGTTTTCCGTGGACATCACCATCCCCCCCCTGTGTGAGCGGCGCGATGACATCGCCCCACTGGCTTTGATGTTCCTCGATGAAATCAATTCGCGGTTCAATAAGAATGTGATGGGTTTCTCCAGCGACATCATGGATTTGTTTGAAAACTACGATTGGCCGGGCAACGTGCGTCAATTGCAACACGAAGTGGAGCGGCTGGTGGCGCTCACCCCGGACCATGAGATGATCCCCATGGATCATTGTTCCCTGCGTGGTCGCTCGGCTGCGCCCGAGGAGGAGGAACTCGATTCCCTCTCCCTGCCCGAACACCGGCGTCGCACCGAGATCAGGTTGATCCTCAAGGCGTTGCAAAAAACAAAAGGCAACAAGATTCAGGCGGCGGCGCTTTTGGATATCACCCGGCAGTCGTTACACAACAAAATCAAATTGTACAAGATTGAGAAAAGCCTGGGACCGACTTTCCCCTTGACGGAGGGATAATGGGGGGCGGGTTACCTAATTCTACTTTGTCACATTTCCAGTTCGGCGTTTGTAGCTTTTGGATCCCCGCTTTCGCGGGGATGACGGTTGCCCTTTTTCAACGGATTTTCTGCTCTGTCATCCCCGCGAAAGTGGGGATGACGGTTGCCCTTTTTCAACGGATTTTCTGCTCTGTCATCCCCGCGAAAGTGGGGATGACGGTTGCCCTTTTTCAACGGATTTTCTGCTCTGTCATCCCCGCGAAAGTGGGGATGACGGTTGCCCTTTTTCAACGGATTTTCTGCTCTGTCATCCCCGCGAAAGCGGGGATCCAGGGCGTATATTCTAAACCGCAACCATCGCGGGATATGTAGTTTTCCTGCGTCATTCCCGTGAAAGCGGGAATCCAGAAAGTCAGAGAAAGGTGTGTAGGTCCCCTGGATCCCCGCTTTCGCGTGGATGACAAGAACTACGAATCCCAAGATAGCTGCGGTTTAATGTGACAAAGTAGAACTAATGGGGTACGGTGGGCTTGACCTGGAGCCACCGTACCCCAATGGATTCGATCAGGGCTCGTACACCAGAACCAGGCCCGAGAGTGGCGGCAGGCGCAGATTCAAGGAGTAGGGGCGGCCATGCGCGGGGATTTCATCGGTAACCGCCTTGCCCTGGTTGCCGACGCCGCTTCCGCAGTATTCCTGGGCATCGCTGTTGATGCGTTCGATGTAGGTACCGCTCAATGGGACGCCGATGCGATAGTTGTCACGGACCACGGGGGTGAAGTTGCACACCACCACCACGACACCCTGACTGTTGCGGCTCCTGCGGATGTAGGAGATGACGCTCTGGTCGGTGTCGTGGCAATCGATCCACTCGAAACCACCCGGTTCGTGGTCGAGTCCGTAGACATCGGGATTGTTTTTGTAGAGTTGTCCCAAATCCCGAACCAGGCTCCAGATACCGCGATGGAACGGCACATTGTCGAGCAGGTGCCAATCGAGGCTGGTGTCGTGATTCCATTCCAATCCTTGCGCGAATTCCATACCCATGAACAGCAGTTTTTTCCCGGGGTAGGTGAACATGAAGGTGAAATAGGTGCGCAGGTTGGCGAAGCGCTGCCAGGCATCGCCCGACATTTTATCCAACAGCGACCGTTTGCCGTGGACGACTTCGTCATGGGAGAGGGAGAGGATGAAGTTTTCGCTGTAGCAGTACAGCATGCCGAAGGTCAGATTGTTCTGGTGGTGCCGGCGATGTACGGGATCCTTGGCCATGTAGAGCAGGGTATCGTGCATCCACCCCATGTTCCACTTGAAGCCGAAGCCCAGACCGCCCATGCTGGTGGGACGGGAGACCATGGGCCAGGATGTGGATTCCTCGGCGATGGTGATGGCACCGCGTCCCTGGGCGTAGACTTGTTCGTTGAGGGAGCGCAGGAAGGCGATGGCCCCCAGGTTTTCGTTGCCACCGTAATAATTGGGGATCCATTGCCCGGGCTGGCGGCTGTAATCGTTGTAGAGCATGGAGGCGACGGCATCGACGCGCAAGCCGTCCAGGTGGTATTCCTTGATCCAGAACAGGGCATTGGCCACCAGGAAATTGGTGACTTCGGTGCGACCGAAGTTGTAGATCAGGGTATTCCAATCCTGGTGATAGCCTTGCCTGGGATCGTCGTGTTCAAAGAGGGCGGTGCCGTCGAAGCGTCCCAAACCGTGACCGTCGGTGGGGAAGTGCCCGGGAACCCAGTCCATGAAAATACCGATATTGGCCTGGTGCAGACGATCGACGAAATATTTGAAATCTTCTGGGGTGCCGAACCGATGGGTTGGGGCGTACATGCCTGTGGGTTGGTATCCCCAGGAGCCGTCAAACGGGAATTCGCTGATGGGGAGGAGTTCCACATGGGTGAACCCCATCTCGGTCAGGTATTCCGCCAAGTCGTCGGCCAACTCCCGGTAGGTCAGGTAACGATTGTTTTCATTGGGGTTGCGCTTCCAGGAACCCAGATGGATTTCATAGATGGCCATGGGTTGATGCAGGGGATCCCAGGATTCGCGTTTGGTCATCCAGGCTTGGTCCCGCCACACATGTTTGCTTTTACCCACGACGATGGAGGCGTTGCCCGGCGGGGGTTCGCATGCCCGACCGTAGGGGTCTGCCTTGAGGGGGAGGAGATCGCCGTAGGCCCCTTTGATTTCATATTTGTACAGGTCGCCCGGCACGACTTCGGGAACGAACAATTCCCAGATGCCGCATTCCACGCGCAGACGCATGGGGTGACGGCGGCCATCCCAATTGTTGAAGGTACCGACGATGCTGACGCGCCGGGCATTGGGTGCCCATACGGCGAACAACACGCCCTCCACGCCGTCGAGGGTTTGGTGGTGGGCACCCAGGCGTTGGTAAATTTCCCAGTGCCGCCCTTCCGAGAACAGGTAGGCGTCCATTTCCCCGAGGACGGTCCAGAAGCGGTAGGGATCTTCCATATCCTTGAAGCCGCCGCCGAAATCGACCCGGAAGCGGTATGCGAACATTTCTTTGACGCCACGGGGTATGGCGACGAACAATCCTTCGTCGCGAATCCGGGTCATGTCGCATACTTTTTCCCCGGTATCACGATTGATGACCTGGACTTCACGGGCTCCCGGCAGGAAGGCGCGCACGCTCACGCCGCCGGAGGGGATCTGATGCATACCCAGTGCTGCGAACGGGTCGCGGCAGTCGCCGTAAACGATTTGATCGATTTGATGGGGTGCGAATAAAAATTCCATCACATCGTTGTTCATGCTTTCCATAGTGACTATTCTCCCGGTGCGTCTTTGGAGGTTCAACCGGATGACTGGTTACGAAGTACCCGCTTTGAGGTTTTCGCTTCCGGTATTTTTCATGGTTACCGTCATGATACTGATGCAGTCTATCAAAAGGTACCTGTTTTTCCAATGGCCCACGTTTTCGGTTCGCGACCCGTCGTGTGGGGATGCCTGGTTCTACTTTGTCACATTAGAATATACGCTCTGGATCCCCGCTTTCGCGGGGATGACGAAGCAGAAAATCCGTTGAAAAAAGGTAACCGTCATTCCCGCAAAAGCGGGAATCCAGAGGCCACAAACTCCGAACTGGAAATGTGACAAAGTAGAACTAGGCTTCCCCTTCGGTATCGATGATAGCTGCGGCAATGGCTTCCTCGGGTGTTTTGCCCCCCCAGAGGACCCATTGCAGTGCCGGGAAGAAACGGTCCGTTTCCTCTTGGATGGCCGACATGATGTCTTCGAGTTGTTCCTCTTTGAGTTCGCTGTTGCGCAGGGGAACGACGACCCGGAACACGGGAATTTGTTCTTCGCTCCATATTTCAAAGTGTCCCAACCAGACCCGTTCGTTCATCATGGTGATCAGGTGACTCGATTTTTGCGTCTGTCTGCCGGAGATCTTCAGGTTGAGATAGCAATTAAGTTGCAAGAAACAGGTATCGTCGTGGTAGACGGCCCAGAGACGTTGGCTGCCCCACTGCCCGGGTATTTCGGCCCACAGTTCGAACTCGCTGGACCGTTCCGCACCCCAATCCTGGCGGATGGCGTAATCTTCCACCAGACTGATCGGGTTTTGATAATCGGAATCCGTTGAAGAGAAGTCTACGTTGGAAGACCTGCTCATGAATTCCCCTCTGTTCGCATGGACGCAATCTACCTGTTGCAACTGGTGAAAGGGCCTTGGAATGGGTCAGCCCACCGGGGGATTATCCCCAATGTATGCGCATGGGGCAAGCGTTTACGTGGAGGAAATCGTGATGGGCTCATTATCGATGGTAATGGCTGGCAAGGTGTACTGATTCAACCGCCGGTTTCCCGGTCGATGGCGAAATAGCGGGGACAGGCCACCCGGGTGATCGGGTGGTCGGGATGATCCAGGCGGACGGCGGTCAAATGGCCGCCATACACGCATCCGCTGTCCAATCCGAGGGTGTGGGGGGTGCGATTCAAGCCCATGGCGGCCCAATGACCGTAAACCATGAATTCGTTGGGTTGCCATTGCCGCACCCGGTACCAGGGCTGGAAGGGTGCGTCTTCGGCGGGTGGGGCATAGGGATCGCGCATGCCGGCCTGACTCGCTTCATGGGGCCACACCGGACGACCATCGGTAGCACTCAGGCGGATGCGGGTGAACAGATTCTGTTCTTCCCAGGCGAGACGGCGCAATTCTTCCCGGGGATGCGCCCGGGGTGACCGGTTCAGGGGGGCATAAAATGTGGCCATGTGTTCCAAGCCGCCGGACATGCGACCGATTGCCGTTGCCCTGGCCAAGGCTTCTTCGAGGGACCAGGAGGGGTGGCAACCCGCATGGGCCAGGTGGATCCCGGTTTCCGCATCCCGCAGCATCAGCGGCAGGCGACTGACCCAATCGAGCAGGGTATCCCGGTCGGGTGCCCGGTTCCATTCGTCCTGCCAGGGTTCCCGCGTTGCGGGTTCCCCCTTGGCGAATTGTCGCAACACGTTGACTTCATGGTTGCCCAGGATCACCTGGTGCCGCGTGCCCAGGTTGTGGACGAAGCGCAGACAAGCCAGGGAATGGGGGCCGCGATTGACCAGATCACCGACGAACAGCAATCGATCCCGTTCGGCGTCGAACGCCAACCGATGCAACAGATGGTGCAGTTCCTCCAGGCAACCGTGGACATCGCCGATGGCATAGACCGCCACTTAGTCACCTCCCGGGCCATTGGCTATAGGGGAGACGGGCCAGATTGGAATTGAAATAGCGTGGATCGTCGGAAATTTCCTTTCCCAGCCAAGGTGGTTTGGAAAAGGTTTGATGTTCGTGTTGCAATTCGATTTCGGCCAGGATCAAGCCGGCATTATCCCCTTCGAACACGTCCACCTCCCACGTCATCCCCGCATGCGACAAGCGGAATCGGTGCTTTTCGATCAATGGTTTCAGGCACATCTGCGCCAGCATCTCCAGGGCGTCTCGACAGGGGATGACGTATTCATACTCGCTTTTGGTACAGCCGGTGGTGACCCCTTTGATGGTCAGGGTACCCACCTCGCCGACAACGCGCACCCGAACGACCCGATGTTTATCGGTGGCGAGGAATCCTTGTTGGATGCGGGTGCCGGTGCCCTGGCCCCGCCAGGAATCCCCCTGGACCAGGAATCGGCGTTCGATTTCAATTCCCATGACGTTGGCCCCCCTTTACCCTAGGGCAGGAGGTCGTGTGGCCAGGGGCCGTCGTCTTCGACCGCCCGTTCCCCGGCGAGCAGGGCGGCGAAGGAGAGCAATGTCTTGCGGGCGTTGCCCAGTGGATAATGGAAGGCATCCCAGTTGTCGCCGTCCCCGGTGTCGTAGGAGACCAGGATATGTTGAAATTTCCACGCCTCACGCAATTCCAGGTAGGCGCTGCCGGCAGCGTGTTCAATTTCTTCAAGGTCATGCAGGGAGAGCCATTGTTTGCGGGTCGCTTCGCGGCGCAACAGTTTGCGGCGTTGCACCTCGCGGACGAACTTGCTCAAATCGACCCGGCGTTCGGGTGATTTGAGGAACACGATCTCTTCTTTGGAAAGGGGCGATAAAAATACCGACAGATGGGGGAAGCGCTCCAGGATGCCCTCATCCCACAATTTCGCCGGGACGAAGGGATTGCCTTCGTAATAGGGGATGTTACCGTCATCCAGGATGGTTTGTATCTGGCGAATTTCCAGGGCCTGGAGATTGCCGCGCACATCGGCGACGATGAATCCCTCCTTGAAGCGCATGGATTCCAGTTCCATGCGGGAGCGGAAATGGTAATCGGTGCCATCATCCTCCCCGGGGTGGGGTGGGCGATCATTGAACAAAACCAAGCGTCGAAACCGGGAAGCGGTTTCGGGATGAAAGCGACGAAAGGTGGAAAAAAGTGGCTTTTTGCCCACACATCCCGGGCCGGACAGGATGACAATTTTATTCATGGACTTCCTATTTCTCGTCAAGTTTGAGTTCTTTCTGGAAGATGGCTTTATGGACATCCCCCAGGCTGATGATGCCGACCAGGATATCGCCCGACTCCACCACGGGGATGCGGCGAATCTTGTGCAGGGACATTTGCGAAGCCGCTTTCATGATGGGATCGTTGGGTGAGGTGGTGAATACTTTGGATCGCATGACTTCGGCAACGGTTTTATTCAGGATTCCGTGGTAGGAATCCTCCATGGATTCAAAGTTGCGAGCGCGGATGGGGTCGTGCAAAAATTCGGAATAGCTGGGTAGCAGGGCATTGAGGATATCTTTTTCGGAAATGATCCCGAGCAGGTGGTTGTCTTCGCTGACCACGGGCAAACCGCTGATCTTGTCCAGACAGATGATGTTGGCTACGGTACGGATCGCATCCCCTTTGCGGACCGTCTTGACATGGCGGGTCATGGCGTCTTTGACGAACATGGGTGAACTCCTTGGTTTCGGCCTGGTGGCGGCATGGATGATCCCAGCGAAAAGGGACCGATTGCGGGCATGGTTATCACAACGGACTGTTTGGCCCAAGTGTAAGCAAAAAAGAAGGTTTCCAAAAGGGGAGAAGTACACCGTTCAACGTATTGGCGAGCTCATGACAATGGCATCTTCCGTCCCTTGCGGACCTGAATAGTAGTTCTTCCTGCGTCCTATGGGTATAAATCCCAGTTTCAGATACAATTTTCTCGCCGCTTGATTGGATGCGCGCACCTCGAGGAGGACGATACGGGCATGGGTGGCAACGGCATGCCGGATCAATTCCCCGGTCAAGGCGCTCGCCACGCCCGCGCCCCTGTGCGTGGGTGCGACGCCCAGGGTCAGCAGATGCCACTCATCCGTGAGGGGTCTGGCGAGGAGATAGCCAATGATTGCGCCTGCGGGTTCCATGGCTATTCGACACAGGGAACCGAGTCTGAGTTCCTCGAAAAATTGTGCTTCGCTCCAGGATTTCCGATTGATCAGGCGATCCAGTGCCGCCACTTCGGGCACATCCCGATCCTCAAGGTCGCGTAGGATCATGTCCCTGATGCCAATCGTTGCATTTGTGCCTGGGGGGGGCGGAGGTACAAGGGTTCCAGGTTCAATGCCGCTGGTTGGGCGCCGTGACGCCACCGGTTCAGTCCCATGAGTCCCAGCAGGGCCGCGGACGGTTGGGCGTGGGGGTGATCCGGGACATGGCAGCGCATTGTTTCAAGCCCTTCCAAGTGTGTGGCGACCCCGGGGCCGCAGCACAAGGGGGTTTCCCCGGGGATGGTGGCCTGCAAGCGGGCGCTCATGTCCGCAAGGCGTCCCATGCTGGGGGGGATGACTTCGCGGAGGCCGTCGGCCAGGGCGTGGTACAGGCCGAAGAACAGCAATCCCTGACCCGCATCGCGCAGGGGGAGGATCCAGGGGTGATTCCCTTGGGATGCTTCGGCCTGCAGGGCCAGTGTGGAGATGCCCAGGATCGGGATCCCGTGGACCAGGGCCATCCCTTTGGCCAGGCCCAGGGCGAAGCGCAAGCCCGTGAACGATCCGGGACCCAGGGTGACGGTCAGCAGGCCGAGATCGGCGACGGTCACGTGGTGTTGTGTCAGGAGGTGTTCGACCCGGGCATACAGGGTGACACCGAATCCGGAACCTTCCGGGCATGAGGTGGATTCCACGAGGCGATCCCCTTCCAGGAGGGCGACGCCGCCCAGGGGGCCGGATCCGTCCAAAGCCAAACAGCGCAGGGTCATTGAAAAAAACGGCGTACCGCCTCCCGATCACGGGTTAACGGGGATGGGGGCAGGCCGTCCAGGAACCAGCGGCCATACCATTTGTCCACCATGCGGCGATCCAGCACCGCCAGCACCCCGCGATCATCCCTGCGACGCAACAAGCGTCCCAATCCCTGTTTCAGGGAGAGGATGGCCTTGGGTATGTACATCTCCTTGAAGGCATTGATCTCTTGTGATTCCAGCCAGCGGCTGCGGGCGGCCACCAGCGGATCCCCCGGGGAGGCGAAGGGGAGGCGGTCGACGATGACCATGGAGAGGGATTCCCCGGGAACGTCCACCCCTTCCCAAAAGCTCGCCAATCCCAGCAAAACCGATTGGACATCTTCGATGAAGCGTTGCAGCAGGATGCCGTTGGGCAGGGCACCTTGAACCAGGAGGGGAAAGGGGGAACGATCGCGGATGGCCTCGTGGACGCTATCCAGCATGCGTTGGGAGGTGAAGAGGACCAGGGCGCGTCCCTTGGAATGGTTGAGGAGGTGGACGATTTCTTCCGCAGCGGCGTGGGCGAAGTCCCCATGGGCTGGTTCCGGGATGTCTTTCGGCACATACAGCAAGGTGCGGTGGGCATAGTCGAAGGGGGGGGGCAGGCGTTGCGCCAGCATCTCCCCCGGCAACAATCCCAATTGCCGCGCCAGGAAGTCGAATCCGGCATCCCCGGTTCCGGTGGCCAGGGTGGCCGACGTGAACAGGTGGTATTCGGCGGCGGGGTACAACAGATCGCGCAACGTCGGTCCGGTTTCCAGGGGCGAGGCCGAAAGCGTTATGAAACGTCCGCGGGTTTCAAACCAATGCACCCGACCCGGATCCTGGAATTGCCGTATGCGTCCCGAGGTTTCCAACAGTTCGATGGTACGCCGTTTACAGGGTCCCAGGCTCGCCACCTTGTCCAGCAGGGGTTCCATGGCGTCCACCAGGCGATGCAGGGCGGTTTCCACTTGGAGAATGGCGCGTCCGGGGCGATTGTTCATGGTATCGGGGGACAAGCCGTCACGGGCGTTTTCCGCCGGAAAGGCGCTACGCAACTCCCGCAAGGCTTCTTCCAAACGTTCGCCCTCCGCCGTGAATCCGGCATCTTCCAGGCCCGCCAGGCCCACTTGCTCGCGGCTGTCCCGCAGGAGGTCCGACAGTTGGCCATTGGACAGTTCCCAGCCGAAGAAGCGGGTCACGATATCCGGGATGCGATGCGCTTCATCGAAAACGATGCAATCGGCCTTGGGCAGCAGTTCGCCGAAGCCACCCTCCTTGACCGCCAGATCGGCGAAAAAAAGGTGATGATTGACCACCACCAGATCCGCTTCCATGGCTTGACGCCGGGCGTGTGCCAAAAAGCAATCCTGCGCCTCGGGACAGACGCGGCCCGGGCAATACAGGGTATCGGCGTGGACCTCCGACCAGAGCTGCGGGCGTTCCGGCATGCCGCCCCACTCATCCCGGTCGCCGCTACGGGTTTTCCGTAGCCAGGTCTCAAGCGCTGTCAACCATTGTTTTTCCTTGATCGACAATCTGGCGCTGTTCTCCTTGAGCTTGTGGTAGCGCAGGTGACACAGATAATTGGCGCGACCTTTCAGAACCGCCATGCGGAAGGGACGGACAACCACCTTGCGCACCAACGGCATGTCCTTATGGACGATTTGGTCTTGCAAGGCTTTCGTCGCCGTGGAGACGATGACTTTCTTCCCCATGTTGAGCAGTGGCAGCAGGTAGGCCAATGTCTTCCCGGTACCGGTGGCGGCTTCCACCAGCAGGGGTTGTTTCCTCTCCAGGGCTTCCAGCACCAGGAGGGCCATTTGTTCCTGAGCCGGCCTGAGTTCGTAGCCGACGATGGTTTTGGCAAGCGGGCTATCGGGACCGAACCATTGCCTGACAAGGCTGTGGGGCTGCAAACGTCACTCTCCGTTGCGGTCGCTCGACAAGGGGTGTTGTTGATGAAAAACACAATTGAAAAAAATTAAACCGCAGCTATCTTGGGATGCGCAGTTCTTGTCATCCCCGCGAAAGCGGGGATCCAGAAAGTCAGGGAAAGGTGTGTAGACTCCCTGGATCCCCGCTTTCGCGGGGATGACGCTAGAAAACTACGTATCCCGCGCTGGTTGCGGTTTAGTTGGCCGGGAGGAGGAAGACCTGGACCTCCGCATCCTGGCCGATTTCGTTTTTGATGCGTTGCACCAAGTTGTTGACGATGATTTCCCCTTCCGCGACTTTCAGGTTGCCGTCGGCTTGTACGGAAATTTCCACGTAGACATGTTCCCCGGTGTAGCGGGAGCGCAAATAGGATACCCCGGCCACCGATTCCGTTTCCCGCGCCACGTTGTAGATGCTTTTCAGGCTGTCAAAATTATCCATGGAGTCCATGAGGCCACGCACGGCTTCGACGTTCAGTTCCCAACCAATCTTCATCACGATCAGTCCGACACCCACGGCGGCAATGGGATCGGCGATGGGTAGGCCGAAGACCGCCATGCCGATGCCGACGAGGACCCCCACCGAGGCAATGGCGTCGGAGCGGTTGTCCCAGGCATTGGCCAGAAAGGCGGGGCTGCGATGTTGTTCGAACACGCACAATTGATAGCGGAACATCCCCTCGTTCATCAACACCGAAACCAGGGCACCCAACATCGCCATGGGATTGGGGGGTTCATAATGGCCATAATAGATGGCTTTGACGGCATCGATCAGGATGAAATTGGCACCGATCAACAGGATGACCCCGGTGATCGATGACGAGATGAACTGAATCTTGCCGTGGCCGTAAAGGTGATCCTGGTCGGCGGGCCGTTTGGAATATTTGACGCTCAGCATGGTGATGTAGGTGGACAGGACATCGGCGGCGGAATGAAAGGCATCGGCAACCAGGGCCGCGCTGCCGCACAAGACTCCGAGAATGCCCTTGAAAAGCATCAAAAAAGTATTGCCAATCAAGACAAAGCGCATGGCTTCGTTCTGGCAATTCCGGCATCTTTCAAATTTCATTGAAAATACCTTCCCTGCATTCCCTGGTTGTTTGCGAGTGTACCGGGGGGTGCATGCGCAGGCGCAGACCTGCTGTTCCATGGCCCATTCTTTATACTTTCTTTACAATACGTTCTCTCAATCAGACTTATACCCCTTTTCGGCCCCGATTGTGTAGGGTCTTGATCATTTTTCCCGGGGCATGCGTATGATGAGTAGCGTTATCGTGCCCCCTCCCTGATCTTGCGATCCGGGGGCGGCTGTGTCACAATTATAAATCGATTGAAATGCTTGGCCATTGTGACAGGGGTGGGGCATGTCCGCAGACATCTTGATTCAGGGTGAAGACGTCCACAAAAAGTTTTGTTTGGGTTTGAAACGATCCCTGTGGTACGGCCTCATCGATGTCGGACGCGAGGTTTCCGGGCGCAAACATCCCCGGGACTTGCGCAAGGATGAATTCTGGGCCGTCCGGGATGTGGCCTTCACCATCAAACGGGGGGATATCGTCGGCCTGATCGGACCGAACGGCTCCGGGAAAACCACCCTGCTGCGTCTGATCAACGGCCTGATCAAACCGGATCGGGGGCGGATCTCGGTTCGGGGGCGGGTGGGGGCCTTGATCCAGTTGGGAGCCGGCTTCAGCCCCGTCCTGAGCGGTCGGGAGAATATTTTCATCAATGCCGCCATTCTCGGCTTGACGCGACGGGAAATCAACAGTCGCATGGGGGATATCATCGCCTTCGCCGACATCGGTGATTTCATCGACACCCCGGTTCGCAACTACAGTTCCGGCATGCGTGCCCGTCTGGGTTTCGCCGTCGCCATCCACATGTCCCCCGATATCCTGCTGGTGGATGAGGTGTTGTCGGTGGGCGACATGGTTTTCCGCAACAAGGCCCTGGATCGCATGCACAAACTCGCCCATTCCGGGGTGGCGGTCATTTTCGTCTCGCACAATTTGTCGCAGGTGGATCGGTTATGTACCCGGGCCATGTATCTCAACAAGGGGGTGCTGGCGGGGATCGGTCCCACCATGGAGGTCATCGCCAGCTATTCACAGGCCAACATCGGCGCACATGCGCAGGGGATCATCCATCATCCCGGCTCCCACGAATATGTGTGGATCCATGCGGCGCACATCATCAATGCTTCGGGTGAGGGCGACGGCAAGGTGCGGACGGGGGGTGCCATGACCTTGCGACTGAGCCTGGAGGTGCGTCAATTCCTGCGTCATCCCCATTTCTCCTTCTGGGCCGAACCGGTTCTCGGTCATGTCACCGCCATGGTCTTCAGCATGCCGGCTGCTTTCGCTGAGCGTCCCTCCCTCCCCCCGGGACGCCACACCATTGATCTCAAAGTGGCGTGTGTGCCGTTGGTACCCGGGCAATACCGTTTGCGACTCTCCATTGGTGGCGATGACAACATGCAACTTTGGGGGCGGGTCACCAATCTGGCGATCCTGGTCGTCGAGCCCGAACCCAACAGTTTGGAAACGGTTGGGGAATCTTCGGTGTGGGTGACGATGCCAACGGAACTGCAACGTGTCGCTTCTCCTTGATGTGGATCCAACGGCAGGGGGGGGGGGCACCGCCATTCCCGGCATAACAAACGCTTCTTTATTGAAATAGGGTGGGGACGACCCTGTGAAAACGCGCTGGATTTCGGGCAGGAAAGCCCTCGACGAGCCCCTTTTGAACGATGCTGCGAAAGCCCTGATGCCGTCGGTGGACAAATCCGCTGAAATGGT
>PEAK01000040.1 GCA_002753515.1 Magnetococcales bacterium
CCAGGTCGCGTACCAACCGGTCATGGACCTCCCTGGCATGGTTGCCTGTCCGCTTGAGAATGCGTCCCACGGTTTCCCTTGACACCCCGGTCAACCGGGATGTCTTCCGGACGCCTGTACCATCTGCCAAGTGGTTGACAACAGATACTATTTCCTCATGAAGAATCCGAAGGCCAAACAGGGGTGTCCCGTGTCGCTCTGAGAACTCCGCTCGGCAACGTCGACAACGGAGGAATCGTATGCCATCAACTCCATAACGACTCCGAACGGTCACATTTTCCCGGCATTCCACGCCGTATTCATCACACTTCGGGTTTACGCAAACAGTATCATGGGCAATTTCAGTGGTGGCCATGACTTCCTCCAAGTTACGTCAACGAGAAGGCCTTTGTAGCACACCTAATCAATTAATGAAACTGTGGCAGACCACCAAGCAAAGTTGTCGAACCTCTGCTTCCAGCGGATATCCTTTTTCATGATATGCTCTCCATGCCCCCCAGCCTTCGCAGGTTTTCCCGGATCACTTTCTCCAACCGGGATGTCATCCGGACTCTGGTTCCCTCTACCAAGCGAACGACAATATATATTATTTTATCATAATGAACCCGAAGACCAAACAGAGGAGTACCGCGTCGCTCTGAAAATTCCGCTCGGCGACTTAGACGGTATCACTCGCAGACTCGCACCCGGCGCGTTATTTCCGCAAAAATCACGTGAAAATAACTCTTTGTTTCAAGGGATACACAAAGAAACAAACAAAGATCAACACGACTTAAGAATTATACCCTTCAATGTAGAAGAAAAACTCCACAAAGAATGGCCCGGCGTCACATTTAAAATATTGCTTGATGCTGTGAAAATTGGTTTTGTACTGCATTTTATAGTCGGTGCCGGCAATCAACGTCGGCGGCGTCAGATTGATGATGCCAAAGCGTTCCGACAAACGCGTCTGCAAGCCACCGGCGACGATGTTGTTAATCTCGCCGTAGCCATCGCCCGCCTCACCGAACAATTCGGAATACTGTTCGCCGGAAAACCTGGAGGTCAGTTCCATGGCCGTGTGCCTCGGACTTGCCAAGTGGACGCCACCCTGCATACCGCCGGAAAAGTTGATGATGGCGGTCACCTCGGTATCGGGTGGGCGGTACGGATCGGCCTCCTTCTTGGACACAGTCGGACCCATATTGATCTCCATGTCCATGTAAGCGAGAAAGAGTTCGTAGACCGACTCTCTGATCATCTTGGCAAATTCATCTTTCATGCGTTTTCATTCCAGGCAAGTAGTGGTTTCTGGCATAGGGCCGAATCATCCACCCCAACACCCACTCCAACACTGTACTTATAGGTAAAAAACGGGCGGGAAACAATCTTTTTTTTGTTGTTGGATGCGCAAAAAATCTCTAAACTTCAATAATTTATACTTAACGCAATCCATTCAGACAGGTATCAATCCCCTCCCCTGACCAACGCTACCCACAACTCTCCCCATCGCACTTCCAGATGGCGAATGACCAAACCAGCGGCTTGCACCTCCTCAGCAAAGGTTTCCTGGGTATATTCAATTTCGTGCGTCCGATCCAGACGCCATTCGACCCCCAATTCCTGTTTCAGGGGCACCCGCCAGTCCCTCTCAAACAAGGGAACCCGTATCAAAAGCAGCTGCGGTTGATAACGGGACACAACCGCCCGCAAGAATTCAACCCGTCCCTGGAGATGTTCCAGAACATTGGATAAAACAACGACATCAAAGGTCGCGGCAACAAACTCCCGAAGGGCATTCCCTTGACGAAAGGTCAGGTTGGGATGAACATGCTTCAGTTGGGCCTTGTCGATGTTGTCCCGGGAAATGTCCATGCCCACCACGATCACACCCTTTTCCGCCAATCTGAAAGCCATGTACCCATCACCACAACCAATGTCGATGGCTTTTTGCCCGGGATGGACCCGTGCGACAAAAAAATCATGGTAGCGTGTATGACGATATTTGGTATGCACACCCTGGTCGTAACGAACGGCCTGATGCCCCTGGAGCCCATAGAAGACGGCATCCAAACGAAACAAAAAACGCAAAGCTTCCGCCGGTTGCAACTGTTGAACCCGATCCCTGACCATGATTTCCATGGTTTCCCTGATCGGTTCGACTGCGAGCGTCCGCCCCAGTTCCAGAATCAGACGCATTCTCAGGTCAGAGGGTAACAAAGATAGTATCGAACTCATTATTTTCTTAATCATTGCCCCACCCCTGTAACCGGATTGTTACAGCCAGGAGGCCCGACATGCCATGATTTTCATCCTCCCATCCGCTGACTATGAGTTTTATCTCGGACAAAACCATCTTCCAGAACACGAGGTTTTGTTCGAACCCACCGAACAACTCCTGAACCTGTACGAATCCCTGGGACTCAGGACTACATTGTTTTGTGATGTCGCCAGTATCTGGCGCTATCGGGAGTGGGGGAAAGAAACCATTGCCAGCCAAATGGAAAGGCAAATGGTTGAAGCCATCACTCGCGGCCATGATGTCCAAGCCCATCTCCACCCCCACTGGTTACAAACAGAAATGATAAACGGCAGATATCTTTTTGCCGAGAAAGATTTTTTGTTGGGATCACTCCATGCCGACCTGGATTCATGCCAGCGGATCGTCGAACAACTCCTCACACGAACGGTAACCTATCTCCAGAAACTATTGCAACCCGTAGATCCCAACTATCGTTGCCTGGCCTTCCGTGCCGGTGGCTACGGCCTGCAACCTCGAGAAAAAATGGTCCTGGCCGCCTTAATTCAATCGGGATTTGTCATGGACTCAAGTATCATCCCCGGGTTGCAGCAACACTCATCAACCCATCAGGTTGACTTCTCCAAAGTTCCCAGGCAAGCGAACTATTGGCTTGACCCCCAGGGGGGCATTGAAGATCCAGGGCGCGAGGGTGTGGGACTTTTGGAAATCCCCATACCCGGCTACCACGCAACCCCATGGCAAGCCTGGCGCATCAACCTTCCAGAAGCCATGCGTCAGGGAGCCCATATTTTATTGGGGCTTACGAAAAAACAACAACCCAGGGGGCAACCCTGCGGCGTAGCAACAAAAGACCAAGCAGCCCCTGAAACCTCCCGGCTCCGCCAAGCCTACTGGCGCAGTCGCGCCATGCTCAACACCCGTTTTCACCGCCTGGAAGCGGGTCCCAGCTTGAAAATCATGGAATCGGTCCTGGAAGGTTACCTTGCCAGTCTTCCCCATCACCCACCATCGATTTACCTTTCCCTCATCAGCCATCCCAAGGGGATGTCCGCACGCCATTTTAACGTGCTACGACGCTTTCACCAGCGACTGCAACGATATCGGAGGGATACCTTTCAGAGTATCACTTTTCGGGAAGCTTGGCACCAGCAGGCAGAAAAACTCCGGAGTCTCAAAACCAATCCATGATCCATCGCATTGGCGCAGACAAAATCATGTTACAAATGGTATCCTTTTACACCCCTTCAGTTGCAACGGGGATTGCCTTGTCTCACCGGAGTGCCGTGAACAACGTAGCATGCGCGTTGAAGTTACTATCTAAACCGCAACCAACGCGGAACACGTAGTTTTCTAGCGTCATTCCCGCGAAAGCGGGAGTCCAGAAAGTCAGGGAAAGGTGTGTAAATCCCCCCCGATTCAGGCATTCGGGGGCAAGCTCTGGATCCCCGCTTTCGCGGGGATGACAAGAACTACGCATCCCAAGATAGCTGCGGTTTAATACCCATGCATTCCGAACCAAGGAAAACTCTTTCTTGGAACACCCTTGACAGCGACACTTTTCTTGTGCCAGTCTGCCAGATTCCTGGGAAGCGCCATTGGAATATGCAATATATCATATTTACATTCTTACTGTAATTCTACCACTTTTTAGAGAAGTGCGATGCCCTCTAATAAACTGTTGTTGCGACTTTTTCCGTTTCTAAGCTGGTTTCCAGTTCAAACCACAGTTCTGCGCGATGATTTGGTTGCTGGAATCACTGGAGCCCTGGTATTGGTTCCCAAAGCAATGGCTTATGCGCAACTATCCGGTTTACCAGTTCATTTTGGACTATATACCGCTCTATTACCCGCCTTTCTCGGTGCCCTCTGGGGATCAAGCCGCCTGCTCGCTACCGGCCCTGTAGCTATCGTTTCACTGATGACTGCCGCCGCCGTTACCCCACTGGCAATTCCCCTCACCGACGAATATGTCGGCATTGCCCTGTTGTTGGCATTATTGGTTGGTATCATTCAACTTATACTTGGTATTGTAAAACTTGGGACTATCGTCAATTTTGTTTCCCATCCCGTTATTTTAGGATTCATGAATGCAGCCGCAATTATTATCGCCATGTCTCAACTTGATATGTTGCTGGGCATACCCAAGGGACGTAGCGATTCCTTCTTAAAAGACATGTGGGAAATGATGACCTACCTGCCCCAAACCCACCTGCCGACACTCTTCATGTCACTATTGGCTTTGGTGCTCATGTTGGTGCTGAAAAAAGTATCGTTTCTTTCCAAACCGAGTGTATTGGTCGTTGTCGTCATAACCACACTGCTCAGCGGAGCCATCGGCTTTGCGCATAAAGAAAAAATCCAACCTAGCCAAATCGCCAGTCCCGCAGTACGAGAGTTGATAACCGAATATGCTGAAACTGACCAACAAATTGTAGCAATGATGGTTAAGTCAACTTCCAAGTCAACCCAGCTACGTGCCGCCCTCAAAGAAGAAGATGTCCATGCTGTCGCCAATCTGAACCATGAGATCAATCTTATGGAACTTGATGCGAAAGCGATAAAAAAACTAAATAATGAACGCCTCAGACAAATTAACCGCTTGTACCTGGAACGGACCAGGGAAGTTAAAAATGAACTTTCAACTTTTTACTCTCGCGGTTCGGTACCAGCAGGCATTGAAACTGATGGTCGTCTCTGGCACGTCAAAAAAATTGATAAAAGTGCGGTAATCTTGAGTAGCGGTGGCGATGTGGTTGGCGACATTCCTGCCGGTTTGCCAGCTATTCGTCTGCCCACCCTTGCGTGGGACGCCGTCATGTCGCTCTTTTTTCCAGCCCTGATCATCGCCCTGGTCGCCTTCATGGAATCAATTTCAATGGCGAAAGCCATGGCTACCAAGTCAAAACAGATGATTGATCCCAACCAGGAATTGATCGGTCAGGGAATCGCCAATATCGGAGGTTCCTTTTTCCAGGCCTACCCCGCTTGTGGTTCTTTTACCGGGTCGGCAATCAATCTTCAAGCAGGTGCCAAAACCGGGTTTGCCATGGTGTTCAACGGTATCTTTGTCGCTGTCACCCTGCTCTTTTTTACACCCTATCTGTACCATTTGCCCAAAGCAGTTCTGGCTGTCATCATCCTGCTGGCCGTTACCAGCCTGATTACGCCCACGGCCATCAAACACACTTGGCAGGCCAGCCGTATTGACGGCATTATCGTCTTGGTAACCTTTATCGTAACACTTCTGGTCGCCCCCCATCTCGACAAAGGTATTATCGTCGGTACGGTGTTGTCGTTATTCATATTCCTCTATCACACAATGAAACCACGGGTGGCAATCCTCAGCCGCTTTCACGACGGCACCCTGCGCGATGCCAAAGTCAACAGCCTCCCAACCTCCCAACTTGTCACGGCCATTCGTTTTGACGGTCGTTTGTACTTTGCAAATGTCGCCTATTTTGAGGATGCCGTTCTCAATGCCATAGCTGATAATCCCAAAGCATCCTATGTGTTAATTGTCGGAGATGGTATCAACGCCATCGATTCGTCCGGCGAGGAAGTCATTCACCATTTGGTGGAACGTCTTGAAGAACATGGCATAGAGATGTTGTTTTCCGGCCTGAAAAAACAGGTGCTCAACGTTATGAATGCCACGGGCTTGCTTGGCAAAATCGGTGAAAATCATGTCTTCCCCACCGCCGATCAGGCACTGGAAACCATCTTTTCCCGAAATAGCGATTCAAGTATCGATGATCCGTTGCGGCCCATAAAAAAATAGCAGTGGGAGTCGATTCTTGACAGGTTGAGGAGGGTTTATGATGCCTTGCATGGCCGTTCTCCCCGACAGAGTGTTGGACATTATCAACACTTCTGAAGGGAACTTTACCTGCTTTTCGTCAGCACCAACGTCACAAAGCCATCGATGAACTTCTTGCTATCTGTTTCGTTCCATCCTGAATTGATTGTGTATATATGTAACAATGCGTGATTAGTCCAATTTAAGGCTTCATGCGTCATAAAACGGCGGTGTCCCTTTTTTGATCGAGAAGAGCGTCTCTCCAAGCAAATTCCACTATTGACGAAGTCGTTTCAGGCAGGAAAATAACCATTTCGGCTACATTTCCCATATTGGGTAAGTGAAATAGGAGCGCCAAGCAATCAGCGCACTTTTTTCATGTATCTTAAGGAATACTGTTGCCTGATCATGCGGACAAACCAATATTCCAAATCCACAACCGTCCGGTTCCATGCGATGAAATTACCTGTATTGCCGGCCCATGCATTTCAAGTACCTGGCGACAAGAGCCACATGTTTTGCATGGCACAAAGCTTTCTATTCCCAACGTGATTCCCAAATAAATGTTCCAGCCCCAAAAAAAAGGGCTCAAAGCATTTATTTACCGGAGAATATTCCAATGACCAAACAGCCGACCTCGGCACCAGCACTCATATTACGCTCATTGATACCACCACTGAATTGGTGGCACCTGGTTACGAAAGAAACCATCAAACTCGATTTCATAGCCGGTTTGACCGGTGCCATCGTCGTCATCCCACAAGGCATGGCATTTGCCACTATCGCCGGCATGCCGCCTATCTACGGTCTTTACGCCGGGATGATCCCCGCCATGATCGCCGCCTTTTTCGGCTCATCCTGGCACTTGGTGTCGGGCCCCACAACCGCTGCCTCCATCGTCTTGTTTTCCCTCCTCAGCCCCCTCGCAGAACCTGGGAGCGCCGCCTATGTACAACTGGCCATCACCATGACCTTGCTGGTTGGCCTGACCGAATTTGCACTGGGCCTCATGCGCATGGGCGTCCTGGTCAACTTCATCTCCCACTCCGTCGTCATCGGCTTCACCTCGGGTGCCGCTATCCTCATCGCCAGCAACCAGGTGCAAAACTTTTTTGGCATCCCCATCCCGAAAGGAAGCCAGTTCTACGAAACGCTTAACATATTTTTTAACCAAATCAACAATATCAACCCCACCATACTCACGGTCAGTGGAACCACCTTGCTCACCGGGCTCGTTATCCGCAAGATTTGGCCCCGAATTCCCTACATGATCATCGCCCTTGCCCTGGGATCCCTGACAGCACTGGCTACTGATCTCTTTCTGGGAAAACCTTCTGGAATCACCTATGTTGGTTCCCTCTCCGGGACACTCCCCCCCCTCACCATGCCCGATTTCTCCCTGAATACCTTGCGCGCTCTGGCTCCAGGCGTTTTGGCCGTAACCATTCTCGCTTTGACCGAAGCCATCTCCATCGCCCGGGCCATGGCTTTACGTAGCGGGCAATCCATCAACGCCAACCAGGAGTTCCTTTCCCAAGGACTTTCCAATGTGGCTGGAAGCTTTTTCTCCTCGTACGTGGCGACCGGATCTTTCAATCGTAGTGGACTCAATTATGATTCCGGTGCCAAAACGCCCATGGCCGCATTCTTTTCCGGCATGCTCTTGATCGGCTTGGTTGTCCTGGTCGCCCCCCTGGCCGCCGCCTTGCCCCATGCCGCCATGGCAGCCGTACTGTTTCTCGTGGCCTGGGGACTCCTCGACTGGCACCATATCTTCCACACTTTCCAAACCAGCCATTCGGAAACGATCATTTTGATCGCCACTTTCCTGGGCACCCTGTTCTTCAATCTGGAAATCGCCATCCTGTTTGGTGTCATGCTTTCGCTGGGTATTTACCTGCACCGTACCTCCCATCCCAAGGTCTTTACCCGCATACCCGATCCCAATCATCCCCATCGCCGCTTCAAGACACCAGAAATCACAACCCCACTGTGCCCGATCATCCGCCTCCTGCGTATCGATGGTTCTTTGTTTTTTGGTGCCATCCCTTCGGTCGAAGAACAGATTGAAACCCTGGCCCCACCCGATACCCACCTGATTATCGTCGCATCGGGAATTAATTTTATCGATCTGGCCGGGGCCGATTTCCTCGCCAACCTAGCCCGAAAACATCGCAGCGCCGGCGGCAATCTCTACGTGGTCCGTCTCAAACGTGGCCCCGAATCCCTCCTGGAAAAGGGACATTATCTCGATAGTATTGGTAAGGAAAATCTGTTTCGATCCAAAGAAGACGCCATTCAGGCAGCATTCGCCCATATGGATGACAACCCATGTGCCCAGTGTAGCATCAATATGTTTCTGGAATGCCATGGCCAGAACCACAGGATGCATCCCATCAGCGCCTAAAATAATTAAAACATTCCATCTTGAACTCATTGGTTCAATATGACATGCAATAGTCGTCATATAGGCAGATTTTTTATATATTAAAGTTTATTTAATTTAGCTAATAACTATATACTTTTTTATAAATAATCATATTTTCATCACGCGAAAAGAGTTGGCGCGTTAGTCCCAGTCTGCCCTTTGCTCGTTTCGTTGGAATCAGAAAAGTTACCGGGTCGAACACATTTCCAGATGGTTGCAGGACCGACAATTTGTTATCATCTCAGGTGCCAAGGTGCGCAAGAGATCATCAACGATTCCGGCCTCCCTTTACCCTGGGCCTTCATGATTAATGGACAATGATACTCCGTCCCACCCGAAGGATGCTCAATGGATAAAAGCCTTCACTATCTCCGACGAAGGAATTGGGAACGCCAAGAATACCAAACCGGGATGACCCTGGAATTAAACTCTGGAATCGTCATAAGCGGTTATACGCTGGATGTCAGCCTGGGCGGGGTGTTCCTCCTGACCGATACCCCACTCACCCATATCAGTCTTGGTGACAAAGGGACCATACACATCAAGATTGCCCAGTTGAACCTGGCCTTTCCCTGTGTCGTCGCCCGAATCAACCCCCGTGGCATCGGGGTCAATTTTATCGCCAAACAATCCGAGTTCGGCATGATGATCAGCCATGATATGACCCTCGGGCTGATCACCCGTACCAACAACGCCTTTGCCCAATCGATGGACCTGGAAACGACCCTGAAAACCAGCGTTTCCCACATTAAAAATTATATGCAAGCAGAAGCGGCTTCCCTGTTCCTCATCGAAGATAACCAATCCGGCATCGTCTGCCGCGCTTGTACCGGACCCGTCAACATCCAGGGAACGCGCCTATCCCTTGGTGAAGGTATCGTCGGTCGCTGTATCATGCAGGGCAAGGCAGAAATCGTTCATTACCCAAAAAATGATAGAGGATTTGCAAGCCATATAGACGAATCTACAGGTTTTGTAACCGAATCGCTCCTGTGCGCCCCTCTGGTGGTCGGAGATGCAACCATCGGCGCCATGGAAATACTCAATAAACGCGGATCGGGAACCTTTACCGATCGCGATCTCATCGCCCTCGAAGCCCTGGCTTCCATCTCCGCTTTGGCTATCCATAACGCCAAGGAAATGAGCCAACGCCTGGCCGCAGAGTCGGCCAGCCATGCCAAAGGCGAGTTCTTGGCCAACATGAGCCATGAAATCCGTACCCCACTGAATGCCATCATCGGCCTGACCTACCTGTGCCTCCAAACAACACTGAGCGAACAGCAAAAGGATTATTTAACCAAAGTCAATCTAAGTGCCAACAACCTGCTGACATTGATCAATGATATCCTCGACTTTTCCAAAATTGAGGCGGGTAAGTTGGCCATGGAAACCGTGGCGTTTTCCCTGGATGATGTGTTCGCCAGTGTCGTCGCTGTCTTGGAGGTCAAAATCCAGGAAAAAGGGCTGAAACTCCTTATCAATGCCAATCTTGACAAGCCTTGGCAACTTCGGGGCGATCCCCTCCGCCTGGGACAGGTACTGACCAATCTGGTCGGCAATGCCGTCAAATTTACCCATGTGGGGGAAATCACCGTGCAAGTAACCCCACTGGAAGAAACCCGCGACATACTAACGCTGGAATTCCGCGTCCGTGATACCGGCATAGGCATGTCACAACCACAGATGGATAACCTGTTCACCGCTTTCTTCCAAGGTGATTCCTCAACGACAAGAAACTATGGTGGTACTGGTTTGGGATTGGCAATCAGCAAACGGTTGGTGGAAATGATGGGGGGCCAGTTCACGGTTGAAAGCCAACTGGGTGTCGGAAGTTGCTTCACCTTCTCCGCCCAATTCGAAAAAGGCGCGGCAACAACAAATACTGAAACAAAGCATGGCATCCCGGGTGGACCCGGCACTATCCGTGCCACCAAACCACTACCTATGCCACACCTCATGCAATTTCCCGGTGTCCGTATACTTGTTGCCGAGGATAATGATATTAATCAACAAGTTGCAAAAGAGCTGCTCGAAAAGGTGGGAATCCATGTCATCATGGTCAATAATGGCGCCGAAGCAGTTCATGCAGTGCAAAAAGAATTGTTTGACGCCATCCTCATGGATGTGCAAATGCCCGTTCTCGATGGATTTCACGCCACCCGGGCAATCCGCATGCAAAAATCCCTCGCCAATGTGCCCATCATCGCCATGACCGCCAATGCCATGCAAGGTGACCGGGAAAAATGCTTGCTGGCAGGGATGAACGATCATATCGCCAAACCCGTTGCTCCCCGGGAATTGTACGCCACCCTGTCCCGTTGGATCGGTAACCATGTCAAAACCACCCCCCCGAACCAAGCAACCATTGTCCCGCCGTTTTCCACCGACTGCATCCCATCCATCCCTGGGATTGATCTTTCCATCGGACAACGGTATGTTGGAAACAATACCAACCTTTTCAAAGTGGTATTGCTCAAGTTCGCCCGAGGAACCGACAGACCCTATTTTCGCTTGCGACAATTCATTCGGGATAACGATGCCGAGGGACTGAAACAAGCCTCACACGCCCTCAAGGGAGTTGCAGCCACCCTGGGAGCAACCACCTTGTCACACATGGCGGCTCAGATCGAAACTGAGGCCAAAATAACCCATAACCTCCAGGATCTGGCCGCACCAGTCCATGAACTCTCCGATGCATTGGACCAGCTGATCCATACCATTGAAACCGCGTTGGCCGATACCTTGACAACTGCATCCCTCGCAACCTCACCACCATCCCCCGATGTCACAAAACTCCTGGCTCCCTTAATAGCAAAAGCGGTAAAATTATTGGCCGACTATGATTCCGAATGCGATGAAGTTGTTGCCCAACTGGCATCAATCGTGACCCTCAACACCCACAAAGAAAAGCTCACTACTATCAAAAAAGCCCTGGATATTTATAATTTTGAAAAAGCCCTGACCCTTTTCAAGGATTGGGCACACGATGAACAGATCGCATTGGATGAACCATAATGACATCACTCGAAGAAACACCTAAAAGAAAAACAATTCTAATTGTTGACGATGTTCCAGAAAATCTGTTTGTGCTGCAAAAAATTCTTTCACCCCATTACCGGGTGCAAGTGGCTACCAATGGACGGACCGCCATTAAAATTGCCCTCTCGGTCGGCCAACCCGATTTGATCCTTTTGGATGTCATGATGCCCGAGTTGGACGGTTATGAAGTCTGTCATATCCTGAAACAGCAAGAACTCACCCGAAATATTCCCATCCTGTTCGTGACCGCCAAATCCGAAGCCGAAGATGAAACCCGGGGGTTTGAACTGGGGGCCGCCGACTACCTGGTTAAACCCATCAGCCCCCCCGTGGTCCTGGCCCGGGTTAAAACCCATCTGGCCATGCACGACCAGAGAAAACTCCTGGCGGACCAAGTCGCCCTGCGGACCGCCCAACTCCAGGTTCGCAATCTGGAATTGGAAGAAAGCCACAAGGAAGTCATCCGGCAGTTGGGACGCGCCTCGGAATACCGCGATAACGAAACCGGATTGCATGTGGTGCGCATGAGCCGCTATGTACACCTCCTGGCCCTGAAATCGGGTCTGAGCGAGCCCGAAGCCAATCAACTGATGCAGGCGGCACCGATGCATGACCTTGGTAAAATCGGCATCCCTGACCACATCCTCCTCAAACAAGCCAAACTCACCGCCGAAGAGTTCGACATCATCAAGAAACATCCTGAAATAGGCTATGAAATCATTGGCCAGCAAAAGTCGGAACTGCTCAACCTGGGACGCATCATCGCCTTGACCCATCATGAAAAATGGAATGGCTCCGGCTACCCCAAGCAACTGCGTGGCGAGGAGATCCCCTTACCGGGCCGATTGGCTGCTATCGGCGACGTTTTCGACGCCTTAACCTCCAAAAGACCCTATAAAAAAGCCTGGACATGCGATGACGCCTTGGGCCTGATCGCCAAGGAGGCCGGAGAACACTTTGATCCCAACCTGTCGCATCTGTTTCAAAGTTTGCGCGCTGAACTGATCGACATCATGGAACGGTACCAGGATACCAATGATACCGAAGAGTAATCTCCCCATTTTGACTTGTTCCCGGGTAGACAACACAACTAGAGCCACTATTCCATGGGTTTCGTCGTCAATCTGACCGCCTTCCTCATTTTATTGGCCACTTCTTTTCTGTTGTTGCGTCAAGCCATTCATGACCTTGATCACGGACTCGCTTGGACCCTGTTCTTTATCTTGTTTGTCGTCGTATTCTTCGTTTATCTCGCTCGGCAAGTTTTCTTTAATATCTTTGACCGGCGCCAACGCGAAAGCCTGACCCGCTTCATCGACCCACGCAGCAATGCCCAGATTCGTGGTCAACCCGATCGCATCCTGAAAAGTGTCTCCTGGCTGGGCATGGTTTCCTGGGCATCACTCATGGCCTTGATCATCACCCTGAAAGAGGGACTCAATAATCCTCTGGAAAAAAACGCTTCCTGGATCGATGGTTTGTCTCAATCATTGGATCCCAAATGGCGGCACTACGCGACAATATTCAGCTTGATTAGCCTGCTGGTGAGTGGCCTGGGCCTCTTCTTGAAAAGCCGACGTAACAATCGGAAGGGCGATCGCTATCCCCCCAGCCTGATTGTCATATTTATTGTATCGGTCCTGTTATTTATCATTCTATCCTGATCCTTCGGATACAGATAGAGCGTTGCACACAACGCAGACATATGGTACCCAACATGCGAGGCGGGGATATTCACTGCCGCAGGCTCTCTCGCCTACGGCGAAATAAACGGCCTGATGGTCGCTTAACCATTTTCCATCATTCCAGTTTTTTATTGTATTGATCGGTCGCAACCATGTCTAATCCCATTCAACCACCCTCCTTTGCTGCAGACCAGCACGTCCAAACCTTGGATTCCCCCCAGGAGGGGCAGGACAGGACCAGTGATGAGATCGATATTTTCGAACTTTGGCAGGTGCTGTGGCGACAAAAATGGTTGATCATCTTTTTCTCCATTCTGGGTGCTGCTTCTTCCGTCCTGACCGTGATGTCCTCACCGCCTATCTACCGAGCGGAAGTCCTCATGACTGTTGCAGAAGAACAAAAGAGCGTCGGCGGAGGCTTGCTAGCTCAATACGGTGGACTGGCCTCTATGATGGGAATCTCCTCCACTGGTAGCACCAACAATTCCAAGGGGACAGCACTCGCCATACTCCACTCGCGCTCGTTTAGTGAAGCTTTCGTCACTGATGAAAAAATTTCTCCAGGCGCTTTTTATAAGAAATGGGACATTCTTAACCAAATATGGAAAGATACTGATACTTCCAATATAAATATAAAAGATATGGCCAACGATTTTAGGAGTATTTTTAGGACGGCAGATGACAAAAAAACTGGCATGATAACCTTAACCGTCGAATGGCGTGATAGAGAACAGGCTGCCCAATGGGCCAACCTACTCGTAGATAAAATTAACCGCTATATGATGGAACGTACCATCTTAGAAGCCACTAAAGCTGTAGAATTTCTTAAAAATGAATGGACAAAAAACAGCGCAGTCGAACTACAACAAGCAGTCGCCGGACTGTTAGAATCGCAAATAAAAATGATTATGCTGTCTAAGATGCGCTCTGACTATGTCTTTACGGTCATTGATCCCGCAATTGCACCAACCGCGCATTTTCAACCCAGAAAAAGAATGATTTTCTTGGTTGGAACTTTCGCCGGTATCTTTCTCGGTATCATTATGGCTATGTTAAGAAATATGGTCCAATCTAAAAGATTCAAGTGAATTAGAATTTCCCGTTTTAGTGACACATCTGACTTGTGATAATTGAAGATGGTAGCTGAAACGGCAATCGAGGCCATGCTGAGTAAGGGCGGTAATGGCTGAAACGATGGTCAAGGCTGCGGCGTGCCATGACTTATTGGAAGTTATCGTTTTTATTTGGAGAAATAGACAAGATAACTTCTAAAGGGCTGTTTCAATGAAAATTAAAAGATATGTCAGTGTTTTATTATTAATTATTATAACATTTACTCCATTCATAGCTGTTGAATTCGGATATAGATTTTACAAGCGATACGTACCAAGAGAAACTGGTGGTGACTATCGTGAGTTAGCTCAACTACAAGGCTGGACGTCTCATCAAATAAATAAACACATTGATTCGTGTTCAACATTTAGCAATATGTACCGTGATTATTACTTGTTCAGTTTGGAACCAAAAAATGTTGGCGATATAAATATTACTGAGTATTTCTCAGCCAGATCGACACCAGATAGTGTTCATATTGGAGAGGCAACAAGTATAATATGGATGTTTGGTGGGTCTACCATGCAGAACTTTGAAACCAACGATAAGTTATCTATTGCTAACACTATTGCAATTGCTGCCAATAAAAAAGAAAAAGTTGCGGTATTAAATTTTGGGACTGGATCATTCCACTCGATTACAGAATCAATAAAATTTTTTGACTTGTTGCGCAGAATCAATCCAATCGAATACCCAAAAATTGCTATTTTTTACGATGGGTATAATGATGCCGAACATTCGTATTTGTATGGGCCGGGAAATTTGAATGGCAATTGGACTAAACCAATCTCTTATATTGTCAAGGGAAATTATGATAAATTGTTTGCATTGAGTGCAAACATCATGTTGTCGGAATATATTAAGGTGTATAAGAGCATACAAATTCATTTGGATACCATCTTAAAAAAAGAAACATCAAGCAACTTGAAATATTATTCTGATCCTGGACAATCTGTATCTGTTTACTTAACTAATCGCAAACAAATTGAGGCAGTTTGTAATAGTTTCAATGTTCGGTGTCTTTTTGTTCTTCAGCCACTACTAGTCACTAAAAGTCCATTGCATCCTTTTGAAGAGAAGGTGCTTTCACGTCAGATGCCTGGCTTGGTTCAATTCACCAGAGATTTTTACAGTATGGTCTTAGCCAATAGCCGAAATAATAAGAACTTTGTTGATTTGTCACAAATTCTAAACAATGAGACAACTCCTCATTTCTATGATTTTGGCCACACAGGACCACTTACTGGGAAGATAATTGGAGAAGCAATATCCGCGAGTCTTTCTGTTTCAGAGTAATAGAGGATTATATCGTATATACCCTGGTATCGGAAAAGGACTCTGTCGTAAACTTCCTCCCCTCCCAGTTTCTGTCCTCTGAAAGACCGCATGATCATTGGAGATCTTCGAGAGCCCCTCCATCAGATCAGAAAGTTTGCGACATGGCCACAGGAAATGTCTCATTTTCATTGACACATTCCGGTTTGTATACATTCACGCTAAACCAGAACAAGCTCCCTATGCTAGAGGTGTTTTATCCAGATGAAAGGCTCCAAATACATTAACTGGGCATTCCTTTTGATAATAACATTTATTGGAATATATGTATCGATAGAAGCCACATTCCAGGTAGTAATCTCACCTAAGTCTGGAGTTGCAAATGAGTTGGCTGCAATGGGGGAAAATGCAAAGAAACACGCCATGTCTGTTCGTGAGTATGCGAAACAAAGAGGGCACACACCGTTATTAGGATGGGGTCAAAAATTCATTTATAATATACATGAACCTGAAAATAAAGAATCAACTCATTATACGATAGTATTTCTTGGAGACTCAGTAACAGCTGGCCACGGTGTTGCTCCAGGTGAAAGTTACGTTGATTTACTGTCAAGTAAACTTCGAAATAAAGGAGTTAGGATAGTTAACCTGGCCGTCAGCGGGTATGGGATCGATCAAATGTGGTTAAAACTAGAACTTGAAGCGCAACAATTCAAACCTAATTTGATTATCTTCTCATTCATACCTCACGATTTAATAAGACCAGGAATAGACTTTAACTACAGTTCCACAAAGCCAAAATTTGTTTTTTCAAACAATAGCGCACAATTAAAACTTGCAAAAGACTATGGAGACTATTATGAAGATTTTTTGAACGCTAAGAAGCATTACTGGCTCGCTTCTTGGTTCTTTAGACGTTATTATGAAAATTATGAATATTACTTGCCGGAGTTGTCAACAGGATACTATCAACAATTCTATAAATATATCGCCACAAGCCTTGGCGCTCATTCATCCATGTATAAGACACCGATCGTTATTGTGAAGCTTGCAAATTCATTTGAGTTTCGAGGAAAGGATCGACTTCTTGCAATATCAAGTGCGCAATTTGACAAAACATGCAATGAATTAGGCGAAAATAGACTGAAGTATATCTCAACAGATAAATGTGCCCAGGATGCCGCTATCCAAAGGAATGTAGATTTCCAAAGCGAGTTCGCTTTTCATCCCGGAAAACTTGGCCATAGCATTATAGCAAATTGTCTGGCAGAAAGCCTAGAGACGTTTGATGGAATATGACGATCAATAACTGTGGAATGGTTGGCACCCATTGCATACGATGAACTCCAACGCCCGTTCCAAACCCCGTACCGGCTCCTGATCTTCGTACAATACCGATTTTGCAGCAGCAATCGACTGTACAACTTCGTTGCGAAAACCAATATCCTGGGCCAATCGAATCGCTATGGCAACGTACTCCTCCAGACTTGACGCCTGTGTCGCCTGAATCCCCAATCGCTTGAGGATACCGTGGGTATGTCGGCTGCGAAACAGTTCCCCCGGAAAGGTTACAATGGGTTTATTCAAGGAGAGGGCTTCCATGCTGGAATTGTTCCCAGACCAGGAAATACCATCCAAAACAATATCAGCCGCCTGAATCAAACCGAAAAAACGTACCAGTTCCATTTTGGGAAATAGCCGACAATACAGCGCATGGTCCAGCCCCTGGGCGCTAAATACCTCTTTTAGACGGTCACGAAACAAATCCCCGATATGGCCACCCAGGTCAATAAACCAAAACTGGCTGTTCGGTACCGCACGGGCAATAGCGGCATAGACCCAGTCATGCTGGGGCAATAGTTTGATCATATTCTGCAAATTGCAAAACACCACGTCATTCGTGTTTCGTTCCGCACCCCGGGGCGTAACTGCCAGATGCGATGCGGGAGTGGGATAACAATGGGCCAGATTGGGTAAACGTATCAAGGTCTCACTATAATGGTCCTGTGCCCGGTCACTTTCCATGGCATCACTGCTGAGAAAATAATCCATATTGGCCAACCCGGAAGTAATGGGATGACCACCCGCATTGCACTGAATGGGAGCCAGTCGCAATGCCGACACCAGATTGAAGATCGGATCCATGCCCAAATCGGTATAAATCAAAACCTGCGGTTTGAGCTTGTGAAGAGTCGCAAGCAAACGGGAACTGTTGGCACCGACATCATGAAATCCATCCGCGTTTTTCATGACAAATCGCAAAGATTCATCCTTGATGGTGCCAGTGTATACGACACTGACAAAAAAACGCTGTCGATTCAGCAAGGTCGCCAAACGAGAATGGGTTTTGTAAACCGAATGGCCGTGCAAAAACGAGGAAACAAAGGCAACGTGAATTTTTTCCCCAGGTTTTGGAGGTAACAAGGGCAAAGGCTGATCATGGCCTGGGTAAACCAGATGGGCGATACGGGTCAGGAGATGACCCTGGGCCTTTTGCGCCTCCAAATCATTGTACCCCTGGTAATGAAGATAAAAATTGGTCGTGGATTCGCAAGCATGTCGCGCCTCCTCCAAGGATTCGGCCTGACTGGGATGAAATATTTTTTCCAGTTCCGCTACCCCCGCCAACCAGCGTTGACGGGCCGGTGCCACATCGTCCTGGCTTACATAAAAGGTGGGCAATACCATATGTTTTGCCCATACTGCCCGCCAATAGTCGGGCTTCAACCGGATCGCCGCATCATAATGCGTCAACGCCGCATCGGTTCGATTGCTCAGTTGTTCGATCAATCCCAGATTGAAGTGTGCTTTCCAGTGACCCGGGTCTAACTCCAAGGTTCGCCTGAGATGATGCACTGCCTGGTCATTCTTTCGCTGTTCCCGATACAGCGTGGCCAGATTATAGTGTACTTGGGGAAACTCTTCCTGTATAGCCAAAGCCTGGAGATACCAGGATTCGGCCTGATCCAACTCTTTTGACTCCATGGCCAGACTTCCCAGACTGGCCAAATAGCTGGGATTGTCGGGTGCCAACGCCAAGGCTTGATGCAGGCTATCCATGGCTGCTTGGAATCGACCCAGCGCTTGCAAACTCAATCCCATGTAGTGGTAACCGTCCGCCTGATTGGCACCCAAGGAAATGGATCTGGCAAATCGCGCTACGGCATCTTCATATTCCCCTAATTCATGAGCCGCCAACCCCCACAAATACCATGCATCGGCAAATTCAGGTAGCGACCGGACGATCTCACGGTACAAAGGCTCGGCCCCCCTGGGATTGCCAGAACCATGGATCTCAAGGGCTTGCTGAAATTGTTTCGTCAAACGGGTTTTGTCCATGGCATCGCTTTTGGCATGATTTAATAAATCCAAACTTCAATTAACACAACCTTGCCGCACCATTCTACAAATTTCTCCCAAAAATTCCATGGTTTTTATTTTTTTAGATGCGATGATGGCCTTCATCATGGTCAGCCATGTGAAGAACGATGAGACGACGATGCGCCTCTTTGACCAATCTGGAAGATCGTGAGAAACTGAATTATGAAAGTGTGACCGCAAGAACGAAGCGGTGAGGAAAAACGGAAAGCCAAACGAAAGGACCGCTTCTATTATTTATATCATATATTGCAATAAATATAATATACCATTAAGCATATTGACCTTGATCTATCGTTGCATCGCGTAAAATCTCATAAAAGAAATCACATTCTGAACATTTTACAAGTTTCTTTTCCCCGGTAAGCGGTCGCCCATTTTTGCACAGTGTTTCATCGATAAAAGCACAAAACCTTCCACCGTTTTTGCCACCGAACAGGCCATCAAATTTAACGGATGTACCTGCAACACAGTAATTTTCCTTACCGCACTTGTTCGCTTCCCAACAGTTGAGCTTTCTGTCACTGGAATCTTGCCTAGTGTCAACAACCCCAATAACATTTTGATAGGACTGAGCTCTGATAAGCTGTTTCAAGGTTGAATCTTCAAGAAGTATTTCATGACGTGCAATGATTCTATATAAGGAAAGCCCATTTTCAATTCGTATTGTAACTCTGTGGAAATCCGATTTCACAATATTCCCACGGGAATAGTGTTCTGCATCTTTTACCTGGATCCACAAAAAACAGCGCGTCCCCTCCTCAGCATTGCAATCCATTTCAACGCTGCATTCCGTTTGATTGATATTTTTCAAAACTCCATTAAAGACCCCCATACCTTGCAACCTCAAACGCGCAACGTAGTCACCCTTCAACGAAGCATGAGTCAGATTATTCTTCATGTTTTGTGTGCTTTCCATAATTTCAGCAAGTCCGTTATGTACGTATACACGACAGTGGCCATAGTGACATGGTATTATCAAAACTACAAATAAATTAATTTATTGTTTCAACAGGTAAATCTATCCAATAACGACAACTCCATCCGCCCGTAAGTGGGGCAGCACCACGTGACCGATGCCAAAGTTGTACCGGTTCACTGAGCGACCTGGATACATCACTCCGTATAATACATCATTATTGGTGCTTATTATGGCTAAAATACACACTACCGTTACAAATCACTTGGTTATAACGTGCTTGCGCTTTCTAACCTAAACCCAAATTTGTAACAGGAAGACTTGCAACGCTGCGGTTCCCTTGTTTACAGTACAAGGCACCATGATAGTAATTGAATTGGAATTGCGTCTATTCTTTAACAAAAAAATCAGGTATTTCACCTTTGCAAACACAGAAACACAGCCGACACCTTGGCAAAATTGTCGATCTCCTCCAAACCAGGATCAGACAATGGATTACCCCCTTGAATCATGTGACCCAGTGCATACCCAATGGGGTCAATGTCTTGGAGTTGGGCTGCGGCCAGGGAATATTGATACAAAAATTAGCAGGAAGAATGCAACATATCACCGGGGTGGATTACGACCCGCGCAAATGCCAATTGGCGCTGGAACTGTTCAAGGATTCCCCCAATATCACAATCATCAAAGGAGATATACTGGAATATTTGCGCAATACCCCAACACAACTCTATGATATCATCATCCTGGCCGATACCCTGGCAAGTATAACTATGGAAAACCAGGACACCATTCTAGAAGAATGTTCTCGGGTCATCCAGGAAAAGGGAACTCTCATCCTTAAGATTATGGATGTCACCCCCAGATATAAATATAAAATATCGTTATTGGTGGCCAGTCTGGTCTACAAAGTACTTCGTCTGTCCATTTCCGATGGTCAACGATTTTACCATCGCTCCAGCACCACCCTGGCCACCAAGCTCCAGTCACTGGGCTTTACCACCACAATCCTCCCCCTGCACCAAATACACTACAATCCCCTTTCCCATACGGTTATCCTGGGTAAAAAATAAACTGTCATAGTCCAGAGCCCCCCCCCCGTGTCATTCAATCTCTTTGCGCGCAATAATCAGATCATTGTCGGGGAAATGCCGAACCGAAAAGCCAAAACCTTTGACAAACTCAATCATCCGATGATTGGAAGGATCAACGTGGCCCTCCATCACCCGAACATTGCGGCTACGACAGTATTCAATGGTCTTTTCCATCAGTTTACGACCCAATCCCATCCCCTTGATGTCGGTACGCACCACGATGGCAAATTCACAGGCATCTTTATCCAGGTCCAAGAAGATACGATTGACACCCAAGGTTTCCCGATTACCCGTCCGCGGATCCCTGACCGTGGCAATAAAAGCCATCTCCCGGTTGTAATCAATCTGAGTGAGGCGGGCCGCCTCGGCGTGCGGAATCACCCGGCGTACCGATAAGAAACGATAAAATAAATCTTCCGGAGAAAGTCGGGATAAAAATTCCAGGTGTTGTGGTTCATCTTCCGGACGAATGGGTCGCAACAACACCGGTCGGTTATCCCCCAAAAACCAGGTCTCTTCCAACTCTTTCGGATAAGGGCGAATGGCCAATCGATGTTTGCCACCGCTCGAACGCCAAGTCGTGGAAAGACGTATCCGGGCATCAACGGCAATGACCCCATGACTGTCAGCAAACAAAGGATTGATATCCAACTCAATAATTTCCGGGATATCAATGATCAGTTGCGACAATTTGATCAACACCGTACATAAGGCTTCCATATTAATCGGTTTGCGGTCGCGATATCCCTTGAGCAGCCGGTAAATCCGCGTACGCGAGATCAATTCCTGGGCCAGGTTCATGTTCAGCGGTGGCAAAGCAACGGCATTATCATCGATCACCTCCACCCCCGTGCCCCCCTGACCAAACATGATGACCGGCCCAAAAATGGGATCCGTCGCCATGCCCACCAACAATTCATGTGCCCCGGGGCGAATGGCCATTTCCTGTACCGAAAATCCTTGAATCCGGGCATTGGGCATCTTTTCGTGGATGTTTTTCAACATGTGTTCGGCTGCCGACTTGACAATCTGCGGAGAATCCAAAAACAAATCCACCCCGCCCATATCGCTCTTATGAGTGATATCCTCCGATAAAATTTTCAATGCGACGGGAAATTTCATCTCCTTGGAAATAGCCGAAGCATCTTCCGGAGTTTTGGCGATATGGGTCGTTACCGTTGGAATACCATAGGCTGAAAGAACCGCCTTGGATTCCGCCTCACTCATGACATCCCGGTCAATCGCCAGGTTGTTTTCAATCACCAGGCGAGCGGTAGCGGTGGCAGGAAAAAAATCCTCCAATACCGAGGGAGGTGTTTCCATTAGCATTTGCTGATTGCGCGCATAGCGCACCATATGCATGAATGCAGAAACGGCTCGTTCCGGTGATTCATGGGTTGGTATGTTGGCCTGATGGAAAGCCCGACGGGCAGCCGCCACCCCATCACCCCCGATCCAACACGTGAGAATATTGGACTTGCACTTCTTGGCCGCCTCGATGGTCGCCAAAGCCGCCTCGGTACTATCGGCAGTGGCCAGTGGCGAATGCATGACCAACAGGGCATCCACATCGGCACTGGCCGCCATGATGGAAACGGCATTGCGGTATCGCTCGCCCGAGGCATCCCCAATGATGTCCACCGGATTGGAATGCGACCAGGTAGGTGGTAATACCGCATCCAAAGCCTGAATGGTCTCCGGTTGCAAATGCGCCAACCTTCCCCCTTTTTCCATCAGGCTGTCCACTGCAATCACACCAAAACCGCCTCCATTGGTAATGATTCCCAAACGTTCGCCATTCAAAGGTTGCGCCCGGGCCAAAGTTTCCACAGCCGCGAACAATTCATCCAGTTCATAAACTCTGAGCATGCCCGCCCGGCGAATAGCGGTATCAAAAACCTTGTCGGAACCGGCCAATGCCCCGGTGTGCGAAGCCGCCGCCTGTAATCCCTCCGGGACGCGACCCGATTTAATGACCAAAATGGGCTTGTTGCGAGCCGCCGCCCGGGCCGCCGACATGAAATCCCGACGCTCATGGATCGACTCAATATAAAGAAGGATTGCCCGGGTTTTCGGATCCGCCCCCAGGTAGTCGATGACATCACCAAAATCAAGATCCAAGGCATCTCCCAGGGAAACAAAGTGGGAAAAACCAATCTTCTGACTGTTGGCCCAATCCAGTACCGAGGTACACATGGCCCCCGATTGCGAAACAAAGGCAATATGGCCGGGATACGCCTGGACATGGGAAAAACTGGCGTTCAAACCAATATTGGGAACCAATAATCCCAAACAGTTGGGTCCCAAGAGTCGCATTCCCGAATTACGTGCCAAACGTAACACAACCTCATGCAATGTCTGTCCGTTCTCATCCCGATGCAACTGCAACCCGGCCGTTATGATAATCGCGGCCCGAGTACCGCGACGAATAAGACTTTCCAACAACTTGGGCACAACAGTTGGCGGAGTGCAGATGAGCGCCAGATCAGGTACTTTGGGGAGAAGTTCCACCGATGGATAGGCCAAAACACCCGCAATCGATTCATATTTGGGATTCACCGGCATGATGGGGCCGGAAAATCCACCCTGAAGCAGGTTACGACATATGAGAAAACCCAATGAATTGGGACGGGGTGAAGCCCCCAATACGGCGACTGATGAAGGATTAAATAAATTTTTCAAGTTTCTTGTGGTCATGGCCCCTCTTACGGTTGCAGGTGATCCTGACAAACAAAAATTCTTTGTGATCCCAGTGTAGCGCCGTTTTCAATGTCAATAAATGGGGTAGCGAAATAAGACCCCATCGTCACGGATGGATCGGCTCCTTTGTAGACATGATTATGTGTTTGTAGAGGGTAAAATCACGATTTATCCATACGACAGGTTACAAATGAACCAGCGAGCAGGGAGAAAATCGGTTGTTTATGATTGGTTGACTCCTTCCCCTGGGAACCTTATACGAAGACTACCAGCAACGTCCAACAAAATCGTACAACGTCAGATCAATCGCACTTGAAAGTCACCTGCTGGGGCAATGGCGAACTGACGGAAGTTTTGCTAAGTTGTTGCTCATGAATATCATGCCTGTACAGGTGATGCGCGAAGCCGACCGGCCATGCGCAAACCATCTCGTACATTCCGTGCCAGCAAAATCAGGTTGATCGGTCCTGCGATCAACTCGATTGCCTGCACCACATAGAAGGTGGTGTCGAAGCTGCCAACGGCTGCCCAGCGATTGAGTAAAATGGCACAGGGCAACAGGACGAGCAGTCCATTGGCAGCGATGAACGGCATGCGCTTTTTCTTGGTGTCAACCAGCCGTCCACGCCGCGACTTGCCCATAAACATGCCACTACCTCCAGCCATCGCGATGGCCGGAATCAAAATCCATAGACCCGGCGTGACGATAAGTGATTTCAATTGCGCTACCGCAGGGTGCGAGCCAAACAATTCGACGAACACGGTGGATGTCCAGAAAAGTGCGATGCAGAGCGGAGCAGCAAAGCCTCCAATGCGATGAATGATCTTGGGCATAGGAAAAGGTCCTTTCAGGTGTCGAATCAGGCCGGGCATCAGAGTTGTAGCCGCATCGAATTGGATGTATTATGTCAATATGGTACCACAAAGCCTTATTGTGTACAATTGACATCGTGATGTCAACGTGGCAATGTTCACCAGTATGAACAAAGACAAACGCACCCCGTCCGGCAAAGCCTTGACTGATCTCGTCCTCGAACTATTTCGTTTGAATAATCGACTGCTGGTCGCAGGAGACCGTCTGGTCGCCAACATTGGCCTTACGAGTGCCCGTTGGAAAGTACTCGGCACGATCACTGCGAGTGAGCGCCCTCAACCTGTTGCCTGGCTTGCGCGCGACATGGGAGCAAACCGACAGAATATCCAGCGGATCGTCAATGACCTTACGAATGAGGGTTTGGTGGTGCTACGGTCAAATCCCCATCACCGGAGAGCTCCATTGGTGGTACTCACCGACGCAGGGACTCGTGCTTTTGAACAAGCGATGCGCCTTCAGGCACCTTGGATCAACGAACTTTCGGATGGCCTGCCGGTCATCGACATTGAAACGACCCTCCGAGTGATTACTGCCGTTTCCAGGAAACTGGAGGGTGATGGGAAGTCGGAGTAGTTGCAAAAAGCCATATAATCTGATAGACTCTCGGTATTTCTAAGTGCTATCTAGTTTATAGGATTATTATAAATTTAACGCATAACTAGAAAATTGAAAGAAAAATAATCGAAAGATAATATGGAAAAAACTTGGATTAAAGCGATAAAGAAGGTGCTGGCCGATCCGGAGTATGCATCTGGACTGCACTATACCGAAATCACCGAGCAGATTTTTTTTCGTGGCCTCTACGAAACGGATGGGGCGACTCCTGCTGCAACGGTCAGAGCACAAATTAACTCCTCCATTAAGCACAAAGGCAGTGCTTCTCCGTTTATTAAGATTGGCCCAGGAGTGTTTGCCCTTAGAACAACTCAATCAAATCAAATTGAGAATCTGGACGATACCGAGTTGGAAGAAAGAAACAGCGCTCATGAGGTTCCAGAGCTGGAATCAAATTCAATGTCGATTATCCGCTCATTCGGCATGTACTGGCATAGAGAACTTATCGTATGGAGGGCCGATCCTAAATTGCTTGGAAAGCAGTCGACGGGATCAAAACAAGTCGATTTTTGCAAACAAAAAGGAATTTATATCCTTTACGATCACCATTCTGTTATTTACGTTGGACGATCCATCGACAGACCGTTAGGCAAACGTTTGTTTGAGCATACCGTTGACAGACTGGGTAGCCGTTGGAACCGATTTTCTTGGTTTGGTCTCCTCAACGTTGCAAAAGACGGTAATTTGCGCGAGGTTCAATTTAATTCGTCTGCTTCATCCCTCATCACATCCCTGGAAAGTCTTCTCATCGAAGCTTTGGAACCACCATTGAATCGAAAACGTGGAGAGAATTTTTCTGAGTATGAGTATATCCAGGATATTGATCAAGAATTACGAGAACGTGACCTGCAACATACCCTTCGATTGATCGAGACTAAATTGAGAGGACAGAGCGAATAAGGGGTCAGCGGGATGCGTTCGTTCAGATTCACCCAACGATCTGAATAGTAATATATTTACTAATAAAATGGAGTAATTCTATGCCTCACGGAGCAAAGGTTTCTATCGTTGACCGGAAATACGATACCGACCATAAGATAAATTTTTATTTAAGATGGCAATAATTATTATCCGTCAGATGATTTATTCGGGAGTGCTTTTGTAACATGGAATCATCCATGACAAAAGGTCTACTCAAACGAAATGATTAACCGGTGCCCAAGGACTGCTGCAGTCTTTTCAAGTTGTTTTAACGATGGCCAGTGACGTACGTTTTCCATCCGATTGGCGGCTGGCCATGATGTCCCCATGGCTCTGGCGATTTCTGACATGGGTCGGTCACCCCTGGAGCGACGAACGAGAAGTGCAGCCTGTGTTTTGGCATCAGGGGCCACATAACGTGCCCCAACCACTCCGATGGAAGGTTCTGGAATGGTCTGGTTATTGTCCATTCGCCACTCCAGCATAGCGGTCAACACTTCGGCGGCATTGAAGAGCGCCTCCTCTTCCGTTTCTCCCTCGGTAAAGGTGTCGTCCAAATCCTGAAACCTGACAAAAAATCCCTTCGGTTTCTGGGGTTCCAAAATGGCTGGATAGCGAATGTCCATGTGTGGTCCCTTCGGTTACTTCATTCGAATGCCGGTTTGTCGATGAATCGCAGCTAACAGACCATTGCCCAGGTCATGTTTACCATGCACGGGGACCGGGACTGCTTTTCCATCCTTTGCCATGATGTGGTGACTTCCGGATATGCGGTCCAGTTTCCACCCTGCAGATTTCAGCTTGGCAATGACATCTTGTCCGGTCATACCTGTGATGATATATCAAATTTGATTGATGTCAACACCAATGGCTGTTAAGCTGCAGACCCACTTAAGAACATCTATCGAATGGATCCATCTCTTTATGGACTTGTTTCTTCATTGGTTTTGGGGTGACGAGATTGGAGCGTCCAACCTGTTTCGGGGGAATGGATCCAATACTCCATCCGACACCCCGAATCACGATAGCGCCGGTATCGTTCACGACTGGCTTGCACCCCCTCGGCAATGTGACCGGGGACAAAATCCAGGACCATGTCAAAGTCACCAAATCTTTCCTCAAACCGCCCATGGGCCAGGAGCAAAACAGTCGCACCATTGATATCCTGCGGTTCCGTACACAAAAGGATGGGATGCCAGACGCTGTCGGCCCCGCCACAGATGCCGTGGGGCAAAAAGGAATCGTTGCCCTGTGTCCACAAGGCCTCATCCAGCCTAGCCGCATGGTTCTGATCGGCCACCACAACGCACGCCTTGATGTTTTTGGCGACAATCCGACTCAAGAGTCCGAACAACAGGCGCTCCATGGGTCCCTGGGCCCATTGATAAAACCTGACTAATGTGACCCCGGGTTCCACCCGCGCCACCTATTGCAGCTCCTTTTGGGCAAAACGGCACAGCAATCGTACACCAACACCCGTAGCCCCTTTGGGCTGACTGGGCTTTTTACCATTCATATCCCACGCGGTCCCGGCAATGTCGATGTGCGCCCAGGGTGTGTCTTTATCGACAAACCGCGACAGGAAACACCCCGCAGTAATTGCTCCGGCATCCCGACCTCCGACATTTTTCATATCGGCCACAGGTGATTTGAGCAATTCCTGATAGCCGGGAAACAAAGGCAAGGGCCAAAGCCTTTCCCCCACTTTTTTGCCCGCCCGACCCAAGCGGCGCAGCAATTTTTTATCAAATCCCATGAGACCGCTCGCCTCATGGCCCAAGGCCACGACACACGCCCCGGTCAGTGTCGCCAGATCGATAATCATGTCCGGGGCCAAGGATCGGGCATGGTGCAAGGCATCGGCGAGGATCAACCGCCCTTCCGCATCGGTATTGATCACTTCGACCCATTGGCCACTGGCTGTTTCAATAATATCACCAGGACGTTGTGCCGTGGCCGAAGGCAAATTTTCTGCGGTGGGCACCAGACCAACAACGTTGACCGGAAGTTTCATGGCGGCGATGGCATGCATAAAACCCAGCACTGCCGCCCCCCCCGCCATGTCAAACTTCATCTCCTCCATTTTGGCCCCTGGTTTTAACGAAATCCCTCCCGAATCGAAAGTAATCGCCTTGCCAACGACCACCAAAAGCGGACGGTCACCACCCTGCCGATATTCCAGCATGATCAACCGGGGCGGGTGGACACTCCCCTGACCAACGGCCAGGATACCGTTCATCTTCTGTTTTTTCAGTTGTTTTTCATCCCATACCGTCACCTGGATGGGCAACGTTTCGGCCATCTTGCGTGCCTCTTGCGCCATCCCCTCCGGGGTCAACACATTACCCGGCATATTACCCAGGTCTCGTGCCAAACACTGACCGTCACACACATGCTTGATGTGCTGCAATGTGTCACGCAACCGTTCCAGACGCTTGCCCATGACGGCCAACTCCAGGGTAATTACATCCTGGGAAACCGCATCACCCTCCTGACCTTTCGTCTTGAATTGCTCAAAACGATACCCCCCCAACCAAGCCCCCTGGGCCAAATACCCCGCACAAGCCCCCAAACCAATACCATTGTGCCGATCCAAGGCTAGGAGACACCCCAACCTGGCAATCCCATGCGACCGGGCGATCTTGACCAGACGCGCACCAGTATCTTCCAAGGTTTGCGGCGTCACGGCCTTTTCCTTACCCAGGCCAATCAGCAATAACCGAACCGGGGCCTGGCCACTCCCCGCCACCGGCAAAAATAAAAAATGACCCTCTTTGCCTCGCAACCAGCCTGCGGCCAACGCCCGATCAATCTCCTTGGACCACTCCTTGCAAGCAGTTGCCACAACCTTCTGGGGCTGACCGTCTTCATAAACACCAATGGCCAAGGCATCACAGGGCCAGGAGGGAATGGCATCCGCATAGAGTTCGATATTCGTGTGCGCAGTATTCATCATTTATCACCCTATTTTCCCTGGGATTTTGCCCAATCCCAGGCATCTCGTTGGAAAAGATGGCAGGCTGTCATGTCATGATCAGGCTCTACAGATATCTATTCATCGAGTGCGCCATTTCTACGGCACTGGTGCTTTTTGTACTCACCTTTCTGATCATGCTGCCTAAAATCCTCAATCTGGTCGATCTATGGGTCAACAAAGGCGTGGACATTGGCGTCCTGGGCAGCATGATCCTTTGGCTCAGCCCCCAGTTCGTCGTCTCGGTGGTCCCCATGGCCTTGCTGATGGGAATCCTGCTGGCCCTGGGTCGCCTGTCCCAGGATAGCGAAATCGTCATTCTCAAGGCCAGTGGCATGAGTCTCTACCAGATACTCTTCCCCATTGCAATCTTGATCACCCTCTTCACCCTGCTGACCATTGCCCTCAACATGACCGTGGTCCCCAACAGTTTCCATCGCTTTTCCATCTTGCGTAACGCCTTGATATCCTCCACCACCTTGGCCTTGAAACCACAAACTTTCAACCAAACCATCCCCGGACTGACCATCTACATCCACGAAAAATCGGAAAATGGCAGCGTCATGTCCGGATTGCTCATCCACGACGAACGCAAACCAGACTCAATCGTCACGTTGACCGCCCGCAAGGGACAACTGCAGTTGCACGGTGAAAACGATTCCATCCTGCTCCTGGAAGAGGGCAGCCGTCATGAAAAATTTCCCGGTGGTCGCTATCGCCACCTGCGTTTCGCCAATTACAATCTGGATTTGGGGGTCTCCCTGGGACTGAAGGAGGAACAGCACAAGGCCAGTCAAAGAGAAATGGAACTCTCCAGCCTGATCGATTCCATCCTTTTCGATCCGCCGGAAGAATCCCTCAAGGGAATGGCCGAGCTTCATCGGCGCCTGGCCTACCCGGTCGCTGGCTTGATCCTGGGCGTGTTCTCAGTCGCCCTGGGCCTGCAACAATCCCATCGCACCGGGCGCGTCTACGGTTTCATCGTCGCGGTCTTGACGCTCCTCTTCCATTATATGCTCCTCTCCTTCGGCGATGTCGCTGTCACCCGCGAACTCATTCCCACCGCCGCCGGTTATTGGTTACCCAACCTCCTCATGGCCCTGGTAACACTCTACGTCACCATTCATACCGCCAAAGATGGTTCGTTTACCGCCATCATCTGGCTATCGCAAAATATCGCCGCCCTGCCACAAAAATTTTTACGGCCACGCCCTACGCCGGGAGATTTTTGAACCAATGCCCATCCTGTTTCAATACCTCCTCAAACTCTTTCTGCAAAATTTCATGCAGGTGGTACTGGTCTTTATCGGGCTGTTCTTCGTGATCGACGGCCTCGAAAACGTCAGGCGTTTTTCCCAAAAAATCTATTTTTCCTGGGGCGATCTGGGATTGCTGCTCTTGAGCCGCCTGCCCGGCTTCCTCTCTCTTTTGCTGCCCGCCTTCGCTTTGCTAGCCTCCATGCTGGTCGTCTCCATCCTGAGCCGGCGCAACGAAATCACCGTCATGCGCGCCAGTGGCATCTCCCTACATCGTATCCTCATCCCCTTTTTGCTCGGAGGCATGATCATCGCCGCCCTGCACGTCATCCTCCAAGAGCAAATCGTCTGGCGCTGCAATTTGGCCGAACAATTCCTCCAGGATCGAATTACCGGACGCTTTCTCACCGCCAAATCCAGCGAGGGGAGTTTTTGGTTGCGCAGTGGTCGACAGATCGTCCACGCCGCAAAGGCCAACCCTTCGGGCCTGGAACTTGAAGACGTCAGCGTGTTCCGCTTCGATGACAATAACAGTCTGACCACTCGCATCGATGCGGAAAACGCCTACTACCAAAACGGTCGCTGGTACTTGAGCAACGGCACGGTCTACCTCTTCGGCAAGGAAGCCAACGCCGAACCATTCCTCTACCAGGAATGGCCCGTCACCCTGGAACCAGTACAAATGGATCGTACCCTGCCCGAACCGGAATATTTGTCCCTGTTGCAGCTTTGGGACCTCATGACCCGCCTCAAAAATGAAGGGGTGGACACCACCAGTTATGAAGTAACGTTTCACCGCAAAGTGGTGGAACCTTTCATAATCATGACAGCAATCCTGCTGGGATTTCCCTTTGCCATGCGGATACCGCGTCAGGGTGGCTTGACCCGTTCCATTTTCCTGGGAATCGTCCTGGGTTTTGCCATGTTCGTCATCGTCGATCTATCCTCCGCCATGGGGCTGGGAAACCGCCTGCCACCCCTGGTCGCCGCCTGGGCACCCGAACTGTTCTTTCTGGGAATTGGAGGATTTTTATTCCTGCATCTGGCCGAACCAAGGCGCGGCGGCTGACAACCTATGCAACGTGGAGACCACTCGGCCCCCATGCCCAAACGACTACAACCGATAGCAGCCGCTTCCTTGGTTCACCATGATGTGTCATACCTTCCAGGTCGATGAGGAAGCAAGCTGGTTCATGGCTTGGCGTCCCCCGATGCGACCGTATCCAGAAGGGACGCAAACTGTCTCTTACACCCCTTGGCATGCATCCAGGCCACTTGCGCCGGAACTGCCGTTACCGCTTTTGGGATCATATGGAGATTGGCCTCAATTTTACGCTTGCCAACTTCCAAATCCATGCGACTGCCATCCTTGAATGGAACATCAGGGGGTAATTGAAGATTGGCCTCGCCTTTGGGCCAATCGGTATGCGCTTTCCATCTTTTCTTATCCAGGGTGACACCAACCACGGTATCCGACTTGGCATCGGCACGCCAGAGAACCAGACTTCCCCCCTCGCGGTAGCAATAACTGCCCCCTTGTGTCACATCAATCATCCAGGGATCTGGAAGTTTGTTACCCCCTTTATCGGTTGTCATGCTGCGGGTGGCTCCCAATTGGCTCTGGTCCTTGGCTTTGGAACCCGTGGTCAAGGCTGCCAAGGCCTCTTTGACGCCACCCGTCGTTGTGTCCCCCGCAGTCACCACTGGTCCCGAATAGGGTCCTTTCAGACGAATGATGCGGCCCGTTTCCGATACAAAAGCGGCGCTTTCTTTCGCGGCCAGGGAAAGGGTGGTGGTGCTGTCGACAGCTTGCCCGACCTGCAACTTACCCCCCTTGGCCTCCAACACCACCAGATTATCCGCCTGACTGCTGGCGGCACCCAAAAAACCTGCTACGGCCAAGACCGTTCCTGCCCAAATTTTTCCGCGCATCATCCCCTCCCGGATCGTTATTGCTTGATGGTACTCAACAAGGCCATAAATTGATTCTGACATCCTTTTTCATGCAACCAAGCCACCCGGGCGGGATCCGTGGCAACCGTTTTGGGAACCTCATAGAGTACAGCCTCGGTTTTTTTACCTTCGACGTCAGCAGTGAGCTTCATACCATCCTGAACGGGTACGTTGTCCGGGAGCAGCAGACTGCTTTTGCCTTTGGGCCAGTCGGTATGGGCTTTCCATATATCGTTGCCCAAAGTGACGCGTATATTGGTGTCACGGCTGGGATCGGGACGCCAGAAGACCATGCGTTCACCCTCCTGATAGCAATGGACACCGCCCTGGCTGACATCGACCATCCACAAATCGGGTGGTGAGGGCGTTTTTTTGCCATCCTTGGCCATTTTAAAGGTGGAATCAGCGCTACGAGTAGCCCCCAGGGCACCTTTATCCTTGTCGCCGGCGCTGAGCAAACTCGCCATGGCGTCCTTGACCGAACCCGCAGCGGCTTCTCCCGAAGCCAATGCCGGGCCGGAATGGGGACCTTTCAGGCGAACGATACGTCCGGTATCGGCGACCAAAGAGGCACTTTCCCCTTCAGCCAGGTTCAGGGGTGTCGCGCTGTCAATGACCGCTCCCGCTTTCAATCCACCTCCTTTGGCATCCATAACCACCAGATTGACTGCCCCTGCAATTCTCCATACAAACAGGCAGCTGACCGCCAGGGCGCTGCCCAACCATAGTTTCCTGTTCATAGCCTCCTCCTATAATTACCAGGTCAACGGACTCTACCGCCCCCTGCTATAGTATAGCGCAAAACATGGGCCAATATCATGGGGAAGAAAAGTAGTACAAACCATGGTTTTTTCCCTGCTTTTATCTTTGGATAATCAGGAAAATTTTATTTTATCCGCAGCCCGGATCATCCACTCGCCCGGATCAGGAAAACGAGAAAGTGTTGAATCATTTTACAGGATATGACATATTTTTTTACACTCCTGCAAGGCCGGACACCATTATCCACCGTCATGTCACTCTTTGGAAGAGCCGACAATCCGTGTTGCATCAGGGTTGGGTCCCAAGCACAATCAGGATGCAACCAACGCATGAAGCTGGCACAGGTTTGGCTTGAGTAGATAGTAAAGATAAAGCTGCAACGAGTTTGTCCGGATACACACGATAGAAACTACGTTCCATAAGGAAGGCTCTTAACATGGAAACCCAATGTCAGTGGGGCCAACCATTTCCTGTCCAATCCATAGCCTTGGAACCCCGTTTGATGTTTGATGCGGGACTGGCCGCCTTGGCCATGGAAACCATGGCGGGGGAACGGGTTGTCTCAACCCAACATATCGATTGGATCCATCAGGGCCAGGATCCCGATCACCAACAGGAAATCCAGGCCTTGTTGCACCACTGGGAAAAACCAACCAATGCACCGCAAACAGTGGTGTTCATCGATTCCCGTGTTCCCGATTTAAACAGTTTGCTGACCGCGATTCCCCAGGGTACCCACGTGGAAATCATCAAACCCGGTGAGGATGGCATTGCCCGGATTACCCATGAACTTCAGGGGATGAAAAATCTGGAATCGATCCAAATTATTTCGCACGGATCTTCCGGGCATGTGCTTTTGGGCAATGCCAATGTGGATATCGGCTCCATCAAAGCCAAGGAAGCCTCTTTGGCACAATGGGGAAAGGCATTAATACCGGGTGGGGATCTGTTGTTGTATGGTTGTGATATCGCCAAGGGCCTCGAAGGTCAGGCCTTTATCCGGGAGTTGGCCCACGAAACCGGGGCGGCGGTTGCTGCTTCCACAGATGATACCGGAGCCAAACCCTTGGGGGGCAACTGGGATTTGGAATACAAGGTGGGTGTCGTTCAGGATCATTGGGGATTAAACCCGTTGGCCAAGGATGAGTATACAGGGTTGCTGGCCAATTTGTTGGTGACCAGTACCAACGATTCGGGGGCGGGAACTTTGCGTAATACGGTGGCGGCCGCTGCGGCGGGCGACACCATCCAATTTGACCCGAACCTGCGTAATGGTGCGGGACAAATTGCCATTTCCCTGACTTCGGGTGCTATTGCCCTGCCCAATGTGACGGTCGATGGCGATATCGCCTATACCGGCCACGCATTGGATGGCAAAGCGGACGTCACGATCGATGGCAGTACCAACAACAGCAGTATTTTTACCATCGCATCGGGTGCAACACTGAAAAGTTTGACGCTGACTCATGGTGCCGGAACCATCATCGGTGCCAGTCGCCTGGGCGGCGATGTTTATATCACCGGTGGCACGGTCACGATAACCGACACCAGTATCACGGCAGGGACGGCTACGTTTGGTGGTGGTTTGCGCGTTGACAGTGCCACGGTCACACTGACCCGCTGCACCGTGTCGGGTAATGCGGTAACGGCTGCAGGAACGGCATCGGGCGGCGGTATCTATGCCAGTAACAGCACGCTAACGCTTACCGACAGTACAGTTTCCAACAACACAGCCAAGACTAACGGAGGCGGTATTTATGTGTCTTCCGCAACTGCCAACGCCACACTCACGATTCTAAACAGCACTGTCACCGCTAACGTTGCCAAATACAGTCTTGCAGGGGTGGGTAATGAAGGTGGTGGTGTGTTAACGTTTGCTGGAATTGGAACCATGACATTTTACATAGGGAACAGCCTTGTCAAAGAGAACTATTTGGGGAGTATCGGCGGGACTGCCAATGATATAAATCGGGCGGGCCTTTCTTACTCGTATGGCTATAATATGATTGGGAAACTTAATTTAATCAGTGGAGCTAGTTTTGCCGTAGCCAGTGATTTGGAGGGAACATCGTACAATGCCGGGCTTCTCCCGCTGGCTGACAACGGCGGTACAACGCAAACCCATGCCTTAACGTCTTCCAGCCAAGCGATCAATAAAGGGGATCCCAACTATTCCGGTAGTTTGACCACAGACCAGGCGGGTCATCAACGTGTGGTCGGCAGCAGTATCGATATCGGTGCCTACGAATTGCAATACATCGAAGGTCTGACAGCAGGTCAGACGGTCAACGACAACAGTCAACTCTCTCCCTTCAGCAGCGTAACCATCCCCAATGATGGTACGGTCACCGTGACCATTACCTTGGACGATGCCGCCAAAGGCAGCTTTACGGCAGCCTCGTTGACCGCGTCGGGATTTACCGGACCGGTTGGAAATGCCTATTCCCTGGCTTCCACAACAGCAGCACTGGCCCAAACCGCCATTCGCGCCCTGGTCTTTACCCCCACCTCCAATCGTGTCGCTCCCGGTTCCACCGAAACGACGACCCTGACCACGGTGATCACCGATGGCTCCTTGACCTTCAACGATGCCACGACAACCATTATTTCCACCTCCATCAACGATGCCCCAACCGCCACCCAGACCAATCAAAGCGTCACTTTCCTTGAAGATGCGGCCAGTGTCGCCTTGACGCCTATTGTAGTTGGTGATGTCGATGTGAGCGCGGTTATCACGGCTACCTTGACCCTGGCCAATCCGGCGGCGGGAAGCCTAACGACAACCGGAGGCGGAAGTTATGTGTCCGGAACCGGGGTGTGGAGTATAACGGGTACTGTGTCCCAGGTGAATACAGCCCTGGCTGCGCTCACTTTTATCCCTACTGCCAACTGGGAAACCAATACCACTCTGGCGGTTAACGTGACGGACGGCACCCTGGCAACGACTGGGACAACTTCCCTGAATGTCACCCCGGTCAACGATGCCCCAACAGCAACCAACACCACACAAAACATCACCTTCACTGAAAATGCGGCCAGCGTGACCTGGACCCCTGTAGTGGTCAGTGATGTGGATACGGGAGAAGTGATCACGGCCCAATTGACATTGGCGGACCCGGCGGCAGGTGTATTGACGACCACCGGAGGCGGAAGTTATGTGGCCGGGACCGGGGTATGGAGCGTGACGGGCAGCGTCTCCACGGTCAACACGGCGTTGGCATCCGTCACTTTGGTGCCGAGTAGCCACTGGACAAGCGCAACCTCGATTGCCATCAACATTGCCGATGGCGGTGAGGATGGCCAGTTGCCGGCCACCGGAACCATTGCCTTCACTGTGACGCCATTATCTTCTTCCGGTCCTACTGCAACGAACACGACGCAAACCGTGACCTATGTGGAGGACGCTGCCCAGGTGACGTGGACACCCATCGTGGTTACCGATACGGACGCAGGTGCAACCATTACCGCCACCGTAACACTGGCAGATCCGGCGGCGGGGAGTTTGACGATAACCGGGGGGGGGAGTTATGTGGCCGGGACTGGCGTATGGAGTGTAACAGGTAGTGTGTCCCAGGTGAATACAGCCCTGGCTGCAATCACTTTCATCCCAACGACCAACTGGGATAGCAATACCACTCTGGCGCTCAACGTGACGGATGGTACTGTAGCGGTGACCGGGTCAATCGCCCTGAACGTCACCCCGGTCAACGATGCCCCAACGGCCACCAACACCTCGCAAAACATAACCTTCACTGAAAATTCGGCCAGTGTGACCTGGACACCCGTGGTGGTCAGTGATGTGGATACGGGAGAAGTGATCACGGCCCAATTGACATTGGCCGATCCAGCCGCAGGCGTGTTGACAACAACTGGAGGTGGAAGTTATGTCTCCGGGACCGGGGTATGGAGCGTGACGGGCAGCGTCTCCACGGTCAATACGGCGTTGGCATCCGTCACTTTGGTGCCAAGTAGCCACTGGACAAGCACAACTTCGATTGCCATCAACATTGCCGATGGCGGTGAAAATGGTCAATTGCCGGTTACCGGTAGCATCTCCTTCACAGTGACGCCATTACCTTCTTCCGGTCCCACTGCGACAAACACGACGCAAACCGTGAGCTATGTGGAAGACGCTAGCCAGGTGACGTGGACACCCATTGTGGTTACCGATACGGACGCAGGTGCAACCATTACCGCCACCCTAACACTGGCAGATCCGGCGGCGGGGAGTTTGACGACAACCGGGGGGGGAAGTTACGGGGTCAACACCGGAATATGGAGCGCGACGGGTAGCGTATCCCAGGTGAACACAGCCCTGGCTGCGCTCACTTTCATCCCAACGACCGACTGGGATACCAACACCACTCTGGCGCTCAACGTGACGGATGGTACTGTAGCGGTGACCGGGTCAATCGCCCTGAACGTCACCCCGGTCAACGATGCCCCAACAGCCACCAACACCACGCAAAACATAACTTTCACTGAAAATTCGGCCAGTGTGACCTGGACCCCTGTGGTGGTCAGCGATGTGGATACGGGAGAAGTGATCACGGCCCAATTGACATTGGCCGATCCAGCCGCAGGCGTGTTGACAACAACTGGAGGCGGAAGTTATGTCTCCGGGACCGGGGTGTGGAGCGTGACGGGGAGTGTGGCTCAAGTCAACACGGCGTTGGCAGCGGTCACTTTGGTGCCGAGTACCCACTGGACAAGCACAACTTCGATTGCCATCAACATTGCCGATGGCGGTGAAAATGGTCAATTGCCGGTTACCGGTAGCATCTCCTTCACGGTAACACCCTTACCTTCATCCGGTCCCACTGCGACAAACACAACGCAAACCGTGACCTACGTGGAAGACGCTACCCAAGTGACATGGACGCCCATCGTGGTTTCCGATACGGACGCGGGTGCAACCATTACCGCCACCCTTACACTGGCAGATCCGGCGGCGGGGAGTTTGACGACAACCGGGGGGGGAAGTTACGGGGTCAACACCGGGATATGGAGCGCGACAGGTAGCGTATCCCAGGTGAACACAGCCCTGGCTGCGATCCGTTTCATCCCAACAACCGACTGGGATGTCAACACCACTCTGGCGGTCAACGTGACGGATGGTACTGTGGCAGCAACCGGGACCATCGCCCTGGACGTCACCCCGGTCAACGATGGGCCAACGGCAACCCATACAACCCAGAGCGTGACGTTTGTTGAAAATGCGGCCAGCGTGAGCTGGACCCCTGTGGTGGTGAGTGACGTGGATACCGGAGACTTTGTAACTGCACAACTGACGTTGGCGGACCCGACGGCGGGCGTGTTGACGACAACCGGGGGGGGAAGTTATGTGTCCGAAACCGGCGTATGGAGCGTGACGGGCAGCGTCTCCCAGGTCAATACGGCGTTGGCTTCTGTCACTTTGGTACCAGGTACCCACTGGACAAGCACAACTTCGATTGCCATCAACATTGCCGATGGCGGTGAAAATGGCCAATTGCCCGTAACTGGTAGCATTTCTCTGCAAGCAACACCAAAAGACACCCTTACGCCCCCCACTCCCAATCAACCCGTGGACACCACCCCTCCCCAGAAGCCGACCGATGCCACGACGCCCCAGAAGCCGACCGATGCCACGACGCCCCAGAAGCCGACCGATGCCACGACGCCCCAAACGCCAGCCCCAGGCGATACGGTAGCCAACCAAACCACTCCAAGCACAAGTTCGACATCAAATGCTGTAACGACGATCCCGTTGGCAACGGATTCGGTGCCCGCCCCGACCGCGACACGCCCGATTGTCATACCCCAGGGGGGCGATCACGTTACGAATAAGGACATCAATCCAATCACCGAACTCGCTCACCTGCAAACCTCTGCCAATGATGCCAATCACCAGATTTCATCACCCTGGGCACCTGCCATCAATGGCGTCGGATCTGGTGGGGGGCGGGGCATGTTCAATACCCAGGGGGGAACAACGGAAACAGGTTCGGGACTGGGAAGCCACTGGGATGTTAAAGACATCTCGCCTTCTCTGGAAACCCTGTTGCATGTAACCGACAACGTCACCAAGGGTGTCATGGATATGGGAGTCCTGGTATCCACCATGAACCAGGCGGGATTGTCGATCACGGAGCAGAAAATACTGCTACAGCATTTGGGAAGTTCTGCAATTCTGGACGGATACAATGCGGCAGGAAATCTTGACTATCGCCAGGGGGCCGACGTTCTGGAACGTTTGGCCAGAGGCGAAACAGTGACCCAAGGTGAATGGCTCCAGGTGATGGATAAAAACAATCTGGACCCCAAGGAACGGTTAAGTCACATGTTGGCGTTCCAAGTGGTACAAAAGGCACAGAGAACCGAAATGTTCGCCCAGGCCCTGGTGCAATTGGATACTCAGGAACAGAGCAATCCCTTTGAACGGGTCAAACCCATGGAGGAAGATGTCACGTATTTCAAGGGCAAATTTCCTGAACTAACCTCTTCCAAGGTAGCAATACTCATCGGGATCAATACCTATCCGTTCCCGGTCCCAAGTTTGGGGACCGCGATCAACGATATTTCCGCCATTGGAGACCAACTCACGTCATCAGGATATCAGGCCATTGAACTCAAGGACGCCAAGTATGACGATATTGTCGACATGTTTCAGTACCTCGCCAAGAAGGTCAAACCAGGTCAGGATGTGATCATTTATTTTGCCGGTCATGGCTACTTGCGGGAAGAGACCGGGATTGGCTATTGGATACCTTCCGATGTGGATGTAACTTCTTCGGAAAAATGGATTTCCACCAAGCATATCTCCGAATATTTGAGCAAGATTTCGGCCTCGCATATCATGGTGATTTCCGACAGTTGCTACTCAGGCTCCTTGACGCGGGAATACACCTACTCCACCGACGGCGACACATTAAGCCCGGAGGAGATGAGCAAACGTCGTGCAGTCATGGCACTCTCTTCAGGTGGGGAAGAACCCGTTATGGACGGGGGTGGGGATGGCCATTCGGTCTTTGCCCGTCATCTGCTTTCAAGCCTAGCCAAGGGCAACCGATTACGCACCGGGTTTGACCTTTTCCATGAAGTACGAAGCGAAGTGGTCAAGGAAGCCCCGCAAACACCCCAGTACGGGGCCATGATTTCCGCAGGCCATCAAGTGGGTGGCGATTATTTGTTCACGGGCCAGTAGTTCTAAACCGCAACCAACACGGGAAACGTAGTTTTCCAGTGTCATTCCCGCGAAAGCGGGAATCCAGAAAGTCAGGGGAGGTAGGAAAGTCCTCTGGATCCCCGCTTTCGCGAGGATGACAATAACTACATATCCCAAGATAGCTGCGGTTTACTTGCTTTATAATGATATTTTTATTTGCCAGAATGGTTGGCACCCAGCCCCCACCTTCATGACAAGGAACAGCTGCGGACATCGGCCTGGAAATGTCATAAAAGCAGCGGTTTGAAATTGTTCTTCCCGCCTTTTCTTCCCATTTTCTTCATTTATTCTTTTATTTTTTCTTTCATTCGATAACTTTTTCCTTC
>PEAK01000041.1 GCA_002753515.1 Magnetococcales bacterium
ATGCCATGTGGCCAGCAGTTCGCTTCCGTCATATTGACTTCCCATCCGTGTTCAATGAACAGGCAATTGTTGGTGCCTGAAATTAACGCAAATATGTCAAGTTCTGTGGAGTAATAATATAAAGTGGCCTTGATCATCGTTTCGTCCGAGCCAACTCATTCTGGATTCCCGCTTTCGCGGGAATGACGAAAAAAACGCTGAGATTGCAGTCGTTTGTCATTCCCGCGAAAGCGGGAATCCAGACGGAACCGAAGCATCTTCGATGCGCTTTGGCCGAAACGATGATCAAGGCCCATAAAGTGCTGCGCTACAAAGTCCCTCTCATGTTCTCGTACGTCCGCACCCGATGGATGGCACTCAAAGACTTTGCTATACTCGACCCCTGAGAAGACGCAACGTCTCATCGGCATGAACACTCCAAGGAGTGAAACATGAATTGGTATTTCGTTGCCTTGAAGAAGTACGCTGTGTTCAACGGCAGATCCCGAAGGAAAGAATATTGGTACTTTTCTTTATTCGGAATGCTGTTATTACTCTCTCTTTCTGTTGTGGACTTTTTTATTGGAACCTTCGATGCGGAAGCTGGCATAGGTCTTCTCGGTGGAGTATATGCGTTTGCAACCTTTCTACCATCCCTGGCTGTCATGGTACGGAGGCTGCACGATACGGGCCGTAGTGGATGGTGGTCGTTAATTTTTCTCATCCCTCTCTTTGGCCCTATTATAATTATAATCTTCCTCGTGCAAAACAGCAAACCCGGCGAGAATCAATACGGGCCAAATCCTCTAGAATTGGCGGCCTGAAGAATGCGCTTCTCTTAATTCTACTTTGTCACATTAGAATATACGCCCTGGATCCCCGCTTTCGCGGGGATGACAGAGCAGGAAATCCGTTGAAAAAAGGCAACCGTCATCCCCGCGAAAGCGGGGATCCAGAAGCTACAAACGCCGAGCTGGAAATGTGACAAAGTAGAATTAAGCATGGATATTTCATGGTGAATAGTTCTACGTTATCACATTCGTTAACCGGAACGGATATCTTGAAATTCTTTGATATCTATGAATATTGAAAGAAGAAAGGGATCTGAGGGATTGCCCCGGACCCCTTTTATCTTTCAATAATTTTTCAATCGACCAGCAAGCGCGGATGTGACGAAGATGCAGCCCCTCCTCCCGTAAGCTTGCAATCTGGGCAAAAAAAATCAATACCCAGCCCTCATGCGCAACGGCATGAAACATTTGTTACATAACAACATGGTAGAAGGGACATGCCAGGTGGTCCCGACACCATTTGCCACGCAGTTCTGTCAAAATTTTAAAATTTCTTAAAAAGAATAAATATTTATAATAAACCGCCAAAAATTAACTTATTGGTTATTTTTTTTCTTGCAAAATCTGCACATCAAGCAAATAATTCATCTTGACAGGTTCATGCACCCGCCCTGGACAACCAATCGTGGCGGCACGGAACCATCCTTTTTGTTTGCTTTTTTATAAATTATTGGCTTGTAGAGTCCAACAATATTAATAAAAGTTTTCTAAAATTATTGGGGCTGTGCCATGCCAAAACAATATCACCATAATAAACAAATCTTTATCTTCATGGTATTGTATTTTTTCATGGGCATTTTTCCCGCCCATGCAGACCTCCACTTGACCGTGGAAGAACGCAACTGGCTTGCGAAACATCCCGTGCTGCGCCATGCCCCGGACCCCGATTTCGCCCCGTTTGAATTCAGCGATAGCAGTGGACACATTGAAGGAATCGCTACGGACACCTTGCATCGGGTTGCGCACATTCTCGGTGTGCGCGTGGAAACCGTGTCGTCCCCATCCTGGGATGAATCCCTGAAAAAAATAAGAAATGGCGAAGCCGATCTGGTGACCGTGGCCACGCGGACTCCGGAACGGGATGAATTCCTTCTCTTCACCAAGCCTTTTGCCACATTCCCGGATTTGCTCCTCATGCGCCAGGATGTGCAAGGCCGGTATGAATTGAAACAACTCGCTGGAAAAACCTTGGCGGGAATCAAGGGATGGGCCATAAATGGCATGATACTCAAGGATTACCCGGAGATTCACTTCCAGTGGTATCCCGGGGTCAAAGAAGCCATGACCGCCGTATCCCTGGGTGATGTGGACGGGGTTTTGTTAAACCGGGCCACGGCGGGATTTTGGACCGAACGCCTGCATCTCACCAACCTGCGCAACGCCGGTGAAACCAGTTACAACTATCGATTGAGCCTTGCTTCCCGCAAGGATTGGCCCGTGTTGCAACGTGTGCTGGATAAGGCATTGGCTGAAATCAGTGCCGAAGAACACCATCGCATCCATGCCCGCTGGTTTACACTGCAAGAGAACTCAGGAATCTCATCAGTCAAATCATGGTGGCTGATCACCGCTGGCTTGATGGCCATTTTCCTGGGAATCGTGCTGTATTTGTATTGGCAAATGCGTCGACAAATGATGCATCACACCAGGATACTCAATCAGGAACTGTCCGATGCACAAACGAACGCGGCAACCATCTATCCCAACCGAACCCTTGGAATGCTCATCGCCCAGCTCCCCTGGCTGCTATTGCTTGGCGGATTGTCCTTGACCTATTTTTTTTATCAATTGGCCAAGGAAGATGCCCATGAAGATTTGCAGGGTAACTTCCAATACCAGGCTCAGGAAATCACCGCACGTATACAGGAGAGAATGGAAAGCTATGAGCAGGTGTTACGGGGGGTACGTGGCCTGTTCCAAGCGTCCTATGAGGTGGAACGTCGAGAATTCAAGAACTTTGTCGCATCATTGCAATTGGAAGAACTGGCACCGGGCATTCAAGGGGTCGGGTTCTCTCTCATTGTGGCACCGCAGGATAAAGAGCAACATGTGGCCACCGTCCGGCGGGAAGGGTTTCCGGACTACAGCATTCGCCCAGAGGGGGAACGTGACCCGTATTCCGCCATCGTCTATCTCGAACCATTCTCCGGGCGGAACCTGAAAGCCTTTGGCTATGACATGTTTTCCGAACCCGTGCGGCGAGCGGCCATGGAACTGGCACGGGATTCGGGCCTGGCCTCCCTGTCGGGCAAGGTCAGGCTGGTGCAGGAAGATCAACAGCACGTACAGGCGGGTGTTCTGCTGTATTTGCCGATTTATCGCAATACGGCCCCCATCCATACCCTGGAAAACCGACGCGCCAACATTTTGGGTTGGGCCTACTCCCCCTTTCGCATGGATGACTTGATGAAGGGTATCCTGGGTAGCCATCCGGCCAACTTTGACCTGGAGATCTTTGATTGCGACTGCATTCAACCCGAAACATTATTGTACGATTCGGACAAGATCCTTTCATCCGCCAAGGTTTTGCCTTCCCTGTTCCAATACAGGAAACCCATGACGATCGCCGGTCATACCTGGACCCTTGCCATTGATTCCACCCTGCAATTTGAATCCCTGGTGGATTCTGAAAAACCGCAACTGCTCCTCTATTCAGGTCTGATGATCAGCCTGTTTTTATCCTGGCTCGTATGGCTCCTGGTACATGGCAGGAAACAGGCCTTGCAGATGGCACAGCAAATGACCCAGGACTTGCAAGAGAGCCGATTCCGCTGGAAATTTGCCATTGAAGGTGCCGGCGATGGGTTGTGGGACTGGGATATCACCTCGGGAAGCGTCTTTTTCTCCAAACGCTGGAAAGAGATGCTTGGCTATGAGAATCACGAACTATCCAACCATCTTAAAGAATGGGAGAACCGGATTCACCCGGAGGATAAAGACCAAGTACTCGCCGCAGTGCAGGCCCATTTAGCCGGTCAAACGCCCATGTACACCAACGAGCATCGTATCCTTTGCAAGGATGGCCATTGGAAATGGATCCTTGACCGGGGCATGGTCGTCAGCCGTAACGCCGCGGGTGAGCCGATGCGCATGATCGGCACCCATTCCGATATCACGGCACGCCGCGCTGCCGAGGAGGCCTTGCACACCCAGGCGGAAGAGTTGCGTTACTTTTACGACCTGCCATTCATCGGCATGGCCATCAGCAACCCGATTACCAAACAATGGGTTGAGGTCAATGACCACCTATGCCATATGCTGGGCTATAGCCGCGAAGAATTGATCACGAAAACCTGGACGGAAATGACCCATCCCGATGACATCCAATCCAACCTGGAACAATTCGGCAAAATGATGCGGGGGGAATGCGACGGCTATGTCCTGGATAAACGCTATATCCGCAAGGATGGTCAGACCATATTCGCCATCCTGAATGTCCGCTGTCTGCGCCGTGCCGATGGTCAGCCGGAGCGTCTCGTCGCCACCCTCATGGATGTCACCGAGCGTAAACGTACCGAATTGGCGTTGCAGGATGAGTTGCGGCGCAACAAATGGTTTGCCGACATCATGGACGATGTGGATGCCTATATTTATATCAAAGATCGTCATTTGCGCTATATCTACGCCAACCGTTTGACCTTGGAATTATTCCACTGCACCGCAGAGGAATTAATCGGCAAGAGCGACGAACAATTCTTCACTTCGGATGAGTCCATGCGCCAACTCAAGCTGGTTGACCGCCACATCATCGAGACTGGCGAACCCAGCCGGACAGAGATGGAGGTTGCCCCGATCAGTACCGGCGAGATGAGAACCTATCTGGAAGCCAAGCGTCCGATTTTCGACCATACGGGGAACGTATGGGGTCTGAGCGGCGTCTCGACAGATATCACCGAGCAGAAACAAATAGAAAATGCCTTGCGAAAATCCACTGGTTTTTTGGAAAAATTGTTTGAAACCACTCACCTTTCAATCGTCTTCCTTGATCGTGATTTTAACTTTATACGGGTCAACCAAGCGTACGCCGATGCCTGTAAACACGCAGCCGATTTTTTTCCCGGGAAAAACCATTTTACCTTGTATCCCCATCAGGAAAACGAGACTATTTTCCGCCAAGTGGTCGCGAGTGGTGAAATGTTTTCCGTTATGGCTAAACCTTTTGAATTTCCAGACCATCCGGAATGGGGAACCACCTACTGGGACTGGACGTTGTACCCAATCAAAGACCTCCATGGGGATGTGGAGTGGCTGATCTTTGTCTTGCGTGATGTAACCAAAAACAAACAGTCTGAAACGGAACTATTGCGAGCCAAGGAACATGCCGAGGAAGCGGCTCGGATCAAAGGCGAATTCCTGGCCGCCATGAGCCATGAGATTCGTACCCCCATGAATGTGGTTCTGGGCATGTCCGAATTGTTGCTGGAGACCGAACTCACCCCCAGGCAACATCATTTCGCCCTGATCATGCATAACTCAGGCAAGGCCCTGCTGGGGGTCATCAATGATGTCCTGGATTTTTCCCGCATCGAGGCGGGGCGTTTGAACCTGTCCGAGGTGCCCTTCTCACCCCGTCAAGTCGTGGAGGAAACCACGCATTTGATGCATATGGCCGCCGAAGAGAAAGGACTCATCATGGAAGACCGGGTCGCTGCCGATATCCCGGTGGCCATCCTGGGTGATGATGGGCGGCTGCGTCAAATCCTCATCAACCTGATGGGCAATGCCATTAAATTTACTCATCAGGGGCGTGTGGACGTTCATCTGACCATGGATTCGGCAGCACCGGAACCCCTGCTGCTGTTTTCCATTTCCGACACCGGCATCGGCATCGAGGAAAAAAATATTGGCAATATTTTTGAACAATTCACCCAGGCCAGTGCGGGAATCACCCGCAGTTATGGGGGGTCCGGCCTGGGACTGACCATCTCCCGGCGCTTGGTGGAAATGATGGGGGGGCGCATTGGGGTGGAAAGCCAACCGGGCCATGGGAGCCGATTTTTCTTCACGCTGCCGGTTCGGCTTGCGAACGCGGCGGCACTCCCCCCCCCGCCTCAGGAAACCTCCGGCGCAACCAATACCAAAAGTTTGCGCATCCTTCTCGCGGAAGACGTCGAGGAAAATCAAATTCTCTTCGAAGCCTATCTCATGCAGACGCCACACCAGGTAACCATCGTCAATGATGGACAGGAAGCGATTGCACGGGTAAAAGAAGGTGTGTTTGACGTGGTGTTCATGGATGTGCAAATGCCCAGGCTGGACGGTTATTCCGCAACCCGTCACATACGCCAGTGGGAGCGGGACACGGGCCGCGCCCCTGTGAAAATTATCGCTCTGTCGGCGCATGCCTTGGAGCAGGAAACACAACGGAGTCTGGAAGCCGGATGTGACTTTTATCTGACAAAACCACTGCATAAGAAAAAGCTCTTGGAGGTTTTGGCGCAACATTCCGAGCAACTGGCCGTTATTCCCGGGGCATCGTAAGGGAACACCCCGCAAAGCCGGTAACCCACGGCACGAATCAACGCGTTAAGGAGTTGAACATGTCATCGCAAAAGGCGTTCAATGTGATTGGTGGAATGACCGGCGGTCCAAGCAGTGGCAAAGTGAAACTGATCCTTGCCCTGATCGTGGCGGGCTTCTTCTTGAACGGATCCTACTTCATCGTTGGACCTGCGGACCGGGCCAATGTTCGACGTTTCGGTAACGTGCAATACGACGCACCACTCAAACCGGGTCTGCACTTTAAACTGCCGCTGATCGATAAGATCGATGTCGTCCAGGTGAGCCTGACGACACTGCATGTGGAACCATTCCATATCATGACCATCGACAATCAAAAAGTCACTCTCGATATCAATTTTAATTTCACAATCCCCCCGGAAAAAGTGAATCATTTGTTGTACGAAGTTGGGGCGGCGGGAAATGTTGATGTCGTCTCCAGTGTCGTGCCCATTGTCAAAGACCGGACCGCTCGCATTTTCGCCATACAGAACATGGTCTCCGTCAACGAAAAACGCGAAAAGATCCAGGCCGATATCGAACGCAGTGTCTCAACATCCGTCAAGGAGCTTTTCGGCATCGAAACCCACAGCCTGCAAATTGCCGCGATCACCCCTTCGGAAGCCTTCATGAAGTCCAATGAAGTGGCTGTCAAAGCGAAAAATGATGCCGTCGCCGCTGAAAATACCAAACGCGTTCGCCAGTTTGAAGCGGAACAGGTGGTCATCAAGGCCAAAGGTGATGCCGACTCCGCCATCGAAGCGGCAAGAGGGCGGTCTCAATCCATCATCCTGGAAGCCGAGGCCGCAAAACAAAGGCTTGTCCTGGAGGGGCAAGGTCAAGCGGCACGACTCAAGGCTGAAATTGAACCGTTTGGTTCTGCCGAGACCTACATTCGCTTCCTGGAGGCCAGGGCGCTCACAAACTGGAATGGGAACCCGCCGCAGATCGTGGGGGGACAGGGGGGATCGACCAATCTTATCGTGCCCGTTCCCACGTTGACAGCCACCACCCCCAAGCCACCTCCTGGTAACACAGTCTTGGAAAACAAATAGCACCCGTCATGGTGCCGTTCAGCCCCCCTCTTTCGGAGAGGGAAATCGAACAATTCAAGTAAACCGCAACCAACACGGAAAACGTAGTTTTCCGGCGTCATTCCCGCGAAAGCGGGAATCCAGAAAGTCAGGGAGTGGTAGGAAAACTCCCAGGATCCCCGCTTTCGCGGGGATGACGATAACTACACATTCCAAGATAGCTACGGTTTAAAACACCGGCAAATATGTTTATCAGCAACCCGGTCAGGCAATTTTTTCGCGCTTTGAAATGACGCAAATGAAAACATGTCAATAAATATTATCAATATATAACAATAACTTATAAAAACAGACCAAGCTACACCCCGTCTTAAATAGTTGGCACAAATATTGATCACTCCCTGAATAGAGCCTCAAAAGGGTCCATGCCAGTACACAATTTCACCATCAGGAGACACTCATGAAACGCCAACAAACCATTCGTCATTGCCCGGACGGGTACCCGGTTTTCCGTGTTGGCTGCCAAATGAAATGGCGCAACGAGTATTGCCGCCAATGTCCGCACGGGTCGCGCTTCTCCTTGAGCAAACTGGTGGGTCTCACCACCCTCACCAGTGCCATCGCCACAATATCCATCAACATGTTGTCGTTGGTGAAATCCTGATCCTTGGCCAGTCTGAAACAACATTACAAAGCCTTGGGGGCATTGCCCAAGAATTATGCACCAAAGTGGGGGACGGGTTGTGCATCACGGAACGGCCTGTCCCTGGAATCCATGAATCACAAAAAGCCAAGCCGATTTTTTGCCCTGGTTGGCGCTTTGGTACTGCTATTGGGTTCCTTGCTGGTGGTTTTCACGCTCCTTGAAGTCATCTTGCGCGCGGCCGGCGAGCAAAAGGGTGTCGCCAATTTTCGCTGCCATGACCCCATTATTTTTGCGGTCAATTGCCCCAACATGGTTGGCGAAGTCATTTCCTACACCGGTGCCTACAAGACCATCAGCAGTACCAACGCGGCTGGCATGTTTGATCAAGAGTATGCGCTTTCCCGCCCCACCCCTGACACGATGCGTATCGTCGTGCTGGGTGATTCCCAAACCGTTTTGGAATATCTGCCCCGGGAGCAGCGTTTTGAAGACTTGTGGGAACAACAGCTCACCCAAACCTTGGGCAGGCGGGTGGAAGTCCTGAATTTTGGGGTGGGTGGCTCGGGAACCTGGGATCAACTGCAACTTTTCCATCAGCAAGCGGTTCGCTTCCAACCGGATCTGGTCGTTGTCGCCTTCAACTGGGGCAATGACGTTTCCGATAATCTGGAACGGTGGAACAACAAGCGTGTCAATCCCGTTTGGGACGAATACCCGGAGCCGACGCTTTCGACAAAACTTCACGTGGCCCGTAAAAGTTTTAACAAATGGCTTTGGAACCATTCCGTTGCCTATCATTTCATCAATCTGCGCTACAGCAAGCTGGAAGCCTCCATCAAATATTATTTCCGTCCGGATTTCATGAAGAAAAATGTCGCTGGCGACTACACGACCCGGGTCAACCCGGAAGATTCCACAAAAGAGAGGTATGCCGACCCACCCAAACCCGACCCGGACTTGCTACGGGACATGATCGATACCGATTCGATTTATGACGATGTGTATTTTTGGAACTCGCCGGGTTGGCGCATCACAAGACAGGTGTTATTAAAATTAAAGCGCGAAGTGGTGCAAGCCCAAGGTCGCCTGGTCGTCGTCCATTTCCCCTCACGCAGCCAAATCATGAGCCCCCTGCCCCTGCCGGTGGAACAATTCCGTCAATTCCTCTCACGCAACGCCATTCCCGCAACCGACCTGCACACCCTTTTCTCCCTGATGCCCGGTACCCAATTGGGACGCCTGCACATACCCGGTGATGGTCACTTCACCATAGAGGGTGTGCAAGTCCTGTTTCGGCACACGTTTCCGTTTCTCCTGGAACAAGTCAAAGATATCCCGGTTGATGGGAAAAAATAACGATCAGGAATCGGGGGCACTGAGTTCCGACTATTCCAAAGAAAACGGGAATTCAATGAAATCAACCCGTTGCCGCTGCACCGGGAGAAAACAACCTATTGATTTCATTGAGATCCTCTGATTGGCAGAATTGTCGGGGCCCAGTGCCGTCAAGAGGGGGCGGAATAGTCGAAGCCCAGTGCCCAGATCACCAAGTGCGTGGTACAAACTTTCCGTCGTTGGCCAGCTTGACGCTGTCGCCAGACTGGACGATGACGAACAGCCCCTCGTTCATGGCGAATTGATCGACATCTCTATCAATCACGATGCCGGCCACAGCACCCATCACCCGGGCGTCAGCATAGCGTGGCATAAACTCTTTCAGTTCTCCCAGGCGTTGGATGAAATCCCGCACATCCTCCCCACGCAAACGACTCTTGACCTCAATGGGAATAACCACATCGCCGTCGACCGCCAATAAATCAACTTCCAGGTGACGATTGCCGGGTAAATTCGCCTTTATACGTGGATGAACTTCGCGCACCGTTATGCCGCGAGCGGCAAACAGGGCCTCGCAAGCGGGAGCCACGATTCCCTCGACAAATTCACCCCACCGGCTACCCAGGTTGCCGACCTGTTGGCTGACTTCCTTGACCTTGCGGTCGGTGTCCCGCATTTGAGCGGAGACTTCTTTAATCAGTTGTCCAGTCTCTTTGATCTCACGGTCGGTATCCTGGAATTTGCGGTCGGTATCCTGGAATTTGCGGTCGGTATCCCGCATTTGAGCGGAAATCTCCTTAATCTGTTGGTCTGTTTCCTGGAATTTGCGGTCGAGTTCCGCCCACCGCTCACGGTCTTCCCGGACCATTTCCTGAAACTTACGGTCAGTCTCCTTAAATTTACGGTCAGTTTCCTGAAACATTCTCCATACATCATCAAAGGTTACGGACTGCGACATAACAGTGTCTCCTGTTTACAACGTTATTGGCTGAAAGATACCCGGTTTGTTCGGCATAGGGAACTCCTTTTCAATTTATGCATCGGTGAAACCATCGGCACTGGGCTCCGACGCGTTTCCAACGGGGTATCCCTTCGGCATCGTTGCACCAGAAACATCACCGTGTTATAAGTCCAATTCGGTACGAAAATGTCAAAACGATGTTTTCGTACAGCTGATACCACAGGGACAAAAAACAAGACCCACATGGCATTTATCCCCCATCAATCCACGCTGGCCCACCAAGCTTCCCGTCGCGTCATCGCATCCATCGCGGTGGTCTCACTGATCGTGGGACTGGCTGCATGGTGGATGCAACAAATGGCTTACTTGAAAATGGCCACGTTCGAGGCCACCCTGCTCAGTGAGGATTATCAGAAACGCATCCATTCCGAAGAACAGTTGTGGAATTATGAATTCAGCCTTTTGGAACACGAATTCGACCATTTCCAGTTTCCTGATCCCAGGAATTTGGATAACCTGAAAAAACTTTTTTCAGGACATCTCGCCAGCAAGGTACCCTTGTACGTCGTCATTCTCGATGCCAAGGGAAAAATGATCCTGTTTGATCGTCCTTTGCCATTCCCCCTCAGCGACCATTTCTTCCCGGAAGAGGAGTCGGGATGGTTCCATGCCGCGACTGCCAACCTGCTGGTGCATTACCAAAGCAAAAAAATCCCCCTTCCCGATCAAACGGGTGGTTACCTGCTCGTCATGATCCCCGTTGACAACGCACTCCTTAAACACTTGACCTTTGGTAACACAACACTCTCCCTGCTGTGGCACGGGAAGTCGGTGGTCCAATCGGAAAACGAAGAACACATATCCATCGGGGAAAATCCCTGCGGCATTCACCATCATGGCAGTATTCTCGACTTGCGCGAATGCATCCCCTGGGGCGGTGATGCCTCGAAAAATCCGATTCTGGTTGTCCACAAACGCATTCACCCCCTGATCTCCTTGGAAGCTTTGATCGTTTCCATGGTTGGCATCTTCCTGGCCATCACCTTGACCATCCATATACTCCTGGGGTCCTGGGTATGGAAAATGGCCCGGAGAATCGTGGTGCTGCGGGAGTTTTGTCACGATTATTCCCAGATCACCCGCTTGACCCCTTTCATGTTGCAAGACTTGGAGGCGGCCAAACACCCCCCGGGTGATGAAATTTCCACCGTCGCCGATTCCCTGGCCCTGTTGGCTCATGGGGTGGAACAGCGTGTCGCCGAACAGGAAGCCAAGGAAAAACAACTGGTTGAAAGTGAAAACCGCTTGCGGGAAATCACTTCGACCATCGCCGATGGTGTGATGGTCCTGGACCATCAAGGGCTCGTCACCTTTCTCAACCCCCAGGGTGAAGAACTTTTGGGATGGTCCGAAAAAGAACTCCTCGGCAAAAACAGCCATGAATGGGTTCATCACCATCGCCCCGATGGCTCCGTCATGCCTGAAGAAACCTGTGCCATTCACCAAACCGTCTGTTCCGGCGTTCCCGCCCGCATTTACGAAGACCATTTCATCCGTCGTGATGGTTCCTTTTTGCCCGTCGCCCTGGCATCCGCCCCCTTATTGCGCAATGGCCAACCCGCGGGAGCCGTCATAACCTTCCAGGACATGACCGAACATATGGCGCTGGAACAAGAGGTTTGGGAAAGCCAAAACCGCTTTCGCACCCTTCTCCATTCCATAAGTGATGCCATTCTACTGTTCAATGAACAAGGTGATATCATCCTCCTCAATCATAGTGGAACCCGTATGTTCGGCTTTGAAGAGCTTGGATTCCTGGATCGCCCCGCGATTTCCCTTTTTTCCCGCAACCGTCGCGCCATCCAGTGGGATTCCATCCTCGGACAACTGGCAACGGATGGTATCCCCCTCACCTTGGAAACCGTTGCACGACGTTTGGACGGCGAGGAGTTTCCCGTTGAGGTTTCCCTCGCCTCCTGGACCCGGAAAGGGAAACGATACTTTTCCGCTGTCATACGTGATATCTCTGAGCGGAAACTTCTCGAACAGAGAGATCTCCAGGCCTACATCAGAAGGATCGCCATCAGCGCCCTGCTGGAAGTCGCTTTGGAGCCCCTGACCCTCAAACGTAAGCTGGAAGTGGCCATGGATATCATCCATACCATTCCCAAAATGGCGCTTCAAGCCAAAGGTTCCATCATGCTGCTCACCGAAGATGGCGACCTGGAATTGATCGTCGAACGCCATTTGAGCGCACCTCTGTTGGAGAAATGCAAACGCGTTCCTTTGGGTTATTGCCTTTGTGGCCGGGCGGCCCAGTCCAAAGAGCTGCTCTTTGTCGACTCCGTGGATGCACGCCACGATATCATCTTTGATGGGATCCAACCACATGGCCATTATTGCGTCCCCATATTGTCCCACGGGCAACTGCTTGGCGTTCTCAATCTTTATGTGGCCGCGGGCCAGGCTCAGGATCCCGAAGAAAGTGCCTTCCTCACCACCGTGGCCAACACACTCGCCGGATTGATCGAACGCGGACGCGTTGAAGAAAAAATTCGTCATATGGCCAATCATGATGCCCTGACCGGTCTGCCCAACCGGGCGTTGTTTCACGAACACCTGGATCAGGAATTGCGCCGCGCCCAACGTGGCAAACGGTCGCTGGTCATCGCCTTCATGGATCTGGACCGCTTCAAGCAGGTCAACGATACCCTGGGCCATGAAGCCGGCGACATCCTCCTCAAACAGGTGACCCAGCGGCTACGCCAGTGTCTCAGGGATTCCGACACCCTGGCCCGTCTGGGTGGCGATGAGTTCACCCTCATCCTTCCGGAAATCGACAATCCCCCTGATGCCGGTACCGTGGCGGAAAAAATTATCGCCGCCCTTCAAAAACCATTCCTTATCTTTGGCCAACCATGCGAAATTGGGGTCAGCATAGGGATGAGTTGTTATCCCGAACAGGGTACCCGGGCGGAAGAATTGCTGCAAAAAGCGGATCAAGCGATGTATGCCGTCAAAAATTCCGGTCGCAACGCCTTTCAATTCTTTCGCGATTAAACCGCAGCCAACGCGGGATACGTAGTTTTCCGGCGTCATTCCCGCGAAAGCGGGAATCCAGAAAGTCAGGGAAAGTAGGAAGGTTCTCTGGATCCCCGCTTTCGCGGGGATGACAATAACTGCACATTCCAGATAGCTACGGTTTAGATCGCCACCGGCATCCCCCTAGTCAACCCGAAAGACCACCTGATGAGACGATCATGACCTACAATGCTTCCCATATCGAAGTCCTCGAAGGATTGGAAGGGGTACGCCGGCGTCCGGGCATGTATGTCGGTGGTACCGACCTGAAAGCCTTGCATCACCTGGTCGCGGAAATTCTTGACAATGCCACCGACGAAGTCGTGGCAGGCCATGCCAACCGCATCGAAGTCATCCTGGGCCTGGAGGGATCCGTCTCCGTCTGGGACAACGGACGGGGTATCCCCGTTGATTCCCACCCGCGCTACCCCGAAAAATCGGCCTTGGAAATCATCCTGACCAAACTCCATGCCGGGGGAAAATTCCACAACCAGGCCTACACCACCTCGGGTGGTTTGAATGGCGTCGGCATCTCGGTCGTCAATGCCTTGTCGAGCAAAACCGAAATCGTGGTGGAACGCGACGGCTTTTGCTGGCGGCAATCCTTTTCCAAAGGGATACCCACGACCGCCTTGATCCGGGAAGAGCCAACCAAAAAACGGGGCACCCGCGTCACTTTTCTCCCCGATCGGGAAATCTTTCCCGATGTCACGTTCGATATGGAACGCATTCTCGACATGTGTCGCGCCAAGGCCTATTTGAATCGGGGGGTCCGCATCCATCTGACGGTTGCGGCCACCGGGGAGAACCATCAATTTCATTATCCCGGGGGGGTCAAGGATTATCTCGATCAATGGCTGGCCGACAAACAGTTCGTTATCGACAAACGTTTCTCCGGATTCGTCGAGCAGCAGGCGGATGCCACCAATCCCTTGCGCCTCGAATGGGCCATGGCGTGGACCCATGAGGAAAAAGGAAAGTTACTCTCTTATTGCAATACCATTCCCACTCTGGAAGGGGGAACCCACGAAACAGGGGTGCGGGCAGCCCTGTTGAAAGGCATTCGCGACTATGCCGAAGCCCGCAATCTTTTGCCCAAAGGGATCACCATCATCGCTGAAGATGTCCTGGATGGTTTGTGGGCCATCGTCTCCCTGTTCATCCACGAACCGGAATTCGCCGGCCAAACCAAGGAACGTCTGGCGTCGGTCTGGGTGGCACGGCAGGTGGAGGGTGCTTTCAAGGATCATCTGGACCATTGGCTGCACGGCGATGTGGAACAGGCGACCCGTCTGGTATCCGCCATTGTCGACAAAGCCCAGGAGCGGCAAAACCGCCGCAAGGATTCCAACCTGGTCAAACGCAAAACCGCCACCACCCGGCTGACACTGCCCGGAAAATTGACCGACTGCTCCTCCCCCGACACCAGCCAAGCGGAATTGTTCATCGTCGAAGGCGATTCGGCGGGTGGTTCGGCCAAGCAGGCGCGCAATCGCCACAACCAGGCCATCCTGCCGTTGCGCGGTAAAATTCTCAATGTCGAGCAGGCCAACCTGGAAAAATTTGAAAAAAACACCGAAATCCAAAGCCTAGTGACCGCCATCGGCACCGGCTGCGGGAATCATTTCAACCTCAGTGCCCTGCGCTACGGGCGCATCGTCATCATGACCGACGCCGATGTGGATGGGGCGCACATCGCCAGTTTGTTGTTAACCTTTTTCTTTCGTTTCATGGCACCGTTGATTCAGAACGGTCATTTGTACCTTGCCCAACCCCCTCTTTATCGCCTGACCTGTGGCGCGGAAAGCTGGTATGCGCTGGATGATGCCGAAAAAGAATCCATGGTGACCAAGATTCAGAAAAAAAAGCCCAAAGCCAAAATCGACCTTTCCCGCTTCAAAGGATTGGGTGAAATGGATCCCAAACAATTGCGGGAAACAACCATGGACCCCGCGTCCCGACGCTTGTTACGGGTATTGGTGGATGACTCCGACCTGACCCACGACACCTTCAACCGCCTGATGGGAAAAAAACCCCTGGAGCGTTTTTTGTTCATCCAGGAAAAAGCCCCGTTCGCCGAAGCCTGCCTGGATATCTGAACCAAGCCTGTAAAATGCTACGCCATCACAATGGCGTTTCACTCTCCCACCATTCTCAATGCCATGTTGATTACTGTCACCCCGGCGGAGCTGAGGGATTATCCATTGTATTTACCCTGATTGAGATTTCCACAATCTCCAATTTAGCATGTTTATGGCCATCAAGGAAATAACTCTGGTGTCCCCAGACTTACGCTTCCCCATAACGAAGCGACAATAGATAGTCTCCATCGGTACCGCGTGACCACCCCAGCGGACACGCATCGTTACGCGGTCGATGGCCATTTGCACATCGGGCAAACCCAGAAAAACCAATTTTACACGATACCCCATAGCCTGCCATTGCGGTATGGAACGAGCGTACCCTAGCCACTCAAGGTGGTCTTGAAAGCAAGGCTTCTTCCTGCCACCACATGTTCGGCTATGGTCTGGAGCATCAGGCGACCCGCCTTCACTGCAGACAACTCCGGGGCAAAGGGAGACAGACCAGCGGCGATCTGGTCCGCATTAACAAAATTCGGACAGTGCGCTTCCATGGGCAAAGATTCGCGGGCGAAGGTAGTCTTGCCCGCACCATTAGGGCCAGCGATAATGACGATTCTTTTTCCAGAAAGCATGGGCATTCCATCGAAAACCATTGCGCACGTATTGCAATGCACCGAGTAACACGACCCAATTCTACCAGATTCCGCCTGCCATCAACATGTGGTATTTCCCCGGTGACGAAACGGGCTGCCAGCAGAACACACACCGCCTGGCAAACACCCTCCCATCCCGCCTGATCTTACAGATCTGAACCGGAATCCATTGAATAAACACCAGGACACCCCTACCGTCCGCTCCCCCAATGGCCCATTTTCAAGGGAATGGAACACCTCATTGGCGAAAATTGCCTGTATCAGCAGATAGTTGTGGTGATTGAGAGAGGATAAGCCATTTTTTCCTTGCGCCTTATGCTGCATTGCAATATGCTGCACCGCAACATGCTGCAGCATCACACAAATCTCGGTTTTTTTAATCTGCAAAGCGTATCAAGGCCAGAAAGAAGCGGATAAAGTCATGAGAATAAACTATTCACACATACATCTGTGCAAAACGTGTCATGGCATGGGAATGATCACGCCACCGACAGGAACCCGGGCCACTTTCTTCCCCTGTGAACGCTGCATGGGGCGTGGAACCATCGAAGAAAATGATATCGTATCCATGATCGTGGATGCCATCCGCCCCTATGTCATGCAAAGATGCCGTTGCCCGGAAACATACAAACACAGCGGTATGAAAGCGGACGATTGCGGAATCCATGATTTGGACATCGCTGCCATGGCGCAAGCGGCCATTCAAGTGGCGGCACGCTATGATTGATCCTTCAGAGCTGTCAAAAGGAAAGTCATCCAGTTCTCAATGCATCTTTTTCGGCAGCATCCTCGCCGGTCTCGCCGTGGCATTGGGTGCCTTCGGTAAACATGTTTTATTGCCCATTCTTTCAAAGGCCGCCTTGGAAACCTGGCATACCGGGGCATACTACCAACTGATACATGGGATGGGCATTATACTCGCAGGTCTGGTGGCGGAACGTGCGCCACACCCGCAACGTGCGATCAGGGCCGGCAGGATGTTCCTGGTTGGTAGCATACTGTTTTCCGGCTCCCTTTGCGCCTTGGCCCTGACCGGAGCCGGCATTCTGGGAGTTCTGACACCGCTCGGCGGCTTATGTTTTCTGGGCGGATGGATGCTGCTGGCCTGGTCGGTCAAGCCGGGGCACCCGTACCCCCCGCAACAGCATCCTTGAGAGGGGGTGACACCCGTGCCCGGCCTGGAGGGTGTTGCAATGTCATCGGACATGTACGTTTCGCGGATGCCCCATGGTACGCCATTCAAACCAGATGCCGTCCGCCATCGACATGCAGGATTTCCCCGGTGACGAAGCGGGCCACCAGCAGATAGCGCACCGCCTGGCAAACACCCTCCCATCCCGCCTGATCTTTCAGGGGAGTACGTTCCAACATCCTTTGATAGCCCGGATTCCCTCCTTCCGGGGGCAGCACCGCCCCGGGCAGGATAGCATTGACACGTATTGTCGGTGCCCAATCCCGTGCCAAAACCCGGGTTGCCATGATCATTCCCGCCTTGGCGGCACCATAAGCGGCGTATCCCGTTAAAGGGCGCTCACCCCAGATATCCGCGATATGGATCACCTGCCCTGAAACCTGCGCTTGCCGCATGGCTTGCGCCACCTGCATGGAAAGCCACAAGGGACCTTGCAAAGTCACCTTGAAAAGGCTTTCCATGTGCCGCCACCCCTCCTCCCCATCCAGAACATGATCGGCCAGGAAAACCCCGGCATTGTTGATCAACAAGGTCACCGGCCCCCATTGTTGATGCACGTCAGACAAAATTGATGTAATGGCAAACGGATGCTGTAAATCCAGTGGATAGCACCTGGCCGCACCTCCCGCCGCTATGACCTCAGCGACCCATTGAACCGCCTGCACACCGGATCGATGATAGGTGATAGCCACTGCAAATCCCAAAGCGGATAAATCGCGAGCGATCACCGCCCCCAGGCGACTGCCGCCGCCGATCACCAGGGCGATCCCACCGGGTGTCATCGTCGAAAACGACACGATCGTCATTCCCCGCCACATCGTGGATGAAACCGTTGGTGTACATCCTTCAAGCGTTCCCGGGCCACATGGGTATAGATTTCCGTTGTGGCTATGTCGGCATGACCCAACATCATCTGCACCCCCCGAAGCTCGGCACCATGATTGAGCAGATGCGACGCAAAGGAATGCCTGAGCAAATGGGGGGACAACGTCATCTGGATACCCGCTTCCAGGGCATAACGGCGAATGATGTACCAAAAATTTTGCCGCGTCATCCCGTGCCCCCTTTGGGTCACGAACAAATCGGCCACAGAACGTCGCCCCAGGAGAACCGGCCGGGAGAATCGTTGATAACGTTGGATGAAATCCAAAGCCACCTCCCCCATCGGCACAACGCGCTCTTTATCCCCCTTGCCCACCACCCGCAAAAAACCATACCCCGCGTCCAAGGCATCGGTGGTCAAGCCCACCAGTTCGGACACCCGCAATCCGGTGGCATACAAGGTTTCCAGCATGGCGGCATCACGCAAACCCAACGTATCCTTTTGGTCTGGAGCCGCCAATAAAGCCTCCACATCCGCTTCGCTCAACACCTTGGGCAAGCGCCGCCCCCGCTTGGGACTCTCCAGCAAGGAGGTTGGATCATCCCCCCGCCATTCATTGGCCGCCAACCAACGAAACATCCGTCCCACCGCGGATCGCTTGCGGGCCACGGATGCCGGGGACAACGGTTCCGCCACCAGCGCCGCCAACCATGCGGAAAGATCCTCCCGCTTGGCCGTTGTCAGGGCAACACCATGTTTGGCGAAATGACCCAGGAGCCCCTCCAGGTCATGGCGGTACGCCTCCAGGGTATTGGTCGAAAGTCCGTGTTCCACCAGCATATCGTCCAGGAAGCGTTGCACGAGTTCGGTATCGTTCATGTGTTTTTGATCTCCATCGGCAGGTCACGGCCAGGTTTTTTCGACAATGGGTACGATGAGACGGGCGGGTCGTCGGATGATGGAGCGCTTTTGCACCAGGGGGGAAGAGGCATAAACCACCTTTTCCGCCTCGCATAGGATGACCCCTCCCAAAGGGGCGAACCATCGGTGACCCGCTTTTTCCCACGCCGTGGCCCATCGCCAGCTTATTTTGCGCTTCAATGGGGGGAAATACAGGGCGTAGCGCCACTGCCGTGGAATCAGCAACGCCTCCTCCAGGATCACGCGTAATTGCCTTGGGGAATAGGGGCGTCCCCAACCAAACGGGGTCGAGTCGCGCCTGGCCCATAACCCGCCGCGGTTGGCCACCAGAATCAACAGGCGCCCACCGGGAGCCAGGATACGCCAAACTTCCCGCAAAGCCGGGCGCGGATCGGAAACGCCCTCCAACAGGTGGGCGATCACGACCCGCTCAAACCAGGCGTCAGGAAAAGGGAGGGCATCGGGACGCACCTGAGCGATGCGATTGGCAGAGGCTGAAGCCGCCAACACCACCCCCATTTCCGCCGGGGCCGCTCCCAGGGCATGTCCGGTCCAGGGGCGCAGCCAGTCCAGATAGGGTTGCGCAAATCCAAGCCCAAGGGTACGCTCCGCCGGATTATCTTTAAGCCATGGTTCCATGGCCCCCCCCACCAGTCTGACCACCATACGACCCCGGGGCTCTTCATACCAACTTTGCAATTGGGTCGCTTCAAAGTTCATACTGATGACGATCCCGTTGTTGTAATGATGCCAAGATGATAAGGATACCCACCATGTCTGGAACCACGCCCACCATCCTTCCCATACCCATTTTCAAAGACAACATCGTGTGGCTCCTGGAAACCGACCCGGGCCAGGCGATCCTGTTCGATCCGGGTGATTCCGACCCGGTAATGGAAGCATTGCAGCAACAACACCGGGTCCCAACCCATATCCTCATCACCCACCACCACCACGATCATATCGACGGCGTCCTCTCCTTGGCCCGTCATTTTGGCGCAAAAGTCGTTGGTCACACAGTGGATGCAGGACGTTTGCCACCTTTGGATATCGCCCTCCAAGACGGCGATTCCCTTCAATTGGGTCCCTGGACGTGTACCGTCATGGCGACTCCCGGTCATACCTCGGGTCATGTCGTCTATCGGATCCATGACGCACTTATAACTGGCGACACTTTGTTTTCCCTGGGATGCGGGCGTTTGTTCGAAGGTACCCCGGAACAAATGTGGACTTCTTTGCGGAAGATTCGCGGATGGACCGGCATTCGACGCCTTTTTCCCGCCCACGAATACACGTTGCTCAATTTGGGATTTGTCGAACGCCACGACCCCGACAACCCGCATCTGGGGGCGATGCGGGAATGGCTCTTCCAACAGACGGACCATGGTTTGCCAACCTTGCCGACGACCATGGAACGGGAATGTCAATGCAACCCTTTTTTGCGAGCGGACGACGTTGATTTCGGTGGACAACTGGGTTTGACCGGCAAAAGCGCGGTCGAAGTATTCGCCCACCTGCGCACGATGCGTAATCAGTACTGATTCGCTCACCGCATGCAATCCCGGGATGCTTGCGGTATCCAAATCAGCGCACGAAATTGTACGGCAGGGCTCACCGTCCCAAAAAAACCGTGGGGGACCAGCCCCCACGGTTCGGTACATCGACGAGAAACGGTCAAACGGGAATTACGGTTTGCGTGGCATGAGAACCGTATGATCAAATTCCAGGACCACGGAAGGATGGTATTTCCCTTCCGCATCTTTGTAAGGGAAATCGGCGCAGGAATGATCCTTGGCGGCGATCATCCGTACCCGCAAGGCACCGAAATCTTTGCGACCCGACAATTCATCCTTGCTGATGATTTCACTCCAGGAGTACACCGTGTCACCGGCGAAGATGGGGGCGACATGACGCCCGCCATTGATGGCCGCCAGCTTGAAGGCATTGGCCAGGCCATTGTACGCAAAGGAACGGGCCAAACTGATGATGTGGCCACCGTAAACGATACGCTTGCCGAAGCGCCCATCCTTTTCGGTGTGTTGATTGAAATGAACCTTGGCGGTGTTTTGATACAGGCGCGTAGCGGTCATATGGTCCGCCTCTTCCACCGTCATGGCATCCACATGGTCGATTTTCTCCCCTTTTTCGTAATCTTCCCAGAAGTGGGGTGATCCCGCCAGATTGGTATCGTATTGGGAAAAGGAAAGACCCGACGGCACTACCAAATCGTTGATGGCGACGGCCTTGGGGAGGTCGGGAACCACCGCCTGCGGGGCGGGGGAATTGAAATCCTTTTTGCGCACCATGACCCAGCGGCAATATTCCAAAACCTTCTCCCCCCGCTGATTGGTGCCCACCGAACGGACGTAGACGGTACCCGTCTTATGGTCGGAGTTTTCCTTGACGCCGATGACTTCGGAAATGGTACGAATCGTATCCCCCGGATAGGCCAGGGTGTGGAAACGCCCGGCGGCATAGCCCAGATTGGCGATGGCATTCAGGGAAACATCGGGGACTGTTTTACCAAAAACCATGTGAAACAATAGCATATCATCAACAGGCGCCCGGGGCAAACCAACCGACTGTGCCAAGGCATCCGAGGATTGGATACCGAAGCGGTTGCCATAAAGCGCGGTATAAAGCGATACATCCCCCTGGGTGATGGTCCGTGGGGTGGCATGATTGATGATCATGCCGACGTGAAAATCTTCGAAGAAGTTACCCGGATTGGTTTTGTTGCTCATGAACGTGATCTCCGACTCAAAAAAAGTCTAAGCGGTGGTATGACTGGTGGCCAAAAACGCCTTGGCTTCATCTTTACGCTCAAACACATGGGGTGCAATGTTGCGTTCCGACAACGCCTGGTCCAGCTTCATCCGCATGAAGGCCGATGTCGCGTAGCGTGTGATCGTTGTGTAGTGGTGTTCCAACATGTACCGATCCATCTCGGCATAATCGTCGTAGACGTTTTCGTTGATGCGGAACGAATCGTAGTTGATGAACACCCCCACCCGTTTGCCAATGGCCTGGCAATGTTTGACCAGGAGTGTACGCAAGGCTTGGACATCTTCGCTGACCCGCATGTACAAACCTTCCAGGTTGATGAACAGAATGTTGCGCACGGCGTCGTAGCTGACGCGTTCGGGAAGGTCCAGATTGAGCAGATTGGCTTCCAGGTTCATCGGTTGCTCACGGAAGATACGGGGATCCATGGTAACCGGTTCGCGAATGATGGGGGTGAAATCCATGTGGGCCAGGATATCACGCTCGATATCGATACCTGGAGCCACTTCGGTCAAGACCAAGCCGCGGCGTCCGCGCCGGAAGACACAACGTTCGGTGACGAAATAGACCGGCTGCTTGCGTTCCACCGCATAATCGCCACTGAAGGTGACCTGTTTGACGGCCTTGACAAACTTGCGCGCCTTGCCTTCCTTGACGATTCTGAGCTGACCGTTCTCAACGGCGATTTCCAGCCCTCCGGCGGTGAAGGTGCCGGTAAAGACCATGGAGCGTGCATTTTGACTGATGTTGATAAAGCCACCGCAACCGATGATGCGATCCCCGAAGCGGCTGACATTGACGTTACCCCGCTCGTCCACCTCCGCCAATCCCAGACAGGCCATGTCCAAACCGCCGCCGTCGTAGAAATCGAACATTTGATTCTGGTCGAGGACGCAGTCCACATTGACGCCGGCACCGAAACTGGGACCGCTGGAAAGCACGCCACCAATCGTACCGGCTTCGGAGGTCAGGGTGATGTATTTGGTGATTTTTTCCTCATTGGCTACCGCAGCCACCCCCTCGGGCACCCCCACCCCCAGATTGACGATACCGTTAGGGGGTAGTTCAAAAGCGCAGCGTCGGGCCATGATTTTACGTTCGTCCAGCTCCATGGGGGGGATATTGTCCACCGGGACGCGAATGCGACCCGCCAAAGCCGGATTGAAGATGGTTTCGCAATTCATCGCATGATTTTCGGGCTTGTCGGCGACGACGATACAGTCCACCAGGATACCCGGCACCCGAACCTCCCGGGATTTCAACGAACCCATTTCGGCAATGCGTTCCACCTGGGCGATGACGATACCATTGCTGTTTTTGGCCGCCATGGCTTGCGCCAGGTTGTCCTGGAACAAGGCTTCCTTTTCCATGGTGATGTTACCCATGGGATCGGCGGTGGTACCGCGGATAATGGCCACGTCCACCTTGCCGACCTTGTAGAACAACCATTCTTCGCCGTCGATATCCACCAGCTTGACGATATCCTTGGTGGTGATATCGTTCACCTTGCCCCCTTCCAAACGTGGATCGACGAAGGTGTGCAAGCCAATCTTGGAGAAAAAGCCGGGCTTGCCCGATGCACGGGTGCGATACAGTTGGCAAATGACGCCCTGGGGCAGGTTGTAGGCGTAAATCTTGTTTTCTTTGGCCAGTTTGACGATATTGGGCACCCGACCAAAGTTGCCGGAGACGAAACGCCGCAGCAATCCTTCATGTCCCAAGCGGTTGGTACCGCGATTCTTGCCGTCCGACTGTCCGGCAGCACCGATCAAGGTCAGATTTCTCGGCGAACCGGAGTTGACGAAACGCCGTTCCAAGGCTTCCAGAACGGTATCGGGATAGCCGGTTTGGACAAACCCGTTGCAACAGATGGTATCCTGATCCTTGATCAAGGCGACGGCTTCGTCGGCGGATACGATTTTGCTGTACATGAGATGACACTCCTGGGTAATGGACCGAGAGCCTTCCTCAGGCGAGTTCTGCCGAGGCATTCATGGTAATTTTCCCGTGGGGCCCGTGGGCTTCCAGTTCGACGACGTCGCCCTTGGGTCGGGCGATCAAGCGAAACGGGTGCAGATCGAACAACGGTGCCCGTCCCTGAAACGAAAAACCCACCGCCCGCCTGCCGCTGTTGGCACGCGCCATTTCCAGGAGCATCAAGGCCGTCAGTGGTCCATGCACCACGAGTCCGGGATAACCTTCTTCTTTCATGGCATAAGGCCGATCATAATGGATACGATGGGCGTTGAAGGTCAGGGCGGAAAACCGGAACAACAAAATGGTCGTGGGCGTCACATCCTTGACCCAAACACCGGGTCCTGGATCGGGATGGGCTGGAATCGGCACCGGGGCGGGGGTCGGCGGGCCGTCTTCCTTGTAGACGATATCCTGTTCCTCCTCGACACACAGCTCATTGTTCTGCCGGATACGGTATCTTGCCGTCACAAATACCAGATTACCGCTTTTGCCCGATTTTTCCGACACGTTGAGAATTTCCCCTTCGCGCACCGCAGGCTGGCCGATGATCAAGGGGTGTAGAAACTTCATCCGGGCACCGGCGAACATGCGGCGTGGCAAGGTCACCGGCGGGAAAAAACCACCCCGCTTGGGATGTCCGTCGTGGTCGATACTCGACATCGGCGCCTTGGGGAGGAAATGAAACCAATGCCACAAGGGGGGCAAAGGGTCACCAGCCTTGAAACGTTCCCCCTCCATGTCCAACATGGCGGCAACACAGTCGGCAACCACCGCGGAAATGGTCTCCTCGCGAACCTCCTGGGATCCGATCCAATCAGTCAAAGGTTTGTTTTGTTCGCTCATTATGAAATCTCCACTGGTCCGGCGACGATACCACTGTCGCGCAGGCTTTTGATTTCGTCCGCACTCAAACCCAGATCCTTACCCAAAATTTCATCGGTATGTTGACCGAGGATCGGGGCTGGTTTGGGGGGCTCCCGGGTATAAGCACCGAATTCGATGGGCGAACCCGGAACCAGGAAGGAACCGATACCGGGTTGTTCCAACATGGAAAACATGGGGTTTTTGGTGGACACACGCGCATCCTCCTCGACCATCTGCTTGAAGGTGCGATACGGTCCCCAGCAAACCCCGGTACCCTTGAAGATGGTTTCGATTTCCTGCAAGGTGCGTTGACCACACCATTGGCGAATGGGAACCGAGATTTCATCACTGGCCAGGAAACGGTCACCTTCCTTCTTGAAATTTTTCCCCAACCGGGTTTCAATTTCCTTGAAGGCATCCGTCAAACCGGTCACCTTGCCCAACTCGGTCCACATGCGATCGGTCACCACGACGATATAAAGGCGGCGACCATCTTTGGTTTCATAATCGCTGCCATAGGCACCATACAGATAGTTGCCATAGCCTTTGCGATCCTCATGATTGATCTGAACCTCGGAGACGTACCCCAGGTTGGCCGTCATGGCAAAGGCGATATCGGAGAGGGCGATTTTCACCAATTGGCCCTCACCGGTCAGACGGCGATGGCGTTCGGCGGCCAATACCGCCAGTGCCAGGTTGATACCGGCAATGGCATCCCAGGCGGGCAGGACATGATTGATCGGCTTGGCATTGGGATTGGCGTGGTGATTACCAGTGACATGGGGGAAACCACACGCGCAATTGATGGTATAATCCACCGCCGAAGTCCCATCGGAACTGCCCAGCAGGTTGACCATGATCAAATCGGGCCGATGTTTTTTCAAACTTTCGTAGCTCATCCACCCTTTGGCGGCGGGAAAGTTGGTCAAGAAAATACCATTGCCGGGGCCGGGAGCGGTAATCAGCTTCGTCAAAAGCTCCTGGGCCTGGGGTTTGCTCGAATCAATGGCCAAAGAACGTTTACCCTTGTTCAATCCGACCCAGTAGAGGCTTTTGCCGTCTTTGGTAATGGGCCAACGCCGGGAATCCATCCCCCCGGTCAGGGGGTCGAAACGGATGACATCCGCCCCCAATTGACTGAGGGTCATGCCACTCAACGGCGCGGCAACAAATGCTGAAGCCTCGATAATCCGCAATCCTTGCAACACTTTGAACATATTTCACTCCTTGGATTTCAGGATTGATCCGGATTAAAAACCGTAGGCGGCAGCCCTCTCTGGATCCTTGGTGGCAACCAGCTTGGCCAGGTCCACGATCACCTTGGCCTGTTTCCAGGTGGCATCATCCTGCATTTTGCCGTCGATCATCACCGCACCCGAACCATCCGGCATGGCTTCCAGGATCTTTTTGGCGAACAAAACCTCTTTGACATCGGGGCTGAACACCCGTTTGGCAATGTCGATTTGCGTGGGGTGCAAGGTCCAGGCACCGGCACACCCTTGCAGGAAGGCGTTACGGAATTGGGCTTCGCAAGCCGCCTCATCCTTGAAGTCGCCAAACGGGCCATAAAAGGCACGCAACCCATTGGTCAAACAGGCATCGACCATGCGGGCCACGGTATAATGCCAAAGGTCTTGTTGGAAGAAGGCGCGTGCCGAACCATCGGCATTCGGGTCGGCCAAAACACCATAAAAGGGGTGTCCGCCACCGACGCGGGTGGTCTTCATGCCACGCGAAGCCGCCAAATCGGCGGGCCCCAGGCTCATGCCGTGCATCCTGGGGCTCGCCTGGGCGATGTCATTGACATTTTTCACCCCCTGCGCCGTCTCCAGGATGGCGTGGATCAAAATGGGCTTTTGCACATGGTGCTTGGCCTCCAGCAGCGCCAACAGTTGATCGACGAAATGAATGTCCCACGCCCCTTCCACCTTGGGGATCATCACCACGTCCAATTTGTTGCCCACCGCGCCGATGATCTCGCTCATGTCGTCGAGGAACCAGGGGCTGTTGAGGGCATTGACCCGGGTCCAAAGACCGGTACCCATGGCACGGAAATCAAAATTGTTCGCCACTTCAATGAATCCCCTGCGCGCCGCCTCTTTGGCTTCGATGGGAATGGCATCTTCCAGGTTACCCAGCAGGACATCGACATTTTTCGCCATGTCACCCGCTTTGGCGCGCATCTTTTCGTTGTGGGGCGGGAGGAAATGGATGGTCCGCTCCAGGGTGATGGGCAGCTCACGCATGGGTTGGGGGGCGCCGATGGCGAGGGGCTTGTAAAATGCTGAGGGGGTCTTCATGGATTCTCTCTCCTAAAGGTCATTCCCGGACTCAAGATATACGTCGGGGGATCATGGATTATGTTATGGTTATACTGTTCAGGCCTTCTTGGCAGCCGCCAATTCCGCCTTTCGGACAACGGCTTCCGCCTGACGGATGGAAGCGATATCAATCATTTTGCCATCCAGGCTGACCGCCGCCGCCCCTTGCTTTTCCGCCTGTTCCATGGCCGCGAGGATGCGCCGTGCCTGTTCCATCTCTTTTTCCGATGGTTTGAACAAATCGTTGGCCATCTCCACCTGACTGGGATGGATGACCATTTTGCCTTCGAATCCCAGTGTTTTGGCCCGTTTGGCCGCCGCCATCCAACCATCGGGATCCTTGATGTCGGCAAAGGGACCGTCCACGGGACGCAAACCATTGGCCCGTGCCGCTGCGACAATGCGGGCATGCGGATAATGCCACATATCCTGCCAATGGGATGAACGGTGCCCCTGGGCATCGGCGGAGCCGAGGATGTGATAGTCGGGATTGGGACCACCGATCATGGTGATTTGCATGTTGGTAGCCGCTGCGTAGTCGGCGGAACCGAACAAGATGGTTTCATTCCTGGGGGAGGCGGCGGCAATGCTGTCGATATTTTGCATCCCCAGGGGCGTTTCAATCAGCATTTCAATGCCGATTCTTTTCTGGATCCCCTTGGCCCGTTCGATCTGGGTCAAGAGCATGTCCACGGCGTAGATATCGGCGGCGCATCCCACCTTGGGCACCAGGATCAGATCCAGTTTATGCCCCGCTTGCTCCACCAGATCCACGACATCGCGATACATGTAGTGGGTATCCAGACCGTTGATCCTGACCGACAGGCTCTTGCCACCAAAATTCAAATCATTGAGGGCGGCAATCACATCTTTGCGCGCCTGCTCCTTGTTATCCGGTGGAACCGAATCCTCCAAATCGAAGAAAATGACATCGGCCTGACTGCTGGCCGCCTTTTCGATGAAGCGTGGATTGGACCCGGGCACCGCCAGGGTACTGCGGTTCAAACGTTGTCGGCGCTGGGGTATGGTCATAAAACTCATCTTAGCGTTCTCCTCCATCCTGGTTGCGCTGTGATGCCTTTGATTTCATGTGTTGATAGAATCACATTTCGCGCCAGATTGGACGCTTTCATTTATTTTGTTATATATCTATACTTTGACATTGAATCAGCCGGACTTCCCTTCCCTTGAAAGTGTTGTCGCATTTTGCGACACTCCCGATGTATCCAAGTGGCTCATCATCGTTAACCACTGGGAATGAATCAATTACCGGGGCATGCAAAAGATGTCGCATGGTAAATAATGCGACACCCCTTTCATGAACTGGTCGCCGAGTTCCAGGGAGGCGATCAACCGCAATCCCAGGGGCTGCGAGAACAAAAACCCGAGCGATTCGTTTGAAGGGCAAAGTGGCAATGAAAGACTTGGGAGGGGGCGAGAAAGGTTCTCAAAGACCTTTTGCCCGAACTGCATCGATTGCGGCTGGACTTGATCGAGGGGGAACCGGGGACATGATGGATTCCCGCTTTCGCGGGAATGACGAGAAAATCGTCCAAGATAGCAGCAGCTATTCGTCATTCCCGCGAAAGCGGGAATCCAGACGGTGTCGAAGCATCTTCCGTGAGCATTGGCCGAAACGATGATCAAGGCTGGTTCCGTAAAACCGGTCTTGATCATCGTTTCGGCCGTGCCAACTCATTCTGGATTCCCGCTTTCGCGGGAATGACACTGGAAAACTACGTTTCCCGTGTTGGTTGCGGTTTAATCACTAATACTGACTGTTATAACGTTGATGTTGCTCGTGACGTTCGCCACGGGGAATGCCCGATTTAAGAATCAGGTCTTCGTCCATTCTCGCGATGGTCGATGAGTTATTCCGATCACAGCGCCGACGCTCGCCATCTCCAGCAGCCACGTTGATGTCCCCTTCGATACGTACGCGGCCACTGTGACCGTAGACCCGCACCTTCACCCGGGGGTGGCTTTTGTAAAAGCGACAGGTGAACGGATAAAACTCTCCGGGTTGGATGGTGGCACTGGCGCTACACTGTTCCTTTCTCCCACGTTCCCCGATCCAGGTTACGGAAACCTCCCTGGAGTCATGATCCCGGTTGAAGATGCAGGCAACCCACTCCACCCCTTCTTCACGATCATAGGCGGCGGCTGTCGGGATGTTTGAAAAGGTGGCCACCAAGGCCAGGAGGCCGGTCGCCATCCAAGCTTTTCCGGTAACATTTTTTTTATTGAACATTCCTTTCTCCTTCAAGTTGCGTTGCAGTCGGCAACTCCGACCAACCGTACCCTCCAGGTTACCACCGGAAGTGACCATTGGACAGATCTTATCGCAACCTGGATGCACAATTTTTCGGGATAAAGGAGATTTTTACATGCCCTGGTGGTCCGCGAACGGCGCAGGGCCATGGGGCAAAGCTGATATGGAAATCACGGTATAAATATAGAGTAAAATTTTCATCGCCACGGATTCGGTCATGAAGCTTGCGTCGTAATGTTCAAATCTTTTTAAAAATAAATAGATGATACAATACCCGTTTGCCATAATCCCACTGCCCCCATATTTTCAATAATGATATCTCCTCACTATCTTTATATTAAATTTATGTGTAATGGTACAAAATAAAGCAAAAATGCTGATGCCAGCAGTGACTGATAAAGCATGACAGATTTTCCAGAGAAATGAATGGGAGTGAAATTATTAATATTTTATTGTTTATCAATATTTTACAAGATATTTGACGGATAATGGCCTATCGTGAAAAAATTACGTTGACAGACATATCGGCTATTGTGGTACCTTTTCGCGGTTAATATTTTTGTATGTTTGTCGATAAATTTGTTTAAAGAAGCATATATTACCCATATAAACACCGGCGCAACCCGGCCAATGAAAATATTGTTATTACCTATGTATACCAAGATATTGTCGTTCTATTCCCCCTCAACCAAGGTAGCTTGACATGAAACGCGCTTTACTTCTTTTCCTGGCCCTGGCCTTGATACCCGTCACAGCCTGGGCCGAACCCGCCGCAGCGGCCGCAGGAGGGCCGTCCTTGTTCGGTATCCCACTGGATTTCATACTTTTCGCCCTGGTTTTGTTGGGCGTGGCCCTGTTCAGCGAAAACACGCTGCAAGTGGGCCTGATCGGGGCAACGACCATCGTCCTTTACAAAGTCTTTTTCGCCGGCTTCAAGTACGGCACGGGCTTGGCGGGATTGGGACTGCACTTTCAACATGAATGGGTCACTTTGGCGAATCTGTTCTGCCTGCTCATGGGCTTCGCCTTGTTGTCCAATCATTTTGAACAAAGCAAGGTTCCCGACATCCTGCCCCGTTTCATCCCCGGGGGGTGGATGGGCGGTTTCGTCCTGTTGTTCATGGTGTTCGTCCTCTCCAGCTTCCTGGATAATATCGCTGCGGCGTTGATCGGTGGCGCCGTTGCCAGGACGGTGTTTCGCGGCAAAGTGCATATCGGCTATCTGGCCGCCATCGTCGCCGCTTCCAACGCGGGGGGGTCGGGAAGCGTGGTCGGTGACACCACCACCACCATGATGTGGATCGCCGGAATCAGCCCCAGTGCCGTGTTCCACGCCTATGCCGGTGCGTTGATCGCCCTGTTCATCTGCGGTATCCCCGCCGCCATGCAGCAGGATAAATATTCCGCCATCAGCGTCTCCCATGGCGAATCCGTCAAAGTTGATGTCGCCCGGGTCGGCCTGGTCGCATTCATCCTCGTCGTGGCTGTCGTCGTCAACATGGTGGTCAACCTGAAATTCAACGAAATTTCCGATACCTTCCCGTTCATCGGCGTTGGCGTCTGGGCCGCCATCATCGTCTCCATTCCGGTGCGCAAACCCGAATGGGGCATCATGCCGGAAACCTTCAAAGGGAGTATTTTCCTCCTTTCGTTGGTTTTGTGCGCCTCCCTGATGCCCGTGGAAAAACTTCCCACCGCTTCCTGGCCGGTGGCCATGGGACTGGGTTACGTCTCCGCCGTCTTCGACAATATCCCACTGACCGCCCTGGCCATCAAACAAGGGGGGTACGACTGGGGGGCGCTGGCCTATTCCGTGGGTTTCGGCGGCTCGATGATCTGGTTCGGCTCCTCAGCGGGCGTCGCCTTGACCAACATGTTCCCCGAAGCCAAATCGGTCGGTAAATGGGTCAAGGACGGCTATCACGTGACGATCGCCTACACCATCGGATTTTTCGTTCTCTTGGCCCTCGTGGGTTGGCACCCGTCCTCAGACCGGTACCATACCGATGCACCGACGGTACAAACCCAGACAACAACACCGGCTCCCGGTCATTGAACCCCGGGGTCGCAACGTCCATGGCCGCTTACATGAATCCAACCCCGACCTCTCGGGAAACGGGGCCATGCGGGAAATCAGGTTTCATTTCAATGCAAGGCAAGGGAGTCCACTATGTTGCACCAGGTGATCATGAAATCTTTATACGCGTATCTCTTGTTGATGGTCATCTCCTTCTTCGTAGCCGTTGTCATCAAGGTCATCGTTTCCATGTTTGATCGAGCGGCGGAGAAGAAATGACACCGCAAACGGGAATGTGGGGCATTGTACCTTGTGGAAACAGCCCGGCTTGATCGGATCGCCACAGCGGCATGCCAAAAAGGTTATGATTATTTAGTGAAGGAGTTCCAATGCTGCATCAAGTCATCATGAAATCGCTGTATGCCTACTTACTGTTGGCCATCATTTCATTTTTCGTAGCCGTTGTCATCAAAATCATCGTCAGCATGTTCGACCGCGCCGCTGAAAAAAATGAATCGTCGCCCGGGGGCGGCGTTCAGGCCGCTTTCACTCCGGCGTCATCCCCGGTGTCCGCCAATATCAGAGGAATACCCGCCCACCACTTGGTAGCCATTATTTCAGCGGCGCAAATGGTCGCTGGCGGGCGCATCGTCAGAATCGACGAGGCCGACGAAAACAGGAGCTGGACCACAATCGGTCGTTCGCAACACTTGGCGTCCCACGACATCCGCCGATGAGCTGCCATCCCGTGGGCGGAATGGATGTCATAACTGAGCCAATCTGATCGTGTCGTATAACGTTACATCGTGTACCAGGAGGAGTTGCAGTGGATATTAACATGTTGGATCTGTTTCAAGGCATCAGTACGCTGGTGTCCTCATTCCACACCCAGCCGGAGATCGCCTGGGCCCGTATTTTTCTCATGGGCCTCGGTTGTGTGTTGATTTATCTGGGGCACAAAGGGGTATTGGAACCCCTGTTGATGGTGCCCATGGGGTTGGGCATGTCGGCGGTGAATGCCGGCGTGATGTTCGTCCCACCCTCGATGAATCTGCCCCAACAGGGGGACAAAGGGACCCTGTTCCTCAATCCATTGATTTCCGAGGGTGAAAAGCTGACCTATATACTCCAGGTCGATTTTTTACAGCCCATTTACATCTTCACCTTCTCCAACGGTTTGATCGCCTGCTTGGTGTTCATGGGGATCGGTTCCTTGCTGGATGTCGGCTATGTGATGCGGCGCCCGTTTGAAAGCATGTTCCTGGCCGTTTGTGCCGAATTGGGAACCATCGTCGTCTACCCGCTGGGGGTTGCCATCGGCCTGCCCGAGGGGGCCGCAGCCGCCACCTCGACCATCGGTGGGGCGGACGGTCCCATGGTGTTGTTCTCCTCCCTCATGTTGGCCCCGGATATTTTCGTCCCCATTACAGTTGTTGCCTACCTCTACCTGGGCCTGACTTATGGAGGCTATCCCTATCTGATCAAATTGCTGGTGCCGAAGAGCATTCGTGGTATACCCATGCCCATTGAACCCCCTTCCAGAATCTCCCCCGGGCAAAAGATGGTGTTCGCCATCATCACCTGCGTTCTGTTGTGCCTGTTGTTCCCGGTGGCCGCACCCCTGTTCCTTTCGGTGTTCCTGGGAGTGCTGGTGCGTGAAGCGGGGCTCAAGGATTTTCATACCCTGTTTTCCAATACCGTGCTGTACGGTGCCACCTTTTTCCTGGGGCTGGTTCTGGGGATTTTGTGTGAAGCGGCCACCATCATGAACCCGGTCGTGTTTCGCTTGCTGGTCCTCGGTGTAACGGCGTTGACCATCTCGGCCATCGGTGGCATCATCGGCGGTTACATCCTTTATTTCTACTATGGCAAGAAATACAACCCCCTGATCGGTTTGGCCGGGGTTAGCTGCGTCCCCACCTGTGCCAAGGTGGCGCAAAAAAGCGCCAATGAGGCCAATCCGGAGTGTATGATTCTGCCCCAGTCCCTGGGATCCAATGTCAGCGGCGTGATCACCACCGCCATCCTCGCCGCCATTCTCATCGCCATGGTGGGACCCGTCAAATAATCCTCGATTCAATTCCTCGAATCACCCGTCATCGGGTGTTCAATCAAGGCCGCTCTCACAGCGGCCTTTTTTTTTATGGCGCTTCCCAACGCCCATGTGATCGCCTCCGGGTCAAAGATCCTTTCCACATCACTATTTTGCCAATCGTCGGCTTCAAAGGATTTTCCGCAGAATCGTCCCCGGGGACGCGGCAATCCAGGGGCTACGAACCCTGGACTACAAATTTTCATTGATAGATATATAAACCGCAACCATCGCGGGATATGTAGTTTTCCTGCGTCATTCCCGCGAAAGCGGGAATCCAGAAAGTCAGGGAAGGTAGGAAGATCTTCTGGATCCCCGCTTTCGCGGGGATGACAAAAACTACGCATCCCAAAATAGCTGCGGTTTAGATTGTTAATTTTATAGTAAATTTTTCATAAAGTTTGTCTTTTATATATATTTTCATTATAAAACAATATATTAAAAAATAGGGCCTGGATGTTATCGATACCTTTCTGGACCGCCCCTGAGTCGGGATAGGAACTCAATCCAGGCGTTCATAATATTTTTATTATTTTTTTTCAATATTTTATATGAATTCTTCAGAAGGGATCCCCATGACGGTGCATTGATGATGAGGCAAACTTACTGTACAGTGCGCGCAAAATACTGGATGTCCAGAAGGGGAATTTTTTATCTGTTATTAATTTTGTATTAAGATGTTTATGTTTCCAATATGTGTGGCGTCTATCCGGTATAGTGCCATTATTCAATTGAGATTCAACATGTTGTCGTTATTTTTCCTCTCAACCAAGGTAGCTTGACATGAAACGTGCTTTTCTTCTTTTCCTGGCTTTGGCCTTAATGCCCGTTACAGCCTGGGCTGAACCCACCGCCGCGGTCGCTGCGGGACCGTCCCTACTCGGTATCCCCCTGGATTTCATCCTTTTCGCCCTGGTTTTGTTGGGTGTGGCCCTGTTCAGCGAAAACACGCTGCAAGTGGGCCTGATCGGGGCAACGACCATCGTCCTTTACAAAGTATTTTTCGCTGGTTTCAAATACGGCACGGGCTTGACGGGTTTGGGACTGCACTTTCAACATGAATGGGTCACCTTGGCCAATCTGTTTTGCCTGCTCATGGGCTTCGCCCTTCTCTCCAATCATTTCGAACACAGCAAAGTCCCCGATGTTCTGCCCCGCTTCATCCCCGGGGGGTGGAAGGGCGGCTTCGTCCTATTATGCATGGTCTTCGTACTTTCCAGCTTTCTGGATAACATCGCCGCCGCTTTGATTGGCGGTGCCATTGCCAGAACGGTGTTTCGCGGCAAGGTGCATATCGGTTATCTCGCCGGCATCGTCGCCGCCTCCAACGCGGGAGGATCGGGAAGCGTGGTCGGGGACACCACCACCACCATGATGTGGATCGCGGGCATCAGCCCCGCTGCGGTGTTGCATGCCTATGCCGGTGCGTTGATCGCCCTGTTCATTTGCGGCATCCCCGCCGCCATACAACAGGATAAATATTCCCCCATCAGCGTTCCCCATGGCGAAGTTGTCAAAGTCGATGTCGTTCGCATCGCCCTGGTCGCCTTCATCCTGGTGGTGGCAATCCTGGTCAATATGGTGGTCAACCTGAAATTCAACGAAATTTCCGATACCTTCCCCTTTATTGGCGTCGGCGTTTGGGCAGCCTTGCTGGTCTCCATCCCCCTGCGCCAACCCGAGTGGAAAATCATGCCGGAAACCTTCAAGGGGAGTATCTTCCTCCTCTCCCTGGTATTGTGCGCCTCCCTGATGCCCGTGGAAAAATTACCCCCCGCTTCCTGGCCGGTTGCCATGGGATTGGGCTACGTCTCCGCCGTGTTCGACAACATCCCACTCACCGCCCTGGCCATCAAACAAGGGGGCTACGACTGGGGGGCATTGGCCTACTCCGTGGGTTTCGGCGGCTCGATGATCTGGTTCGGTTCCTCGGCGGGCGTCGCCCTGACCAATATGTTCCCCGAAGCCAAATCGGTCGGCAAATGGGTCAAGGACGGCTATCATGTGACAATCGCCTACACCATCGGTTTCTTCGTCCTCCTGTCCCTGGCGGGTTGGCACCCTTCCTCAGACCGGTACCATACCGGTACCCCATCGGTGCAAACCCCTATGTCCACGCCATCCCAAAACCACTGACCGTGTCGGGTAGGGGTAGAGAGGGGGGAGCCTTTTTTTCCGGATGGATTCATGATGAAATATTAATACCATACAGTTGAAATGAGAGAGGCGATAAGGTCTATATTGATGCTTTCAATTGACTTATTTGGTCAATACGGGTAGAAAGTTTCCGTAAAGTTCAAAATCGGATGCCAGGTACCGTCTGGAGGGGTGGCGGATAGCCTCGATTGGTCAAGACGTTGTGATGCCCGAAAGGGAAAGCCATTTCGTAAAGGAGTTCCAATGCTTCATCAAGTTATCATGAAATCGTTGTATGCATATCTGTTGCTGGCGATCATCGCCTTTTTCGTAGCAGTGGTGATCAAGGTCATCGTAAGCCTTTTCAACCGCGCTGCCGAAAAAACTGAGGTATCGCCCAAAGCATCCGCTCAGGTCGCCACCTCCGTGAAACCGCCACCAGCGTCCACCGTCATCAAAGGCCTACCCGCCCACCATCTGGTCGCCATCACCGCCGCCGCACAGATGGTCGCCGGAGGCCGTGTCGTCCGCATCGACGAAGCCGAAGAAATCAAAAATAAGAATTGGACCACGATCGGTCGTTCACAGCATTTGGCATCCCACGACATTCGCCGTTGATCCATCAGGATTCCGTAATCAGCAAACGGCGTCCGCGAATCCCCGGATGGGCGCTGCATTGATCGTGTCGTATAACGTTACATCGTGTACCAGGAGGAGTTGCAGTGGATATTAACCCGTTGGACCTGTTTCAAGGCATCAGTACGTTGGTCTCCTCGTTTCACACCCAGCCGGAAATCGCCTGGGCCCGTCTTTTTCTCATGGGCTTGGGTTGCGTTCTGATCTATTTGGGTCACAAAGGGGTGTTGGAACCCCTGTTGATGGTGCCCATGGGATTGGGTATGTCGGCGGTGAATGCTGGCGTCATGTTCGTCCCACCCTCGATGAATCTGCCCCAGCAGGGTGATAAGGGGACCCTGTTCCTCAACCCGTTGATTTCCGAAGGTGAAAAGCTGACCTATATACTCCAGGTGGACTTTTTACAGCCCATTTACATCTTCACTTTCTCCAACGGTTTGATCGCCTGTCTGGTATTCATGGGGATTGGTTCCTTGCTGGATGTCGGTTATGTGATGCGACGCCCGTTCGAGAGCATGTTTCTCGCCGTTTGCGCCGAGCTGGGCACCATCGTCGTCTTTCCACTGGGGGTTGCCATCGGTCTGCCCGAAGGGGCCGCAGCCGCCACCTCGACCATCGGTGGTGCCGATGGTCCCATGGTGCTGTTCTCTTCCCTCATGCTGGCCCCGGATATCTTTGTCCCCATCACGGTCGTGGCCTACCTTTACCTGGGGCTGACCTATGGTGGCTATCCTTATCTGATCAAGCTGCTGGTACCGGCCAGTATCCGTGGCATACCCATGCCCATTGAAAAACCTTCCAATATTACCCCCGGCCAAAAGATGGTGTTCGCCATCATCACCTGCATCCTGTTGTGCCTGTTGTTCCCGGTGGCCGCCCCCCTGTTCCTTTCGGTGTTCCTGGGAGTTCTGGTGCGTGAGGCGGGACTCAAAGATTTTCACAATCTTTTTTCCAATACCGTTCTGTACGGTGCCACTTTTTTCCTGGGGCTGATCCTGGGCATTCTGTGTGAAGCGGCCACCATCATGAACCCGGTCGTTTTCCGCTTGTTGATTCTCGGCATCACGGCGCTGACCATCTCAGCCATCGGCGGCATTATCGGTGGGTACATACTCTATTTTTACTATGGGAAAAAATACAATCCCCTGATTGGTTTGGCCGGTGTCAGTTGTGTTCCGACCTGTGCCAAGGTGGCGCAAAAAAGTGCCAATTCGGCCAACCCGGAATGCATGATCCTGCCCCAAGCCTTGGGTTCCAATGTCAGTGGGGTCATCACCAGTGCCATCCTGGCTGCAACGCTCATCGCCATGGTTGGACCCGTTAAATAATGGGCAATTGATCTTCAGAATCCATTTCCGTTTCCCGTATCGTGAGAAGGGCCGCGCAAGCGGCCTTTTTCATTTTTCCCACTCCCACATCATAACCGTCCCGGCCAGATGATCATGGCCATACCTGTTGTTACAGCGTAGACCCCTCCCCCACGTAGTCACACTCCGCCCTCACCCTCATGCCAGCCCCCGTGTTTTGATCGCACCAGCAGGTTGGATCCCATTTGTAGCAAAAAAAAATCGACACCTCTGGACTATTTTACGAACTATTGAGAAAATACTGCCGTATTGATACTCTTTGACTTGTATTTTTACTGTATTAAGCAGTTATAAATATGGTTTATAATTTTTTTATGCATTAATATTCAGTAAAGAGACCGTAAAAATTATCAATTAAGGAGGAAATAATGGTTCCTGATACAGTTACCGGGGCACTCATCCTGAGCTTTATCGATTTTATATTAAGCTTCTTCATGATCGCTGGAATCGGCATCGTCCTGGCCTGGTTCCCGATCCTCAACCGTTATTTCAAGGTTGATGAAGCCAAACTGCGGAAAGGACACCCCTGATAGAGCGATTCAGGAAACCGGGTTTACTGGTTGGAGCTGCAAGAAGGGGAGGTGTCAAGCCTGTAAACCTCTTAACAACGCGGCATGTGACGGCATGAACCGTTAAACCGCAACCATCGCGGGATATGTAGTTTTCCTGCGTCATTCCCGCCCCCGATTCAGGCATTCGGGGGCAGGCTTCAGCGGGAATCCAGAAAGTCAGGGAAGGTAGGAAAATCCTCTGGATCCCCGCTTTCGCGGGGATGACAATAACTGCATATTCCAAGATAGCTGCGGTTTAAGATACTCTCGTAAAGGTGATAAAATGACGGCTGATTTAAGTTTCATCGACATGACCAATACATTTTTCCTGGCCATGTACAAGCAGACGGGCTTTGAAAGTTTATGGTGGGGCAACACGGTCATGATGGGGGTGGGATGCATCTTGATCTACCTGGGAGTCGCCAAGCACTTTGAACCATTGCTGCTGGTCTCCATCGGTTTCGCCTGCGTCATCGCCAATGTCCCTGGATCCGACCTGATCTCGGAAAATGGTCTGTTCACCCTGGCCCACCGGGGCCTGGAGCTGTTGATCGTGCCACCGCTGATCTTTTTTGGTGTCGGTGCCATGACCGACTTCGGTCCCATGATCGCCAATCCCAAACTGGTCATATTGGGGGCGGCGGCCCATTTGGGTATTTTTGTCGCCCTCATTATCGCCAAAATGATCGGCTTCACCATCCAGGAGGCGGGAGCCATCGGCATCATCGGTGGTGCCGATGGTCCCATGGCCATCTTCGTCACCATGAAACTGGCCCCCCATCTGTTGCCACAAATCTCGGTGGCCGCCTATTCCTACATGGCTTTGATGCCGCTCATCCAACCCCCGGTCATGAAACTCCTCACCACGAAGGAGGAACGTTTGATTCGCATGGAAACCATGCGTCCGGTGACCCGGTTGGAAAAAATCGTCTTCCCCATCGTCATCGGTATCATCGTCAACCTGTTCTTCCCACCCGTCGCACCGCTGATCACCATGCTCATGCTCGGCAACCTGTTCAAAGAAGTCCTCGTCGTCGGTCGCTTGGCCAAGTCGGCAGCCAACGAAATCATGAACGTCATCATCGTCGTCTTGACCCTGGCCATCGGTTCCACCATGAACGCCGACTCCTTCCTGACCATCAAAACGTTGGAAATCATCTTCCTGGGGCTATTGGCTTTCGTCGTCGGAACCGGATCCGGGGTGGTGGGTGCCAAGGTGATGAACCTGTTCTTGAAGGTTAAAATCAACCCTCTCCTGGGATCGGCGGGTATTGCCTCGGTTCCCATCGCCGCCAAGGTTACCCATTCCGTGGCCATCAAAGATGACCCGGAAAATTACCTGATCTATCACGCCATGGGACCCAACCTGGCAGGGGTGTTCGGTACCGCGATCTCTGGGGGTATCATGCTGGCTTTGTTGGGGGTGCGCTGATCCAACAACTTCGTGACGGAAAATCTTGAGCGGCGGAATCGGAACGGATTCATGCCGCTTTTTTTATCTCAATAACATCGTCCCACAATTTGGCACGATGGATCAGCCCATCCTTGCCATGGGGACGAAAAGAACGTTCGTTTACAAAGAATCAACAACATGATATTGTAACCACGTTCCTTTTATACATGATCATAATGTGTAATTTTAGTCTATCAACAATACGGGTATATAATGCCATGCGCATCTCAAATCTTAAATTTAAGACGAAGCTAGGTCTCATTATTGGCACACCGCTTCTGGCCATTCTCATTATCAGTAATATCTATGAATATAACATCAGGCAGTCGACTTTATCACGCAACTTGCTGGAACACTATAACAATATCGACCATATGGCATCCGGTATCGGTGTTTGCATGTTGCAGGCTCGACGGGCGGAGAAAGATTTCCTCATACGAAAGGAACTGGAATATCAGAAAAAAGTATCTGATCAAACACAATGTGTGGAAACAACCGCCCGGGAATTAGCCACGCTTGCAGCCAAACTCAACGAAAAGGACCTGTCAGAACTGGCTGAGAAAATCATCCAACTGATACGTAGTTATCATGGCGACTTTCAACAAGTCGTCCAGGAATGGGAAAAACGGGGGCTGAATCATGAGTCCGGGTTGCAGGGGCAATTCCGCAGCTCGGCACACGACCTCGAAACACGCCTGAACAATTATTTCTACTTTGTCACATTTCTCAGGCCGGCGAAGTTCATGCAGGTAATTGTTTTCACGTACAAATCAATTAACCATTGCGTTTCACGGCTAATTCATCCAACACAGATTGTTCGTTATCAG
>PEAK01000126.1 GCA_002753515.1 Magnetococcales bacterium
CCATAACGACTCCGAACGGTCACATTCTCCCGGCCTTCCACGCCGTATTCATCACACTTCGGGTTTACGCAAACAGCATCATGGGCAATTTCAGTGGTGGCCATGACTTCCTCCAAGTTACGTCAACGAGAAAGCCTTTGTAGCACAACTAATCAATTAATGAAACTGTGGCAGGCCACCAAGAAAAAAACTCATCCTGACAATAATTATTGACAATGGATATCAGAGTATTGTACCTGTCAGCAAGCTTCATATCATCGAGAAAGCCTGAAATCGTATCCAGTCAACCACCATGAGGGGAATTTTATGGCTTTGCAACCCATTACAAGCACATCGGATATCAATTGGAAAGAACTTCAGAAACGTCGTTATACCCCGTCACCGGAATCCTGGGAAGACCAACTGCTCTATTTCATGATGTTGGATCGTTTTTCCGATAATCGGGAAAAGGGCTATTGCGATAACAATGGTTCCATGGTCACCCAGGGAACGACGCCTTTGTTTAACATCAATACCGATGCCAGCAAGGCCGATTGGAACGTGTGGTACCAGGCAGGTGGGCAATGGTGCGGCGGTACGCTCAAAGGGGCGACCAGCAAAATGGGTTATCTGGCCCGCATGGGGATCACCACCATTTGGATCAGCCCGGTATTCAAGCAGCGTAGCCATGATGACGGCAGCTATCATGGCTACGGCATACAAAATTTTTTGGATGTCGATCCCCACTTCGGCACGGCGAATGATTTAAAAGAATTGGTGGAAACGGCCCATCGTCATGGAATTTATGTCATCCTTGACATTATTTTGAATCACGCCGGGGACGTGTTTGCCTATTCAGGAGGAAACAGTGAGCCTCTTTGGAACGGGGGTCACTTTCCGGTAGCGGGCTTTCGTGACCAATACGGAAATCCACGTCTCCCCTTTGCCGCCAACGCCAATCCGGGCATGGACGATGCTATTTGGCCCAAAGAATTGCAAGCACCCGATACCTTTACGCGCAAGGGGCGCATCAACAACTGGGACTACTTCCCGGAATACCTGGAGGGTGACTTTTGCAGTTTGAAAGACATCACCCACGGTTACTATCCCGGCGGCGATCAATCCCGCTATGCTGCATCACCGGCATTCACCGCATTGTGCGACAGCTATCGCTATTGGATCGCCTTTGCCGATATCGATGGCTATCGTCTCGATACAGTCAAACATATGGACATGGGGGCTGTCAGGGCCTTTGTGACCATCATTCACGAATACGCACAAAGCATTGGCAAAGAGCGGTTTTTCCTGGTGGGGGAAATTACGGGCGGGCGAGATAACGCTTTTACCCGTCTGGAGGAAACCGGACTGGATGCCGCCCTGGGAATCGACGACCTCCCGGACAAGCTGCATTACGTCGCCAAGGGTTACCGCAATCCATCGGACTATTTCGATCTATTCCGCAATTCCGAGGTCGTGGGCAAGAGCAGTCACAAATGGTTTGGCGGTCACGTGGTCACCATGATCGACGACCATGATCAGGTCTTCCGTGGCAACAGCAAGGCTCGTTTTTGCGGCGATCCCGGCATGGCCAACCCCCACCTCTACCTGCCGGCCTCTTTGGCGCTCAACCTTTTGACGATGGGTGTGCCGTGCGTGTATTACGGCACCGAACAGCAGTTTAACGGCCAGGGTGATAGCGATCGCTTTTTGCGTGAATGCATGTTCGGGGGACCGTTCGGCTCCCTGCGAAGCTCGGGGGTACACTTTTTCAACGAAACCCATGGTGCCTACCAACTCATCGCCAAACTGGCTCAGGTACGGAAAACCTATCAATCCTTGCGTCGTGGCCGGCAATATTTGCGGGATATTTCCACAAGCGGGGATCCCGATACCTTTGGTCCGCCGATTATGATTGGAGGTCAGATTCGTTCTGTGGTACCGTGGTCGCGTTTGTTTGCCGATGAGGAGGTGTTGGTTGCCGTCAATACCGATGTAACCAATTCACTGACCGTTTGGGTCACCGTGGATGCCTTCCTGAATGCCCCGGGGAGCTTTTTTCAATGCGTCCTGTCCACCGATCCAAACAACATGGGCCTGAAGACCCAGGTGACTGCCCGCAATGGCAGCGCTATCCAACTCACCGTGCCCAAGGGGGGTGTCGTGGTGTATGTCCCGGAGAAATCGGTAAAACCATGAAATAAATGACAAGACGGACTCCGGGGGGACTGATTTTCCTCTCGGAGTTCGTCCCGTCATTAACTTTCCATTCGTTACTCGTCATTCCAAACGTACAACGGTCATTCCACCGATATTGCGAAGAGGCCATTCTGAACATGCTGCGTATTCTTCACCTTTCTGACCTTCATTTCGGCCCCCAATCCCGCTTCAAGGACACCACTCCCGAACACTTGGCCTCGGTGCTGGGTGCGTCGGTGCGGCAATACCTGCAAAACAATGCCCCGGATCTGGTTATCATCACCGGCGACATGGTTTTTCAGGCTTTGCCAATTGAATATGCTGAGGTGACGACATTCCTTACCAGTCTGGAAAAATCCCTGAAGATCTCCAGGGAGCGGTTCATCCTCCTGCCTGGCAACCATGATGTATCCCGAAAATTCTGCAAAAGAATAGAAGAAGATTTGCGGGATGAAAAGAAATTCAGCGAAGAAGTATTCTGCGCTGCCATTCAGGTGAAAAAATTATCCAACTATAATGATTTTTTTGATTCTTTCATGGAAAATGCCCAAGACAGCCGTATCCGCTTGAGGGATGTCCATGGTCCATTGCTTGTGGAATATCCTGAGTTGGGAGTAGCCATAGCCACTTTCAATTCCAACCATGCCGAATCCCATCGAGATACGGACCATGTTGGCGATCTTGACCCCATAAAAGTTAAGAAAGTTATGGATTATTGGCGGGACGGAAGCAAAAAACACCCGCCCCTACGCATCGTCGCCCTGCACCACAACCTGGACGGAAAGATGGAAGGATGGTTGAAGCAACTTGCAGGGCAATGTCAAGTTTGTCTGATTCTGCATGGACATGAGCACAAGAATAAAAACGATTTTATCCCCTGGAATGAGGGTGGAACCCATCTGCTGGCCGCTGGTAGCCTTGGAGTGGAACGTTCGCAAAGGGAAGAAGAGTATCCCAACACCTGCCGCATCATAACCATTGAGGGGACAAAGTTTGCGGTACAAAGCCTTGTTTATGATTCAAGGCGTCCAACACCTGGGGAATTTGATCTGGGGGGCTGGGGAAAAGATCCTAGTGAAGATAAGCCATACGCAAACACTTTGCACGGTGGTTGTGTATCGCAACAGGTTCCGCCAAATTCTCTGGATATTGAGACCCATCATAACGATGAGGATACCGCCTTCCTGCGACGTTACCGTGCGCAGCTTGCGGGGCTTTTCGACCGATGGGACTTGCGCCACGCCGGGACAGCAGCGGCGGGACCCAGCCAAGGCAAGGCGATCGATGCTACTCTGGAACAAATGTACTAATCCGTGCATTGGATAGCCGACATATGCTATACTCCAGGGTATGAACGTTACCGATACCGATGGGCGCAAACTGAACCATAAAACTCTGGAAGAGATTCGTATCCGAGCCGTTCGGCGAGTTGAGGCCGGGGAATCTCCAGAGACGGTCATCCAGGCGTTGG
>PEAK01000127.1 GCA_002753515.1 Magnetococcales bacterium
GAGGTAGTCCGTCAACTGGAAGAGCGTCACAGAAAGCGCCAGATCTCAATTGATTTAGCCTATATTAAACAAAGAGTTACACAGGAATCTGCATCTGGTTAATGAATGTGACAAAGTAGAATTAAGGCCATGGGTTGGCCAACCGGATACTTGGTGCAAACGGGATGATGGAAATATCGACCCAAAACAGCTGGCAGCTTAAGGACAGGTGAACGCGTGGGTCTTACAAAAATTCTTCTCGCCCTGGCCACAATTGTGGCCCTGGGAAATGTGCTGTTGGCCTCCGGATTAAAAATGGATTTTGGCCCGGGTCTGTATACCACGGTCCTCCTGGTACTCGCGGGACTCATCCTCTATTTCCTCAAGGATGTTGTGAGCGGGTTTTCCATCAGCAGTGACGGCACATCCTTCGGTGACCCCTCGGGCGAACCCGGAACGCTCACCTCCGCACGTCCCGCGCAGGTGATCTACCATGATCATGAGTCGGCCTGGAAGGTGGTCGCCAAAGGACGTTCCCTGGGGATGTTCAAGAATGCCCCCATACCTGCGTGGATTCGCACTTCCGATCAACGCGAAGCCGACTATTGCGGCATCTCCAATGTCCCTTTGCCGGAAAAATGCAGTTGTGTGGAGATCCCCGAACGTTCTGAATTCATTGTCCCCCCTGGATTGGTCTACCTCATTCGTACATGACATCGAAAGATCACCTGCCGCCAATGGTAGCCCAATATTGGGAAATCAAAGGCAAACATCCCGATGCGCTGTTGTTTTATCGGATGGGAGACTTTTACGAGCTCTTCTTTGAAGATGCCAAAGTCGCCTCCAAGGTGCTGGATATCGCCCTGACCGCCCGGGGTAAGGCGGGAGGGGAGGATATCCCCATGTGCGGCGTCCCTTTTCGTAATCTTGATTTATATCTGAAAAAGGCCATTGAGGCGGGCTTCAAGTGCGCCATTTGCGAACAAATGGACCCCCCGGGACTGAACAAAGGCCCGGTCCGACGTGAAGTATTGCGCGTCGTCACCCGTGGAACCTTGACGGAAGAAAGCCTGCTGGAGCCGGAAAGCAACAATCATCTCGTAGCCATAGCCGCCCCCGGCAAACGTGATCGGGGCCCGGCGTTGGCATGTCTCGATCTCTCCACCGGGGAATTGCGCGTTGCACTGGCCGAATCCTGGGATCATGGTGCCGGTTTGTTATCGGCCTGGAATCCACGTGAAATCATCATTCCACAGGGGTGGGAACCACCCGATACAATCACTCCCTGGATGGAAACGGTCACCCGGCGGCCTGCCTGGGAATTTGACCCGCAACAAGGTCGTAACACGCTGCTGGAACATTTTCAGGTTGCAAGCCTGGAAGGCTTTGGGCTGGAGGCCTCAGTGGAGGGGCAAACAGCAGCGGCCGCCTTAATCTCCTATTGCCGCGACGCCCAACGTGGCAGCCTGGACCATATCCAGGGCATGTCGGTCATCGTCTCCGGGGAATGGATGGTCCTGGATGATGGTTGCCGGCGCAATCTTGAAATCAATACCAGCCTGCGGGATGGCAATCGGGAAGGAAGCCTGCTGCACATTCTGAACAAAACCGCGACCCCCATGGGGGCACGCCTGTTGGGCCAATGGCTCAATTACCCCCTGCAGGATATCGGTTTGATTAACAAACGACAGGATGGGGTTGCATGGCTCCTGGACCATGGCATGGCACGCGATACATTGCGACAACACCTGGGGCAGGTTCGCGATCTGGAACGTTTGCTGGGGCGCATCGTACTCAACCGTGCATCACCCCGCGATCTGGGCTCTCTGCGCGATACCCTGGCGACTTTGCCGCATCTGGCGGCATGCCTCAGCGAAAATGCTCCGCCAGAAATACTGCACACCGTGCAGCGAAGCCTGGGGGGCTACGAATCCCTTCTGGAATTACTCGCCACCAGCTTGGTCGAAGTCTTGCCGGTCTCCTTGAAAGATGGCGCCGTCTTCCGCCCCGGGTATGATGCCGAATTGGACCGGCTGCGCGACTTGGCCGGTGGTGGTCGCGACAGCCTCATGCGCCTGGAGTCTGAGGAGCGGGAAAAAACCGGTATTTCCAGCCTGAAAATCAAATTTCATCGATCGTTCGGTTATACCATCGACATCACTCACAACCATAAGGACAAAGTCCCCTACCATTACCAACCCCGACAAACCATGGTGGGTTCAACGCGCTATACCACCCCGGAATTAAAAGAATTTGAGGCCCAGATTCTCGATGCCGAAGAACAGTTGACCGTTTTGGAATCGAAACTGCTGGAGTCCATGCTGCAAAAGGTCGTGGTCCATGCTGGTGATCTGCAACGCACCGCCCGTATGCTCGCCGTCCTGGATTGCCTGGCAACCTTTGCCCAAACCGCTTTTGAACGCCACTATTGCCGTCCCACCCTCCACGAAGGTGACGAAATCACCATTGTCCAGGGGCGACATCCCGTTGTCGAGGCCCTCGCCACAACCGATTTCATGGCCAATGATGCCCAATTAAACCGGAGTACGCATCGCATTGGACTCATCACCGGACCCAACATGTCGGGCAAGTCAACGTTCATGCGACAAGTCGCCTTGATCGTTTTGATGGCGCACACCGGCTCCTTCGTACCGGCCCAAACGGCCACCATCGCACGCACCGATCGCATTTTCACCCGCATCGGTGCCTCGGACGATCTGGCGGGCGGGCGCTCCACCTTCATGGTGGAAATGACCGAGACCGCCTACATACTCCACCATGCCTCGCCCCGATCCCTGGTCATTCTTGACGAAATTGGCCGTGGTACCGCCACCAACGATGGACTGGCCATCGCCTGGGCGGTCGTGGAGTTCTTACAAGCCAGCAGTCGGGGATTGGTGCTGTTCGCCACCCATTTTCACGAATTGACCGCTTTGGAAAAAGAGTTGGCCGGGGTGGTCAACCTGACCGTTGAAGTGCGAGAAACGGAAGGGCGGCCCCTGTTCCTGCATACCATTATTCCGGGTGCCGCCGATCAATCTTATGGCGTTCACATCGCCGAACTGGCCGGCTTGCCCGTATTGGTGACAGAACGCGCCTGGGAGATCTTTACCCAGTTGCAACAACGCGACCGGGGCGTCACCCATCCCCCTGTCAAACCACCCCCACCCCGTCGCAAGAAAGCGGTCGATCCCGCACAAATGAGTCTCTTTCCCGAGCCAAAAGAAGCAGAAGTGATGACTCTGCTCCAGGGGCTCAACCCGGATACCCTGTCACCCCGGGCAGCATTGGAAATGATCTACCGACTGAAAGGGTTGCTGTTGTAAACCCGCTGACACCATCCAAGATGATCCCTTAATTCTACTTTGTCACATTTAACCTTTTGAAATTATTGGAACATGCTATAATAGTTTCACTTTTAACGCAAGGTCGAGGACGCAAAAAGAATGAGCGGCGCAGACCCACCAAAACAACATAGA
>PEAK01000128.1 GCA_002753515.1 Magnetococcales bacterium
CAACTCGGCGTTGGCCATTTTTTCTCCGGCCCAATCGGGCACGTTACCAAAGCGGCGCTGCAATAGGCGTGTCAGCATTTCAGTCTTGCCTTTCAGTTCTCCTTTCTGCTCGCCAATCCGCGCACCTTCCTGGAGCCCTTCTTGTCGTCCCTCCCATTTACCCGCACCATAGGTGGAGAATACAAAGCTCGCCTGGTCATGCAGGTCTTCCTGATAGCGTTCGTAGGCTTTGCGTTCGCTCTCCGGCAATTGCAGGACATCGAGCTTTTCTTTGGCCTTTTTCAGGCCACGGGCCGTGAAATCATCCCGGATATCGGAATTTTTCAAGAAATAGACCCACTCATCCAGGGTATCCCGGGCGATATCATCAAAATTTCTCACTTTGATCAGGTAATGCTCGGGAAACAGTGCGGCAATCGAAGGGCGCTGAAACAAAGCCTTTTGCCCCTCATCCAACCCCAACTCCTCTCGGGTGTGCAGCCCCCGGAACGTGGTGTTGCCGACATAGATATAGTCACTGCCACGCCCCAAATCGAAATAAAGAATGCTGATGGTGATGACCTTGACGACATTGGCGTACGTCATGCCCTCGGTCATGTGTTCGGTGATGGTTTTGGCCGTGCTGAAGAGTAACCGCTGCAAATAGTCCCATTCCCTCTCATATTGCAGCTCAACGATGATCATTTCCCCCCGGGAGTTTTTGATCTTGAGATCGACACGGTTGAATTTGTCGTTGCGGGTCTCCTTATTGCTTTCACTCTCCAGGATTTCAACGATGAGCACATCCTCGCGCAGGAGTTCGGAAAGGAACCCCTCCAGGATCTCAAAATTGGCCTTGCTGCGCAGCAGCCGTTTCAAGGCCCAGTCAAAGCTGATCAATCGCCGTTGTTTCACGTTTGTCGCTCCCCCCTGCCAATCCGATCATCCTGCAACTTTGAAAAGTCGGGCACTTATCAGAAGTCCATGATAATCCTTTCGCCATGGGAAACAAGTCGGAATCCCGGGTGTTCACCGCCTTGCCGTGCCTGCATTTATGGCCGGGATGTTCAAGAGAGCGAATGGGATGGGGACGGAGAAGTCGAGTCCGACTGTGACCTGACTTTGGAGGCGTTGATGCCACACCTCCTTGGTCAGGTGACTTGTCAGACGGGTGGTACGGTTATTCCCGTAACGGACGATGTAAGAATTGCGGGGTCAGAATGATTCAAATTCGGCATCGCTGTATTTTTCGGAGCCCATTTTCAAATCGACTCCTCCCATTTTTTGAACGGCGGAACCGTGGCCGGCGTGAGTCAGGGCTTTATGCTGACTCCGTTTGGGGATAGGGGCAACCGGTGCTTTGGCAAATCCCTTGGTTTTGTGAGCGACAGCACCGATGGCAGGTTTGGTATGATGCCCGATGTTGAAAAATGCGATGGTATGACTCATCACTTCCGCTTGGGAATTCAATTCTTCGGCAGTTGCCGCCAATTGTTCGGATGCCGCAGCATTTTGTTGCACCACTTGATCCAGTTGCGCGACCGATTGGGAAATTTCCGCGATGCCCTCACGTTGTTGACGACTGCATTCCGCGATACCCTTGATACGCTCGGCGGTATCCTTGATATCGGGCACCAGTTTGCCAATGATTGCGCCGGCCTGTTCCGAGATTTGGACGCTGGAAGCGGAGAGATGGCTGATTTCCCCTGCGGCCAACTGGCTGCGTTCCGCCAATTTTCTCACTTCGGCGGCGACAACGGCGAAACCTTTGCCATGTTCCCCAGCGCGAGCGGCCTCAATGGCGGCGTTCAAAGCCAGCAGGTTGGTTTGTCGGGCGATCTCTTCGATGATGCTGATTTTTGATGCAATTTCTTTCATGGCTGTGACCGCCTGATCGACGGCATCACCACCCCTGGCCGCATCCCGGGAAGCCTTGATGGCAACCTCCTGGGTGGTATTGGAGCTGTCGGTGTTGAGTTGGCAACTGCTGCCGATGGCTTCCATGGCGGACGAGGTGGTTTCCACGGAGGCGGCTTGCTCGGTAGTCCCTTGGGAAAGAACCTGCGCGGTATCGGAAACCTGGCTGCTGCCTGCGGTAACCTGATTTGATGCCAAAGAAATTTCACTGATGATCTGTTTTAATTTGTCCACCATGGCGGCCATCGATGCATTGAGGGAGGTTTGATCACCCGATTCGACTTTGATATTGACGGTCAAATCGCCTTCAGCAATGGCCTTGACGAGTTTGGCCAGGGCTTGAGGTTCGCCGCCCAAAGGTTTGCGAATGGCGCGGGTGATGAACCACCCACAAAAAATACCGAAAAGGATTGCCAGTACCGACATCGTGGAAATAACCGACATGGCGGCCCGGTTTACTTCTTCCATGTGCTGACCCAGGGTATCCTGATCCTTTTTGAGTGACAGTTTGACCTCTTCCACCTCTTTGGCAACCTCTGGCCCGATCCGGTCCAGTGAGTTGTGAATGATCGTGTCGCGTTCATGGAGATTGACGACCAACTTTTTGAAGGCTTGATGATAATTTTCAAGATCCTTTTGAAAATCAGCGAACAGGGAGCGGCGTTTGGCATTCTGGAGTGTTTTGTCCAGCAGGTTGATATACTCCTTCATTTCCCCTTGCATCTCGGATTCCAATCGTTCGACCGCTTTTTGGTCGTGGTTGTCCAAGAATTTATTGGCGAACAATCGCACCAACAAGACATGCTCCTGAATGCGTCCCGCCAGAAAGGCCACGTAAGGATCCCGATCGGCATAGGCGGTTTTCATGATTTCCGTCATATCTTCCCGCATCTTTGCCCCATTGGTATTCATGACTTTTTCGACCAACGCCACTTTTTGCTTGTTCAGTGCGACGATTTCCAAAACCCCCTTCTGGTATTCCACCGCTAAGCTACCCATATTGGCGATCATTTTGTTTCGTTCTGGCTGGACGATCTCCTTTTTGGCTTCCAGAAGAAATTCTTCCATTTTTTTGTAATAGGTATGGAAGCTTTCAAGTTCTTTCTCATTCCCATTAATAATGAAATTTTTAACAACCATCTGTACCATCAACATATTGGCTTGTAACTGACCAGCCAGATTGGTCTCTTTGGCGATTGTTTCGTATTCCGTAAACCCATGATCCGCTTTATACAGGCCGGAATAACCACCAGCAGACACAACAACCAATAACGTGAGAACGAGTCCAAAACCAAAGGCTAAAAGTGAGGATATACGTATATTTTGAAGCATTATTATACCTCTTAAATTATTTATTGTTATTGTATTTAAACCGCAGCTATCTTGGAATGTGCAGTTATTGTCATCCCCGCGAAAGCGGGGATCCAGAGAACCTTCCTACTTCTACTTTGTCACATTTAACCTTTTGATTTGTTACGGATATGTTACAATATTTGCATCCTTAAACGCAAGGTCAGGAACTCGAAAAGAATGAGCGGAGCAGACCCACCAACAAACCGAAA
>PEAK01000042.1 GCA_002753515.1 Magnetococcales bacterium
CATGGCGGCTGGGTTGACGGACCACGCCTGGAGTATAATGGAGCTGCTGAGCTACCAACTTCTTGAAACCGGGTGACGATCAGGCTACAAGAATTAATGAAACTATGGTAGGCCACCAAGCGAAAATGGCTGAGTTGGCAGTTGCCAAGGTTTCTTCGAGACAAAGGGGGTGATCGTCATGTTCTTGTCCTTACCCTCCAAGATCCAGAGATATTTGGGTTCCAATACGACCGACTTTCTGGGATTCTTCGGCAATGCTGTGCCAGGAGGTCATCAACTCATTGTAGGCGAGGGCGTCTTCAGCCCATTTTTTTCTCTCGCACACGGTGTACAGGTGGTAAGCCAACTGGCGAATGGTATCAGCACGTTCCGGCATGCGCACAAGCAGACGACCCGATTCCGACTCCCCCAACGTGTTCAATGCCCGGATTATGTGGTGCAACGCCTCCCAGATCGGCGTTCTGTTGTCTTGTTGCGGATCCCAATGAACTGGATACTCTTTCCACGGGCGCAATCGTACCTGGCCACCACCTGACTCGATGACTCCCGCAGCTTTGACCCCTTCGACGCTCGTACCCTTGGCACGGGAAAGGGTATCCGCTTCACCAAACGGACCAGCCTTCCACCCATAGTGATCAAACCAGGTTGAACAAAAAAGAGTGTCGCTGTCAAAACTACCCGAATCCGGGGTCAGAAAGTCAGTAATCACCCGGTTGATCATAACCAGGGCATCATGTACTGACATGGGTGTGCCGTCCTGATTCAGTACGGCTGCATATTTGGAGTAAACGCCCATGCCCGGACCAATAGCGGCTTGCGCCAAGTCCACCGGGGCCACTGGAGAATTTCCTTGGGTGCCGCCAAGCATGGTTTCCAGGGAGATCGGGAGGGATTCGCGAAGTTCACGCTGAAACTCACGTCGGGAGATGGGTGAGGCGCTTTTGTCGCGCTTGCGACAGACCAGGACGATTGAGGAAGCCAGGGCGTTTGCCTGATTGCCGATCACCCGCCCCTGTTTCTCTGTTCTAACAGGCCATGTACCCGTAATCGCAAAACCTGACTGTATCAATGCCTCCAAAAAAGATTCCCAGCCCGTTGAGGTCGTACCAACCGCATGAGTTTCTGATTGCTTGAAGCCATAATAGATGGTAACCGGAAAACCAGTGTGCGCCTGAACGGCAAGATTGTGGAAAGCCCGAAACATTCCATCCATAAAGAATGTCTCGGCTTTCTCCTTCGAGCCATGACGATAGGGTGTTGCTACCAATTCCTCAATTTTGGGTACGGCTAACGTGGAAAAAAGTGCTGGATAGATTGATTTCAGGGAGCGCCGTAGCCAAATATAAAAAAAATCCGACAAATCTGCATAGCTTATATTATCAAAATAAGGCGGGTCTGAAGATACAATCTTGCCTTCCGCCTGCTCTTGTATTGCAGCGTCTGCCTGTACAACGACTCCAGCCATACCAGAGCCAAGTGCAGAAAACCCTTTGACCAGCCTCGCACAAAGATTATGGAAACTTCCCGAAGAAACACTGAAGGGATTGCTTTCCGCATAATCCCAGACCATGGGAATGGCCTGTCTGGCGAAAACACTGCGCATTTGCGCATTTACTGAGTTCCAGCCACACACCGATGAAGAATGATTGGCAACTTGGTTGATAAGCAACCCCAAATACACCGCAACCGCATCCCCATAGGCCCTGGCCCCGATACCACCAGCATCCAACCCCAGATCATCATCGGCCATGCCAGCGGCTTTGGCATCAGCAATCACCTTTTCCCGTGCCCCCTGCACCAGATCGGAAAAGGTGGTCAACGCCACCAATTGGCGCGGAGTGAAGAGATCCCCGAATTGGGTAAGGCCGTAGTTTGGTGTCTTGAAGTCACGGGGATTATTCGGCAACGCCATTTCTGGTGACCACCCGGGTCGGACACTGTTGGCTCGTGCGATCTGTTCCAAAGCAGGAGAAATGAAGACCCTCCCGCGAATACCCTCAGCGATTATGGCCATGAGTCGCTGCCCCATACGCCCGGCTTTACCCTCGTTTCTAATGTAGTTGTAGTCGATGGGTGATTTGGAAAGCAGACAAATAAAGGCTGCCCGCTTACCGGCTGTTGTTCCATACTTGGAACACTCCGGGGGCTTCCCTGTTTTCACCACAAACTGATAGGTTTTTCCCACCACAACGGGCTCAACATACGCCTCCTTTCCAACCTTGCTGGAAAGAATGAAGGAAGAGACCAGTGGAACATCGACTTGCGAAAAAGCTGGATTCGGGCTTTTCACGGTACGCGCCCATAACCAAGCGATAACGGTGAGTTTCTGCCCAACGTACCCCTTGAGATCAGGGCGTTCCCTGGCCATTTCACCGATGATTTCCACTTTGGAATACAGATGACCGATGCGTTTAAATGCCTCTTCTCGCATCCAATGACCATAGCGACGCACATCCTCGGCCAACCCGGAAGTTCCAGGCCATGCCGATGTCATCCGTACCTGAGTTTCACCCCCCGGGACAGGCCCTGCCGGTTCCCTCCCAACAAACCTGGGGGGAATCTCAATCATCGCCTTGTTGATCAACACCGCCACCGGGTTGATGTCAGATGCATATGCTTCCAATCCCAAGCGTTGCGCTTCCAGGGGAATGGCCCCTCCTCCCGCAAAAGGATCGTGAAAAGCAGGCAACTTTTCTGCATCAAACCCTGGCTGCCCCTTGTTGAGTTCACAGGTTTCCCGCCACGATTTCCAAATAGCTGCACGGGCTTTATTCAACACCTCCTCATTGTTGGTATTTTCCCATAACACCAGTTCACGGATGATCTGGAACAGCTCCTCCCGTTCGGCGTCCGCTTGAGCCGTGGTTTTTCCAGAATGCCCCCCCCGATCCCCACCCGGATCGTTCACCATCTGCGCAAACAACACCGCCCGTGCCGCTGCCAAGGGCCGCCGCGCCCACCAAAGATGTAATGTAGAAGGATGCCCATGGCGGATGGATTTCTCACGCACTGTCGCCGCATTGATAGCATCCAATGGCAGTGCAACTTCGATCAATTTTTTGGGAGCCTTAACATTCTGGCTCATCGGTACTGTAGGCCTCCTCGTCCGCTGTACCATGCCACTCCGACATCGTCCCTTCCAATGCCCGCAGATAGTCCAGGTCTATAGGCTGAACCCGCCGCACCCGCACCGTTCCATCATCCAGGGATTCCCAAACAATTTGGTCTCCCGGCCCTACATGCAGCATCTCCCGGATTTCCCGGGGAATCGTGGTCTGCCCCTTGGCGGTAATCTTGGCAATGCTGGTCATGGCAATCTCCCAGGTAAGGAAGTCATTACTTCCTTACTAATACAATCAATGGCACGTCTTGGACAAGCCAATAGACGAATTCATAATGGATGCTGACCACCCCGAATTCTTACTCCTGGTGGACGGGGCGTTCCCATAAAACGGCCCAGCACAGATCCCATTAAAGAAGCTTTAAATGTCAATACGCATTCAAATTCACTGGATGAATGATGAGAAGTATTTTATAATTACAAATAGATGGTCGTCCTGTCAGTTTCCGACATGCACTCTGAGAACAACAGAATGAAGAAAGAACACGGATTCACCTTGATCGAAATCGCCATTGTCGTGGTCATTATCGGACTGCTCCTGGGAGGTGTTCTCAAAGGACAGGAAATGATCGCCAACGCCAAGGTACACAGCATCATCGACGCTTCAACATCCCTGAAAGCTTCCATCGCCATGTTCATGGACCGCTATCGTTCCTACCCGGGTGATTACGATAGAGCCTCCACCAACATACCTGGCCTGACCCCGGGAGGCGACGACGATGGTAACGGCAATCGATTGATCGGCGAGGATCCCACCGTAGCACTCACCAACCCGTTAGTCGCCACTCAAAGAATCAAAGAAACCATCCTGGCATGGAAACACCTTTCCGTCGCCGGTATCATCGCCGGATCCTACGATGGCAGCACCGCCCATATCGGCAACGCCGTCGCCGACCCGGACTTCGGCTGGAACTGTGCTACCAGTACATGCCTGCCCAACGGCTTCAACGGCAGCTTTTTTCTGGTTTACGGCAATGAACAGTACGGATTTCCCATAAACGGCAACGATGACAATCGCAAGTCGGAACTTTTGTTCACAGGTCGACAAATACCCGTTCAGGTGTTACAACAGATCGATATCAAACTGGATGATGGATTTCCCTCGACCGGATTGTTTCGCGCCTCCGATTATTTTGAAAAATCGGCACCCCAGCATTGCACCCGCGTGGCCGATCCTGGTAGCGTAGCACCAATCATCTGGAATGTGATCGACCAACCCTCCGACTGTGGTGGCGTCCATGTCATGTAAACCGGGCAATAACAATCAATCGCCTGTTGCATGATCGTCCCATGTTATAACCTTCTGGCCATAATCGGCGCGACCGCCAGCGGCAAAACCCGCCTTGGCGTCGAACTGGCCCAATTCTTGTCAGGCGAAATCATCTCCGCCGACTCCCGCCAAGTTTATCGCGGCCTCGATATCGGTACCGGCAAAGACCTCCACGAATACGGTTCCGTGCCCTACCATCTGGTGGACATCGTCGATCCCCAAACCGAATTCAGCGTCTTTGACTTTCAGGGGCACTGTCACCAATCCATCCGTTCCATCACCGAACGGGGCAACCTCCCCTGTCTGGTCGGCGGCTCAGGGCTCTATCTCGAATCCGTCCTGTTGGGCTACCAGATGGCCAGGGTACCCGAAAATCCAACGTTACGTCTGGAATTGGAACTCCTGGACGATCACAGCCTGCAACAACGCCTGGAGTCGCTCAAGCCACGTCTGCACAACTCAACCGATCTGACCACCCGTGCCAGAATGATCCGCGCCATCGAAATCGCCACGTCAGGATCTCTCATCCCCATTCCGTTGAACCTACAGACGAAAGTCCTGGGCATTCAGTGGCCCAGAACCATCCTGCGGCAACGTATTCAAGATCGACTCCAGTACCGTCTGAAAAACGGACTCATCGAAGAAGGGCAACGCCTGCTGGGCCAGGGTATGACACACGATCGCATGGAATCCATGGGTTTGGAATACCGCTGGGTCTCCCGCTACCTCCGCGAGGAAATCACCATCCAAACACTGCAAACCGAACTCGGACGCGCTATCGCACAATTTGCCAAACGTCAGGAAACTTGGTTCCGGCGTATGGAACGCCGTGGTATCACCATCACCTGGTTGGAAGGGGGGGACACCCTGACCGAACAAGCCCGAGAAGCTTGCGCTCAAGTCGAGTGGCTTGTCAGATAATTCCCTCAAAACCACCTATTGGATTACTTCGATATCACCCCAAAGAAGGATCACGCAAAAATCAGTTATTCAATTGTTTCATGGCAATAATGGGTAATACTTCATACAATGTGCCTCCATGTGTGTTCAGGTTAGGAAATTTCTCAGCGAAGTGATGCGGCGAATTCGGAAAACAGAGATCGACTGCTCATCCACAGCCTTGGATTTGGCTCGGGCCGATCTCTACTTCGAGGAAATACGTCTGCACCACCCTGACGATGCGGTCAGGGGATCTTACGTGATGCCCCTGGTCACACTACGTACCAAAGCTTGTAGCTGGTCGTCTGTTTCTGGATGCACGATGTGCGGCTACCATTTGGGTTCTGCCAAGCAACAGGTTGTAGGTGTAGACGACCTTCTGACCCAAACTCGCTGGGTCATTCGACGACTTGACCCTAACATTTACCATACCCTGGTGTTCACTTCCAACGGTAGTTTTCTCGATCCCGACGAAGTGCCAGACACAGTACGCCCTGAACTTATGAAAATGCTGTATGAGGCCGGTTTCCGTTTCGTAGTGATGGAATCTCGTCCTGGTTTTATTACTCCTGCCCGGCTGGACGCTCTCATCACAACGGTTCCGTATGGAATGCGGAAGACTGGAAAAATACCCTTTTCCATCTCCTTCGGCATCGAAAGCGCTTCGGATTTCATTCTTACCACATGCATCAACAAGGGAGTATGCGTTTCTGAACTAGCCGACGGTGCCGCTATAATTCAAGAACGAAGTATTACCATTGACGGATATGTATTACTCGGAAAACCATTTCTCACTGCCCAGGAAGATTGCGATGATGCCCTGAGAACCATCCGTTGGGCAAGTGAATTGGGAGCTAACTACCTGTTTGTCATGGTAACCAACCGAGTAGCCGGAAGCCTCGCCAATCATCTGATCGCCCGCAGGCATCATTCGTTACCGAGCCTGTGGCGGGCGGTTCGCCTGCTGGAAATGCTGCCCGCATCTTTGCGGCGTCTGGTGCAGATCAAGGGAATCAGCCATGCCCCCTATCCACCTATAGAATACGCCACAACCTGTCAAGGCTGTCACGATCGAATTGTTCGAGGACTCAACTTTTGGAACCAGACCGGCGATTTCGCCCATATTCAGGAATTACCATTCTGCGCCTGTCGGGAACGGTTTGAAACGGACGAATGGGCCAATCGTCCTGATCTCTCTCTGCCATGCCGTATCCACAAACACTATCTTCGCCTGGCTTCCGATCTTGATCTCAATCCCAGTATTGTGCCACCCCTGACTATGTTGGACATGATGTGGCAGAAGGGACAACCTTGAGTTTTCCATCAGATACCAGTGACTATCTAGCCCATGATGGGTTAAAGAAGCGGATTCTGTCGATCTCCAGACGGCTACGCCAAGCCCAAACACACCTCCATAAAACGCTACACACCGATCTGACCGCTTTCGCGCAAGCCGATATCTACTTTGAACCAGGGCCGGACGGGGATTACCCTATCGTTGCGTTACGTAGTGTTCCTTGCTCCTATTATTTGCATGGCTACTGCACCCCATGCGCCTATTCGGCCCGTCCAAGACCCTCCTCTGATATACGTCAAGACCCCTACCCAGCGCTCCTTAAGCAGGTGGATAACCTGCTGTCCCGCTTTGATGAACTGTTTTTGCATCGCACAAATGGCCAATTGCCCGGGTATCGTATCCGTCAGCGAAAACATGACCGTATCTACATGCTGCAATTGGCTGGCGAAAGCAGTTTTTTCAGCGACCGGGAAATTCCCCCTGACTATCGTCGAAATATTCTTGATCGTTTTTTGCAATTTAGCAACAAACACCATGTGGACTGGCATTTGATGTTGGAGGTACGACCAGAAGACCTGGTCAAAGCTTCAGAAAGTGGCGAGCTTGATCGTTTGCAGCCCCTACTTGAAACCCTTAATGTAGTGGTCAACATGGGTTTTGAACACGATGACCAGTTTCTGCGACAAGTGATTTTCGCTAAAAATCTTGATCAGAACGTTTTCTTAAAGGCGATATCCATTGCCAAACATCATGGCTTGGACCCGGGAGTGTTCCTCTTCGCAGGCGCTTTCATTTTGACTCCCCGTGAAGTCCTGCAACAGATGGCGCACGGCTTGGCATTCCTGGAAACTCAAGGGGTGTTTGTCAACGTCATGCTTCCCAACCTCCAGGCATTTACGTTACCTGATTTGCTTTACCACGCCGACCTTTACAACCTGCCAGAACCTACCTGGCTGTTGGGACTGATGCCCCTTCTGTTGGACTATGCCCCCAAACGGTCGGATGGTGTCACTCCGGGGCACTGGTTCGTAGGGGGTGTGGTTGCCGAACCAGCCCCCGATGGAACCATAGTTAACCATCCACGCCTGAAATGCCCCCAATCCCTCGCCAATCAGCTTCTCAAACTCACTCATGACCTTAGGCTTGGTGGGGGGCAAGAAATGTTCAAGAAAGCCTGCAAAAAATTATATCAAACAGCGAAAACTGCATCGATGGCTTGTCATTGCCCAGTGTTTAATGATATATTAAGGGGTTGTAGTCCCTTGGAGGGGGATTTACCCGTCCCAACATGGCCACAACGCACCCACCAAGCTCTGGCCATCGCTGAAACACAGTTGGACGCTTACCTCACCAAAAAGAGTGCAGAGGCTCTTAAAGTCCGGCCTCGCAATATCTTATAAGGATGATAACATGGTTGCAACAAAAACCAAAATCTTACCAGCAACGCGATGCCATGGTCCTTCCTGGGCTGGAGAAGTTGTGGCCCGCATGGAAGTCAACAAGCGTTCTGTTCGTGACACACCACGGGTCGACTGCTGGGCCGACCTGCCGGTGATGACACACCTTCCACTTCTACCACGCTGGCTTGGGGAACGGACGCCATTCAAACGAATTTACCTGAGTTCAGGCACCTCCGGCACACCAAAACGGATCCCTTTCTCTGACCGTGACTGGCGCGAAATGGTGGCCTGTCGCGCAGATTGCTTAACGGCGCTCGGAATCGATCATACAAGCCGGGCAGTCGTTGTCACCCCCTTTTCCCCCTGGTTTTCAGGGGATAATCTGAGTGAAGCATTGACAACTATCGGAGCTTCCGTTTTCGCCGCCGGGGCCTATCGACCCCACCTTTCAAGTGCCCTTGCGATCCTGCACAAACTGGCATCCGATACGCTGATTACCCTGCCCAGCACCGCCATGACCCTGCTCGGAATCCTGGAGGAAGGCCGTGTTATGGGAGTATTGCCCCCACGGAGTCCACTGCGGCGGGTGATTCTTGTGGGCGAACAGGCGAGTGAAAAACTTCGTGCAACTCTGGAAAATCAATGGGGCGTCACCACCCACATGCTGTTCGCCGCCAGCGAGGCGGTGATCGGTCATGAAGATCCTGTCCACCCCGGTAGTTATCGATGGAATCGGCAATGGGTCCATCTTGAAGTAAAGCGGGATGATGGGAGTATCCACGAAAGCGGCGAAGGGGAACTCCTGGTGTCGCGGCGCTGGAGCGAAGCCTCTCCGGTAGTACGTTATGCCTTGGGAGACCGGGTCGTCATGCGCCCCGCCACAACAGACCGCCCAGAACACTTCATTCATCTTTACCGACAAGGCCAAGCGTGTCAACTTCCCGCCGGAGTAACCATCGATTTCCCGCTGCTCGAACGCTTCTTGGAAAGTTTGCGCCCTTCGACCACGACCCTTGGTGTTCAGGCCATTCACCATGAGGGAGGTTATACAAACCTTGTGTTGACTGTAAACCATATACCAGACGGGCACTCTCTGGACAGTTTGGCAGAACATTTTACTGGTTTTTCCATGGATATTGCCGATGTTATCGCATCGGGCTTTGTCACCCTGCGTATAACTCTCGATCCTACCCTGGGAACAGCCGGAGGCAAGGCCATCCAGGTTCGTGAAACCGGCTCCTGGTAGTGAAACCGTCATGCTAACCTTTGCGGAGCTTCTCGAAGCAGCCCGATGCTCTCCCTTGTACGACAGATGGGTCATTCAGGAGCCACTGCTCCCGGAACAACCCGGGGATCCCCTCTGGCAAACTTATCCCACCCTCAATACAGACCAACTGACCCGCTTTCTGTCAGGACATGGCTACCCCACCCCAGACGGCGCTCGGCTCTTTCTTTCCAGTGGCACCCAGGGCAAACCAAAAATGATGCCCTTCACAGAATCGGACCTGGAACGGATAGCGGACCTGTGCGGTCGTTTTTCGGTTCTGGAAGGGATCAATGCCCAGTCCCGTAGCATGGTATTATTGCCAATGGCAAGTTGGACGGTGGGACGGATTACCATGGATGGGCATTGTAAGGCTGGAGCCCAGGTTCATGGCATCGATCTTCATGGCGGCGTAACTGCCTGGCAACAGGCGTGTGATGCCATCCGGCCCACGGTCATATCCAGCACGCCCAGTGTGTTGGCAGCCTGGGCACCGCATTACAACGGCCCACCCATGACGCTTCTGGAAACCACTGGAGAACCACTACTGGAGTCCGAACGTCGGCTCATCGAAGCCCGTTTCGGTGCTTTTGTCCATGACGCCTACGGTCTCACCGAGTGCGTTGTAGGGGTCGAGTGTGCCATGCGTCAGGGATTCCACTACTGGCCGGACAGCGTGTATGTGGAAATCCTCGATCCCGTGAAAAACACTCCAGTGCCGGTGGGAACGATGGGAGAAATCGTTCTGACCAGCTTTCAGCGAGACAGCCTGCCCATTTTACGCTATCGCAGTGGCGATTTGGGTTGGCTGGTGCAAACGCCCTGCCCCTGTGGGCGTCAGGAACCTCTGCTACACCTTTACGGACGCAAGGCCCCTGCTCTGGCTCTGCCACGGGGTGTAAGTCTGGATCGCGGTTTGCTGGAGTGGGCACTACTGGCCTGGGGATATGATCAGCCCCAGGTCATTTGGAAAGGTACCCCGGGAAGTCCTGCCACACCCTTTGTGATCGATCATTTCCAACCTACGCTGGAGATCACCTGGAATTCAATAACCAACGAAAAAGATGATCCGCTACTCCGCAGACAAATTTTTGACCAATTTCCAGAATTGGCTGAATTGGTTCATGAACATGCCCTGAACCTGGTTCTTTCCCTGCGAATGCGTTGATCATATGAGGAAATGATATGAGTGATTACAAAAAAGAATATATTAATTGGCATCTTTGGTGGGGTGGAGCATGGGAAAAAAACCATCAGAAGACTCAGCAACAGGACAATCAACCATCAGTTCCCCTGTTCCCATCCTACTATTCATACCTTCTGAAATTGGCACCTGGAGTGGGGCTGGTAGACATCTATCCCTGGTTGGCAGAGCTGATGTTTTTCTCCATTGCCGTGGATGGTGATGACATTTTGAATGATAAAATAAATATGGCCCCGATCAATATGGTTTCCATCTTCGTGGATGACAACAGAGACAACGTGGCTTATTCCCGTCTCAATTCAGAACTCCGGAAAGAATTGGAGCCGATCAACGAATTATTCAAACTGAAACATCTATTATCCTGCTTTACAAACAACAAACCAAGACTATTCATAGTGGACACCTTTGGTCAATTCAAGGATATTCAACAGGATTCAAATGTACTGACCCAGAAGAATGGAAATGTCTACGCAACCAGTCGTCTGGTAGGGGCAGGAAATCCCATGCAGATGATGCGTCGTTTTACCGTCATCGGTGAATTACCCTTGAAGAAGGAAAGCCGACAAAATGTATTTGCAGGGAATGATCTTGGAAATCTTAATTGTTTCGTGATCAATTCCATCAGCAATCTTTACCGATCCATGGGGGTACGGGATGCCATGTTGCTGGTGCGGGCAATGATGGAACAAGGTGTATGGAAATCCACGGGAGAAAAGGAAAAAACGGATACCAAAAAAGAACGTCTGATCGACAACAAAGGCATACTCTTCGCCATATTGCATGAACAAGTGTTCCCCGAAGCGGACACCATGTATATCGAAACGTTCTTCGACGGCGTGATCGGCTTTAAGAAAACACCAGATTCCTCTCAACGAAAGGTCTCTTTCTGTTTTGAACGGTTTCCACCTCCATTGCCGGGGCAAGACGCCCAGGATAGGCAGTTTCAACCGGATTACTCGGCTTTCTGGACCTATGGGGTCAACGAGGATGGACAGTTGATCATTGATGAGGTTCCCAAAAATGAATCAAAAAGCTCCTAAGAAAACAACACTGAAAATGGTTGGAGGGTTGCCCCAGGGCACCACCGTGGCACTCGTGGGGGATCCAGGCACCGGTAAAACTACTTTTCTTCTTGAATACTACAAACGAGCCATTCTCAAAAATGGACAAATCGAATTTGAAGAAAATAAACCCCTGAAAAAATTGGATCATCTCTTGCGCCACAGCAAGCAGAAGCCGGAGTCATCCGACAAGGAGGCTTCCAATAAGGAGGCTTCCAACACTCTACGCTGCTTTGTATCCCTGGAATCGAGCTTTTCACGCATGGCGGCAACCCATGGCCATTTCTTTCAATCAGAAAATGGACAGGAACATTCAGATAATAAACAGACCAAATCAGATGACAAACAGACAAAATCAGTTGACAAACAGACAAAATCAGATGACAAACAGCCGCCACCTGATCAATTCATCTTCATTGATGCCACCTCTTTCCTCAGTGGCCGTGTAGAGGACGAATTGCGCTATCCCCACCTCGCAAGCCAAGCTACAGGTCACAGTAACAATGGCATTAACTTCACCTTGTACAATTTCTCCATGGAGGAAGAGACCTCCGGCGGTGGCAGTGCCCTACGCTTTCTTGACGAATCCGACAATCATGCCATCCGGCCCCGGGAATTAGGCGAGATCATCGGTTCGTGTACGTCAGCAGAACACAACCAGCACTGCTCGACTCCCTTCTGCTTAAAACACACATCCCGCGCTTTCATGCTGATGACACGGCCATTACCTGACCCTCGGGTACGTATCCGTCTGCTCAAAGATTTGTTGGCGGAAATTTTCTCACGTTTCAGGAAATATCAAAAAAGGTTGGTGATATTCGACTCCTTGAGCGCCCTGTTGGACAACTTTGTTGGCGAGGGTACAACCTTGGAACCCGCAGGAAGACGCCTGCACATTCTTAACCTGATCCGCTGGTTGGAGGATCTCGGTGTGACCACCCTCTTTTCCAGCGAAGCGGTACGCGATGACGGACACACCCTGCGACGCCAACCCTTGTTTCTCGGTACACAGGAACGCTATTTAGCGTCTGGCGTTATCCAGTTGGACTACCACCAATACCGCTCTGGTGACCTGATCCGCTATTTTCGCATTCTGAAAATGCGCGGTGCCAGTCACGACATGCGCCCCCATGCCTACGATATCAACTCAGAAGGTATTGCCTGGGTGGAACCTCTGTTCGGAGAGCGTGATGAAGAGGGCCTATGAACGGCAAAACTATTAATTCCGAATTAAAAAGACATGAACTTATAGGCGCACCCGGTACCGTGGTAGTCCTGGGAAGCGGTTGTTCCCTGGGATTGGGAGTTCCCACGTTGACCGGCTTTCTGGACCATGCCTTCGCCCGATTGATCCAACTGTCAGAGAATAACAACAATGAATTCAAAGATCTGTTCATCCAGTTGAAATGTTATATCGAACGCATTAAAGGATTCGGTGGCTATATGCACCTGGACCTGCTTAACATGGAAGAGCTTTATGGTTTGGCTGCCATGCGGGAAGGCATCCTTGATAAGAAAGATAATCCCGAAAAAAAAGATGCCAGAGCCGTGCTGGCCGCTTTCAAGCGTGTGCTGTTTCTGGTCTATCATAAGGCAGGCATTGAATTTCTTGATATAGATAATCGATTCTCCGGTTTCGACAAAGAGGGAATCAGAATCAAAAAGATTAAACGGGAAAGCCGTACCGAAGCCCTGGACCACAACGCCCATGTCAACCTTCATACCAACCTGATGGCCTACCTGGGGCTCGCCTCCTACAAAGATGACGGTGGACGTTTTCCGGCGTTCATCCAGTTCAATTGGGACTTGGCTTTCGACCGGGCATTATGGTTGCTTAAAGTTGGGAAAGCTCCTGAAGACAACCAGAAACTGTTTCCTTGGACTGATTTCAACACGGTTGAATCTGGTGTAACAAGTAGAGAAAACCATTTCAAGAATGATCCCCTGGTGATCCGACCACATGGAGGATTGAATTGGATTGAGCTTCCCAACAATAGTAAAGCAGAGGAAGCAGAGGAGATCAAGAAATTGCTACTGCTTGTCGACCCAATTTATCTGAATAAAAAGACTTATTGGGATGAAAAGTTGATCTGGGATAAGAAATACATTGAAGAATCCATAAAAAGCACCTTACCTTTCAAAAGGGGCGAGCAGATGGTATTCGTCCCACCCAGTTGGAAAAAGGATGTCTCACCACTAGCCGGGCAATGGCGGTTGTGTCAGCGCTATCTGGAACGGGCGCGGCGCATCGTCTTCATCGGTTACTCCATGCCACCAAGCGACATGAATATCCGCTATTTCCTGGCTTTGGCCCTGGCTAATAACAATCTGGTCCCAAAAATTTACGTCTGGAATCCAGAAGCAGGCACCCCCGGTAGTGCCGTACGCACCAACTATTTTCAACTTTTCCAGCCTCTGGCCCGCTCAGGGAGACTACTGGGAATCCCCTTCAAGTTTGGTCATCCCGGTCTCTTCGACCTGGAACGGGCAATCCAGGTTGCACAACCCATCGAATCCCCATAGCCAATCCGCATATCCCGCCACCACCAATCCGGCTTTCGGATGACTGGCACCACCATGTGATCCTCCCGCCAATAACAACACCCGTGTGACGGGTGCAAACCATCCACCCGTAGCAAATCAATAGCAGGGAAATACCGATTCAGAAGATCACAATGTTCGGCCCGAAACGCATCGCTCTCGTTGGAATAGTAGGTAAAGATGCCGCCAGACTCCAGCAGATCCCAGGCCAACGGCAAAAATGGATAGTGCCAGCGGTCCCGTTCCGATTCATCCAGCGGACACGTGTCGAACAAAATACCGTCGAATCGGCCTGAAAGCGTAGGCACAATCTCCTGCCAAAACCCCTCCAAAATGGTCGTCGGATGCTTCTGCCGACCGGCCCATTCCCGGGCCTGAAACGCAATTATCGGATGAGCCTCAATGATAACATGGTGCCGACATCCACGCCGTGCGATGGCATCCGCACTCCATCCCAAGCCAAAACCGATCTCCAGCACCGTGCGGTCACCGCTTCCCGCCACAATCATCCCGAGCCGCTCCATCAGGGGCTTTTCCCATACTTCAATAACCGGGTAGTCATTGATCCACAACCCCTCCGGCCCTTGCACAACGGGGGATCGTAACCATTGACAAAATCTTGGGACCGATTCCGGAACAACAATATCGATCTGTCGATCAGAATGCTCCATGCATGCGTCCCTATTGAATATCTATTTCCACCTGAATGATGTTGAATCAGTTTGCTACAAGTGAAATAGCTGGTTCACCCCCTCCACGGATAGAATAGCACTAGATTGTTTGATAATCATCCACTTTCAACAACTAAACCGTAGCCATCTTGGAATGTGTAGTTATTGTCATCCCCGCGAAAGCGGGGATCCAGAGGGCATTTCTACTTCCCCTGACTTTCTGGATTCCCGCTTTCGCGGGAATGACACTGGAAAGCTACGTTTCCCGTGTTGGTTGCGGTTTAGAAAATTTTGCCAAACCCTGAAAAAATCGTTGCACAAATGAAAGATTCTTGCAAAAAACAGAATCACTCCTGGCAATACCCAAGGGCTCGCCTTTTGGCCATGGCAACCTGAAAATGTCAAACTGCATAATGATTACTGACCAATTCCAGCTTCTGTTTCATCACCCTTTTTGATGGTGGCACAGAACTTGTTTTAGGTAGGGTGGCAACCCGGTTGTTGTAAGACCCTGTATTCACCTGATGAACCAAGATGAGGAGCGCGGGATGGCTGACAAACTCTACCATGTGCTGTTTTTGTGTACCGGGAATTCGGCCCGCAGCATCATGGCCCAGGCAATCCTAGAACGTGAAGGAAAAGGACGATTCGTGGCCTACAGCGCTGGCAGCAGGCCAATTGGACAGGTCAATCCCGATGCCCTGAGGGTATTGACCATACTGGATCACCCTATCGAACACCTGCACTCAAAAAGTTGGCTTGAGTTTTCCCAACCCAACGCACCCCAAATGGATTTTATCTTCACCGTCTGTGACCAAGCCGCCAAAGAGACCTGTCCGGTTTGGATTGGGCAACCGCTGACCGCCAGTTGGGGTGTGCCCGACCCGGCCGCAGTGGTCGGTAACATCGCCGAAAAAGCAGCAGCCTTCAACGAAACCTACCGATTGCTACTCAATCGCATCACCTTGTTTGTCAATCTTCCTCTGGCTAGCCTGGACCGGCATAGTCTGGAAAATCGCGTTACAGAAATAGGAATTAAACCGCAACCAACACGGGAAACGTAGTTTTCCAGTGTCATTCCCGCGAAAGCGGGAATCCAGAAAGTCAGGGGAGGTAGGAAAGTCCTCTGGATCCCCGCTGAAGCCTCGTCATTCCCGCGAAAGCGGGAACCTCGAATGCTTTAATCGGGGGCGAGGATGACAATAACTACACATCCCAAGATAGCTGCGATTTAACTCAAAAAATTGATCATTGTCTTTCCATTTACCGCTACAAATTCAGGAGATCCACCCTATGATGAGTACAAAAAAATGGCTTTCTTTATCTTGGATTGCCGTAACAACACTCTGTTGGGTACCAGTGTCTACATCAGCCACCGAAGTCACAGGCGCTGGAGCCAGCTTTCCCGCCCCTTTGTATGCCAAATGGGCCGATGCCTATCAAAAAGAAACCGGCCATAAAATCAATTATCAATCGATTGGCTCCGGTGGTGGCATCAAACAGATTACGGCCAAAACCGTCGATTTTGGTGCCTCCGACATGCCTCTCAAACCCGAAGAATTGGAAAAACAAGGGCTGACACAATTTCCCGCCGTCATCGGTGGTGAAGTATTGGTGATCAACCTGGAGGGCATCAAACCAGGGGAACTGCGCCTGACCCCCATGGTGTTGGCCGATATCTACCTGGGTAAAATCACCAAATGGAATGATAAAGCCATCACCGAATTAAACCCCAAATTAAAGATCCCCGATATCGCCATAGCCGTGGTACGTCGTTCCGACGGCTCCGGCACCACCTTCATTTTCACCAACTATTTGTCCAAAGTCAGCCCCGAGTGGAAACAAAAAGTGGGTGAAGGTTCTGCCGTTCAATGGCCCGTAGGTCTCGGTGGTAAAGGGAACGAAGGTGTTTCCGCCTTCGTGCAACGCCTCCCGGGTGCCATCGGCTATGTGGAATACGCCTACGCCCTGCAAAACAAAATGTCATTCGCCCTGCTGCAAAACGCCGATGGCGACTATCCCATACCGAATGACGAAAGCTTTAAAGCCGCCGCCTCCCATGCCGATTGGAGCAAGTCGGCATTTTATGAAATCCTGACCAACGAACCGGGCAAAGACTCCTGGCCGATCACCGGGGCAACATTCATCCTGATGCAAAAGGCGCAAGAGAAACCGGAACAGGGAGCCGCCACACTGGCCTTTTTCAACTGGTGCCTTTACAAGGGTGCCAAAATGGCCCAGGAATTGAATTATGTCCCCCTCCCGGGAAGCCTGATCACATTGATCCAAACATCCTGGGGAGAAATCAAGGATGGTGCCGGCAAACCCGTTTTTTCTGCCGGTAAATAGATTACAATCGGTCGGTCCGCGCCAAAACGGAACATTGTTGAAAAAATGGCGCGGACCAACCCCTCCCGAACCTTGAAAGCGGCAATGACCAATACCGAAGTTTCCTCATTCACGGACCAAACCAAGCATAAGCTGGGCGAAACTGTTTTCTTTAACCTGACCCGCGCTGCGTCACTTCTGACACTGCTTTTACTGCTTGCCATCATCGTCTCTCTGATTCATGGCAGTTGGCCCGCCATCCAAAAATTTGGCTTTGGATTCCTACTCTCTGGCGATTGGAATCCACCCCTCGATACCTTTGGTGCCCTGATCCCGATCTATGGAACATTGGTGACATCATTCATCGCCCTGCTGATCGCCGTCCCCATCAGCTTTGGTATTGCCCTGTTCCTCACGGAATTATCCCCCCCCTGGCTCCGCACCCCCCTGGGAACCGCCATCGAATTGTTGGCCGCCATCCCCTCCATCGTCTATGGCATGTGGGGTCTCCTCTACTATGCCCCCCTCTTCGCCCAATACGTCCAACCCACCTTGAACGCCACTTTGGGCAATCTGCCACTCATCGGCACCCTGTTCACCGGACCCATGATGGGGATCGGAATCCTTTCAGCCAGCGTCATCCTGGCCATCATGATCATCCCCTTCATCGCCGCCATCATGCGTGATGTCTTCGCCGTCACCCCACCCATGCTCAAAGAATCCGCCTACGGCGTTGGATGCACCACCTGGGAAGTCGTCTGGTACGTTGTCCTCCCCCATACCAAGGTCGGCGTCATCGGCGGCATCATGCTGGGACTGGGACGCGCCCTCGGCGAAACCATGGCCGTTACCTTCCTGATCGGCAACATGAACACTTTTAATGGATTTTCCTTGTTTCTCCCGGGTAACAGCATCGCCTCCGCCTTGGCCAACGAATTCGCCGAAGCGGAATCGGCCCTCTATACCTCCGCCCTGCTGGAACTTGGATTGATTTTATTTGCAATTACTTTTATTGTCCTTGCCTTGTCCAAACTCTTGCTCCTGCGTCTCTCCAGGCAGGCTGCCATCAAGCTTTAAAGGGTGATTTGTGGATCTGCATAAAAAAAGAAAGCTGGTTAACAAAGTAGCTCTCAGCATGTCGTTATTGGCCATGGCCTTCGGACTGTTCTGGTTGGCGTGGGTCTTGGCAACCACCTTGAAACTTGGCGTCACCGGCTTATCGTGGGAACTGTTCAGCCGTATGACCCCACCCCCGGGGGCCAGCGAGCCCGGCGGATTGCTCAACGCCATCGTCGGATCCCTGATCATGATTTCCCTGGCCACCGCATTGGGAACACCCATCGGCATCCTGTCCGGCATCTATCTGGCCGAATACGGACGTCATACCTGGCTGGGCCAGGCGACCCAGTTTATCAACGGTATCCTGCTGTCGGCACCCTCCATCATCGTAGGACTGTTCGTCTATTCCGCATACGTCGCCCAAATGGGAAATTTCTCTGGAATGGCCGGGGTGTTCGCCTTGGCCTTGATCGTCCTGCCGGTGGTGGTGGCCACCAGCGAAAACATGCTGCGCTTGGTGCCCGATACCATGCGCGAGGCCGCTTTCGCCCTCGGGGCACCCAAACATGTCACCATCCTGAAAGTCACCCTGAAAGCCTCCATGGCCGGGGTCGTAACCGGTATCCTGCTGGCCGTGGCCCGCATCGCCGGTGAAACCGCACCCCTGCTGTTCACAGCCCTTTCCAACCAGTTCTGGAGCATCAACCTGAACAAACCCATGGCCAACCTGCCCGTCACTATTTTTAAATTTGCCATGAGTCCTTTCAAAGATTGGCAGGAAATCGCCTGGGCCGGAGTATTCTTGATCACCCTTGGAATTCTCGGGCTCAATATATTGGCACGTATCTTCCTGGGAAATAAAAACAAACAATAAACACCCTAAACCGCAAACCGTGTGGATCACGCAATGATCATCAATGAACAAACGGAGCCCCTGGAAGCCATCATCGTTGCTAAAAATCTTGATTTTTTCTATGGCAGAAACCATGCGCTCAAGGATATCAACCTGAATGTTTACCATCGCCATGTCACCTCATTCATAGGTCCATCCGGCTGCGGCAAGTCGACCCTCCTGCGCACCATGAATCGCATGTACAACCTGTATCCGGAACAACGCGCCACGGGAGAATTGTTGCTCGAAGGACATAATATTTTGGACGATTCCATCGATGTCAATATGCTACGCGCCAAGGTTGGCATGGTGTTTCAAAAGCCCACCCCATTTCCCATGTCCATCTACGAAAATATTGCCTTCGGTGTACGGCTGCATGAGAAACTGTCCAAAGAACAAATGAATGAGCGCGTGGAATGGGCATTGAAGCAAGCGGCTCTGTGGGACGAAACCAAGGATAAATTGGGCCAGAACGGCATGAACTTGTCAGGGGGACAACAACAACGATTGTGCATTGCCCGCGCCATTGCCGTCAAACCCAAGGTACTCCTGCTCGACGAACCAACCTCGGCCCTCGATCCCATCTCCACCATGCACATCGAGGAACTCATCGCCGAACTGACGACCGAATTCACCATCGTCATCGTCACCCACAATATGCAACAGGCCGCACGCATCTCCGATTACACCGCTTATATGTATATGGGCGAATTGGTCGAATTCGGCCTCACCGATCAAATCTTTATCGAGCCCAAGGAAAAACAAACCATGGATTATATAACCGGTCGTTTTGGTTGAGGAGAGCCATGAACAAGATCACTCCAGATCACCATATCCACCACGCCTTCGATCAGGAATTGCGCCAGCTTGACGCCGTGGTTCTGAAAATGTGCGACCAAGTTACCTCTCTCTTGCAAGACGCCATCACCGCCGTCACAACGGGTGATCTGGAATTGGCAAGCGCCGTCGTCAAACGCGATCAAGAAATCGATGAGCTGGAATTTTTGGTCAAGGAAAAAACCGTGCAAATTCTCGCCTTGCGCGAACCCAAAGCCGTCGATCTGCGTTGGGTCATCGCCGCATTGGAATCAGCATCCAATCTGGAACGCATGGGGGATATGGCCAAAAACATTGCCAAACGGGTGGCCATACTCACCAGTTTCGCCCCCATGGATGGCATCGCGGAAATCAATCGCATGGCACACATGATTATTGATTTCATGGAAAAAATACGCCAATCCTGGGCAGAGAAAAATTCCACGCCCGCCCTGGAAGCCTGGAATGGCGATGCTTTGGTCGACACCCTGTTTGATGCCCTGTTCAAAAATCTCATGGTGGTCATGATCCACTCGCCCAGAAACATCACGCAAGGGACCCATCTTTTATTCATCGCCAAGAATCTGGAACGAATCGGCGATCATATCACCAACATTGCCGAATCCATTTATTACCTTGAAACCGGAAAAAAAATTGGTAGCACCCGCCCCAAAACCGACGACCATTATCGAACTTCCATTCCACTCTCAGCCTCATCCGCCAGCGCCAACAGCGCTTCTGACACACGGAACAGCGAGCCGGTAGCCATCACGATTCCAAAAGGTACAAGCAGCGCCAAATAAAAAGAAAGGGTTCCGATACACTGGAACCCTTCCTCAAGCATCTTAACTTGATCTCATTGCAAAAAAGCGTTCAAAAACCTCTGATTCCACCCCTCATTTGGCAGCTTTGCAGGCGCACTTATGCCCAGGGGCCATCACCACCTCGTTGACATAACCCGGCACGCCAACATGGACGTAGCTGTCGTACGTACCATAGTAGCCGTGGGAATGGGGAGCGTAGCCAATATTCACAGGTGTGCCGGTCAGTACGTTGAGCGGGGCCAGGGCAGCACGAACGGGCCAGGGATCATGCCACAGGGTCAAACCCAGTGCGGCACCTGCCAACCAAGTGGCAACAACCGCATCAGCCTTGGCGGGTGTAGCCGCAGTCAGGCTCGACCCGACAAAGATGGCACCCGCCAGGGAAAGGGTAGCCAATACAGAAAGCTTTGATGTCTTTTTCATACTATTACCCCATATTGTAGTTAGAAAAGATCCAACCTGTAAACGGGAATATTAAAGAAACAAACCATCCCGCCGCCAGTATACTTTCAACAATTGACGATCCGACACGTCAATTTGCATTTTAGAGTAAACCGATTACTTCTTAGACTCTTCCTTCTCCTGTTTATGCATGTGGTGACCGCTCTTGCAGGCCCCATCAGTACCGGCACAAGGTTCTTTCATGGCATGATGGTGTTGGCAACCGCACACGCTGGTCCCGGGCAAACCGTAATAACCAGCCACACCATAATAATCGACAATATATGGACCACCCAGCCAATAATGTCCATAGAAACCATAAGGATAGATGGCATAAACACCCTTTTCGGGGACATGGAAGCGTTGCGTGCCAATGCTACCAATTTCCTTATGCCCAGGTTGATTGTGCAACTGGAGCCATCCACCCGACTTCCAAGTAGCCGGATAAGCATAATGGCTACCGCACGCGCACCCCTGCCCAACCTTTCCGCAGGCATGTGCAGCGGCAGCAAAACCCAGCGTCAGAACAGCGCTGGCGACAATGGTCACGTAGCGATATTTCATTCTTGCCTCCGTCATCGTTCTTTATAGATTATTGGACGAAGACAAATTAACGAATAACGATGAAAAACTCAAGCAGGTAAATTCACATTTTTTAAAGAATCTTCTGTATTATTAATGAAACATTAAAAAATGGAACAGTTAATAAAACCCAAAAATTAGATATACTTCTCACCCAGTAATATTGCAAGAAATAATAACCTATTCAACCTAATCATCTTTTTATCCCATCACGAAATCACACCCGCATCTATTTGCCATATCCTGAAGACAAAAAAAAACGCCTCCCACCCCTCATCCCCCACCCACGTGAGCATCCACCACCTTCATGGCAGACTGCTTGTGCGAGCGGGGAACGAATCAATCCCAGGGTACGGAGGCGTTCTTTAAATTTCGGGAAAAAAAACTCCCGAGAAAATTTACTTCTTGTCCTTGGGGCCACCATCCTTGACGCACTTCTCAATGGCCTTTTTGGCATCTTCGGGGGACAGCTTGGTGTCTTTTGCCACAGCACCCTTGCAAGCTTCCATCACCTTCGGATCAGCCGGCTTGTCGGAAGCCAGAGCTACACCACTGAAACCAACACCGACAAACATAGCCAGGACAACAGGAACCAACTTTTTCATTTGTAAACTCCTCTCAAAGAAAAATATCGTTGTTTACTACCCAAATTGCGAATACGTACCCCCTACACTAATGGGGCCACAACCACCTGACACCGATGCGCTACCAACCGAATGCCAGCATTCGTGAGGAATCCTAGCTGAGTTTTGCCACTATTTCCACAAAAATTATCGCATGTCACGTCCTAGAAGTGCATTTTTTTAGGCAACGAAGAGTGGACAATACCCGTCATCACTTCCCAATAGCCCCCTGGACTTGTTGTAGAACCGCTTCCAGGATCTTTTGGGCAACAGCAGCATCAACCAAATCCTTGGCGACACCCAACCTCGCCGTCACACTATTCACAAATTTGGCGTGGTTTTGGCTGTTTCCCAGTTCGGGATCATAGTCAAAATCCAAGCGACTGAGATCAAAGGTCACGGAACGTTCCGTGTCCACGGCGCCACGCATGGCCTCACTGATCACCAAACGCCCGGGAATGGAATGATCATCCAAACTCAAAAGAATACGTGACAAATTCACCACCCTGCGATCCCCCGTATTGCGCGTGTCAAAGACTTCCAGGGGGGAAATCCGGGATTGCGCCAGTACGGCGTCCGCAACAAGAATCCCTTTCGTATCGTCACCGCCCAGATAAAACGTCACGCGATCCCCGGGAAAATACTGGAATTGTCCCCCATTCCCGGTCAATCCCGTCACGTCACCCGGCATTGTCTTGTAATAAACACCATCCGCTGGTACAACTCCGAATACACCGATCAGAGTACCCATCCGTCTTTGCGTGCCTGCGGGAAGAGTCCCACCGCTGGGGACCGAGCCATTTTTGGCCCCGCTCATCATAAATTTGGTCGTAACCCCGGTAGCCGATGCATTCACAACACCCGAAGTGGTAATTGTCCCGGCTGCCGTGCTACCCCGCGAAGAGGAAATATTCAGTACCCCGGTTTTGTCAACCGTGCCCACCCAGGTGTCCCCATTGCTCCCAGAGCCACCGGTCGTAGTCAACGAGACCACACCCGCATCATTGATTGTCGAGGTCCAGGTGCCAACGTCTTGGACCGCCCCGGTTGAAATGAGAATGATCGACCAGGTACCACTGTAGGTGGAAGCATAACTGGCAACCGTCCGCTCTGTAGTAGCCGTATCCCCACCACCACGACCACCACCACAGCCAAACAACAACACCGATAACACCATGATCAGGCCGCTCGCCTTGAATTTGCGCAACATGCTGTGATGGACACGCTCCATTGGCATCCCCTTCCCGTTATGGATGAGCTTTAAGAATATGAAATATACCCATAATTGGGCAACACCGGAAAAAGAATGCATAATCGAGACCACCAAACCAGGCAGACCCCATGCCAAAAAGCGTCTTCACCCGTGTTCCGATGCTTTTTGGATCACAGCCATCATCCCTTCGATGCTGTTTTTCGCCTCTTCCAACACCCTTTTACGCTCTCGTTTATCCAACCCTTTGGTTTCAATAGCGCGCCCGATGCGAATCTGAATCACCCCCGGCTTTTTCAAAAAGGCCCGCCTCCCCCAGAAAGAGCCCGCATTATGCGCCACCGGTACAATCGGAACCCCAGCTTCCATGGCGAGCGCAATACTACCCGCATTGTATTTACCGACCTGCCCCGGAGCCACTCGCGTCCCCTCGGGAAAAACCACAACCGAAACACCGCGTTGAAACTCCTCCAATCCGCGATCGCGTACGACATGCATGGATTGCACCCCAAGGCCGCGATCAATGGCGATCTGCCCGGTAGCCCGCAAGGACCAGCCAAATATCGGAATATGTAACAGGCTTTTCTTTAGAACAAGAACGAAGGGGGGAAACAAGGCATGCAGCACCACCGTCTCCCAAGCGGACTGATGCTTTACAAGCAGCAGATACGGCGGTGGCGGCAACAACTCCCCACCTTCCAGATGATCGCTCAGGCCACAACTCCAACGCAGCACCCATCGGTTGTAAGCCGCCCATTTCCTGGCCACTTCGCGCCGATAACCCAACGATGCCACAGGCCAAACCCCAACGATCCATACGGTAAACACAACAATCCCGATTACCAGAAACAGGAAAAAAACCGATGAACCAAGAAAAGCCCTGATCGTTCGCATCACCTGACCACCCAAGCCAACATGCCCCTCCCGTCACGCGAGAGGCTCAAGTCCACCAGCAAACCAACACCTCTTAATAAAGACCGTCACCAATGCCCGGCGCACTGCCACCACCGGAGCTTCCTGGAGGTCTGCCCGGACTACTGCTGCCTGGACTACCACCAGTGTTTCCAGGAGGCCTGCCCGGCGGCGTGCTTGTTCCACCGAAATTCCCCGGAATCCCGCCAAAACTATCCGGAGTACCCGGGAAACTCCCGGGAATACCATTAAAACTCCCCGGAATACCACCAAAACTCCCCGGACTTGAACCAAAATTTCCCATCCCCCCACCAGGAACTTCCGAATCACCAGTCCCCCCATCACCAAACGGGGCACCGCGAAATTCGGGACTCAACGGCGACTGCCCCGGCTTGAATGCCTCCATGACCATCCCCTTGTTGTCAGGTTGGGCAAACTCACCCGTCTCTGCATTGATCGGTTCCAACTGAATCCCCGCAGGGACGGAGAAGTCGGTCGCTGGCTGCTCTTTCAGCGCTTCCCGCATGAAATCCATCCATATGGGCAAAGCCGCCATTGCCCCGGTTTCCGTACCACCCAAAATGCCATAATCGTCGTAACCCACCCACACCCCTGCCACCAAAGCGGGGCTGAAACCAATAAACCAGGCATCGCGCATGTCATTGGTCGTCCCAGTCTTACCCGCCAATGGCCTGCCCAACGACACCGCCTTGCGTGCCGTTCCATGGGTCACCACCCCCTTGAGCAAATTGGTCATCTGATAGGCGGTGGGGGGATCCAAAACCCTCTTGCCAAACAACGTCATGGGTTTTTGCGACTCGTCCTGGGTATCGTTCGATTTCAGAACGATCGCCTTGGGCTCCTGGTGGCACAACAGACAATCCCCCCCCCGATGACGATACACCGTTCGTCCATAACGATCCTGGATACGGGCAATGTACACCGGCTCCACCAGCTTGCCACCATTGGCAAAGGCACAATATCCCGTCACCATCTGCAACGGTGTGAATTCATATGTTCCCAGAGAAACCGACAAATTACGTCGCTCTGGGGGAATGTCCAGGCCAAACCGGCGTAACAAGGGGATGATCTTGGACAAGCCGATGCGTTTCACCAACCGGATGGTCACCAAGTTGCGCGAATGAACCAGGGCGGAACGGAGAGTGGTCGGTCCATAGAATTTGTGTTCGTAGTTTTCCGGACGCCATTCGCGCACCTCCCCGGTGGACGGGTCGGTAAAGGCTATCGACAAGGGGCTGTCGTCAATACGCATGGTGGGACTGTACCCCCGGTCAAAAGCGGCGGAATACAGGAAGGGTTTGAATGCCGAACCCGGCTGTCTGCGACTCTGCGTCGCGCGATTGAATTCACTCCTGCCAAAATCGCGCCCACCCACCATGGCCAACAATTGCCCCGTGTGCGGGTCCATCACCACCATGGCCGCCTCGGCCAAAGGTTCCTGAGCCAACTTCCAGGTATTTTCCTTCTCACCGCGCTCCACCCAGATGACATCCCCGACGCTCAACACATCCTCCACCTTGGTGATCGCCGGACCCAGAGTTTTTTTGTCGCCAACCTGCTTTCTGGCCCATTGCACCCCCTCCAAGGTCAACAGGATTTCCCGTCCTTCCTCGACCAGGGAAACGGAAGCGCCAGCATTCTTTTTGGCAACCGCAGTCACCACCCCCTTGACATAACCATTCACACTGCGGTTTTCATCCCGATGCTGAGCCACCCAGGCCAGCAATGCCTCGCGCCGGGTATTGTCCAGGTGTTGTACCGGCCCGCGATAGCCGTGACGGCGGTCATACGCGGCCAATCCATCGAGAATCGCCTTGTAGGCGGCACGCTGCAATCCCGGATCCAGGGCGGTATACACGTCCAACCCCCCGCGATACAGCTGACCATTACCCCATTCACTCTGAATGTTGCGGCGCACATGCTCCAGGTAGTGCGGTGCCACCTGCTCCAAAGGACGCTCGGGACGCGTTAAACCAAAATCCCGCTCCGCCCACAAATCAGCCTGTTCCGTGGTGATCAGCCCCACCTCCACCATGCGCCCCAACACCAATTTTTGTCGCGCCCGTGCCCGGTCCGGATATCGCCATGGGTTGAGACGGGTCGGTCCCTTGGGAAGCCCCGCCAGCATGGCCATCTGGCCAATATTCAACTCAGAAACATCTTTATCGAAATAAATCCTCGACGCCGAAGCCACCCCGTAAGCCCCCGCCCCCAGATAAATCTGGTTGACATAAAGCTCCAGAATCTCGTCCTTGGTGAATTTTTTTTCAATGTTCAGCGCCAGTATCATTTCCTTGATTTTACGATCCACGGTACGCACGGAACTCAGCAAAAATGTACGCGCCACCTGCTGAGTGATGGTGGAAGCACCCTGCGTCACCCGACCAGCCAACACATTGGCGTACATCGCCCGCGCAATGCCCACCGGGTCAATACCGTAATGTTCGTAAAAGCGGGAATCCTCCACCGCCAGAAACGCCTTCACCAACATCGGCGGCACATCCTTCATCGGTACGAATTGCCGCCTTTGAATGTAGAATTCCCCGAGAAGTTGATAATCCCGGGCAAAAATACGTGTCACCAAGCTCGGTTGATAGTTGGTCAATTCATCGAGCGTCGGCAATTCCCGGGCATGGTGACGATACAGCAACAATGTCAAAACCCCGCCCGCCAAACCCAGCAGCAACATCAAGGCAAAGAAATTGAACAAACTTTGCAGAAATCCCCCCTTACGCACGGGTGGCTTGCCGGATGCCGGGCTCGTAGCCTTCCGGTTATTCTGCTTGGGTGGCGTCTTGTAACGATTCGTTCTGGAAACCATCCTGGACCCTAGATGAACAATGACAAAAACAATGACAAGAAAGCTTGTAAGCCCGCTTCCAAGTCAGCTATATATGGGCGTTACCGTAACCGAAAAGCAATCTTGCGGAAAGTGAACATGCCCCTGCTCGGCCCAAAATATAAACCCATTGTCGGCCTGGATATAGGGACTTCGATGGTCCACGCCATGGAAATTCGTCCTTCCGGTGCCACCTGGAAGCTCCATAAATGGCACCAGGCACCTCTGCCACCCGCTTTCCTGGGCGACGGCAAAATTAAAAAATCAGACGAAGCTGTTCAATTTATTAAAAATTTTCATAAAGAGGGCAAATTCTCCACCAATAAAGTGGCCCTCTCTGTCGGCGGTCCTTCGATCATCTGCAAAAAAATCCTGGTGGATAAAATGACCGAAATGGACCTGGAAGACCAAATTTCCCTGGAAGCAGAAGAGTATATACCCTTCGACCTCGAAGAAGTCTTTCTCGATTTTCAAATCCTCGGTGATGCCGATGATAAAATGGCCGTGCTGTTGACCGCTTGTAAAAAAGATTTTGTCAACGATAAACTGGATATTTGTCGCCAAGCCGGGCTGACCCCTACCGTGTTGGATCTGGATGTTTTTTGCTTGGCCAACGCCCTGTCCGCCTTCGAACCCACACCCAAGGCGGCTAAAAAAAGCTTCCTCTGGAAAAAAAATAAACAAAAAAACACAAGCCCGATACCCAATACCGCCAACATCAATCACATCCCGCCCACAACCGGGAGCAATAAAGCGGATACCAGCAAGGAATCTACCGATAGAATCATTGCCGTCGTCAACATCGGCAGCCAAAATATGAACACCATCATCCTGGTCGGCAACACAATCGATTACACCAGAGACCTCGCCTTTGGTGCCAAATCCATGATCAGCGATATTATGGAACAGACCGGACTCTCACAAGACGAAACACAAAAATCTTTGCAACATCCCCCAGATCAGTCAACACCGGCCCCGTTGCAAGACGCATGGGAAACCATCGTCAAACCTTTTGAGGAAAAATTGGCGCAACAAATCCGTCAATCCTTGGATTATTTCCAATCGACACGCCTCCACAAAGAACAACCGCAGCAAATCCTGTTGTGCGGTGGGGGTGCCGCCATTGCAGGAATCCACCTCCGCATCGGGCAATTTTTAAGCCTCCCTGTCGAAGTTTTCAATCCCATCCTGAAACTCAAACGTGGCCTGGGACAAAAAGGCCCCGTAAGCGAACAAGCTTCCGGGTTCACCGTCAGCCTGGGCTTGGCTTTACGCGGGGTATCCTGAATGATTGCCACCGTCAACCTGCTGCCCTACCGCCCTGCACGCAGACTGAAAAAAGCCTATCTCATCCTGGCCTCCTGGGGTGGTACCGCCATCCTTACCGCTGGGATCCTGCTCCTGGTACACCTCCAGTTCACTTCCTTGCTGGACGAAAGAAATGCCCTGGAAAAGCAAAATGAACAAACCATCGCCGAGTTGGACAAACAATTGGGTGAGGTCAAAAATATACGCGATATCAAATTGATTATTGAAACCAAGCTCAAAATTATTCAAGAGTTGAAACAAGCCCGAAACCTGCCCGTCCGCCTTATCGACGCCATCATCCACGCTCTGCCGGAAAAAGCTTGGCTCAAAGATATTACGACCCAAGGGCAAACACTTAAACTGAAAGGGATGGCACAATCCAATGCCGTAGTCGCCATGTTCATGAACAATCTGAGTGCCTCACCACTAATCAGCGGCGTTAAATTGGACCAGGTGGCCCTCAATACCGGAACCAGTGCCATCAAAGCCTTTTCCCTCGAAGCCCAATTTGGACCCAAAAGCGACACTCCACCCGGAACCAATGCCGCACCGAACACCACCGCTTCCCCCAAACCAGCCAACCCAAAGCCTGAAGGCGATGCTCACAAGAAGGGGGGACACTGATGGACCTCGGATTTGACCCCGTCGCCATTCTACGGATGCCCGCCAAAAAAAAGGCCGCCATCGTCATTGGCATCATCGCTGTTCTGGTGGCCGGTTATTGGTACTTCCTCCTCCAGGATGTCCTGGACGCCATCGAAGCAGTCGATAAAAAAATCGTAGAACAGCAAGAAAAGATTAATACAAAGAAGGCCATGCTCGCCAGTCTGCCCAAACTGCGGGCAGAACTGGCTGAATTAAAAAAACAGGAGGAAAAAGCGGCACGTAATTTGCCTTCCAAACAAGAAATCCCGGCACTGTTAACCAGTATTTCCGAAGCCGGACACGAAGAGGGACTCGAATTCGTCCTTTTTGCACCCAAACAGGAGTTGCCAGTCGCAATCCATGCCGAGGTTCCCGTTGATGTCAATGTGCGCGGTAGTTTTCACGCCATCGTTGTCTTTATGGATAAAGTGACCCGCATGAATCGTATCGCCACATTCTCCAATCTAACCATGACTCCCGATCTTAAAAATGAAACCATGACCACCGTGGCGCGCCTGACAACCTATCGGTTTCTGGAAGTGAATGATGCCGGCTATAAATCTCCTCTCGATAAGAAAAAATAGCCTCATGTCCTTTGTTCTTATCCTGCTAGCCATTCTCATTGCCTCTGCCGAACCCGTTCTTGCCGAAGAGAACATCGCATTGGACGAGACCGTGTCCTGGAGTTACAAAAAAGCCAATAAGAGAAATCCGTTTCAGCCCCCACCCGAACTGGCCGCCATGGAGGCGGCCCGCACAGGCCCGGCCCCAGAAGAAAAACCGAAACGTGTCAAAGAGTTCCTGGAATCCTTTCAGATTGACAGCCTTAAACTGGTCGCAACCGTTTTCAGGATTGAAGGCCACGTCCCTGTCGCCATGGTGGAAGATCCCATGGGGGTTGGTCACTTGGTGCAACCCGGACAGTACCTGGGGACCAACGAAGGGCGAATCATCGAAATCAGTGACGGTACCGTTATCGTCGAAGAGCGCCTTCCCGACCCGAATGCACCCAAACCCACACGAACAGTGACACTCAAATTGCCCAGTGAGGTCAAGAAATGAGAATGATGCGAACAGTCGGTTGCCAAACCTGTTCCATGATCATCCTGGTGTTCCTGGTTTTGACTGTCGTGGCGCTCCCCCGAGTCTCCCGAGCAGCCGCTGGGGATGCGGAAAACCTTGCGGCCAAACCAGAGCCTCCAACGGTTGAACAAACCGTGATCGAGCGCATTGAATCCAGCCCCACCCCTCGTGGCCACATGGTCACCATTGTCGGCTCACGCCCCTTACACTACAAGGTCTTCAACCTTGCCGACCCCCCCAGGTTACTCTTGACCTTTGCCAGTGCCCGTCTGGGACCCATGGTGCAACCCATGCTTTTGGAAGCGTCCGATATCGTTGGGATCTTTCCATCTCAGACCGAAAATGGCGAAGTCAAACTGGAAATCGGCCTGAAAAAAAATTTGACTCCCGATATTGTCGCCGAGGGTCACCGAATCGTCATCACCATTGCGCAATCCAACCCTTCCGCTTCATTCCTACCCGAAGCCCAAGGTGTCGAAACCTCCGTCATGGAGATGCAAACCACCGTCCAGATCAAAGGGATTGGACCCGGCCCCAAACCCAAGGTCTACAAACTGCTCAACCCACCCCGGATCGTCATGGATTTGGCGGGTTTTAAAGGGCCAGCCAACAGCAAAACGGACCATGTAACCTCTCCGGAAGTCAAATCGGTCACGCTGGCAGCCGATCGGGAAAAAACCCGTCTTATCGTCACCTTGAAAAGCCCCGATATTCGCTATGAGCTGACCTCCATACAGGGCCTGCCCGCACTGATCTTGTCACAACCCAGGATCAACGCCGATCCAACCCCGGGTCAAGCATCGCAAGTGGAGGATGTCAGCTTTGAACGTGATGGCAATAATGCCCTCATCCACATTGCCACCTCCTTGAGAAAATCAGGGATTCAAACCAGCAGGGTCGATGCCGACCTCAAACTGCTCCTGCCCAACATGCAACTTCCCCAGCGCCTGAGCCGGCGTATGGACGTCACCCAGTTCGCCAGTCCGGTCAACGCCATCGATACCTACGCCAAAAATAACGCCGTTCACCTGACGGTTCGTCTGGCCCACCCGGCCGCACTTCACGAAGTCGTTGAAACACCCCGGGAAATCCTGATCAGGGTTCGACCGCAGAAAGCATTGGAAACCGACAAAGGAAACCAAAAATTTGAGTACACCGGCAAAAAAATTTCCATGGATTTCAAGGATATCAATATTCACAACGCCTTGAAGCTCATCGCCGATGTCAGTCAACTCAACATCATCCTGGCCGATACCGTCACCGGTAACCTGACCATGCGTCTGGTGGAAGTGCCTTGGGATCAAGCCTTGGATTTGATCCTGGCCGCCAAAGGCCTGGGTAAGGAAGTGCAAGGCAACGTCGTCCGTATCGCACCCCTCACGGAAATCCAGACAGCGGCGGATGCCAAACGTAAAACATTGGCCAGCCAGCAACAATTGGAACCGTTCGTTACCGAGTTGATCCCGGTAAGCTTTGCCAATGCCGCCGATATCGTGACCCTCCTCAAAGAAGGCGTCAACAATGAGCAACAAAATACCCGCCTTCTCTCCGCTGGAGGATCCGTCTCCTTGGACACCCGCACCAGTACGCTGATCATCAAGGACATCCCCAACAATATTGCCAATATTCGGGAACTGATCGCCAAACTGGACAAACCTACCGCCCAGGTGTTGATCGAGGCACGTATCGTGTGGATCAACCGCTCCTCTGGAAACAGTCTGGGAATCAGTTGGGGAGCCGCATTCAAGCCCAAGGCCAACAGCACCTTTGGCATCGCCGATACCGCCGATAATGCCTCGACCGTCTATCAAGCCACAAGTTCCTCGGCGGTCATGGCCAAATCCACCATGGTCAACCTGGGAGGTACTGCCAGTGCCCCGGGAAAAATTGGTTTCCACATGGGCACCTTGTCACCCCTCCTGGATCTCGATGTGGAATTGGCCGCCCTGGAAACCTCCAACAAAGCCAAAACCATCTCATCACCACGTATTTTAACCATGGATAACCAACAGGCCAGCATTACCCAGGGCACCAAAGTCCCCTACCAGACCCAATCCTCCAGCGGTGGCACCACCACGCAATTCGTCGATGCCTCCCTGAACCTCCAGGTCACCCCCCATGTGACCCCCAACGGTTACATATCCCTGAAAGTTACGGTTACCGACAACTCGGTTGGGTCATTCGCCGCCGGCTCCACCCCGCCCATCAACACCCGGGAGGTCACTACGCAAGCGCTGGTCATGAATAGCGAAACCATCGTCCTCGGAGGCATCTTTACCAAGAGTGATACTGTTGATAATTCCTCCATTCCCGGGTTTAGCAAAATACCTGTGCTTGGCGACATGTTGTTCAAGTCCAATACCGAAACAGACGGACAATCGGAACTCCTTATTTTCATCACCCCACGCGTTGCGCAATCGGGAGCCTCATGATCCGTCAATCACTCACCGTCGATCTCGGACCTCGCTCCTACCCCATCGATTTTGGCAATGGCCTCATGGATCACATCGGCCAGCGCCTGCAAAGCCTGGGCTTCAAGGGACAAACCGCCGTCGTCACCAACGAAACCATCGCTCCTCTTTTTTTTGCCAGGGTGGAAAAATCTTTACGGGAAGCCGGTTATTCGGTACTGCCCATCGTCCTTCCCGATGGGGAAATCCACAAAAACCAAGCCACCCTGCAAATCATCTATGATCGCCTCCTGGAACAACGTATGGAACGCTCCACCATCCTCCTGGCATTGGGTGGTGGCGTGGTCGGCGATATGACCGGTTATGCGGCGGCCACCTTCCTGCGTGGCGTCGATTTTGTACAAATTCCCACCACATTGCTTGCCCAGGTTGATTCCAGCGTCGGTGGTAAAACCGGCATCAATCACCCTTTGGGAAAAAATTTGATTGGTGCCTTTTATCAACCTCGATTGGTCGTCTGCGATCTGGAGACCCTCACCACGCTCCCCGGGCGCGAGTTTGTCGCCGGCATGGCGGAAGTCATCAAATATGGTTTGATCCGGGATCGGACCTTTTTTTCGTTTATTCAGGATAATCTGGACGCTATAACCCATTTGGAACCCGATCCCATTTTGAGGATGCTGCACACCTGCTGTGCCATCAAGGGAGAGATTGTCAGTGCCGATGAACACGAGAGCGGCCAACGTGCCCTGCTCAACTTTGGCCACACCTTCGGCCACGCCATCGAAGCATTGACCGGCTACGACCAATGGCTCCACGGAGAAGCGGTCGGGATAGGAATGGCCATGGCAGTTCAACTGTCACATCGCATGGGCTGGCTGACTGAGGAGGAGCGAAATATTTCCGTCAGTTTGCTGCAAAAAACCGGCCTGCCAACCAAAGCACCAACGATTGAAACAAGCCTGTTCCAGGAAGCCTTTTCTCGGGATAAAAAGGTTGAAGGTGGTCGCCCCCGGTTCATCCTGCTCAAAGGAATCGGCCACGCTGTCATCACCAAAGACGTTCCGCAACAACTTCTCGATGACGTCATCCGCGATCACATCGCAAGCTGAAAAAAACGGGAAAGTAATGTCTTGCCATTTTAATGATTCCACGATAGAGTTGGTGCTGTGAGTTAATATTATTATTTAACTAATCAACACAGATTCCCTGTTTCATGATGGCGAGATATATTCATGACTGAGTTCGACCGAATCCAAGAGTTGACCAATGAGATGGTCTCCATTTGGGCTTGGTGTTGGGAGAATGTGTCGGATTTTATGGATTTGGACGAGGAGTGAATCAACAATAACGATGAGACAGAGTGGGATCGTCGGGTTTGTCAATTAAAAAATCAATTAATGCTTTATTTGGAGAATGGTCATACAACACTGGACAATTTGATAAAAAGTCATCCCGACTCGCAGCTTGTTTGGCTGGCAGCATTGGATTGGGCATTGAATAAGCGTCACGCAGACTTGGCTGGGGATAGAGAACCAGTCACCATGGTGTCTCATAACGAAGTGAAATGGACGGTGTTCCAGCGTCATCGCCCTTTGGGTCCGATCGTTTACCAAAAACAATCCTATCATGTACGTAACTATTTGAGCTACCATTGCATTATCCCCGAGATGGAAAGGCAGCGTGAGGTTCGTGTAGTCATGTCTCCCCCGTCCTTGCGGATAGCCTTAAGATCTTTGGTTGCCAGTCAACGTCCACTGAAATGCTACTTGGGGAGTTTTGCCGATGGTATCCACCTCTGTAAGAAGGTTCTGCCGGGTGAAAAGTGTAGCTGTCCCAAGTTGAGTGATTGGAAGGGCAGACGTAAAAATCTGTATCAAGCGCTGGAAGAAGCGCGTTCCCTGAATGCGGATGTTGTAGTGTTCCCAGAGTTGAGCATCTGTGCGGGGTTGTGCCAGGAATTAGGTGCTTGGTTGCAGGACAACACTCACCCTTTTTGCATGGTGGTTCCTGGAAGTTTCCATGAAGAACCAGACTCGATGGGGAAACCGATCAATCGTACCATGTTGCTGGACGGCAATGGACGTGAGGTTTTTAGCCACGAAAAAATGATTCCCATGGGAACAGATAAAGCTTGTTATGAGGTGATCAGGCGTGGAAAACGCTTGCATCTCCTGAAAACCCCTTTGGGTTTGGTGGCCTTGGCCATTTGTCGAGATTTTTTGGAGGATGATCTATCAATCAGCCTGCCATGGCAACAAATTGCCCCTGACTGGGCCATTGTTCCATCCATGACTGCTATCCAGGGCATCCGAGCCCATAAGGTTCGAGCCAAATCTTTGGCTAACTGTTGTGGAACACGATCATTGGTACCTAACCAGTGCCCTTACGGCATCTTCGTGGAGAATAGCCACGGTTTTGCCAGTTGGCCAGACGGGAAGGGGGATTTTCACGAACACATTATCGACCCTTCGTCATGTGAGGGACGTTTGGCTAGAATCCCCATTTGAAGCGGGAACGGCACCCTGCCATAATGCTGAAATGTGTAGTTCTACTCTGCCACATTGGAACGTACGCTCTGGATTCCCGCTTTCGCGGGAATGACTGAGCAGGAAGTCCGATGGAAAAATTAACGGTCATTCCCGCAAAAGCGGGAATCCAGAACCCGACATTCCCACAAGTGCCTAAAACGAGGGGGGGGGGGGAAGACCACAAACTCCGAGCTGGAAATGTGACAAAGTAGAAATGAACACGACAACCTACAAGGGGTTACGGATCTTTAGCGGCTATGGAATTTGATCTTAATAAAGCGGCTCCCGCTTGGCTGGCCCTGGTGCCCAGTCTTCAGGATATATTGAAAGCGGTAGATACCATACAACCTGGCCAATGGCATGAACGACTGGCCGAGCTTTTGGATTTTGCCTATCGGGTTCGCTTTGCCAGGATTATGATGAATCATCCTTCGACCGAGGAGATGGAGGCATTGGCCCTGCATCTGGAAGATATAGCGGATGACCCGGGTCGAGCGGCAAAGCTGGATGCTATGGAAATGCCGTATGCCTCCCGTTGGCGCATGTTGCGCAATGTGTTGGAGGATCGGTTGGCCGTGCGAGAACTGCCTGTTCCAGAAATAGTCAGCCAACGTCGTAAAATCCGGGATATCTTGGAAATACTCCGCAAAGATGGACGTTTGTCCCAACAACAATTAGAGAATGACTTTCAGTGGGCAGATGCCGAATTGTCGCGCATTCTCGGCCTGTTGGAAGGGTGGGAACTCGTGATGCGCGATAAGATGGCAAAAGAGCAATGGTTGTTCTTGGGTCCGCGAGCAGGTGAGGTTATCAGTTTAGCGGAAATTGTTGTCAACGTTGAATTATTACCTTCTCAGCAGACAAACACTAAACAAAATCCCCAACGTGCTGCTATTTTCCAACCTGCCTTTATTCCAAATTCTACGAGACAATCCATGGATGATGTTTTGCAGGATACCCGACAATCACCATGAAAATACTGACTTTTTACTCTTTTAAAGGTGGTGTCGGGCGCACAGCTCTGTTGATGCATTTAGCCATTCAATGGGCCGACCGCGGACGAGTGGTGGCAGTGGTGGATATGGATCTTAACGCGCCTGGCTTGAGCTTTCATCCCAGGTTGGCTCCCCACGAAAATAAAGATTTTCAGAAATATGGCACCAGCAATTTGTTGGCCACCTTTTATGCCAATCGTGACCTTGACGAAGGAACGTTTGATTTTTTCCCCCCGAGCAAACTATTGTGCGAATTTCTCCCGGAGGAGGGTGACAAATGGGGCAGTGGTGGACGTTTATTAGCGTTACCGGCCGGCACAACCAGCCTGCCCCAAGCGGCGACATTTGACGATATCTTCAAACACGAGATACCACCACCCTCCCCATCATCCGTAGACGGGCAAGAAAAACAGGAGAATCCCGAGCAACGTTCCCTGCGGGCTTTTGCCAAACTGTTTCGTAACGATTTGGAAAAATTCAAACCCCAGGGTAGCTCTCGCACTATCGACTATCTGCTCATCGACTGCCGCACCGGATATCCCGAACTGGCGGATTTGGCCATGGGGTATCTGGCGAATCGGATCATTTTGGTCTCTGGTCTTAACGAGCAAAATCTAGAGGGATTGTCACGGACCCTGGCAACATTACGACCGGGACGCATCCCGCCGGGACGGTTCGCCACGGATACCCTGGTTGTTTTTTCGCCGATACCGGCTCATTTGTACGATTCACCGGAGTCCATGGCAGCTATTGATAAGGGGATAAAAATACTTGAAGGTGCCCGGGAGCCAATGGGGGATCAGGAACCCATTGAAAAATTGCCACCTGTTTATACCTTGCCCTATACACCACATTTAGCGGTGTCGGATATGCCGGTCTCCCGTAAGAAGGTTTTGGGACGTACGCACCGTTACTGGGAGGCGATTTATGAGATTGCCGCTGTATTGGTTCCCGAGGATCTACCGGAGGAAATAACCTCTGATCTTAACCGGAAGCTTAACCTATTAGTGGGTTTGGATATTTTCCAGATCCTGGCGGATCGGCAAAAATCAAAGGCGTTATCGCAGGGAAAAGAGGCATTGCTATCCCCTGCATCGGGAAACCTTCCACTGGCAGAGGTAATGCGCGTACCTAAGTGGCATTGGCCATTGGCTGGCAATCAGGACAAAATTGACCAATGGTATGCCAAACTGTCTGAAAAACTGGAGGAGGAACCGGAACGGGAAAGGCATCTGGATAATTTATGTGCTTCAATCTCCTTGGCGTCTGAGGAGAAACTTACTATTATTAATAAATGGTCGGAATTGAGCAAGTTTCAGAAAGATTCCCTGTTAGAGATTTTTTCCGAGGAACAAGTAAAGTTTGCTTCTTTAGACACCCACCATGGTGAAGAGCTTCTAAGAGTGTTGGCTCGGGGTCAACATGATTGGGCCAGATTGGTTTTGGAGGATAAGGAGGCGGGTGACCAGGCCATGTTGCATTGGCCCCTGGAAGGACGCCAAATTTTTGCTGTTTGGGAATCTTTTCCGGAATATTGGTTTTGGTTGGTGGAAACCTTAACGGAAAGTTCGACGGAAGGCAGTGGGTCATCCGTTGATTTGTTGCGTACCGCCATGCTCCGTGAAACCTTGCCTCCCTGGGGGCGATGGGCGGCGTTAACCAAGTTGGAGAATGTTACCCATGACGAGATTGCGACGATATTAAAACTTGTATTAGATCATCCCCTGCCGGAACTGCTAAAAGTGTGTCTCGATTTGGTGCGTTTTATCCAGCAACGCAGCCCCGCTTTGATTACCATGGTCGAGCCGGTATTAATGCATCTTAAGCGGTTGGCAGATAAGGATTCCTCCGGTAGTGTCTGGAATAGCCTTGGCAATCTGTTGTGTGATTCTTTAGCTCGTTATGATGAGGCGGAAACTGCTTATCTTAAGGCGTTAGAGTTGGATGCACAGAATGCCATCATCCTGGGCAACTTCGCCAACTTCATGTGGAACGTTCGCCATTCTAACGAAGAAGCGGAAAAACTGTATCGTCAAGCCATCGAAGCAGACCCGAAGCATGCTGGTCACCTGGGCAACTTCGCCAACTTTATGTGTGACGTTCGCCATTCTTACGAAGAAGCGGAGAAACTGTATCGTCAAGCCATCGAATTAGACCCAAATGATGCTACCATCCTGGGCAACTTCGCCGTCTTTATGAAGAATGTTCGCCACAATAACGAGAAAGCGGAGAAACTGTATCGTCGAGCTATCGAATTAGAACCAAATAATGCCAATATTCTTGGCAACTTCGCTGTCTTTATGAAGAACGTTCGCCACAATAACGAGGAAGCGGAGTGGCTGTATCGTCGAGCTATCGAATTAGAACCAAATAATGCCAGTATCCAGAGCAATTTTTCCTGGTTCTTGTTGGGTCAGGGGCGTCGCGAGGAGGGGTTGGTCTGGTTGGAGAAAGCTTTAGCACAACTGTCCGAGGTACCCTATCCCTCTGTGGAAGCCGAGTGCCGGTTTTACCAGTATGCCCTGGGGCCGGATCAGCAACGTCACGAAGCCCTCACCAGGTTGCGGCACCTGTTCGACCAGTCAACCATCCACTCCCCAGAATGGGATTTTTCCGCCATCATCCAACAAGCCCAGCAGAATGGACACCCTGAAGTAGCGTGGCTCAATCGTTTGGCTCAGGTGATCAGCAATAACCACCCCCCCGCATCCTTGGAACCGTGGCCCGACGGCAATGACGTGTTGACACCCAAAGGAACGGATTGCAGCTAAGCCATCTTAGCCCCTGGGCACTGGGCTACTACCATTCCCCTTTGGGGATGATCTCAAATAAATCAAGGCGTTGTGCGAATTGGCCTGTAAACACAACCAATTGTTTTTATTGGTTTTCCCGTTTCCACAGAATGATAGTAGCCCAGTACCAAGATTGTTTGTACCACGGAAACAGTTAACCTTCCAAGTCGTGAATCCAGCAGGATTATCGAGACATGGAATTATCGTTGGTCCATTGAAATTTTTCATGAGTTCAGCAAGCAGCAAACTGGATTGGAATCTGCTCAGTTGCGCAATCAGGATGCGGTCGAA
>PEAK01000129.1 GCA_002753515.1 Magnetococcales bacterium
GGCCTATGCCGAAAGCGATCAGCGTCGGTATTGGGTGCCCTGCCCGGAGTGTCAAAAGGAACAGGTTTTGGTCTGGAAACAGGTGCGTTGGCCGAAAAATCAACCGGAAAAAGCCCATTACATCTGTATCCATTGCGAGGCGATCATCCCGGAACACCGCAAAAGCTGGATGCTGGAGTATGGCCGATGGATCGCCGAAGCCAGGGGCAATGGTTTGATTGCGGGGTTTCATCTGTCAAGCCTTTACAGCCCCATGGGTTGGGTTTCCTGGGGGCAGATTGCCGAGGAGCATGTGCAGGTCCATCGGGATCCGTTTCGATTGAAGGTTTGGGTCAACACGAAACTTGGCGAAACTTGGGAGGAAATCACCGAAAAACTCGATGGCGAAGGTTTGATGGAGCGACGCGAGGTGTTCGGTTCGTTCCTGCCAGCCGGAGTCGTCGTCCTTACCGCAGGTATTGACGTTCACCCAGACCGCTTGGAGATTGAAATCGTTGGTTGGGGCCGGGATGAGGAATCCTGGTCCATCAAGCACGTCGTGATTTCTGGAGACCCGACGGCTCCGACGGTTTGGGATGACCTGGACAATCTGCTGTTGTCCACTTTCCCCCATTCGCGGCAGGTGGACGACCTTCCCATTTTTGCCGCTGCCATCGACACCGGCGGTGCCAACACCATGCAGGCCTATGCGTTTTGTCGGGATCGTCAGGATCGGAGGGTGTGGGGTATCAAAGGTATCGGTGGCATGGGCAAACCACTTTGGCCTCTGCGGGCCAGTCGCAACAACAAGGGGCGGATTCCCCTCTTTATCATCGGTGTCGATGCGGCCAAGGAATCGATTTACGCCCGGCTGCGCATCAAAACTCCCGGGCCAGGGTATTGCCACTTCCCGAAGGACCGGGACGCCGAGTGGTTCCGCCAGTTAACTGCTGAAAAAGTAGCCACCCGTTACGTCAAGGGTCGTCCCATCCGGGAATGGAAAAAACCGGACAGTGCCCGCAACGAGGCGTTGGACTGCCGGGTTTATGCCGTTGCTGCCCTGCACGGCATGATGAATATGGGTTTCCGGCTGAATGTCGAGGCCGACTGGCAAGACAAGATCCCACTCAAGGAAGGGATTGATGTTGTTACTCCTGTTGAGAAGCCATGGTTGGCATTGCCTGAAAAGCCCCGGATTGTTGCGGAGCCACAGACTGAAAAACCACGGTGGCTCGCTGGCCGCAGGTCAGGATGGTTGGATCGTAGATGACAGACTCCTATATCACTTAGTCTGATGTAATCTCAGGATATTATCCACATTATTAAGAAACTGATAGATGAACTGAACTTGGTCACGATTACCATCTTTGCCACCGATCTGCTCCAGATATTGAAGCAGTGTATCACAGGGAACTCCCTGATATTTGGAGGAGGTTGAGGAAGTTTCTTTGGCCACTGACATACCGACTCCGTTGAGTAAGAGTTTGGTGTCAAAATATTGCAATACACCTTTTTTTCATAGAACTACTGCAATTCCTTACCCCAGGAAACCAATGGGGATTGCTGGTCATCGATTAAGATCGTTGGAGTGAAGATGAATAAGCCGCCGTTCCATACCAAATATTGGAACGGCGGCGTAATTCCAGGGGATCAGTGTACCATACCGATAGCTTTACGATAGACGTCGAGCATGGTTTCCTTCTCGTCCAGTTCCTGCTCCTCCATCTTCCGGAGTTTGAGAAGTTCTTTCATTATTTTGACATCGAAACCATTTCCTTTGGCTTCCTGGAACACCTCTTTGATGTCTTCGCAGAGAGCTATCTTTTCTTCCTCAAGACGCTCAACCCGTTCCAGATAGCGAAGCAGAAGTTCGCCAGGGATACCCTGGTACTCGGTGGGGCTTGCGAGGTTTTCTTGGACTTCGGGCATAACCACTCCTTTGCATAAGAGTTCAATGTCAAAATTTCTGGAAACACCGTTCCCTATCACCTTTGCAAGCAATAGCCATGCCTTATTGAAACATAGCCATCATAAACGGCTGGAGCAAGAAAAATGGCCTTCACACAAACCGAACTCGACGAACTCAAACAGGCCTATGCCTCTGGTGCCCTCCGCGTCGCCCATGAGGGCAAAACGGTGGAATACGGTTCAGAGGCCGACCTGTTGCGCCGTATCCGCATGGTTGAGGGCGAATTGAAACCTACCGGAAACCAGAATGCGCCCAACGTCAGCTTTGCCAGTTTCTCAAGGGGTTGATCAACATGAACATCCTCGACCGTATTGTGACGGCCATCTCCCCAGAGAGAGGTCTGCGCCGTGTCCGGGCCAGGGGTGCCATCGATGTTTTGCGTCGTGAATACGACGGTGCCAAGACTGGCCGTCGTACCGATGGATGGGTCACGCCCGGCAATGACGCCAACGCAGAGATTGCCATTGCATCTACCCGGTTGCGCAACCGCGCCAGGGATCTGGTGCGCAACAACCCGTTTGCCGCAAAAGCAATTTTTACATATGCCTCCAGTATGGTAGGCTCCGGCATTCGTCCCAGGCCCAAAGCTGACTCCAAAATCCTGGATGCGCAAGTTACCAGCCTGTGGGAGGATTTTTCCAACCAATGTGATGCTGACGGTCGCACCAACTTTTACGGCATCCAAACACTGATGGTCCGTAGCATGGTGGAGAGCGGCGAGTGCCTCCTCCACATGATCAACCGGCCCACCGCGTTCGGACTGGCGGTGCCCCTGCAACTGAGGGTGCTGGAGGCTGACCATCTGGATGTCACCCGCGACCAAAACCTTCCGGGTGGTGGCTTCATCCAGCAGGGAATCGAGTTCGACAGCTACGGAACCCGGGTGGCTTATTGGCTCTACCCACAACATCCAGGGTCGTCCAATATCACCGCCAAAACGGTGAGCATTCGTGTTCCTGCCTCGGACGTGGTTCACCTTTTTGACCGGATGCGCCCTGGACAAAACCGTGGTGTTACGTGGTTCGCACCAGCATTGCTGCGGATGCGTGATCTGGACGACTACGACGAAGCGGAGTTGATGCGGAAGAAAATCGAGGCCTGCTTTGTCGGCTTTGTCATCAACGCCGATCCTGGTCAGTCGCTATCGATTCCAAAGACGGATGCCAACGAAAAACGGGTGGAGATGTTCGAGCCGGGCATGGTGTCCTATCTGCCACCGGGGAAAGACATTCGCTTTGGTTCACCGGCAACCACCTCCGGATACGTCGAATACATGCGCTGGCATTTCCATGCGGTATCGGCGGCCCTGGGGCTGACCTACGAATTGCTGACGGGCGACCTTTCCCAGGTCAACTATTCCTCCCTGCGTGCAGGACTCATCGAGTTTCGCCGTCGGATTGACGCCATGCAACGGC
>PEAK01000043.1 GCA_002753515.1 Magnetococcales bacterium
CCGGACTCAAGGGGTGAAGGTCATTGGCCTCCTTTGGGTGAAAAGGGGTGGCCTACCATGGGTGAAAACGGTGGCCTACTATGGGTGAAAACGGTGGTCTACTATAGGGCGGTTACTGACATTACCTGATCAAAGTGAGAAATTTCGATGATATCCCCCGCGATACCCTGGATGAGTGGATCTATTTCTTGAAGAATTCCGACATCCGGGATGATTTCACGGCCCGTGGCCTGAAAAAGGCCAAAGAAAGGCTTGATGTCCTGCAATTGCCGGAGACCGAACGCAAAGCCTACGAACGCTATCAGGAAGACTTGCATGATCAGGCGAGCTTTGTACTCTCTCCACCTATGGTGCGGGTAAATGGGAAGGGCTCCAGGAAGGTAAGCGGATTGGCGAACTGAGAGGCGAGGCTAAAATCCTGGCCCGTGAGTTGCAACGCCGCTTTGGTACCTTGTCTGACTGGGCCATTGAAAAAATTGCCAATTCTGATCTTCAAACTTTGGAGGCGTGGAGCCTTCGGGTCTTGGACGCCCAGTCCCTGTATGACGTTTTTGCAGACAAGATGTAATGCGCAGCAGGCAACCTGATCCCAGTGATCCCATCCCAAACTCCGGGCTGGAACAAGAATCAGGGGAAGGTGAAATTTGGTTCTCTAGAGGTCAACAGCGCACTCAACAAGCATTCTGATATTGCTTTTATTGACCAAGTTCTTATCGATTGTAAATTTTTCCAGATAACTGCGCAACTGTTCCAGGTCTCCTTGCTTGGCGACGAGAAGATACAACAAGAAATAAACTGAAACGCCTTTTAAAATATACTCATGATTCTTTTTGACCCCAAAAATATATTTTGAAACTCGAAAAACGATTCTTCTGTGCTTATAAAGCAATTCTTCAATATCTCCGCTTGTTTTAATTACGCCTACCAAACCAATGGCGTCCACCAGGACATCCATAGCCTTATCAACATACAACAATCGTGCATCATAGAGAGTCGCAATGACGCCATCCACGTGTCGTACAAAGACGCTGGTCAATATCACATTTTCCAGCGCAGTTTTATCAATCGGGACACCCTTGTCAGGAACGATCTTTGACAAAGCAGGGTCGTCAAACTCGGCAAACTCGTCGAGGGGCATATCCAACAGATTTGGAACATGCAAATCTTCACTTTCCTGTTCTTGTGGCACTACTTTAATTTCATTTTCTACGTTATTTTCAGGTAATTCTGATTGCCACGATATCGGTGTTAAGAAATCCTTGATCGAATTCAGCTCAGTGTCATACAATTCAAGGATATAAGCCAACTGACTGAATTCACGTAATTTTTCGTTAGGGAATAGCTTATGTTTATACCCGAGGTAGGTCTCAGTCTTTTCCCATGCGTGCTGCATGATAGTGCAAATTTGCACCTCAATTTTATAGCCGGAATAACGTTCATACTCTAGAAATTCCAGGCGGTGTTCTGGCAATTCCACGACGAGGGTTGTCATCGGGTAACCTGAGAAACTGGGATTCTTGTCCAAAATAAGTTTTGGTTCAAGGCTGTGCAGAACCTTAAATCTTTCTCTAACGGCCCTAACAACTGGTAGAACTTCATTGGCACAATAAACAACGATCCGCAATCCGATCAAGTCATTAATTTCCTTGACTGATACGATTGAACCGATATCATCACTGGCTAATTTACGCTTTAAACTATCAAGACTTTTGACACGGCCAGCTATGTCATAGACTTCAAGTCTACTGTAGGTTAAGATATCCTCAACAAATGTAGCCATTCGTAATAGATATTTATTAAGAATATCACTTTTTACCAAATATTCAGATATTAATTTTTCAGTGATAGTCATCTAACCACCATAAGAATTTGAACTATTGATAATTCTCCGCACTGTTTCCTTGTCCCCGCTTAGTGATGAAATTTTATAAAACATATATAACAAGGACATCCCTCTTACCATATAGCTTCTATCAGCCGGAATTTCATGGAGGAATTCTTCCTTGATAAAGTCAATTTCCTTCATGTGCTTTTTAAGGATATTTTTCACATCATCGTAGGAAAAATGGCTGAATCTGGCTGCAATCTTACTGAGTTCAATGACGAAATGCTCTTTGTATTCCAAATGGGTGTCATAAATATCTGCAATTTTTCTATCAAATATTCTTACATCAGCATCATTGAGAACCAATTCTGAAATCTTTTCAAAATTGGCTGCTTCTTCACTGTCCATGGCATCATGAGCGACACGAGGCAGATTGAGCGGTTCTCCCTGGGATTGCATAACAGGAGTATTTTCTTCAACTTCCTGGATAGATTGATGGGAATTTTGGCCAGGTAGGGGGTCGATGGGGGGGGGCATCACATCTGGAGCTGGCTTTGTTGATTTGTTAATATTATTATTTATCAGTTTAACTCTCTTCAACTCTCTATCGGCAATTTCCAGGGCACCGATCACGCGGCTACAAGCTCGGAACAGTTCGGGATGACTTGTTTTACCCTCTTCACCAAACAACAGGTATTGAATTTCAAACCAAGCGTGCTGGAGTAGTGATTTAACTTCGATTTTAAGCTTTAAATTTTTGAATCTACGATACTCTATCCATTCCAGCCTTGAATCCAACATTCGAGTAATATATTGTCTCGGGTAGTATCCAAAGCGTTTCGGATCCCTGGTCTCCGGCTTCATGAAAAAATCAGTGACAACATTGAATTCACTACCAATAATTTCAGAAATATTATCCGCATCATCCTCAAAAAATGTTAAAACTCTGATAGACACCAGGTCATTAACTTCATTGATCGTTGAAATACTTCTAAACGGACCAGACATTTTTTTTATCAACGTCTCTCGGTCAAGAATATGACTGTCTATCGAGTAGACACTGATTTTATTTTCTTTAATGAATGCATCAAAAAGCTTTAAATTGACTTCGACAAAATCTTTATAGACACCAATCTCCCGATCATACTCTGAGATGATTTCACGCTGCAATTTTCCAAGAGAATCCGACATGTCCCACCCATTTGCCAATTAAAAATTAAAGTATTAATTCACAAGATTATTTATATAAAGCGCTGTGTAGGATAATCTGGCAAGTAAATCATGAATAAATCGAAATTAAGACACCATCGCACGCGAAAGGCTATCACATTCAACGCCCTTTAAAAAGCCGTTTTCTTTCCGTAATGGGAACAACGATCCGGTTCTCCCCATCCATCAAAACCCGCTTTCACGTACCAAAACAGCGTGCAAGGCCTGCCACATGCGAAAAATGGGACGCTGCGGAACACCTGTCACGGAGATGGTTCCACGGGTGACACTGGATACCGTACTATCCTGATCCAGACCCAGATCCACACGATACATCGCCCCCTCTACAACCAGTTTGCCACTACGGTCCTTACGCACCGGCAAGGTACCTCCGTACAAAGATGCCAGATAAGGTTCGGACAACACATGGGTTGTCGCCCGATCTTTGCGCAATACCCGCCCTGATAGCGGGGAAAGATCCGGATTATCCGCATGGAAAATACCCACATCCCCGGGCTTCACCTTGCTGAATTGCAATTCGGAAACATATCCTTTAACAATGGGGCGCTGGGCATCGATCATGGTCAGCAGAGGCTCTTTGGCGCTCACCCAGTCGCCAATGGCCACGTCTTCCACGACATCAACCACCATGCCGGAAAATGGTGCCAGGACTTGCAGTTTACCCAATTCCGCCTGGATGGCTTGACGTTGCGTCAGGGCGGTAATTAATTCTTCTTCCAGGGTCTGGGCGCTCTTTTGCGTTACAGAATCCCCAACCGATTCGGAAAAATCCACCCCTTGCACCGCCAAACGCCAACGGGTCATAACAATGGTGCGCTCAATGCTCTCCAGGCGGTATTGCAAATCGGGATCGGTCAATTGCAACAACACATCCCCTTGAACAACACTCTGCCCCGAACGAACCGGCATCTGCGTCACCCGGGCACTGGCAGGGGCGTAGATCACCATATGGTTTTCCGCCTGTAACATGGCCGGAGCCTGGGCAATGGTAACCTGCCAGGGGTGGACCAGCATCAGGATCAGGGCCAGGAACAACGCCAGCGTCAGCCCCAGGTTGCGATTAAAACGGAGTGTATCGCGGAGTCTGTACCAAACCATGATTTCCCTCCCCATGGGGCGCAGGATAAACCACCCGACTTCGACCATAAACAGGAAAATTCCCAACAGCTTGAAAGTCGCATGATACACAAGCAAGGCAATGCCAAAAAATAAAAACAAGCGATAAATCCATATGGAAAAAGCAAGATAAGTCAGTAAATTTTGCCTTGATGGAGGCAGTATCTCAGGTGGTTTGGCGTTTAATCCAAACAGCCATTCGCGTAATCGCCACCGACCCAGGGCAAAAGCCCGATCATTAAGATTGGGAATCTCCAGGAAGTCCGAGAGTACGAAATAGCCATCAAACCGCATCATCGGGTTCAGGTTGATGGTCAACGTGATCATCCACAGGGCACTGGCCAGGAGAAAAGCGGCGCTGCGTAATGGACCATCGGTAAGAAAACTCCAAGCCAATGCCGCCATGGCAGCCAACATCAACTCTGCCGCCATTCCGGCCAAACCAACCACCATGCGTTGTCGGCGGGAGGTCAGTTTCCAGACATCGCTGGTCTCGGTGTAGAGTACCGGGACCATGACCAATAACGCCACCCCCATGCTGGGGACCCGACAACCAAAGCGTTTCGCAGCGTAGGCATGTCCCAATTCATGGACCATCTTGCTCAAGGATAAAACCCCAGCATAGGCCAGCAATCCGCTCCAACTGAAAAAATAGGGAAACGTGGTATGAAAAGATTCCCATTGCCTGATGATCAATCCCAGTGCAACCAGCGCCATTGTGGCGAGAATGATTAGAAATTCTTTGGAAAACAACCATGTAATAAAAGGCAGGGTGCGATCCAGAAAGCGATCGGGATGCCACAGAGGAAATCGCAGGAACAAATAATGATGCAGCAGCCAACGACCCCAATGGGGGCGACTCTTGTACTGAATCTGTACGAAGCGTTCCCGTTCCTGAAATTGCCCGGGACGAATCAGATGACTCCGCAGCAAATATTGCGCAAACCGTTCCACTTCATACGGGGTCAACTTCAAGGACGTTTGCCCATCGATGGCCTGGGCAATGGCCTCCGGATTGCCCAAATCCCAGCGGGAGAGCATCTGAAACTCGCTGAGCCCAAGGCGAAAAAAACGATTGCTGGCCGGGTCATGCAGGGTCCATGTGGGGGAACCATCGGCGGCATGGGAACCAGGGTAGAGGGAGAGTTCCTCACGCAAGTCCGGCAGTTGCGTATCCATGGCACTCTCCATGTCAAAAGCCGACCAGTCGTCGCATCAGGGCCAGGGGGCGACGCATGAGATAATAAAACAGCGACACCCGTTGCCCATGGATTTTCGCCGTCCCCCGCAGACCCAACCTGGGGAGTGACTGCCCTTTGAAATCGGCTTTGAGGCGGTATGCCAATACTTCCTCGGTGGTCAGCTCGGCCCGATAACTGAAGTAACGCAACTGTGCCGCATAGGATAGATCGGGTTCCGCCACGGGATACAATTCGATTTCGCTTCCAGGTGGCAGGGCAATGGCATCCGCGATGGGAAGATTGATTTCCAACGCCACCTGCTGTGGATCCGCCAAAGTCATAATACGCTCGCCAATGGTCACCGGACGACCGATCCAATCATTGGCATCGGTGAACACCGCCACCCCATCGCGCACGGCCACAATTTTGGTCCGTTCCAACTGTTGCCGAATGTACTGCAAGTCGGCGCTGCGTTGTTCCATGCGCCCTTTCAGGAGAGCGACCTTGGCATTGTCACGCTGGCTGTGCAGGGCGGTTTGTACCGCCTGGCGATGTTCCGCCCGGGCAACTTCCAGTTCATTGCGGGTCACTGCCAGGAGGTTTTCCAATTTTTTGGCATCCAGGCTCAAAAGGGCTTGCCCAACCACAACCGCCTGGTTGGGGGTGACGTAAAATTCATCCACGACGCCATCGATAGCCGCACGGACGATGACGGGGGCGCGGGGCACCACCTCTCCCGGTGCCAATACCGATTGCCGCACTGGGATCATCAGCACACCGACGAGTGCCACCACCAACAGCATGCGTCGTCCATTGGGCAACCTTTCCCGCAAGCGGCGCCAGGGATTGCGACGAACCAAAAGGCTCCACCACACCGGGGCCATGGTAATCCGCAACTGATCGAGGATTTGTTGATCCGCGCCACGCCACGGTTGTTCACGCGCCAACACAACACCACCCAGCAAAGGGGCGGTTGGCTGTGCCTGATCGCCAGGAAGGGCGATGGGAATCCAAAGCCCATGCTCCGGCAACCACTCCCCCCACGCCTGCGCCAAGGTGTTGGGCAAATCGGAAGCGGTGATGAGAGTGGGAGAGCGTTCCTTGCGTATCCCCAGATGGCGACACACCAGAGTGAGCCACTGCACATAGGGCACGTCCCGGTCCAATATGGGCAGACCGGAAATGGCGTCGATCTCTCCTTCACCCTTTGCAGAACTCGCTCGCCACAAGGCCGCTTGGCGATAGGGGATGAGATAGTTGATCTCATTGACCACCGAATAGTGAAACTCCTCCAGGCTGGCAGCGGTACCCAACCGTTTCTGCAGAGTGAGCAAAGTCCCCAGCGTGGCATCCAATGCTTCGATGGGGGAACTCATGGTTTGGCGGCTGATTGCTGACGCAATCCGGAAATGATCCGACCACTCATCCCTGGGGAGAGTTCCGGGAAATGACCGATGATTTCACCCAGGACTTTCACATGCTGGCTGACAGCATCGATTTTCGCTCCAAAAGAGATGATTTTTGCGGGATAGCTTTTATTGGTTTCATCGATGCGCACCATGAGACGATCCTGCTTGTGTACGCGCTGCAACCATCGGGATGGCATGTTGAACGCTATTTCCAGTTCGCGTGGGTCAAGGATTTCCATCAATGCTTCACCGGGCTTGACATACTGGTGTTGCCGCACCGCCAAACTGACGATTTGCCCGGCAAACGGAGCGAAAATACGGCAACTCGCGACTTCTGTTTGTATGATGGCCAGTTCTGCCCTGGCTTTTTCCTCTTCGGCCTTGGCCGTTACCATTTCAATCGTACTGGTGACTTTGAATTGATCGAGACGACTGTAGACCCCGGCCTTGGCAACCTCAGCCGCCAATATGGCTTTGGCCCGCTCCAACCGGGCTTGCGGCAACTTGCACTGCAATTCCACCAGCAATTCCCCCTCGGTAAACGCTGCCCCTTCGTGCGCGGGAGCGCTCACTACCCGCGCAGCCAATTCGCTGGATAACGTGGTCACTTTCCGGGGGATGAGTTCCACACGCACCTCGGTTTCCTCTACCGCCACCCGCGAAGTCGGAGCCGCCATCGGTCCCGAAGAGGTCACAGGGGCTTCGGCAGGTTTCTCCGCCCCCTCCTCGGCCAGGAGGCATTGCGAACCAATCAACAGCGGGACAACAAGCAACCACCTCCACTTGAAATCACCGGGGGTGGCTGGCCGTTGCTCCGTTGAACACAAACTTTCGTTACGGTATAGTGCGTGGTGGGGGCACATCCGGGATCTGACAGCGTACCAATACCTCATCGTTTCTTGCCATCGGGTGGGTTTGCCATGCATCGAAACGTTCGTCACAGAAGCCACCCTGTTGGTTGGTGGGTGTTGTTCGTACTGGCCAATGGTTGGTTTTCTGCGTGCTCCCTGGCTGATGGTAGCAAAGAGTACCCTGAGATAAAAGGCTTTCATACCGACCAAACCTTGAGCGACCCAATCAACCTGGAAGGTTTTCATGCCGTTCCAGAAGATAGTGCAAACAGTTTTGGCGGGTTTGAAACCGGAAATGATGAGATTGAACCCGGGGATCGTCCGGCGTTTGCTGTTTGCCGTTCCCAGCATAGCGTAACATTTTGGGATTCTGGAGGCGGGTGCCACTGAAGAATGGGGGAGAACATGGGTAGTCGAGTATTTGTCACTCTTCAAGGTGTTCCGGGATTGCGATCAATAAATTAAGAGTGACCATGCGAAAAATTCATTTTTTTCTGGTAATCCTGGCCGGGTTGGTCGTTCTTGTCACGGCGGCGCATTGGAGTTGGTTCCTCCCGGAAAAAAAAGAGGTGTTGACCATTGGACTGGGCGGTCCCATGAGTGGCACCTATAAGGAAATTGGTTTTTCCATGCGCCGGGGCGTGGAATTGGCGATCAAAACCATCAATAAAAGCAATCTGCTCAAACACTATGAACTCAAGCTGGCGGTGGTGGATGATCACAGCCAGACCAACACCACGGTGACTGCGGAAAAAGCGGCCAGGGAACTGGTGGCAATACCCAACCTGACGGCAGTGGTAGGCCATTATTTCAGCGTCCCTTCGGCAGATGCCGGTGATGTGTACCGCATGCATTCCATTCCATTCGTCACCCCATCCGCAACACTCCCCGCATTGACAGCCAACAATGAATGGGCCTTTGGCATCATGCCGGACGATTATTATCAGGCAACCTTCCTGGCGAATTATGTTATCCATGGTTTGGAACGCAAAAAAATTGCCGTAATCCATTCCAAGGATCCCTATGGCAATTCCCTGACCGATTTTTTCGTCAATGAGCTAAGGGTCAACGAACTGGCACCCACAGTCAATGTCGCCATTGACCCAAAGGATTTCGATCCAACATTATTGAAAAATTGGATCGATGAATTTTCCAATTCCGACATTGTCTTTCTGGCAATGAATTATGTCCATGCCGCCAAGGTCATCCAATATTTGCGCAAAAATGGCATGAATACCGATTTTATCGGTTCCGAAAGCCTTGGTGGTACTCATTTCATCCAGGAAGCGGGCATCTATGCCGAGGATGTCTATGCCGTTACCCCGTATTTGCCAAGTCTGTTTGGCGAAGAGTCCAAACATTATCAGAACGACTATATCAAAGAATTTCAACTGGAACCCGATTGGGTCTCCACCTATTCCTATGAATCGGTGCAACTGATCGCCCATGCGATCGGTAATGTGGGGCGTGACACCACAAAGATTCGCAGCTTTCTCCGCAAGATGATTTCTCCACTGGAAGCGATGCCAAGTATTGCCGGTGACCTTTACTTCAATGGATCGGGCTCCAGCCGCCGCAGTCTTGCCGTTGGTCAGGTCAAGCAGGGGCGTTTCGGGCCGGCGCGCTTTCAATTGACCCATGTTAAATATCAGGAATTGGCAAAAGCGAAAAAGGAGGCGGAAAGCTCGGAAATTTTTACCATGGATGGTCAGTACATGAAACGGGCCACTGTGGTCTATACAGGGATTTATGTCAGTGAAATCAAAGCCTTCAATCCGGTTGAAGGGAGTTTCACCGCCGACTTCAACTTGTGGTTTCGCTGGGATCCCAGCAAGAATAGCGCCCTGGACTTTGAAATGACCTACGGCAAAGTATTGACCGCCAGTATTTTAGAAAAATATTTTGATAAAAAGACAAACAACAACTTCATATCCTATGCCGTCTCGGCACGAATGAACGATGAATTCCCTCTTCAGGAATACCCATTTGATGTACAAGTATTAAAGATTCGCATCAAGCCCAAGGTGAAAACCAATGAAGATTTAATCCTGGTAACCGACATCGACGATGATTCGGTACTGCGAAAATCATTGGATTTCGGTCCGTGGAAGGATAGCAACCATTTACAGTTCACCAATAACAAAGAATTTCTTTGGAGCTATCGCAACCCCAAATATGATCGCAAACTGTTCATGCTTGATCATTCACAATATAATTATCACGTCATCATGAAGAGGAATTCCGCCGCATACGTCATTACGTTCCTCCCCCTCATGATCCTGGTGGGTACCGCCTACCTGATTTTCACTCTGGATTTTGATGTATTTTCATCCCGTTACTCCATCGGGGTTCTATCCATTTTGAGTGCCATGTCCTATCACAATGTCAACAAATTGGGGGTGGGTTATCTCGTGCGGGGCGACCTGTTTTTCCTGGCCTCTTACGTTTTGTTTTTTTACACAATTCTTGAAACTTCCGTATCCGCTTACTTGAAAAAGATCGGGCACGAAACAATCGCCTATCGCCTGGACATTGCCTCCCTGTTCTTTTACCCTCTCGTTGTCTGGGCCGCCTTGTGGGCTTTGCTAAAATAATGGTGTTATCATGCTTGCTTTGGATAAATTAAAATTATCATCACACCTGCTTATTCTTTTTTTCTTTGTGGCGATAATTGCCTTGATTATGGGAAACCTGACCCTGCAAGTCATGAACCGCCTGGAGAATCGCATCCTGGATATCGAAAATACGGATTCCCCCTTGATTTTAGCCGTTTCCGAAGCCTCCAGGCTGCAAATGAATCAAGCCTTGCGTATGAACGAAATCTTGCTGTACGCCAATGTGGATGACCGACAAAATTTTGAAGTCGCCAACGATGGTTTCATCCGGGCCGGCAAACAAATGGTCGATGTGTTGGTGGCCACCCGGCATATTGTCCAAAAAAATCTGGAGATACCCTCATCCAACACCGTTAAAAATCAATTGGAGAAAATCAAGGCGGCCCTGAATGATATGGAAAAAATCCACGCTTCCTATGAACACCTGGGGGGCTCCATCATTCGCAGCCAGTTCAAATTTCGCTTTTTGACCAAAGCGGGAATCATCACCGGGAATACCATCCAGGCACCGGAGCAGAGCGAAAAAGAATATCTACAAGCCTTGAGCAAGAACACTTCGGAATTGGATGATGAAACCAAACGTTTGGAAGCCAAAATAAAGGAAGCTTTCTACCTCACCAAAGATATGATCCGCAATCTGCCGGAACAGGTGGCCAGTGTCCATCACATGGCATTGGTCCTCTATATCGCCTGTATGGCCTTTTTGACGATTGGTGGCTTGTTTCTGGTTCTGTTCATTTATAAAATCAACAATGCTCGCACCAAAGAATTAAGTGACACCCTGGAAAGTTTGTCCCTTCCCTTTCAGGAACATGTGGCATCCCTGCTTAAAAATATTCACCATTTGGATGCAACACTGTCCCGTTTGTTCACCGCCAACAGCCAGTGGCAGGAGACTGCGGACAGCTCGGAAATTTCTTTGGCCAGACTGGAAACCTTGTCCCAAGGTACCATCCGCTCCAACATGGAAACCTTGGCCCTGGTACAGGAAAATGCCCGCAGGCTGTCCGATTCGGATCGCCTGATCGCGGTATTCGCCGATGTTTCCACGAAATCCATGGCGTTGGGGGAGCAGATTCAAAAAGGGGCGCAACATCTCAGTCAATTCGCCATGCAAATGCACCTGTTGGCCACCAGTGCCAGCGCAGAAGCCTCCCGCTCGGATACGTCCCGTGGATTCGTTGTATTCACCGAAGAACTGAAACAGATGGCGCAAAAAGTGATCCATTCCGCTGAGGAGATCGCCGAAGCGGCACAAATGACGGTCCGGGATCTTCGATCCGGGTATGAAGGGGTGGATGGTGCCCGCAGGCTCTTCCAGGATATTGCCAACGTCGGGGAAAGGCTGAAAACCGAAACCAACAGCGTTATTGCCACATCACAGCAACACTCCGAGATGGTACGTTCCGTCCACAAAAATACGGTCTCGTTGCGAGAGGGGTTTACGGTGTATTCCAAACTGATCGCAGAGAGCGAAGACGCCTGCCGCATGTTTCGGGATCAGACCGATGCCATTGCCGAATTGTTGCAGGAAATGCTGGCAACGCTTGAGGAACGGCAGCACCTCATTGAACAAGGCGTTACAAGCGGCGATTTGCCCGAGATCCCTGGCGCTATCCAACCCCTGCGCAAAACCTTTGAAAATGACGCCGTCAAAGTTGCCAATGGCATTCTTCATGGGGACAGCGAAAACACGGAAAAGCACTAAACCGCAACCAACACGGGAAACGTAGTTTTCCAGTGTCATTCCCGCGAAAGCGGGAATCCAGAAAGTCAGGGGAGGTAGGAAAGTCCTCTGGATCCCCGCTTTCGCGAGGATGACAATAACTACACATCCCAAGATAGCTGCGGTTTAAAACCCATCCTACGTCATATTTTTGTCGAACCCCCGATTGCCCCCCCCTTTGCCTCTCCTGCCATAATCATTTGTTATTCATTGGGATTCACCTTTCACCAACTCTTTCATTAATAGTAATGGCCTCCATTTTGCTTATTAACGACGGTCAGTCATTGAACCCTGTCGGGCCACGAGATGGATAGTCCCCTGTGCGTTTTTTTTCAGGTTAGCCGATGTTGCATTCCCGAAGCACCCACATCCCTGCCACCAGGCATGCCAAGGGCAAAACGGATCCTGTTTCCTTATATTGCCGCACCGGTAACCTGCGACCCATTAGCATGGTGCGTCCCATGCTGGGCATGGCGCTGATGATGGGCCTTGTCGCCTGTTCCATCATACCGGAACCCCTGAAACAACAAGAAATTGCCGCAACTCTGCGCCTGGACCAAATCAAACTGTTCGCCGATCAGGAACCGGTGCATCGCCCCATCGACTTGTACGAAGCCATGGCGCGGGCCTTGAAGTACAACCTTGATCTGCGGATGCAAATGCTGGAAAAAGCGGTGGTCAGTTCCGACATCGAACTGGCCAATAACGATTTATTGCCCATGCTGGCTGCCAACGCCGGTTTTACCAGTCGCAACAATGCCGAGGCCTCCAGCAGTTTTTCCATTACCACCGCATCCCCATCCAACAGTTTTTCCACCTCACAAGATCGGCAGAAGACCACGGCAAACTTAAGTGTGGCATGGAGTGTTCTCGACTTCGGCGTCAGCTATTATCAGGCAAAACAAATTACCGACCGATTTTTGATTGCCGAGGAAAACCGGCGCAAACTGACCCACACCCTGATCCAGGAAGTGCAAACCGCCTACTGGCAGGCCCTGGGTGCGCAAAAATTGCACAGTCAGATCGACCCCATTCTCCAGCAAGCCAAACAAGCCATCGAAGCTGCCCATGAGTTGGAAGTGCAACGCCTTCGGCCTCAATTGGAAATGGTACGCTATCAACGCGCCTTGCTGGATATCATCCGGCAATTGGAATCCCTGCAGGAAGAACTCCAACAGGCCAAAATCACTCTGGTCAAGCTGATCAATCTTCCCCCGGGTCTTCCCTTCGAATTGCTGGAACCCGATGAGAGAACCTTTTGCATTACCCCCGTTCGCGTCACCCCGGGCGAGATGGAACAGTTGGCATTACTCAACCGCCCAGAGTTACGCCAGGAACTCTACCGCGCCCGTATTGGCATTGCCGATACCAAAAAAGCCCTGCTGCAAATCCTTCCGGGGTTGGATTTTAACGCCACGCACAATTATGACAGCAATTCTTTTGCCATGAACTCGGTTTGGGAAACGGCGGGAATCAATGTGACGGGCAAGTTGCTGCGGTTGGCAGCGCTGCCAGGGGAACTCCGCAAGGAAGAAAGTCAGGCTGAACTCAACCAGATGCGTCGTCTGGCCCTGAACATGGCCATCATCACCCAGGTCCACATCGCCAACCGGCAATACCGGGATGCGGTCAGGAAATTTGATGACGCTAGCAAAATCAACGCCATCGATCAAAAAATATTAAAGAATATTACGCTGGAAACGGCAAGCGGCTCCCAAACCCGTCTGGAACACATTCGCGCCGCCACCCAGGGGGTCATGTCCGAGTTGCAGCGTAGCAAGGCGTTCGCCGATGCCCAGAATGCCGTTGGAATGATTTATGTCTCCCTGGGTGTGGATCTGTTGCCCAAAATAGCCCCGGGCGACACGATCGATACCATGGCCAAAGCCATACGCGAAGCATTGGAAGCCTGGAACGAAGGCATTGCCCTGCCACCACCGGGAACGGAAGAAATCGACAGTGCGATGGCTGCAACCGCTCTGAAAGGTGAGACCCCCGAGGAAAGTCAGGCTAAAGCACCCACCGTCGAAAAAGCCATCGAGCAGGAACACGTTCCGCCCCCTGTCGTGACAAAACCTATCGTGACAAAACCTGTCGTTAAACGGGAACGGATCACAACGCGTGACACCCTTGTTACTGAGGCACAACCTGTGCAGGACGTGCCCACCCCTGCGACTCCAACCCCGATCATCGATCCAGAACCGGAAATCAGGCAACTCATCGAAGCGTGGGCCGATGCCTGGTCGCGCCATGGCATCCAGGAATTTTTCCGCTTTTACTCAGACAACTTTGCCCCCGCCAATCAGTTCACCTTGCAGCAGTGGAAGGACGCTTACACACTGCTATTCGACACAAGCAAATCGGTCAAAGTTGCCCTGGTTGACCTGGTCGTGGAAGTGGAGTCGGCCCATCGCGCCAGGGTATCCGTTATCTTGAATTTTGAGGACCACGACAGTCAAAACGAGAAACACAAAATTTTAATCATGAATAGGGAGCCCAAAGGGTGGCGCATTGTCGAGGAAATTTCCGAAGTCACATTGAGTTCGGAGCAATCCCGCACGATCACCAACGTCAAACCCATGGCCGTTAGCCATAACGATCCGCTTGACGACCGCAAAGCCCCTTCCCCCGTTGCAGAGACGTTCCTCCCGATAGCCACACCTGCCGTGATTGAAGGTATCATCCTTCACGGTCCCAAGCGTCCCTTGCCCAAGGATTGGCAAACCCAAACGCCTCTCTTCAACGCGGATCCCAACCCACCGGAACTGTGGATGTGGCGGAATGACAGTTACATGACGCTAAAATTGTAGTGATCACACTTCTTTTTGCACATACTGAAATATTTATGGCACGCATCATGCTTGACTGGTCGTGATGGGCATGAGTTTGCACCTGAATGGGAAAAAACCATCTTAATGAAGGAATCCAAACAATGGGAAGCGATGACATGGCTAACACAACGATCAGAAGAAATTCACTATTCTACGTGGCACTCCTGCCTGTGTTGGCAGCCTGCGCTCAAGCTGTGATCCCCGTCGAACCGGCTCCAGCTATAGTTGCACCGCCTCCTGCCATGGCCGTAGGTTCGGCTCCGGTGACCTATCAGATGCCGCCAAAAATCATTCCGCAACCGCCATTGGCCGTCCCACAACCGCCAAAAATGCTGCAACCGCCCCCAAAACTGATCCCACAACCACCGCTGGTCGTTCCGCAACCGCCATTGGTTATCGAACAGCCGCCAAAGATTTTTGAACAACCACCCCTTTTGGAACAACAAGCACCCATTATGATACCGCAACCCCCACAAATGGTAGCGCAACCGCCCATCGTGGTGCCACAACCATCCGTAACCGTCCATCCACCCTGGTTGCAGGTCAATCCTCCTGCCCCCCCCGGAGTATTGGCACCAGCACCTGTCATGGTTCCGGGTTGTCAGCCGGTTGGTGGACCCTGCATGTAGTGACAAACAAGCAGTTCACAGGCAATACCGTGTGGCTTGGCAGGAGATGCCAAGCCACTCCGTTTTGATCACCCGGTACAGATGCGGCGGAACCGCTCCCGGTATCCAGTTCCGCCCACGTCATCGTCAGCGCCAAACTGTTGGGGCTTGACCCAACCTCCCCGGAAATGACCCTGCTGCTGGTCATGTAATACCGCACCATTCGTGCGCCCCGTTTATTCCTAGCCCCCACCCTGCCCCTCCAGACGTCCAAACACCGTACATGGGGCGCTGTCGATTCCGCGCACGAGCAAGGGTGCCACAACCACCTGAACAAGGTCACCCAAAGAATACCCCAAATCCATGTCTTCAATCAGCAGTACTGGCTGACCAGAACCGTTGGGATCCAAAAAGGCGCGATGGCTTGCATGCCCTGCGGATCGGTCCCGCCGCGCCGATAGCGAGACAAAATCCATTCCCAAGGCCCGAACCCGGGGTCGATGGTTGCGCAACCAGAGGCCTACCTCCGCCAAGACCCCCGGGTTGTCATGACTGTAAACATCCTGGCCACGATGCCGTTGGAAACCTGTACGGAGTAACACCAGGTCGCACACCATGTCCACATCCTGAAGCGCCGCAACACCGATCATCTCCCCTGCTCCCGCAGGCACGTCCACGACAGTGGGGGCAGAAAAAATCCATTCCCCAGCACCAAAATCAGCGACTGAGCGACCGTGTGCAAAAAAATGCGCCGGTGTGTCCACATGGGTCCCCCAATGATTCTCCATGGTGATGCGAAACACATTCGCGGCATCGCCGGCTTCAAGGGACTTGACGGGATTGATGACAAGAGTGGCTGCGGTATGGCCATAGACGGGAACGACAGCGGCCAAGGGATGCGAAAGGGTGATCCAGCGCGAGCGGCCCATAAAACCCTCCCTTAAACCCAAGGCTACGAGGCATCACGCAAAGGATGCCCCCCCCCCCCCCACAGGCTTACCCTTGGAAATCGGCAAGCAATGCATTGGCCATCTGAACCCGATATTTTTGAACATTTTCATCACAGTTGGCAGAGCGAATGGCCGAAGCCTGGTAATCTTCCAACTGTTGATTGAACACAGGCCTAATATTATCGGTATGGTAGGATTCGACCAGGTTATTCAGGCTTTGAATCAAACCCGGCAAATCCTTGGGATGGTATGAACGGACAAAATCGCGTAAAAAACCAAATTTATCCAGGGTAAACGAATGCTTTGCCATCATTCGATCCAGACAAACACCGAGCAGTCCAGGTATTTGTGTCCAAATCTGGCTACGGGCATAACTCATACCCAAAGACAACTCTGCACCCGTGAGCAACTGCGCCAACTTATCCTTGACAACCGGGTTGACCGCCACACTCAGACGCAGTAGGTGAACATGTCTCTCCACCGCCACCTCTGGCAATTCCAGCACAGTGGAACTTTCGCCAAAGAACACCTTGCAACGCAAGGCCTCCGCCGCCAAACGGGCAATGAGATCCCGCTCTTCCCCCTGTGACACGCCTTCCAATGGCAAAGAAGGTTCGCATTGGGCACGATCCTCCATGGTGGGGGTGAACAGGGGCGACACCAGGAGGTCAACCTCATACTCTTCGCGATGCTGCAAAACGCCCGGTTTAAGACCCAGGAGGGGGTCGTCCACATTCAGTTGTGTCGCAATAGCCCCGGCATTCCGCGACGACAGATAACGATCCCGGGTCAATTGCCCACGTATGATTTCCGCCAAGGCTGTATTCACGATAACCCCCTGTATCCAACACCCCTGACCATCAAGGGTATCAACCAGCCTGAAGCCGGCCATGACCGGCTTCAGGCTGGAAAGATCAGCAATCAGATTGCTTCTTCACGCCACAGCACATCGCAACACAAAATGTTGGTCTGTCCATCGATCACCACGGTGACCGTCAGCGTGGTCACGGTTTGCAGACTGGCAATGGAACGATAGGGCTGCGACATATGCACCTTGCCCGGTTCCCGTACCGAATCCTGGAATCCCGACCGATGGGCCACAGTGGCACCACGCAACTGCTGGATGGGCTTGAAGCGTTTGTCCAACTCATCCTGGTGGCCCGGGGGGTAAACACTCTCCGCATTTTGTACCCCCTTATGGTCCAACAGGTACACCCGGAGAACCCGATCCAATCCGAGCAATGGTTGCGCCGCCGTTTCCAATGGCACCCCATCAGCAACGGACCAGGCACACTCTTGAAATTCACCGGAGAAGATACCCATTTCCATGGTGTTATGCTTCAAATCCTGGAAATATTTCCTCTCCGCTCTGGAGACGAGGCCATGGAAGCTGCCGGGGGTATCGCCCGGACTCCAACGCACCGGACGGGCCACGTGCGCCCCCCAATACTTGCCTTGGCAAAAATCGGCTTCCACCTTGCGCGCCAGGAAAGCCTCGTCCTCGGTCTCAATCTTTTCCATCAAAACCAGGGCACCGGAAGCGTGCAGCAGCGATACCAGACGACTGAGCATCCGTTTGGCCTTTTTCGATTTGGACGCATTTTCGATAGCGGTACGCTGCAATTTGACGATATCGGGATTGTGTTGCCACAGATGATCCAAATTGGCAGCCGCGCCATTGAAATCATCAAAAAGAACCAAGCAACCCAGTTCACGAATTTCCTTGACCAAGTCCTTGAACACCGTCTCGTTCTCACCTGGATGTTCGCGGAGCATCACCACCACCTGGTGCGTTGGCAAGCCGTTTTTGCGCAACACATCGTGGAAGAAACTGATATCGGGTTCTTTGCGTCCCACCATGACCTTGGGCTGGATATTGATAAACAGCCAGCGGTCGTCAATCTTGGCCGACACAAAGTTTTTCACATGCAGAATCAAGCGCATGCGATCCATCTGCAAGGCATCGTCCGGATTGGTCAATCCGGCGAAGATATCGGCGCTGGGAATCACCCGTCCCGTATCGTCCACACCCTGGAAAAAGGCTTCAAAACCCACCTGGCGTTGATGGACGAAACTGAACACACGCTGAAAACCCGTTCCCACTTTCTTGTCCTGGTAGCGGGCAAAGAAGACCCCACCCTCCTCGTGGATGGATTTTTCAAGCACTTCAAGGCTTTTGCCACCGTACAAACCCGTTCCTGCGGTCATTTTCCATTCTCCTTTATTTGCCCCTTTTCACCGTTGCCAAGAGCGACTATGCAGCACCTTTCTGCTTGGACCGCTGTTCCTCCCATTCGGCCTCGCGATCCACGTTGGCAATGCCAGCCAACTCCTGCAGCAGACGCCAATTGTCCAACCGATCTTGCTGGGAACGGAGTATGACGTCACTGGGGTTGCCATCCTTGTCGAAATGCTTGGAAAATCTCCCTTCCGTCCTGGCGAAGGTGAGGAAATTAACCACCTCTTCCCCTTCCTTGGTCTTGCGGAAATGCCAGTCGCGTTTGACCGACGGATTGCCTTGCAACGACATACGCGATGCCAAGGTGGGTCCACCCTCGGGATTGTGGACAAACACCGGAAAGGCACGGGATTCCACCGCCAGGAGTGCCTGAGCACATGAGACATCGTCAGCCACCTGATGTTCCGGCTGACATGTGGTGTAGATATTGATGAGAGCGGGACCTTGATACCGCAGGGCCGCCTCCACCCCTTTGTAAAAATGGCTGGTCATGGGACCCGCCGTCTGCACCACGAACACACTGGGGTGCATCATGGCAATGTTGGCCAACTCTTTGCGCCGCTCCATCTTACCCTGGACCGCCGAACCATGGACCGACATTTTGGCTTCCTGGCCGATGAAAGAGGCTGTGGAGGCCTGACCACCGGTATTGGAATACACCTGGGTATCCACGCACACCGCTTTGATATTCATCCCCGAAACCAACATACGCGACAGGGACTGGAAACCGATGTCCAACATGGAACCGTCACCACCCAAGGACAGAATCACATGATCCTGCCGCCCGATCTGATCCCAATGCGCCCGGATGCCCATGGCCACGGTGCCGCAGTTTTCAAACAGGGAATTGACCCAGGGGATACGGAACGGGTTGTAGGGATAGGTGGAACCATACACCGTATTACACCCCGTGTTGGCGGTGATACCGAATTTATTGCCATACACTTCCTGGGTAATCGCCAACAATTGGCGAAGCGCCGAAGTTTCGCCGCAACCCATGCAGGAACCCGCACCACCCACATATTGGTTGGCGCTATCCTTGAGCATGATATCAACCTTGAGTTTCGGGTTGATATACTCACTGGGCGTTTGCGGTGTTTTCTTGTAGTAATCCCAGATGGCGAAATAATCGGGGAGGTTATCCTTTGTTTTCTTGATCATCTTCAGGGCTTTGTGATCACCGCAAGCCGTCACGCACTCGCCGCACCCTTTGCACTTGGTGGGATCGGCAAAAATACCGAACCAAGCCCCTTCGGGGGCGCTGCCGTCCTGAGATTTTTTCTTTTCGTAGGTCTTCCAAAACTTGGTGGTCTGCACCAACTGACGCCTGACCAGCGCCCGATTGTCATCGCTATCGCAAACGGCAAGCGTTCCATCCAGCTTGCTGCCCGGTATCACCAAGCCCCAAATCGCCGAGTCGGGACAGTTCTGCACGCACTCCATGCAGGCCACGCAGCTTTCGGCATCAAACTCTGGCAAGTCGGGGGCGATATACGAAAAATCACGGTAGGAACCGGTACCGGCCGGCACAGCCGAAACACCGACGAATCTGTCGGCGGGCTGTCCCGAACCACTACCTGAATTGTAAGCGTTGATGATTTCCTTGGCCCGATTGACATCGTACCACTGCGGGGTAGGCTCTGAATAAATCTTTGCACGTTGACTCATGACATCCTCCAGACTTAGTTTCCGTCAACAGGTCCTTGAAGACCCGCCGGTGGTTAAATGAAGAAGGCGTTAACGTCCTTGCCCTTGGCATCCCACTCCACCTTGCCCTCGGCCAGGACTTCAGGAGGTGTTGCGTCCATGATATCCCTGGTAACCTCCATCACCCGATCATAACCACGTTGGGCCGCTTGGAGATTGTCTTCAACCACTTTGGAACCACGCTTGCCAAAATATTTGGTCAATGGCTTGCGAACCTTTTCAAACAAATCTTCCTTGCTCATCCCGGCATTGGACCGGAACGGAGTCACCCGCAAAAACACCCCGAGGAGGACGATACCCTGGAAGCGTTGGATCAATGAGGCGTCCGAACGGCACGATTCCCGGGCAATCTCGATGGTATCCACCCCGTAGAAGTGAATCTTGTGTTCCCGTATGAAATATTTGGCATAAGCCGGCAGCGAATTCCACAAAGCTTCCGGAGTCAACTCGTCAGTGTGTTGGAAAACGATGCCACCTTCCTGCAACCCGACCAACGGGTTGCCCATGAACCAGGTGGTCGGATCCATCAACGGCACGAATTCTACCTGTTGCAGTTCGCAGTGGGTCAAGATTTTGCCCACCGGGGTCACCGTCAGGTAGGTATTCGTCGGCAGACCTTTTTTCTCGGAACCATACTTCGGAGCCGCCTGGACGCGGAAATTGAAGATATCGCCCAACATGGTGGCGATAATCTTGTTGGTGGTGATGGTACCATAACCACCCACCGAGTGGGCGCGCACCGAAAACGATCCCGGGGGACGAACGTCGGGCTCTTCAGTCAGTTCCAAAGCCGTTGGATGATCGATGGCGATGGTGAAAAACCGTTTGCGCCGGCCATCCTCATTCATCATATTGCGCACCACCGCCAAAACGTGACCGGGGGTGGTATCCCGCGAGCCCAAACCTGCAGCCCCGGAACAAACATAAGGAATGCTGCTCAACTTTTCAAAACCATCAATCCCCATCACCGCCTTGGCCAGGGCCGCTTCCACATCGGTGGTCAAGGGATTGTCCACCATGGTGGGAATGTCGCACCGTTCGATAACGCTGACCGCTTTGCAATTTTTGATGGCGGAAACCAGCGCTTCGGCGGGGAAGGGACGATAGGAGATCACATTGATGACACCCAGGCGCACCCCCATTTTGCTGCGCACGGTATCGATGACCGAAATAGCCGTTTCCGACAACGTTCCCATGGCGATGATGGCGTACTCGGCATCTTCCATGCGGATGCACTGAATGGGATCATAGCGCCGACCGGTCAGGCGATAGAATTCATCCATGCTCGCCTGGATGATTCCCGGAAGCTTATCGTAAAAGTGCCGTTGCGCAATTTTACCCTGCATGTAGGCGTCCTGGTTTTGCACCACGCCGACCTGCAATGGGAAATCGGTATCGAAAACCCGCCGCATCATCACCCGGGGATCCCCCAGGTAGTCCCGAATCAGTTCATCCTCGGGATAATTCAGGTTTTCAATGGTATGGGTGCCCAAAAATCCGTCCTGGACGTTCATCATGGGGATGAAGGAGCGTTCCGCCACATGCCGGGCGATCAGACACAGATCGGCATTGGCTTGGATGCAGTGGCCGAACAAAATACCCCAGCCGCAATCGGCAACGCCCATCACGTCATCGTGACCCGCATGCACGTTCAGCGATTGCGATGTCAGGGCGCGGGCACCGACATTCAAAACTTGGGGAAGTTTTTTGCCGGAGATGGTGTACAGCACCTCCTTCATGAGGATCAAACCTTGACCCGAAGTGAAGTTGGTCACCCGTCCCCCGGCCAGGGCAAATCCTTCGCAGGCCGAAGCGGAAGAGTGTTCCGATTCCAACTCCATCCAGGCCAAAGGTTGGCCCCAAACGTTTTTAAAACCATTCGCCACCGCAACCTGAAAATGCTGCCCCATGATTGTCGATGATGTAATGGGATATGCTGCCGCTCCATCCGTTGCTCTGGTTTCAACATAGGAAATAGCATCGGAACCGTCTCCGGTCCCGGGGATTCCCGGATAGGGAAAGGCCTGTGGGTGTTCAGCGTTCGGCGTGGCCATCCGTCTTACCCTCCGTGGGTTGGTTGATTTGTGTATGCAATCAAAATTGTTCCATGTGACAAAAGAATCATCGAAACAAGCCATCCTGAGCAGGAAAACCGGCCTGTCAGGCCCATTTCCGCAGCACGGGAGCGGCATCAAAATCCTGCACTCAAAACCTCACCTGTATACCATGCGCCAGCGAGTTACACAAAGTATCGCAGTTCAATGAGCAACTTTTTTAGAAAAAAAAACGCACCCCCCCCCCCCCAGACGAGGGGAAAACACCCGACAGCGAACAATCACCATGGGAGAGACGTTAGATGTAAAAAAGCCATAAAGAGCTACTGTTCCAAGCAATCCCTATAGAACAAAAACAAAGAGTGGAATCTGCCCGCCCCTATCTCATTCCATGTCATCCCGGAACCCGACGCACGCGATTCATCGGCACTTTGCTGAAATTGCCACGCAAAAAGAATTCCGGCCAATTCTGGTTCTTGCCCACAGGAATTTCCATCTCGCACAAAGGATAAAGACAAGATTCGTGGAATTCATCTTTTTCCATCATCCATAACTGGTCTGGACGCATGAAATCCTGGTCCATCAGTTTGGATTTGTGCGTGGTGGCCACGAGCTGCGCCCCCCTGTTGTTCCTGGCCGGATCGTTGAACAGATCCAGCAAAAAGCGCGACAAGCGATAATGCAAGCCAATTTCCGTCTCGTCTATCAACAGGACATAGCCATTGTCTATGACATCCTTCACACAACTGGCCATGGCGAACACCCGATTGGTCCCTTGGGATTCCATGCTGGCACTGAACGATACGGAATCGCCCGTCTTGGGCATGGACCGGACAATCTTGAGTTCGCGACTTTGAAAATCCAACCCCAGCTTGGCCAAAGCCTCGGTATCGCTCGCCTTGATGGCATTGACCAGGGCCGATTTCTTCTCGTGCGATGTGGTAACCCGCCCCACCAAATCAATCAGATCCAGTTGTACATCCGGTGATAACCGTTCCGATTTCTCCAACTGCAACGTGTCGATCCCCCGATCCACCACCTGCAAAAATTTCAAGATCCACACCATCCGGTCGCCATCCCTGGAAAGCTCCAGGGCTTTGTCATGGGGTACCTCATGAATGATCGGCATCACCCGCAACTTATCCTTGAACCAGTTGTACACCCCATGGACATCGGCCCACTGATCCTCCGCATCCTTGTGAAAATGCCCCTGGCACACATGGGTCAAAGCCAGCCAATCCTCGGGAACGTGCTGAATCGCCAGCTTGATACCCTTCAAACCTTTCACCTCAACCTGATAGCTGTTCGACTCCTGGTCATAGATACGCCGAAATCCATCGGGAGCGCCACGGCGACTGCCATAAATGGAGAGCCACTCCTCCCAGATCAGATTGCGGTCCACCTTGAAACCGTAGCGACACAAATGACCATTCACAACGATGGCCACTTCCAGGGTACTGGGACGCTTGGCCGATTCGGGGTCCAACAAAAACGGGGCAATCGCCAGTTTTTTCTCCACCGGTTTCCGATTGGAGTTCAACACCAGATCACGCATGAACTGGGCAGCTTTAACCATCTGGCTTTTGCCAGAGGCATTAAAACCGTAGATCAACGCCGTGGAAGCAACGCGCAAGGGATGCTGCTTCAGGCCCGTCGCAAACATGTTGCCCGGTAAACGTTTGATCTTCGTGGCCGCCATCTCCAGGCATTGCGGTTTGTTGAAGGATCCAAAATTTTCAATGGTAAACTCAATCAGCATAGCATCCACCCCTGTCTTTTTCAATGTCAGACCCGCTTGAGTTCCAAGCTTTCTGAAGCCCCGTCCCCCATGTACTATTCTAAACCGCAACCAGCGCGGGATGCGTAGTTTTCCCGCGTCATTCCCGCGAAAGCGGGAATCCAGAAAGTCAGGGAAGGTAGGAAGATCCTCTGGATCCCCGCCTTCGCGGGGATGACAATAACTGCGCGTTCCAAGATAGCTGCGGTTTAATATTGACAAACAAACATACCAACGGAACACCAACGAGTCACCCCGAAATAAAACTCGTCCGCAAATAAAGATTTACGCCATGAACACCTAGAATTGTCGGCGCCCCTCCAGAGCCTGATACAAAGTTGATTCATCCAAATATTCCAACTCCCCCCCCATGGGCAAGCCATAGGCAAGCCGAGTCACCCGCGCAACGCAAGTCTGGGCCAACTGCGCCACATAATGCGCCGTTGCCTCACCTTCCACAGTCGGGTTGGTGGCGATCACCAATTCATCCACGCAACCACCCTGCAAACGCTGCCGCAAGCTCTCCATCCGCAACTGCTCCGGGCCAATGCCACTCAATGGATTCAACCTCCCACCAAGGACATGATAGCGCCCACGAAAAATATTCGCCTTTTCCATCGCCAGCAAATCAGCCGGCTCTTCAACGACACACAACAACGATGCGTTGCGCAAGGGATCCATGCACACCCAGCAGCGTTCCCCTTCCGCCAGGTTATGGCAATCGACACACACACCCACCCGTTGCCGTAACTCATCCAACGCCTGGAGCAACTGTCCTATTTCCGAGCCATCGCCGCGCAACAGGAATTGGATCATCCTTTGCGCACTCTTCCTGCCAATTCCGGGTATGCGTGACAGCACAAGAATGGCCTTGTCCACAGACGGCAAACCGCTCCTCGTCGCATCCTGGTACACTTGAAGTCCCCCTGACGAGAATCAAAACGGCATGTTAAACCCCGGCGGCAAATTCAGCCCCCCCGCCAATTTGGACAAACCTTCCTGCGTCATGGCCTGGACTTTCTTCTGCGCATCGTTGAACGCCGCCGCGATGATATCCTCCAAAAGCTCCACATCATCCTTATTGACCACCTCGGGATCAATGCGCACCCGACGCACCTCCTGCTTGCCATCCATGGTGATCTCAACCATGCCGCCACCCGCTTGACCGACGACCGTGGTTTCGGCCAATTTTTCCTGAATTTTGGCCATTTCACCCTGCATCTTCTGGGCTTGCTTAAGGATATTTCCCAAATTTTTCAATGGTTTTCTCCAAAGATCCTAATGTAGGTTAACGCGCTCCGTCGGCGCTATAGACACAATTTCCGCATTAAAGCGGGTCCTTAACGATTGGAGAACCGGATTGGAATGCACGTCACTCTCCAACTGACTCAGGGTTTCCCCCGCTTCCCGTACCTTTGTCTCCTGGAGCGTTTCTGGACGTCCCGAATCCGCGCCCACGGTTACGACCACAGTAACCGTGGCTTGAAAATGCCTGGAAATAAAACCCTGAACCTTGTTGCGAATCTCTTCCGGCGTACCAAAACAATCGTTGACCAGCACCAACGCCACATGTCCAGGCCCCTGCGCATCCGGAACCCGGTATTCCGGGCAGGCCAGTTGCGCATTCAATATCATGCCCAACGTCGGTTCCAGGCGGCGTATCGTGCCGACCATCTGCTTCCAGCTACCGGGAAACGCTTCCGCCCCGCCCCTGGCCGCAGCCGCAGGAGACGATGACGCGGCGGACGGACCCTGCGAAACCGGGGGTGCCACGGCACCGCCACCACCGGAAGTCGTCTCCCGTCCCAGGACTCGTATCAACTTGCCCAAATCGGGAACCGGTGCCAGATAGCAGACCCGGAGCAAGAGCATCTCCAGGGCGCGCCAGGGACGGTCGGTCAGATGCAGTTCGTTCCCCCCCTTGTTCAATACCATATACACCATTTGCAAATGTTCCAGCGTCACCGACTCGGGCAGTCGACCAGACCATTCCGCCCCATCCCCCTGACTGACGGGAATACCAATGACCTTGCCCCGCACTTCCCCATGCAACCGCGCCAACAAATCCCGAACCACCATTTCGGGCTCGACACCATTCTGATGGGCATTCGCCACCGTTTCCAACACCCCTTTGCCATCACCCGTCAAGATCTGGCTCAACAAAACGTGTATGGTTTCGCGATTGGTCAATCCCAACAATTGCTCGACCGTGGCATGGGCCACCGCCCCACCACCATGGGCAATCACCTGATCCAGCAACGACAGGCTATCGCGTACCGAGCCTTCCGCTGCCTGGGCTACCAAGGCCAGCGCCTTGTTTTCGTAAGCGATACCCTCCTGATCCAATATATACGCCATGTGACCCAGCAGGACATCTTCGGCAACCCGTCGCAACTCATAGCGTTGGCAACGACTTAAGATCGTCGCCGGGAGTTTACGCAGTTCGGTGGTCGCAAACAAAAATTTAACGTGTGACGGCGGCTCTTCCAATGTCTTGAGAAGCGCATTGAATGAGGGTACCGAAAGCATGTGGACTTCATCGAGAATAAAAATGCGAAACCGGGAGTGGGTCGGCGCGTAGGCCACCATGTCGAGCAACTCCCGCATCTGCTCCACTTTGGTACGTGAAGCCGCGTCCACTTCCATGACATCGGGGTGGTGACCCGCTATGATCTCGCGGCAGGAACCACACGCACCACACGGTTTCGACGTTGTCCCCTGCTCGCAGTTCAGACACAGCGCCAAAAGTCTGGCCAGGGTGGTCTTTCCGGTTCCACGAATACCTGAAAAAAGAAAGGCGTGCGACAATCTCCCGCCGTCCAGTGCATTGACCAATGCCCGAGTCACATGCTCCTGGCCAACAAGGGTATCGAACGAACGGGGGCGCCAACGACGGGCCAGAACAACATAATCAGACATGGATTTAAGGGCGGCTCCGGTCAGGTTGGATACGGCACACGCAAGATCCCATTACCGCTGCTACCTTCCGGTCCTGACGGGGTTCATGGGTTTGCGTTGCGTACGACCTGACCATCAACGCCGCCCGCATGGCTTACAAGGAGTACTCTCAATCTTGGGCAAACCTAAATCCCCTAGTTACATACAGGACTGTAACCATTGATATTCAGTTTTTTAGCCGTTGCAGACCGAGCATTTTTGAAAGCTGTGCAAAAGGAACTATCAATAACAGAGTTTGACAAACCCGCTTTGAGAGCCGAGTTGACAAAACTGACACAATTTTTCTTTCCACTGGAAGACAATGCGGAATCTTTGTTGCACACAGCTATTGCGTTATTCAACAAAGCGTTATCGCAGGCGGATTTGGTCCATGTCCAATAGGTCGAACCCGTGTTGTTCGAGCTGGTACCATTGTAGCAATAGTCGTGATCCCTGCAAACATCCTTAAAATCGGCATAACCGAGATGAAAACCAGAACTCGAAAAAATATCAGAAATCTGGAACGGATATTTGTCCGGTATCAAGGGATTATTCCAGCTACTCCCGCAGGCGGCCATACCATTGGAAACATGGAGTACAGGAGCAAGGGCTAAAACCAGCAGAGCAAGCTTGAAGATCCGTTTCATCCGAATACTCCAGTCATTGAAGTTAAGGAACACCCCTGTACGGCTTCACAAAGACATACACATTCAAAAAAAGGGATTTTTATCCAATTCGCACAATCTACAGATGCATTGAAGCTCAATTCCCCTGTTTTTCCGAACATCAGGGTGGCGGAGGGAGAGGGATTCGAACCCTCGGTACCCTTGTGGAGTACACACGCTTTCCAGGCGTGCACCTTCAACCGCTCGGCCATCCCTCCCTGCCTGCCGGTCCAAACCGTGCGATACTGCACGGCACTGGAACTTACTGAAATCTGCACAACCCATACATTAGAAAATTTACCGGCGCTGTTCAAAGAAAAAACGTAACAAAGCCGCCGAAACATCCCGGAACGAACGGGCGGACGCAAGCTGGAAGGGTCTTGAATCCCATGGCCAACGCCTTGTTTCTGAAGGTTTACCTCCCCTATCCTGCCGGTCACTCCCCGCCAAAAAGGTCCACTGAAATATTCTTGCTGTTTCCAGGGCGGCCACGCACATGGCACAGGGTTCCAACGTAATAACGAGGCGACAACCGGACAAACGGTAATTTTGCATGCGTTCCGCCCCCTGCCTGAGGGCACGAAGTTCCGCGTGTCCCAAGGGGTCGTTCCCATGCACCGTCTGATTACCCGACTCACTGAGAACCCGGCCCACAGGGTCGCACAGCACCGCCCCGACAGGCACCTCACCCCGCTGCCCCGCCTTGGATGCCGCCACAAGGGCCAAACACGCCAAAGAATCGTCCTGAGATAAAAAACGGACCGCTGGCTTGCTCACGAATCGCCCTCAGTGGACTCCGCCGGGCCAAGAAATGTTAAATCATAGCGCTGATGATCCCAGGCCGTTTGCGCCGTGTCCCGGGAAAAAACCCAACTCTCATGAAACGGGTTGCCCTGTTCGTCCTGCAGGACGATCCACACCGCCGGATTGACGTGTCCCTCGGGTCCATGCAACGCCGTCCCTTCAAGAAGAACCAGGTCTGGAACATAGGCCACCGGATAAATCCAACCATCCCAGGGGGCTTTGATCTTCTCCCCTGTCTTGACCATCATGCGATACACATTGAGAGTACGCTTGTCCAAAATCATGAAATGCAGGGGCACCGCCGGTGCCGCAACCATATCCTGACTTGGACGTGCCGTAATCTTGGTGACGTGGGGTGCCAGGGAAAGCAAGTCTTTGCTTTTCTTTCCGAGGGTCAAATACACCTTGCTGGTCTTCTGCCCGAGCAAAAAGACCGAGATGATCAACGTCACGATAATCAGAGAGAGAAGGAATCTGCCCAAGGCACGAACAAGGTCAGCAAGGGGTTGACGAAATGCCAAGCTTCAGGACGCCGGAACGCAATGCGGAGCGGATCACTTCCATGTCGGCAATTGTGGAACCGTCTGGCGTGTTTCCTGGCCAGAAACAGGGACAAACTGAACCGGCAAGGGCCATGCCCGCATGAGACCGAACAAGATACCGATACCCGCCAGGATCATACCTCCCATTTTGATGACCATCCTGAGTTCAAGTTCCTTAATTCTACTTTGTCACATTAGAATATACGTTCTGGATCCCCGCTTTCGCGGGGATGACGAAGCAGAAAATCCGTTGAAAAAAGGTAACCGTCATTCCCGCGAATGCGGGAATCCAGAGGCCACAAACTCCGAACTGGAAATGTGACAAAGTAGAATTAATATCCCGCTTCAACTCCGCAATATCCCTCTTTGTGGCCAGACGATCCTCCACCAAGCCTACCAAGGCTTCAGCCTGGACTTCCGCCTGCCGTTCGTCTACTCCGGCTTCCCGGAGCTTCTTGACGTAAGCGTGGGTGTCAAATGCGATCGTATCCCCCATGCTGGCTCCTCACAAATGCGACGACAAGAGCCCCCACTCGAAGTTTACGACCCATTGGGGCAACAAAAATGGCGGAGAGAGAATCTGCCAAGCTAATCATGTAACACAATGTTTCTACTCGATTTTGTCTGAGGATCACTTCTCTCTACCCACAGATCTACCCACAATGAAAACGTCGCTTGGAAACTCGTCAATACGGGGTACACATGCCTCACGTCTAGGAAGGTATATTTTGTTCCAGGGAAATTCAAGGGATTTTACGTTTGCCCATATTTACCTCAATTTTCCTTGGTCTGGTTTCATTGATTTTGTCCCACTCCAGTCCCGTCAGCACCTCCTGCTGTTTGAAATAGCGTTGGAGTAAGCTGTTTGGGGCGTCTCGGAAGAACTTGCGGGGGTGGTAATTGGCCATGGGTTCCTCGAAGATACCGTTGGATCAAATGGAAAATGCGCCGAACCCCAACGGCTCGGGCATGGATTGGAACACATGGTGGAAGATCCGTTCGGTCATGGCCTCCACCTCCTCTTCGGCGTAGCTGTCAACGGGAAGGCCGGTGTCATCAGCGTAGAGGAAATCATGGATCTCCTGCCGCACCGCATCCCGGGTGGCTTGGCGCTCCCGCCAATCATGGATGCGCTCCACCTCGGCCCGCACCTTGGCCAGAAGCTCCCGGGCCACCTGCTTCACCCGTTCCCGCTCCTTTTTGGAAATGTCCGGCTTGGCCAGCAGGTCGAACAGGGCCAGGGAGGCCTCGTCCAGTCCCTCCCGGACCGCCCGTTGCTCCTCTTCATCCAAGCACGCCGTGAATTTCAGAAGTTCCTCGAAGGTGCGCTCGATGGTGGCGCGGTCCTTCTCCCGGTTGTACGCCTCCACAATCTTTTCGTAGTGGCGCTGTAGGTCGGATCGCAGAGGGTTCTGCCGCAACATGCGCTGGAGCCGTTTTTCCACTACGTCCTTGAGGCTTTGCACGGTGGAATTCTTGGCCGGGGAGCGTTCAAACTCCTTTTTCAGCCGCTCGAAGTCGATGCGGCTGATGTCGTAGGGTTCCGGGTCCGCCCCCTGGTCTCTTGTCGTGGTGTCGATGGTCTCGTCCACCACCCGGTGCAAATCCCTGATGATATCGGTGATGTCCGCCTTCTCCCGGTCCTCCTGGAGTTTCTTGTAGATGACGTTGATGGCATCGTAGGCGTGGCGGTAGGGATTGACCCGCTCCTTCAGGGGAATACAGGCCTTGAACTTGCGGAAAACCGCCCGCGCCATGATTTCAAAACGCTTGCGGGATTCATCGTTTTCGTTGGCCGCCTCCTTGGCCTTGAGAATGGCAGCGTTGCGGGCAAAGCCGGACAGTTCGGTGATGTCGTCCAGACGGGATTCCCGGGCTTCCAGAAAGCCCCGCACCATGTCGATGGCCTCGGCCAAGTCGGCCAGCAACTCCTCATCCGGTTTCACAGGGTTCGGGTTGTTGTCGCCACCTCCATTTCCTCCGGTTCCGGCAAAAGTGGCCAGAGCCTGGCGCAGGTTTCTCAAAATACCGCAGTAGTCCACGATCAGGCCGTTGTTCTTGCCCTCGTGGACCCGGTTGGCGCGGGCGATGGCCTGCATCAGGGTGTGGGCCTTGAGCGGCTTGTCCAGGTAGAGGGTGGAGAGGCTGGGCACGTCGAAGCCGGTCAACCACATGGCGCAGACAAACGCCACCCGCAAGGGGTGATCCTGGCGCTTGAAGGCGGTCTCCACGTCGATGCGCTGGCCGTCCGGGGTTTCAAAGCCATTCTTGATCAGGGCGCGGTGCGGGGTGATGTCTAGGTCCCTGGCCTTGAACTTGGCCACCTCCCCCTGCTCCTCACTCACCACCACCGCCATGCGGATTTCCCGCATCCAGGCGATCTGGCGACGCAGGTGGGCGGCCTGCTGGTCGTCCGTGGTTTGGTTCGCCTCTTTTTCCAGTTCGGTGATTTTGTTGTGCCAGTAGCCTGGTTTACGCTCTTTGTCATCCGGTTTTTTCTCTCCCATGACCAGATCGTACATGCGCACGCAGGTCACCTTGTCGATGCAGACGAACATCGCCTTACCTGTTTCCCACGCTCTGGCGTAGTGATCCACGAAATCTCGGGCGATCTGTTCCAGCCGCTCAGGGGCCGTGATCAGCTCGTAGTCATTCTTAAGCGCCATTTCCAGCTTCTGGGCGACGTCGATGTCATCGATCTCCAGCGACTCCAGTTTCTCCGCCACCCGTTCGTTCAGGTCATCGGTGGCCACCCTCAGCCGGTCGCCCCGGGCATCGTAATAGAGGGGCACCGTGGCGTTATCGTCCACCGCCCGCTGAAAGTCGTAGGTGGAGACATACTGGCCGAACACCCGGCTGGTGATCTCGTCATCCTTGAACAGGGGCGTGCCGGTAAAGCCGATGAAGGCGGCGTTGGGCAGGGCGTTGCGCAGATTCAGGGCCAGGCGGCCATACTGGGTGCGGTGGGCCTCGTCGGTGATGACGATGATGTCGTCCCGGTCGGAATAAGGGTTGGCAGGGTCCACGTCCTGGTTGAATTTCTGGATGAGGGAAAAAACGAACCCCTTGCGCTGGCCGAAAAGCGCCCGCAGGTGTGCGCCCGAATCGGCACGGCAGGTGTCGCGGTCGTTGTCCACCAGCCCGCACCCGGCAAAGGTCTTGTAGATCTGGCTGTCCAGGTCGTCCCGATCGGTGAGGATCAGGAAGGTGAAGTGGCCGCCCAGCTTGCGCCGCGCCTTGCGGGTGAAAAAAACCATGGAATAGGACTTGCCGGAACCCTGGGTGTGCCAGAACACCCCCAGCCGCCCCCGGCGTTCCCGCCGCTCCGCCACCGCCTGCATCGCCCGGTTGACGCCCAGGTATTGATGGTTGCGGGCCAGGATCTTGATGGGCGGCCCCTGGCGGCTTTCGTCCCACAGGATGAAGTTTTCCAAGATGTCCAGGAGGTTGCGACGGTCACAGATCCCCTTCAACAGGGTTTCCATGTCCACCACGCCGGGGGCCTCCTCCTCCAGCCGTTTCCATTCGTGAAAATGGCCGTATTGGCTGGAGAGCGTGCCGATTTTCGCTTTCACGCCGTTGCCCAGCAGCAGAATGGCGTTGTGGTGGAACAGGTGGGGGATGGTGTCGCGGTAGTCGGCCAGGTTTTTCTCGAAGGCGGCCCGGGTATCCTTGTGGATGGCCTTCATCTCCATCCAGATCAGCGGCAAACCGTTAACGAAGCCGATCAGGTCCGGGCGGCGGCGGTAGAGCGCCCCTTTGACCCACATCTCGCGAACGATCAAAAAATGGTTGTTGTCCGGGTTATCGAAGTCGATCACCCGCAACCGCTGTTTGACCCGCTCCCCCTTGTCGTTCTTGAAGGCCACCTGGACACCATCGCGCAGCAGTTTGTCCTTCTCCTGGTTGATCTGGAGGGGAGACTGGGAGACGGAAACGGCCAGGATCTGCCGCAGGGCCTCCTGGTAGGCGGTCTCAGACAGTCCGGGATTGAGTTTGACCAGGGCCTCCCCCAGATAGCGAGTCAGCACCACCTCCCGGTCGTCAACACGGCCCAGGCTACCCTCGGGGCCGAAGGTCTCGGCGTTGTAGGCGGTGACCGACTCCCAGCCCAGCTCCCGCTGGAGATAGTCCGCCGTGGTCTCCTGGACCAGGATGTCTTCGTTGAGGGCCATGAGTCGTCAGACCGCTATGATGGTAGTTTCAAAACGCTCATCCGGAACCGGCAATCCCCGTGCGCGCAGGGCGGCCACATGAGCCAGGATGGCCTCCTGAATGCTGGCAATGGCTGCTTCCCTGGTCTCGCCTTGGCTGATGCAGCCGGGCAGGCTTGGGCACTCCGCCAGCCAGAATCCATCTTCGCCGGGCCGGAGGATGACTTGGCGCGGCTTGTATTTCTCTTGGACCGATGGGGTTACCCAGGGGTCACCCCGGAGGATGATGGGCTCCAGGCCCGCCTCCCGTGCCTGCTGCTGGGCTTTGGCGGCGGCGCGATGCAGTGCGGCTTCAGCACGGCGGAAATCGGGATCGTTCAACCGGCGGACCGGTTCAGCGGGTTGGGTCATGGTTCTCCCCCGCGTCGAACGGAATCCTCGTTGTGTACGCTCCACGAGACACAAACCGATTTGTGTACGATAAAATGCGATATACCGTACACAAATCGGTTTGCTGCTTCTGGGCCGTATCCAAGCGGGATGCCATCAGAACACCTCCCGCCCTTCGGCGATGGTAATCAATCGGGGGAGGGTGTAAGCAGCAGAACGGCGTCCGGAGCCTTGGCGGAGTATTTGGATCAAACCCTGCTCCGTCAAGGTCCGCAACAAGGCGTTGGCACTCCCGCGATTGGTCATGCCGCTTAACTGGATGAAGGTTCCCGTGTTCAGAATGGGCCGGGTGAAGAAGGCGTCCAGCGCCGCTACGGCAAACTGGGAGTGGGTCACTTTCCGGAAATTCTCTTTCAACTCCTCATACAGGGCATGAATTTGTTTGGCTTTGTTGATGTTGCCCTCCGCCTGCTTCTGTATCGCCTTTAGAAAGAATTCCACCCACCCTTGCCAGTCGCCCTGGTCAGTGATGGCCAGCAGGCGGGCTCGGTATTCCTGATCCGAAGCCTCCAGATAGTCGCTGAGGTAGAACATGGGACGTTGCAAGACCTGTTTTTGATAAAGTAGCAGCGGAATCAGCATGCGTCCCAAACGTCCATTGCCGTCATTGAAAGGGTGGATGATCTCAAACTGGGCATGGGTGATGGCCAGGTGTACCAGGGGATCGGAATCGTCACTGGCCATGTAAGCCTCCAGATTCTCCAGGGCATCGTGCATCATCAGAGGGGATGGCGGGACGAACCGGGCCTCCTTGATGGTGCAGCCTTTCGGACCGATCCAGTTCTGATCGGTACGGAAGGTCCCCGGGGTTTTGTCGCCGCCCCGAACCTGGTTCATGAGCATGGCATGCAATTCTCGAATCAGGGAAAGAGTGATTGGACGCTCTTTCAATATCGACTCGGCGGTGAGCAACGCTTTCCGGTAGTTCATGATTTCCTGGATGTCGCCGCGCTTGCCTTCGCTGTATCGTTCGCCCGCCTCATGTTTCAACACCTCGGTAAGCGATGCCTGGGTTCCCTCGATGCGGGAGGAGAGTACCGCCTCCTGGTTGGTGATGGGAGACAACAGCACCGCCGCATTGATCATGCCGTCCAATGTACCGTCATAACGGGCCACGGCCTGCATCGCCTTGCTGGTGAAGGGGGCCAGCCGTCGCCAGTCCAGATTGGGGATGGGCAGGGTATCGGGAATGCAGGGTGTGCGACTCATACCGCAATCTCCCCGTTCATCAGGCGGGGGAGGAGGAGGTCGCGGGCAGCGCGGAGTTTGTGGTTTTGTTTTTCTAGCGTCTCAATCTGGGAAAAATTTACATGGGCAAATGAGTGAAAAACTTTCATTAAATTCCTTTTTGGGACAATCAATTCAAGCCCCGCAATGGTGTCCTTCGTCAAAGCCTCCCTTGTCGCCCCTCCTGCTCTGGCAATATTGAGAATGAATTTTTTTTGGCCCCCTGAGTTGATCGCACACATTAAATATTCAGGGCATACAATTTCCTGAACAGGACGCATGATCATAACGTGCTGATTAACCCTGGCGGGCAGGTGCCGATTTGGAACGATACAACAACGTGCTACTGAAGCCCCGGTAATATTGATTAGTACATCTCCAGTTTCAACGGTGACATTTGAAAGTTTTTTGGCTTGTTTCTCATCAATATACACGACCCCATCATCTTTAAATTCATAATCGTAAATATTCAAACTCCGAATAAGAGTGATGCCCTTAGACTGATAACTAGCGGCCCCGCCACGCGGAGTAGCCCCACTTCCAATTTTGGTACAGAAATCGCCGATGCGCTTCCTCTCCCACCCCTCCGGCACGCCATCGATGATCTTCACATGCTCATGGCCGGGGAAGCGGAAATGGACGAACCACTCCCGGTAGAGCAGCCGGGCCGCCTCCTCCAGCAACCGGATGCGGCGGCGGTTGTTTTCGATAAGGTCGTCGTAGGTGGAGAGGATGGAGGAGATACGGCGTTGGGTCTCTTTTGGGGGAAGAGAAACTTCCATTTTCTTGAGGCGCTCAATGGTATACGCTGATTGAGAAGTCCCGATTGTGCATTTCCTTAATTGGGCCTTGCCACTAGGCGATATTAACCAATAAAAAAGGAACTTACTATCAATGGCTTTCATGTTGCGAAACCATGTTAAATTCCCATCTTTAAAATAGAACTCTTCATCCACAACCAGGAAAGGAAATCCAAGAGTTCCAACCGATGTCAGGAGAATATCCCCAGGTTGAGGAACCCCAAACTTACCAGCAATATCTTCAAATCTATTTCTTGTGATAAAAAGCGGTGTCGTTGGGTTTCCTGCTCCATTAAATCTCTCGACTATTTCTTTGCCTCGGTAAAAAGGAACGCCTTCTGGAACATAATCCTTTGCAAAAATCCTTTTGCTGGAGGTGATGTCACACAATTCCTCCATTTGGGAAATTAGCCACCTCATGCCCCCAACTCCTCAAAGTTGCGAGCGATGCGGTCGGCTAAGTCGGATGCTTCCAGATTGAGGTCCAGCAACTCCATGTGAATCTCCCGCAGGGCCTCCTCGAAGTCGAACTCCTCGTCCACCGCTTCCGGGGCCACTCCTACGTAACGACCCGGGGTCAGGCTCCAATCGTTGGCTTTGATCTCGGCCCGGCCCACCAGATTCACCAGTCCGGGCACATGGCGCAGCTCGGCATCAGGAAAACGCTCCTGGAGCCAGCGGGCCTGTTTGAAGAAATAACGCGCCAATTTCAACTGCTCCACCGCCCCATGGCGGGCGGCGTCCAGGGCCTTGATGGCTTTATTCACGTCGCGGGTGATCCAGGCATCATGGCTCTTGGAGGCCAGCTCCTTCTCACAAACCTCCACCACCCTTGCGGCCAGTTTGTAGAGCAGATCCGCCTGCTTCACCAGATCCCGGCAGGTTTCCGCCAGTGGAGCGAATGTCTCAGCGGCATCATGCAATCCGGCATTATCCCGGGGGCTCTTCATCCATGCCTCGGCGGCTTTCTGGATGTCCTGTTTGAACGCCTTGGCGTCGGCCCGCAAAGTCTTCTCCACCCCGATCAGCTCGGCCAGGGGCTCCTTGAGGGGTTCCGCATCTTCGTTATCTTTGAGAAAAGGCAAGATCCGGTTGATAAGCACTGACAAGGCCGCAAGCAACCCGTTCAACGGCGCTTCGGTAGTCAGCAGTTCCCGGGCGGTCCGATCCAACCAATCGGTCACCAGGGCCAGGAAACGCTCCCGCTGTCCCCGGTACAGCCAGACAATGGCAGCGAGGTTTTTCGTTTGTTCCGGGCTGAAGTCGTAGATCTTGCGGGTGACTTGGCGGTAGACGTTGCGGGCGTCGATCGTCAGTACCCGGTCCCGCATCGCCTCGGCCTTTCCTTTGTCAAAAAACCACAACTCGCAGGGCACGGTGCGGGTATAGAAAAAATTGGAGCGGATGGCCACCATCACATCCACATGGCCGCTCTCAACGATCTTGCGCCGAACTTCCGCCTCCTGCCGCCCGGCGGAAGAGGCTTGGGACGACATGACGAACCCGGCCCGCCCCGTCGCGTTCAAATAACTGTAAAAATAACTGATCCACAGATAGTTGCCGTTGGAGACCACCTTTTTTTTGTTGATGCCCGGCAGGCCGAAGGGCAGGCGCGGGTCGTTCTTCACCTTCTCAGCGTCCACCTCGTCCACGTTGAAGGGGGGATTGGCCATTACAAAGTCCGCTTTGCCCATCAGTTCGTGGGGGTCTTCATAATAGGTGATGGCTTTATGGATCTGCCCTTCCAGGCCGTGAACCGCCAGGTTCATCTGCGCCAAGCGAATGGTGGTGGGATTTTTCTCCATGCCGTAGAAGGTGGCCGCCTCGGCGGGGTTGCCGTTCAGACCCTCGATGAAATGGGCGGACTGCACAAACATGCCGCCAGAGCCGCAGGCGGGGTCCAGCACCCGGCCATGGTCCGGCTCAATAACGTTCACAATAGTCTGCACCAGGGAGACTGGGGTGAAGAACTCGCCGCCGTCGTGGGCCTTCTGGTCGGCAAACTGGGTCAGAAAATATTCATAGATGCGCCCGAAGATGTCCCCGGAGGCCTTTTTCAATGCGGCATCGTCGAAGGTGTTGATGAGGGTGCCCAATACCTCGTTGTCCAGCTCCTGGTATTCCCCCTTGGGCAGTACACCCAACAACGCGGGATAGTCCGTCTCGATGGTCTCCATGGCGTGAATCACCGCCTGGGCGCGATCCTGTCCACCGGGCAGCCCCACCAGATGGTCGAACTGGGCCTCCTCGCGCAGATACAGGGCGGACTTGCGGGAGAAATCTTCTTTTGTCAGTGCCCGGGTCTTGCCGCCCCGCGTGGGCAACCCGGCCACGATCTCCTCTTTCACTGTCAGGAACCGGCTGAAGGCGTGACGCAGGAAGATCAATCCCATGACCGGGAGGAAATATTCATTGCTGGCATAATTGGAGTTCGCCCGCAGGTTGTCGGCGCTGGACCACAACCGGCGTTCGATGGCTTCAATGTTTTCAAGCTGGGACATGCGCTCTCCCGCAATCCATGGGTCAATGGCTCAACCAGGTATGGGTGGACTGATGAATACGACCGGAACTCTCCATCTCTGGAACTATGAAATCTATCGCATCGGGGAGGTTTAGGGAACGGAATGCAGTAGAGACCCTACTAATAACAGTATTTTATTGTAAAATCAGTCAGTAGTTAACAACGGTGCAGGAGGTTTTCAACACGACTTGGAAGGTTATCTGATTCCGTGGTATAAACCTAAATCCTGCAGTTGCCAAACCGGTTATGTTATCCATCATATTGAATGTTAAGTGGAAACATCAATTTGACGGAGTCACCAAATGGGTGAGGCAAAAAATCGGCAAAAATCCGGGAATCGGGAACTGCTTGGTACGTTAAAATTACTCACACTTGGTGGTGTTGTACAGGTTCAATGGAAACCTCAAGAATCAGCCACCCCAATGGGGCAAATGGCTTTTTTTATTGAATTTCTTAACCTAAACCGCAACCAACGCGGGACACGTAGTTTTCTAGCGTCATTCCCGCGAAAGCGGGAATCCAGAAAGTCAGAGAAAGGTGTGTAGGTCCCCTGGATCCCCGCTTTCGCGTGGATGACAAGAACTACGAATCCCAAGATAGCTGCGGTTTAACAAAATTATGGGCTGACTGGGTCGAAGCATGTCCCTTGGAGTACAGTAGTCCAAATGCTCCAGATAAAAGAGATGTATTAAACCGCAACCAACACGGGAAACGTAGCTTTCCAGTGTCACCCTTTAGCCGACCTTGTCTACAGGAAAAGGGGATCCCGTTGCCACGATCTTCATTTTTCGCAGCTTCTTTTTTCATCCAGCCGCAACATCAGTACGAGTATCGCACCC
>PEAK01000005.1 GCA_002753515.1 Magnetococcales bacterium
CCAACGATTTCCACCTTGCAAGATGTTGACGTCAGACTTTCATACCAAAAAAAATCGGCAATGTCCAGATCAGATCACTACCTCTTTGAATCAGAAATATTTTTGTCCCGGAACAAATTCACCCTGGAGGGACGTTGCATGCCGTTATTAGAACTTTGACGCCCGAAAGAACGTAGCCAATCCCTTGGCGCTCAGGGTGATGCCGAACAAGGGCCGCATCCGGCGCACAAGGGTCCATTGCGTTGCTTTTTTTGCTTGGTATGTTCCCCCTTCCCCCTACCCGAACCGTACTGGGATGACCGGTGAAAATGGAATGAGATTCAAACTTTATTAGTCGCTTTTATAAGGGCATCCCCCCTGACCGCAGCCCATGCAATGATGAATTCTGCGGTTGCCGGTAACAAGTGCGAAATGCTTGGCATGTCCATTGAAAGGAGACGGCAGAGAGTTTCTTTATTAACAGATTTACCTAGTGGAGTGATGCATGGATAATGTGACTTTCTTGGCGATTGGCTTGGTCCTTTATTTCGCAGTTTTGACGTGGCTCTTGTTTCGGGCGGCCAGACCGGGGAATTGAGCTTTCCAAAACTGCACGACTAAAGCGGGAACCGGGACTTTCCAGGTCAAGCGTTTCTGCTCGCAATCGGCCCGGGCGCAATTTCAGCGCAAGAGAGGCCAGAACTATCCGGGGGGGTCGCCATGACCCCCCCGGGTGCGAACGAAGAAAACACGCATGTCGTGCGCCGCATCGCGAATGCAAAACGGCAATCCTTCAATCCCCTTGTTGCCCAAAACTCAACACTTCCCGTTTGCCAGCACTGTTGGATGGGGTTACCAATCCCTCTGATTCCATCCGCTCCACGATGCGCGCCGCACGGTTGTAGCCAATCTTGAAATGTCGCTGCACCATGCTGGTGGATACCTTGCGCAATCGCTGTACCAGGGCCACTGCCGGGCGATACAGGGGGTCGTCCTCTTCGATGGGTTCCATGTCATCCTGACCGCTTCCAAAAGGCAGATCAGAATCATCATCGTCGTCATCGGCGTGTCGCATGACGGCCATATCGTATTTGGGCGCACCGCTGATGGATTTGAGATAGCCAACCAGATGATGGACTTCATCATCGGTAACCAGAGGGGCGTGTATACGTTTCAGGTGGGACGTCCCGGGCGGAAGGTACAACCCGTCACCCATGCCCAGGAGTCGTTCCGCCCCCATGGCATCCAGAATGGTTCGGGAATCGATCTTGGATGATACCTGAAAGGCCAGACGGGTCGGGAAATTGGCTTTGATCAATCCGGTGATGACATCAACGGAGGGGCGTTGGGTGGCAATGATCAGATGCAAACCCGCTGCACGCGCCATCTGGGCCAAGCGGGCGATGGCGGGTTCCACCTCCTTACCCACCTGAATCATCAGGTCGGCCAGTTCGTCAATTACAATGACTATCAAAGGTTTGCTATGCAGAGGGATGGGTTCTTCCTGCTCAACAGGCGTCCCGGTTTCTGGATCGATGCCAATTTTAACCCGTCGTGTCGGTCGCTCCCCGGTTTCCTGGCATTGCAGCATCCTGCGATTGAAGCTATCCAGACTGCGAACCCCCACCTCGGACATGAGGCGATAACGATCTTCCATCTCCTGCACGGCCCATTTGAGGAGTTTGGCCGCCTTGTGGACATCGGTGACCACCGGGGCCAGAAGATGGGGAATGCCCTCATAGATGGATAATTCCAACATTTTTGGGTCCACCATGAGAAAACGTACCTGGTCGGGTCGGGCGCTGAACAGGATGGAGCAGATCATGGCGTTGAGTGCGACGGATTTGCCCGATCCGGTCGTGCCGGCAACAAGCAAATGCGGCATCTTTGCCAAATTGGCGACCACCGGGTTGCCTGTGATATCCGATCCCAACGCCACGGCCAGGGGATGCCCGGTCTTTATGAAAACCTCTGATTCCAATATTTCACGCAGATAAACCGTGCTTCGGGTCTGGTTGGGTATTTCCACGCCGATGACGTTTTTTCCAGGGATGTTGCCCACCACGCGCACCGATGGCGACAAGATGGATCGCGCCAGATCATCGGAAATCGAAACGACCTTGGAGGCGCGTAACCCTGGAGCAGGGTCAAATTCAAACGTGGTGACAACGGGACCGGGTATTACGTTGGTGATTTGCCCCTTGATTTTAAAATCAGCCAGTTTCAACTCCAGCAAACGGGCCTGCTGTGTCAGATAATCCCGGTCGATCTCGTTGTTACCCACCGTCGGCTTTTCCAACAGGTCCAGGGACGGTAAAGGGAACGATGCGGCCAAACCGCCACCGGTACCAGCCGTTGTTGCATCCGTCTGATCCGCTCGGAACAACGTTTCCCCATTGCCGATGTCCCCTGCACGGGAAGATTGATCTTCAAAGTCATCGTCAAAATCGTCCCCCGGAGCCCCAACGTTTTGCTCATCGTTCGGGCCTGGCAACTCAAAATCCATGTCCTGATTTTCAAAATCATCACCATCGTCCCTGTCGAAAAAGGGCTGCCTGGTCGTATCGGAGTGCGATGACGCAAAGGGGGTCAAGTCTGGTTGCGGCAAATCGTCAGGATCCCCCGCTGCCAACGGCAAAACCTCCTCTGAGTGAAATCCCAACTCCCCGGCCCTGTTATCCGCATCAGGTTCGACTGTCCGTTTTTCAGCCAGCGCCTGAATGATCCAGGAACCCGACGCAGGCGCCGTTTCCCGGATTGGCTCGGGCGCGGGGGTGTCAAACGATGATCGGGTCATGTCCGTCCCATCCGGTGGGGGCACCTCCGGTTCGACCATCATATCCGGTTCGATTTCTCTGGTTTGCTGCAAAGATTCGTCAGCGATGATAAAATCGGACTCATCCCGGGAATGCCGGGAATCCTGATCCTGTAAAGGGATGGTGTTGAGATCGGGAAACACCTCCTCCCGCTCGGGGAAGGCATCCGTATTGCGGAAATCGCGTGTGGTATCGGCGGATACATCATCCAGGGCGGGTTCCTGACGCTCGGTGGATACATCATCCAGGGCGGGTTCCTGACGCCCGGTGTTGGCATTCGGATGGGGATCAAAGGCCATGGGACGCAACCACTCGGGATTCTTCTCTTCTTTTTCAGGTCTTTTGAGGATCGATGTGACTTTGTCCATCGAATCCGCAACCAATCCCGCAACCGGTGCCAATAATTTTCCCGCTGCCAAACGATGGGCGGCAACCTGAGGCTCGGGGGCGTGGTTCAACTGCTCCGTCAATACGGGTTCCACAGGCCGGGTTGCCGCCTCGGCGTGCGGCTCAGGGGGTATGGGAATCCCTTCCTCATGGGCGGCTTGGAAACCTTTTTCAGGTATTTCGGGAACCTGTAGATCGCGAAAACGGAAAGGCGGTATTTCCGTGGCCTTGATGTCACTGACACGGTGTTCGGTGGTGGCGTGGACCGGGTCGCTCTGGAAATCCTCCGGAATGATTTGGGAATCCGTGTCGCTCGTCGAGCGCCAGGAGAACAGGCCGAACAGGGCAACGACACAATCCTTGATCCATTTCAGCAGATTGAATAACGACAGGCGGGTTAATACCATGAAGGAGAGCATGCCCAACATGATCAGGAGCAGCAGCGATCCCCAGTACCCAAGGGTTTGTGTAAGCGCCCGGGTCACCATCATGCCCGCCAAGCCACCCGGCCCGGCCGGCATGTAGGTTATCACCTCGCCCTGAAACATGACGGATAAAATAGTGGTCACCGCCGCCAGCAAGGGCAAGGTGCCGATTTGTTCCCAGCTCAGACCGGATGAGGTCTGACGCATGGCGAAAAAGGCCGTCAAGGCGAAAAACAACGGGACCCATACGGAGGAGTAGCCAAACAATTGCAGCAGGAAATCTGCCAGATAGGCCCCGACAACGCCGCCCAGGTTGGTGACCCGGCCATTGCCGGTATTGTTGAAAGAGGGGTCATGCACATTATAGGAATAAAGGGCAATGGTCATATAGGCTGCGATGCCAAAGAGCAGTACCGCCATACCCTCACGAAAAACCGTCCGACGATTTTCCATGGTTTGTTGTTCCTGTTCATTGGATTTGTTCTGTTTCCGTCCCATGACGTACCCTACATTTCCATGACCAGAGGAATGACAGCCGGCCTGCGGCCCAGTTTTCTTTTAAAAAGCCGTCGAATCGCTCTTTGAGCCAGTTCCGTGGGGCCGGCCCCTTCGTCATCTGCGAAGTCCATCCCTTTCGGTCCCAGCAGCAACGCCTCTTCCACGGCAGCCTTCGCCTGTTCCAGGAGATCGCGATTGTCCTCTTCTGTGACAACGCCACGGGTGAGCAGTTCGGGTCGTTGCAGCATTTTACCACTGCTTTTTTCGACAATCAGCACCACAATGACCATCCCATCTTCCGAAAGATGCCGACGATCACGTAATACGATGTCGCTGATATCGCCAATTCCTTTGCCATCGACGAAGGTGCGACCGGAGGGGATGCGACCATCGATGACGATGGCATCCTGGTGCAGGACGATCCGATCACCATTTTCCGCCACCAGGGCATTTTCCGGGGCCACTCCCATTTGCATGGCCAATTGGCGATGGCTGTGAAGGTGGCGTATTTCCCCGTGAATGGGAATAAAAAATTTGGGTCGGGTCAGTGCCAGCATGAGTTTGAGGTCTTCCCGGGGGGCATGGCCGGAGACGTGGATTGACGGCAGATTGTGTTCGTGAATGACCTCGGCCCCCAAGCGTGACATGCGATTGACCAGGCTCCAGATGGTTTGTTCGTTACCGGGGATGAACCGTGACGACAGAATGACCATATCATCGGGTTGGATGGTGATTTCCCGATGTTCGCCGTTGGCGATACGGGTCAGGGATGAATTTTGTTCGCCCTGGCTGCCGGAGGAGAGGACGACGATAGTCTGCCGTGGGTGCTGGGAAAGGGAGCGCACATCGATGATGGTGCCTTCCGGAATGCGTAGAAATCCAAGTGAGCGCGCCACTTCTATGTTGGTTTGCATGGAGCGACCGCTGATGACAACTTTGCGATTGATTGCACATGCGGCATCAAAAATTTGTTGGATACGTTGAATATTGGAGGCAAACGTGGCCACGATGATCATGGCCCGGGCCTTGGCGAATACTTTGGCGAGGGCTTCGGCGACAACCTTTTCAGAAACGGTTGCCCCGGGGCGGTTGATGTTGGTGGAATCGGACAGCAGGGCCAATACGCCCCCTTCCCCATAGCGTGCCAGGGCGAAGAGATCGGTGGGGCGCTTGTCCACCGGGGTATGATCAATCTTGAAATCGCCGGTGTGTATAATGGTTCCCAGGGGCGTTTTAATGGCCAGGGCGTAGGAATCGACAATGGAGTGTGATACCTGGATCATGCACAGGTTGAAGGGACCGACCTGAAATGGTTGCCGGTTGCCACATTCCACCATGGTCGCCCTGTCCAGCAGGCGATGTTCGCGAAATTTGCCGCGCAGCAGCCCCAGGGTCATGGCGCTACCGTAGATGGGGCCTTCGACATCCGGCCAAACGTAGGGCATGGCACCCACATGGTCTTCATGGCCATGGGTCAGGACAAATCCCACGACCCGATCACGATTGGCAATGAGATAACCAACATCGGGGATGATGACGTCGATGCCCGGTGTGTCGTTGCCGGGAAAAGCCAAACCGCAATCAACCACCAACAATTTATCGTCAAAGCCATAGACCATTAGATTCATGCCGATTTCGCCAAGACCGCCGAGGGCGATGATCTCCATGGATCCGGTAGCAGTCATCCGTCACAGATCCCCCTGGGCCTGGGCTGCAATACGGTCTTTTTCAAGGAATCGACCGATGATGATGGAAATTTCATACAGGATGATGAGGGGAATGGCCGCCATCACTTGGGAAAAGGGGTCGGGGGGAACCAGCAGACCGGCGATGATAAAGGCCAGAACAATGAAATATTTCCTTTTGGCAACCAGGGAGGCAGTGCTTAAGAATCCCACTCTGACGAGCAATAACAGGCCCACGGGCATTTCAAAGACAATGCCGAAGGCAAAGAGAAGCGAGAGTACCAGGTCCAGATATTCCCTGACCGATGGCAGGGATTCGATGGAGGTGGTGCTGAAACTGAGAAAATATTTGAAGATAAGAGGGAAAATGAAGACATAGGCCAGTGTGGCCCCAAAGAAAAACAACACCGGTGTCATGACAAGAAATGGCAGGAAAACCCGTTTTTCGTTCCTATACAAGCCCGGGGCCACAAATATCCACAGTTGCCAGAGGATGACGGGTACGGCCAGGAAGAGACCGGCATAGAAAGAGACTTTCATGTAGGTGAAAAAAGCCTCGTGCAGGCCGGTGAAAATCATTTTGGAATTGCTGCCGGTGATTTGCCGCAGTGGCGCGACCAAAAAGCCGAAGACCTCTTCGGCAAAGGCGTAGCAGCCAAAAAAACCCACCATGACCGCGACGACCGAATAGGTGAGTCGCCGCCTCAGTTCAATCAGGTGATCGAGTAAAGGGGCTTTATCGTCAAGTTCCTGGGTCATGATGCTGGGGGGGTATCCGGTTTGGTTTCGCGTGCTGGTGGTGGTGGCGATGAGGGTGTACCCGGATTGGCGTGCTTGACATCCGCACCTCCCTTCAGGGTGGGTTCGTGACCGGGTCCTTTCACATCCAGATTTTCTGAAATCCTCGGTACTTCATCGGTGTGTGGATTGACTCTCGGCCCTGGTGGGGGATGGCGATCGAAATCATCCAGATTGACGCTTTCCCGAACTTCGGCAACGATACGCCGCACCTGGCGCACCGTTTTGGCCAGGGTGCGCGCTACGTCAGGCAGTTGTTCCGGTCCGACGACGAGCAGGGCGACAACGACAATGATTAAAATTTCCATCCATCCCATACCAAACATGGCCCGACCTCATCGGCATGTGCAACATGATCACGTTTTTTCTTTTTTTTCCGTCACCTCAGCTTCTACCATTTTGGCCTGAGGTTGCGGTTCCTTGTCGGCGACTTCGTCTTTTTCATTCATGGCTTCTTTGAAGCTTTTCACCCCCTTACCCAGGTCACCCATGACCTTGGGCAATTTGCCAGCGCCGAAAACAACGAGTACAATCATGAGGATAATGAACAACTCCGTGGCGTTGAATCCCATCATCTCCTGGTATCTCCTTGCAAATGGACCGTAACCAATGCCTGCTTTCCAGTGGCTTGGGGCGAATCCGACCGGTTGATAGAGCATGAGAGATTACAATATTAGCGAAAGGGACGCAAACCCATCGCGCACAAAAACGGGATTATTTTATTTCGAGGAGCGTATGCCTGAATTGCCGGAAGTGGAAACCATTTGTCGCGGGTTGGCGCAACGAATCCTTGGGTGCGTGGTAACGGGTGTGGTGACCCGACGCACCGACTTGCGTTGGTCGGTACCGCATGAAGCGTTGGCGGATCTCCTTCCAGGTGAAACAATTGTGGCGGTCAACAGACGGGCCAAGTATGTGTTGCTGGTGCTGCCCGTGGGGACCCTCATCATCCATTTGGGAATGAGTGGTTTGCTTCGTGTCGTCCCTGTGGTAGAACCCCCGGGACGCCACGATCATCTGGATATCCTGCTGGATGATGGCTATTGCCTGCGTTTGACCGATCCCAGACGTTTTGGTGCCGTGCTGTGGGGTGGTTCGCAGCCCTTGAACCACCCCCTTCTCGTTCATTTGGGGCCGGAACCTTTACTGGACTCTTTCAATGGTTCGCTGTTGCACGCCTTGTCCGTCGGTCGCCGGCGACCGGTCAAATCGTGGATCATGGATTCCCGGGTGGTGGCGGGTGTGGGCAATATTTACGCCGTCGAATCCTTGTTTGTCGCCAACATGCATCCCGGGCGCCCGGTTCATACACTCGATGGGGCAGATTGCCAACGTCTCGCCCTCGCCATCAAGGATCGCTTGCGGGCAGCCATCGTACAGGGTGGTACAACCTTGCGTGATTTTCGGCAGAGCGATGGTCGCCCGGGATATTTCCAGCAATCGTTACGGGTCTACGGGCGCGAGGGAATGCCTTGCCTGGCATGCTCCACACCCATAGAATCCTTGCGCCTCGGTGGCAGGTCCAGCCCTTTTTGTCCCGTGTGTCAGCCGGGGCCATGAGGCAAATCTGGCCCTTCGCGGCTTGGGGTGATACAGTGTCCCTATGGAATATCAACTTGGGTGAGCTTTATAGACATGAAAATTCTTATTGCCGACGATGACGAATCAAATCGGCTCTTGCTGGCCAAAATACTCCTACCCCTGGGGGATTCGGACTTGGTCGTCGATGGTCAGGAGGCGGTGGAGGCTTTTGAATTGGCACTCACTGAGGGCGAACCTTATGATCTTGTTTTTCTCGATATCATGATGCCGGGAAAAAACGGTTTACAGGTCCTGAAATGGTTGCGCGGATTGGAGCAGAAACATGTGTCCGCGGACAGGACGGCCGTTAAAATCTTTATGATCACCGCCCTGGGGACGGAACAAAATGTCCATGAAGCCTTTGTCGAAGGGAATTGTACCGACTTTTTCATCAAGCCCGTCAACAAACGCATGGTGCTTGAAAAACTGGCTGACAACGGCATCGTCCTGGAATAACCCGAAAAGGTTACCTTTCCCGCATCCCGTCCCAATGTTGTGGAAAACCGTCGGCTTTTATTTTTTCAAGGTTCGGCTCGTTGTTTGTAACAGACGTTGCGTCAACTTGATTAAAAACTGATCCTTCAGTTTTTCCCGGATTTCCGAACCCATGCGCCGCATGAGATCCTGGTCTATCCGCATGACAAGAACATCCCCTTGACTGACAACGCTACTGCTACGCTGGGAATTGGTGAGAAAGGCCATGTCGCCAAAAAACTCGCCCGGTCCCAACTGCGCAATGGCGATACCCCCTTTGACCACGTTGACCTTGCCTTTGATGATGATAAAGAAGGACGTATCCAATGTCCCTTCCCGAATGATCTCCCCGTTGGCCCGGAAAGAACGAAAACTGGTGCTGAACGCGGCAATGCGTTTTTTCTCGTAGGTGGAGAATTGCGTAAAGAAAGGCAGCTTGTCCATCAAGGCGACCGCTGTCTCACGACTGACGGCCTTGGCCTCGCCTTCATCGGGAGGTTCGATGACCGTTGTGATGTCTACGGCTGCCGCGCCCACAAGGCGATCCGTGGTTTCCGTCAAGCGCACAATCTGTCTACTGATGATATGATCTTTGAATTTTTCACGGCTCTCCTGTTCCAATTCATTCATCATGGCCTGGTCCATCCGCAATACCAGGACGTTTTCACCCGCCTTGATGTTCATGGTACGCGGGGTATTGGTCAGAAAGGAGATTTCGCCAAACATTTCCCCTGGTCCCAGTTTGGCGACAACCGTGGTATTCTTGGTAACGTGTACGATCCCCTTGACCAGGATGAAGAAAGCGGTATCGTGCGTCCCTTCCTCAACGATATAACTATCCTTTGGAAACATTTTAAAACTGGCATCGCGTTCGGCGATGCGTTTCTTCTCATATTCGGAAAATCGTGCGAAGAAGGGCAGGCTGTTGACCAACTTGAAGATAATCGCCTGATTGTTTTTGGCTGCTTCCTGTTGTTTGGTCGCCGGGGCAGGGGTACTTTTGGGTTGCGCAGAGGGTGTTTTCTGCACCGAAGGTGCGCCGATGGTGGTGACGGGTTCGGCATTGTTATCGGTTGCGGGCCCGGCTCCAGCAAGTAAACGAACAGATTTACTGAATGCTTCCTCGTTGAATTTGGCTTCCAGGGTAATCAGCCCGTTTTGCGCACGAACGGTGATGGGCAGTGCCACCTTCTCCTGATTTTTACCAGCACCCATCGAGGCCATGGAACGCATGCGCTGTTTGAAACGAAACGCATCTTTTTCCAGTTCTCCCGATTTTTCCATGCCCAGAACCATCTGACGCAATTCGAGGCGAAAGTTCATGGGGGGCTCGGTGACACCCTTGGGGCGATTACGGACGTCAAAGAGTTCCTCGTCCGCCGTTTCCCCCTGGCGAACCGACAGGGTTCCAGCAGCGTTTTCCAAGACCTCCTGAGTGTCGGTGAATTCCTGACGGGATGGGATGTTTTGTAGATTGCGAAACAAATTGACCGTCTTCAACACAATTATTTTGGTAAAGGCTGTGAGGATTATGGTGGCATAATCCCGGTCCTTTTTTTTCTGGATCTCTCCGTAATATCCCACGATGCGTTCGGCCAGATCGTGAAATCCAAACCAGATGCCATTGGGGACACCCTCGGGTGCGGAACCGCCGCGAGTAACCATGGAAAATTCAGCTTCCAAAAGGGTTCCTTCGCGGTGGACAACACGAACGAGCCCTTTGGGTTCCGCCGGGTCGGGTTGCGATACCTGAATGTCAGGGATGGCGTCGGGCAATGATTGCAGGCTGGATACCGATGGGACATTCTCGGTTTTGTCACTGACACTGCCCCCTGACGTCCGGAGCGCCACCAAAAATGCCAGGAAACTTTTGGTGGACAGGGAATGCAGCGGCTCGTTATTGGTTCCTTGTTGGAAATCAGCCATCAAGGTACCCAAAGGTTTGGTAATGCGCGCTTCAAATGCCCGATCCAAATATTCGGAGTAGGCGTCATATCGCGTCAGAATCGTTTCCAACTCTCGGTCAGAAATGGGCTGGTCGCTGATTTGGGTGGGATCAAAATTGAGTGCATCCCGTTTGGCTTTTTCAATGTTGAGCAAATGACTCTTGACCGCCAGGCGGGCCAGGGATCGGTGCATCAATAGACGAATATTATTTTTTATGTTTTCTTCCAGCTGTTCCGCCAGGGATTTTTTAATATTTTTATCCTCTGTGGCAGTCATTTCCTTTTTTAAAGATTTGATTTCCTTGGCAAAAATCTTTGAGGCAAACGTTCGTTTGGCCTGAGAAACGACATCATTGTATGCCGCCATATCCGTATCTTCGTGTGCCGAACCATTGGCGGGCAAGTGTTGCATCAGCATTTCATCCAGGTCATCGGTGAGTACCTGATCCGATTCCTTGATGCCCTGGATAATCGCGGATGCTGCGCTATCGCGGATCGAGTCGGCTTCAACCCAGCCCGATAATTCGCTGGAAATGGCATTGAGAAGGCGTAATGTTTCGTGACTGATGCTCATGGAGGATTCGCCACCACCCGAATAAGAGGGGGCCAATACCTCCTTGACGGCCAATTCCAACGCCAGGATGCCAACGCCGTCACGATTGAATTTGTGCAATGCGTGTCCAACCTTGCGTATGACCGTTTTGCGATCCTGGGCCAGGGCCATGGCCTGGGCGTGGACGGCCAAGCCTTTTTGGATATCATCCCGGATTTGCAGAATGGTTTTTTCACATTCTTTGAGATGGGCATCCTGGAGTTCCGGGGTGGAGCCGTTGGGGAAGCCCACGTGCGTCACTTGTTGCATCTGGGTCAGCACCGTCAGACCGTAGACGGTGAACATCTCTTCGATGTGCAGGTGCCGTTCGGAATCGACCGAGACCTCCATGATAATGGGATCCAGGACATCCTTGTTCCAGGTGCGGGCGTCGATGCCTCCTCCTGAACCTGTCAACTGGGTGAAAAATCCCCGATCCAAGCGTTGAGAGATTCCCTTTTTCAGGATCAAAATGGGTTTGCTGTCATCCCGGACCAAGCCTTTCGGGCTGGAGATGAACATGCCCCATTCGTCATCTCCGGCGGTTTCCAGCATACGAACCTGGAAGTGCATATGCTCTTTATTAATTGCGATAACTATAGGTTTGTCGTGGGTGCATTTTTCCAGATCATAGGTGAAAAACCGGCGGGAGCGAACTTCTTCAAGATTCTGTGGCGGCACGGCGCAGGTGATTTTGGCCGGGGGTTGATTTTGACGTGGTTGCCCTTGGATGTTCTTTTCCTGATCCAGGGTCAAAACCATGCCGCCGGGATGCAGATGAATCCCGATCAACCCTTTGAACATGAACTCGGTGACCGCTTTTTTCTTCCGGTCGGTTGGGGGAATGATTTCTGAGGATATCTCCCGTTGGCCGGAAAGGGTTCTGACACGATAATCTTTTTCGGCTACCAGTTCGATGTGGCAGGAGAGTCCTTCCGTTTCGATGGTAACGGGGCAATACAGGTTTTCCAGGGCGAGAATTCCCAACGGTTCTATAGAGAACGTTTCCCCTTTGGCCGCGCCCCCGGTTTTGCTGGAGGCGGAGGATTTGGCGGTCGGGGATGGTTCACCTTTTCCCTTGGGTGCGGCAGAATCCGCTTTTTTAAACAGACTCATACAGTTTTCTCCCCCTGATACAATTGGGATACCAACAAATTTTTTGTCAAGCATAACACGGTCGACGAAAAAGACCAACAAAAGCCTCAAGGTCACGTTAAAAAAAATACCATCGAGACCTGGGGAAGTGTAATTCTACTTTGTCACATTTCCAGTTCGGAGTTTGTGGCCTCTGGATTCCCGCTTTTGCGGGAATGACGGTTACCTTTTTTCAACGGATTTTCTGCTTCGTCATCCCCGCGAAAGCGGGGATCCAGAGCGTATATTCTAATGTGACAAAGTAGAAGTAAAGAAGGATCTTCTACATCAGCCCTGCCAAAGCGTGATTTGATTTCGCTGGACTAATAATCAAGGGGTGGTCATGGTGAAAAATGCTTCGCCAGAAAGAGATCGCACTCTTCGGAGGGTATCGGCTTGGAATAGAAATAGCCTTGAATCTCGTCGCACCCTTTTTCCCTGAGAAAAAGGACTTCTTCCTCGTGTTCAACACCCTCTGCAACGACCTGGAGTCCCATTTGTTTCCCCAGGGACAGGATTGTGGAAACGATGGTGCGTGCTTCCGGATCATTGCGAATGCCCTGGATAAAAGATCGGTCAATTTTGAGTGTTTGGATGGGAAAAATTCTTAAACTGCTCAAGGAAGAATATCCCGTGCCAAAGTCGTCCATGGAGATGCGAATGCCAAGATTTCTAATCTTTTTCATGGTCTGGATCGCATTTTCCATGTCCTCCATCATCATGCTCTCGGTAATTTCCAGTTCCAGGTATTGGGGTTCCAAGCCCGATTGTTCCAGGATGGACTGAATGGTAACGATCAAATCATCTCCCAAGCGTAATTGGCGGGCGGAAAGATTCACCGACATCAACAAGGGGGGATATCCCGTGTCGATCCATGCCTTGTTTTGTTGACAGGCGATTTCCAGGACGCGTTGGCCAAGTGGGACGATCAATCCCGTTTGTTCGGCGACTGGGATGAATTCACCGGGCGGCACCAAACCTGTGGCGGGACGATACCAGCGAACCAGCGCCTCCATGCCGACGACCTGACCGGATTCGGCACGAACCTTGGGCTGGTAGTGGACAACAAACTCGTCATGGGTCAGACCGATCTTGAGGGATTTCTCCATTTCCAACCGTTTCATGGCGCGAATGTTCATGTCGTCTTCAAAAAACCGGAAGGTTGAACCACCCGATTCCTTGGCGTGGTACATGGCGATGTCGGCATTGACGATGAGTTGATCCATGGTGTGGGCGTCGTTGGGAAATACGGCTATGCCGACACTGCTGGAAATTTCCGCCACCCCTTCATCAAGGGCGAAGGGTTTGGACAACTCTTCAAGAATGCGTCGCGCAATATATTCGGCGTAGAATTGATGCGTCAGTTTGGGCAGGATCACGGTAAACTCATCACCACCCAGACGGGCGACCGTGTCGCTTTCCCGGACGCAGGAGCTGATTCTCTGCGAGGCATCCCGCAACAGTTTGTCCCCCGCTTTGTGTCCCATGATGTCGTTGACTTGTTTAAACCGGTCCAGATCAATGAACATCAACACTATTTCAGAGTTGTTGCGTATGGCCCGGCCGATGGATTGACTCAATCGGTCATGAAACAGCGCCCGGTTGGGAAGACCTGTGATCCTGTCGTATTCGGCCTGTTCCTTGACTTTCTCCTCCAGTTTCTTTCGTTCAATCAGTCCGGCTACGGTAAGTCCCACCGTTTCCAAAAATTCTTCTTCTTCGGGATCCCTTGCATGACCGGGATTGACGTAAAGATTGATGACGCCAATGGTTTCGTCGGATTGCACGATCGGCACACAATAATGGCCGTGATCTTCTGTGGAATCGAATTGTAAATGGACCTTGTGATCAACATGTGCGGAAAAAATGGTTTTCCTGGTTTGGGCCGCTTTGCCACACAGACACGATCCCATTGCAACGTGTTCGCAACGGGTTTGATGTTCTTGCGACAATCCATAATGGACCGCCATGTCCAATGTTCCCGTTTCGGCATTGATCAAAAATATGGAACCTTTGGGTGCCAGGGAAAACCAGGGAACGGAAACGATGATTTTGATCAATGATTCCAAGAGTTCCATCAAAGAAAGGCTGGTCAAAGCCGATCTCAACAATTGATTAAATATTTCTTTACTTTCGGCATCACGATATTTTTTGGCTTCAACCCGGGCCTCCATGGCCTTTGCCAGCTCCCTTTCGTGACGGTATTTACGGCGGAATATGCCAATGACGCCTATAACGACCATCCCGGACAGCCAAAGCAGACCGTGCGTGAACATGAGTTGGTGTTCAAAGATTTTGCCTTGTGACAAAATCGGGGCCATGGGTAATTTGATGCCGATGCCGCCACGAACATCCCCTTCCCGGTAACCTTGATGCTCATGACATTTGAGACAGGCCTTTTTGGTTTCAAGTGGTCGCATGAGCCGCAGATATGGTTGAGCATCATACGTGACAAATGCCAAAGCTTCCGTTATTCCCCGTTCAAAAGATTGGAGTGTTTCGATCTCCCACGCATCCGGTTCGTTTATGGGGTTAAGAGGTTTGAGACTGGTGATGCGTCCCTGGACGCCGTACAGACCAGTATGGTCATTCATGATCTGTCGTAACATATAGGCAGGGTTCATCAACGTCAGTTGCCGTCCCGAAGGTGTCACGATATCCCGTTCGGGTATATGGCTTAAATAGGGATTCGGTGGGGTACGGTCACTGGTTGGCACGTACACACCACCGTGCGATGTGGCCCAATAACGAAATGCCGCATCTTTTTCAAAACTGGCCCGGGCGGTGATGATGGCTTGCTCCTTGATTCGGGCATTGTTGGTGTGGATCATCCACGTCAACGAACCGCCAGCCAGCAGGGTCCATAGGGCGATACTGGCAACAATGAGCCGATCCACGGGAAAATTTTTTTCGATCAAGGAGAACCTCGGAATCACGATCAGGTGATGTTATCAAGCAAGTCGGAGAAAAATGAGTAAACCATTCCATTGATGAATTTTTATTATAGTCTATCCGTCAATCTTGATGAAACGGCCATTCCCACCAATGAGAATATCGCACTTGCGGTCAGGAATCCATTTGCGATGCAATGATGGTTTGGCAGTTTTTTTCCAAAATGGCCGATTTTAGTGAGCAGTGGACACCACTTAAGGGACCGATTATTGCATGGCGATCCGCGCAGGGTACCTTGGTTTCCTTCGTTAAAACGGCTTTGATGGATTATGCGCCATCCTTTTTACCTGTTCCTTCCAGCACTTGCAGATGAAAAAGTAGTCTTCGTCGGTGGCGGAGATGGTTTGGGGCATGTACGCAGGGAGCCTGCGGGTGTAGCCGCATTGGCGGCACGGGGACAAAAATGCGTGCTGGTTGTTCCGGGACGCGATGTCCTGCTCACCTGGGTGGAGCCACCTAAGGGGGCTAAACGCCGGCAGTTGGAAAAAGCAGTGCCATTCCTGCTGGAGGATGATCTTCTCACCCCCGTGGAACAATTGCATTTTTCCTTAGGTCGCGTTGCCCCCGATGGTCGCTTGGCGGTGGCGGTTGTCGCCAGGAAGGTCATGGATGCCTGGATGGCTTTTGTCGATCAGTTGGGTATTCAACCTTACGTGATGATATGTGACACGCTGCTTTTGCCTTTGACGCCGGGGACGTGGCACATTCACCTGGATGAAGGGACCGCATGGGTGCGACTGGGCGCCAACGATGGTTTCATGATCGAACGCCCCAATCTGCTCACGTTCCTGACCTTGGCCATCAAGCGCACCGAGCTGCCGGAACGTATCCATGTCGTCGATTTTTCCCGGGATGTGGCCTTTGGTGATTGGTCGGCGTTGCCGGTGTCGGTGGAACGGGTCGAGAGTCAGAATGACCGGATCGTGGAGATGGTCGCCGGTGGCTTGGAAACAGGGGGGCTGAATCTTTTGCAAGGTAACTACCGACCGAAAGGATTGTTCGGCGGCGGCTGGAAACAGGTGCGCTGGAGTGTGGCGCTTCTCGCGGTTTGGCTGACGATACGCATCGTGATCGGTTTTGTGGAATTGGGCTATCTGGAAAAACGGGAAGCGGTGTTGAAAGAACAATCCAAGGCTGTGTTGACCGGGGTATTTCCCGATATGAAAGTGATTGTCAATCCCAAAGCGCAGATGACGCAACGCTTGGCCGAACTGAAAGGGCGGGAAGGGAAAAGCAAAAAAGGGGGATTCATGGAATGGTTGACCAAAGTGGGTCTGGTCACCAAGGGGGATGAAGCGTTGTTGTTCAGTCGGGTCAGCTTTCGCGAGGGGATCCTGGGGCTGATCGTCAAAAGTCCCGATAAGGAACGCCTGGAACGCCTGGTGGACAGTTTGACCAAACAACATGGTTTGCATGCCGTCCTGCGTAAAACCGAACGCATTAATGACGGAATCGAAGGGCAGATCGACATTGGGGTGATGTAGGCCATGGGTGGATTATCGGGAGTACAGGAAACATGGCGTAACCTGGCGGCCAGGGAGCGACGGGTGGTTGTCATCGGCACGGCGGCGCTCTCGGTGATGTTGGTGTATGCCTTGCTCTGGTCACCGTTTGTCCAAAGTTTGGAAGGGGCGCGGGCGCGGGTGCAAGCCGCTGTGGACGCTGTAACCTGGATGCGCTCCCAGGCTGCTGAGGCCAAAACCTTGCAAGCGGCGTTGGGCGAGGGCGGGAAAGTGGCCTTGACCGGGACCCTGTCCGCTTTCATCGAAGAAGGTGCCCGCAAAGGGGGCTTGGCAACCGTCTTGAAAGGGGTGGAACCTTCGGGAAATGACCAGGTGATCGTCAAATTGGAACAGGCACCGTTTCATGCATTGGTTGCCTGGATGATTGATCTCCACGCCAAAGGGATTGATGCCGTGAGCGCATCTCTGGAACGGGACAAGGAGTTGGGTAAGGTCAACGCCCGCTTGGTTTTTGCGCGCACTGGTGGATGATGGGGATCAAGAGTTATCTGGCACTGGGGGTGTTGAGTTATCTGTTCTTTTTGTTGGTTTCCATCCCCGCGAGCCTGCCGTGGTCGTTTCTAAGGGTTGATCCGGGTCTCCTGGTTCTCGATGACATTTCCGGTACCCCCTGGTCGGGAAGCGTGGGTAAGGTGGTTGTGGTCCATTTCGCTTTGGGACCGCTAACGTGGCGTCTGCATGGCGATACCTTGCTGGATTTGGCACCCCGGGTCGACTTTTCCTTGGAGGGGGACAAAGGTTTCCATCTGAAGGGATCTGGCATTGCGGCTGCCAGGGAGATGTCCCTCAAGGTCAAAGATTTGACTTTTTCCAGCCCCATTCCCGCTTTGACCCCAATCATGGTACGTATCCCGGTGGAATTAACCGGACAGGCCGAAGCCTTCATCAAAGATTTGGCCGTTGACAGGAGAGGGTGGATCGTTGCCATCGACGCGGGTGGCAGTTTGAAGGATGTGACCATTGGCCCGCCTTGGAACAAAGTGTTGGGTGGGTACTCCCTGGAAGCCATGTTGGGCGTGGATGGGGAGGCCCTGGTGCGCATCAAGGACAAGGAAGGGGCGATTCGCACTTTGTTGGTGGCCAAAATCTTTGCCGATGGCCGCTATCAGTTGCGCGGTACGTTGAGCGCGAGCAATACCATGGATAATCAATTGGCCAATCTATTAAAAGAATGGATCGGATTCGATCGTGAGCGCATTTTTCCCGTGCGTGCGGCGGGGCATCTGAATGATCTTCTGTAACAAAGGGAAAATTTCATGAAATGGGGTTTGATTTCCGATACCCACGACCACCTGGTCAATATCCGCAAGGCCATGGATTTGTTTTCACGTCAGGGGGTTGAGCGCGTCCTGCATATGGGGGATTACGGTTCGCCCAAGTCGGTGTTGGCCATGGAAGGGATGACGGTGTGGGGGGTGTTGGGCAACAACGATGGCGAAATCGGTGGTTTGAACAGAGCCTTTGCTCACATCGGTGGCACATTATGGGGTCAGGTCGGTGAGTTCGCATTTTTGAGCGGTAAAGGGGTCGCCTACCATGGTACAATCCCCGCTGTCGGAAATGCCTTGATCGCCAGCGGCGCCTATGACCTGGTCGTTCTGGGGCATACCCACACCCCACGTGATGAGTGGCTGGGTCGAACCAGGGTGCTGAACCCCGGAACAGCGCACGGCTTTGGTCGTTATGCCACAGTGATGGTCTATGACGAATGTGATGGTTCGGCGGGATTGTTCCATTTATGATTTTCCACCGAATGTTTGGGAAGGAACCGGGATGGCGATGACGAGACGATGAACAGAAAGCCGCTCTTTTACGTGGTGGACGACGATGCCGTTATCCGCCTTACCCTGAGTCGGTTTCTGGAAAGGCAAGGGTACGAGGTCTTGTGCCTGGAAACAGGCGAGGCGGCCCTGGAAGCCCTTTCAGTCACCCTGCCGGATATCATCCTCCTGGACGCCAGGATGCCGGGCCTGGACGGTTTTGCAACATTGGCGCAAATGAAGCGACATAAAGCGACCGAGCGGATTCCAGTGTTGATGATCACTGGCTTGAATGACGACGAATCCGTGGATCGGGCCTACGAACACGGAGCCTCCGATTTCATCACCAAGCCCATCCACTGGGCCATTCTGCGTAACCGCGTGACGCATCTGCTTCGGGAGATTGACCACGAACGGCGCCTTTATCTCGCGGCCAGCGTGTTCGACAATACCACCGAAGGGATTGCCGTCACCGATACCAGGGGAACGATTCAGTCGGTCAATCCCGCGTTTACCAGGATCACGGGGTATACTTCCGGCGATATTGTTGGTCAAAACATGCGTTTGCTACGTTCGGGACAGCATGATGAGGCCTTCTATGCCCAGTTTTGGCAAACCTTGATCACCACAGGCAAATGGCAGGGGGAATTCAACAACCGACATAAGGATGGTTCCATCATTTCCCAATGGGTGACCATCAGCAGCATCGTCGGGGCCAGCGGCAAGGTGGAAAGTTATGTGTGTCTGTTTGCCGATTTGACCGCCTTGCGAGAGTCGGAGGCCAATTTTGCGCATCTTGCCGGCCATGACTCCTTGACCGATCTGCCCAATCGCCATTTTTTCCAGGAACGTTTGGCCCAGGCTTTGGTGGAAAATCGCGACCGGTCGGCACGCCTGGGGGTGATGGTATTGGATATAGATCGTTTTAAAGTGGTGAACGACACCCTGGGGCATGACAAAGGCGATCAATTGTTGGTTCGAGTCAGCAGACGCCTGCAAAAGGGACTTCCGCGTTCCATTACCATGGGTCGGTTGGGTGGCGATTCCTTCGGCTTCATCCTGCCCGGTCTGGATCATTCCCGGGATGCGGCCGACGTTGCGCAATCCTTGTTGGGAATGCTTGGGAAACCTTTCGTTATCGAGGGCGACGAGGCGTTGGAATTTTATCTGGGGGCCAGTATCGGTATCGGTATCGCGCCGCTGGATGGCATGGATGTCAAAACATTGCTCAAAAATACCGATGCCGCGATGTACCATGCCAAAGGGCAAGGTCGTAATAATTTCCAGTTCTATCGAGATGACCTCAACGTTGCTACCATGGCGCGCATGCGTATGGAAAGCAGTTTGCGCACCGCCCTGGAAAAGGGGGAGTTCGTCCTCTATTTCCAGCCGCAAGTGGATGTGGCATCAGGGTTGTTGTCGGGTGCCGAAGCCTTGATTCGCTGGCAGCATCCAAACCATGGCATGATCGCCCCGGGGGAATTCATTCCCCTGGCCGAAGAGACGGGGTTGATCATACCCATTGGCCAGTGGGCCTTGCAGGCGGCCTGTCGGCAAATGGCCATCTGGAGAATGAAAGGCTTTCCCCCCGTGCGCATTGCCGTCAACTTGTCCGGGATCCAGTTCAAACAGCCCGATTTCGTCGATCGTGTCATCCAGGTGGTGCGCGCTACCGGGGTGGAACCGCAATGGTTGGAGTTGGAGTTGACCGAAACCATCGCCATGGGGGATGTGGAGGAAACTTTCGTCAAGCTGAAAACATTGTCTGACGAGGGGTTCCAATTGGCCATCGATGATTTCGGCACTGGGTTTTCCTCATTGAACTATTTGCGCCGCTTTCCCATCGATACGTTAAAAATTGATCGCTCCTTTGTGAATAATTGTGTGGAAAACGCCGATGATGGCAGTATTGTGCGAACCTTCATCGGCTTGGCGCACAGCTTGGGCCTTGCGGTCGTGGCCGAGGGGGTGGAACATGAAATACAAGGGCAATTCTTGAAAGAAGAGGGGTGTGACGTTATTCAGGGGTTTTATTTCAGCCGACCGCTGTCCGCAGAAGCCTTTGAAAGCTATATGCAACAGCATCCCGTCAAACCTTCCTTGGCGGTTGTGGGAAAATTTCCCGATGTCCAGGGGAGCGACCGTTTGCCCAGGAGAAAATGGCACCGATGATACACGGATTGTTCGGGCTTTTGTCACTGAGCGCATTGGCTTGGCTCATGAGCGAAAACAGACAACGCTTTTCCTGGCGCCTGCTGGTTGTCGGGTTGGCACTGCAGCTTGGACTTGGTTTTGTCCTGCTCAAGTTTCCACCTTTTCGCGCCCTGTTTTTGATGCTTAACGATGGGGTGATTGCCTTGCAGGATGCTATCGGGGCGGGGACCGCTTTTGTTTTTGGGTATCTGGGGGGTGGGGCTGCCCCTTTTGCCAAAGGAGAGGGGGGTAGCACGTTTATTCTTGCTTTTCAGGCATTGCCCCTGGTGCTTCTGGTCAGTGCCCTGTCAGAGTTGTTGTATTATTGGCGGGTATTGCCATGGATTGTCAAAGGCATCTCCAAGGTATTGCAGAAAAGTATGGGGATTGGCGGCGCGGTTGGTTTGGGGTCGGCCATGACCATTTTTGTGGGAATGGTGGAAGCCCCACTCCTGATCCGCCCCTATCTGGCCTTGATGAGTCGGGCGGAATTGTTTGCGGTAATGACGTGTGGTATGGCAACCATTGCCGGGACCATGATGGTGTTGTATGCCGCCATACTGGAACCGGTGATTCCAGGCGCCATGGGGCACATATTGACCGCTTCTGTCATCAGTATTCCGGCTGCCCTGATGGTTTCCTTGATTATGGTGCCGCAACTGGGGCCGGAGACGGCGGGGGAAGAAATGCCCCGATCAACGGCGGCTGGATCCATGGATGCCATCGCCAAGGGGACCGCCGACGGTGTGACCCTTTTGGTCAATATCATTGCCATGTTGATCGTGTTGGTGGCACTGGTCTCATTGGTGAATCAAGGTTTATCCGGTTTGCCGCACTGGCAGGGTGAGGTGTTGACCTTGCAAAGGGTTCTGGGTTGGTTCATGGCTCCGGTGGCCTGGATCATGGGTATTCCCTGGCAAGAGGCCCAAGTGGCCGGGTCTTTGTTGGGGACCAAGATCGTCCTCAACGAGTTCATCGCCTATCTGGACCTGGTCAAGATCCCCAAGGGGACTTTAAGTGATGGCAGTCGTTTGATCATGATGTACGCCTTGTGCGGGTTCGCCAATATCGGCAGCCTGGGCATTCTGATCGGTGGCCTGGGGGTCATGGTTCCCGAACGCAAAGCCGAAGTCGTCTCCTTGGGTTTTCGTTCCATCGTTGGTGGTACCTTGGCGGCCTGCATGACCGGGACGATCGTCGGTATGATCGTCTGATCCGGCTTCAGGATGGGGAAAAATGACTGCGGACAATCTTGGCTTTGAGGCACTGAAGGAGCTTGGCTCCGGGCAGGGTGCGCCGGACGAGGTGGTCTCCCTGTATCACCAGGCTTTTCAAAAATTCGGCAGCCAGTCGCTTTGGAATCGTCAGCCAAGCGCATGTCCGACCATTGCGCAAGCGCTGATTGTTTCCGATTGTTTGCGTCGCGAGGGGAATCAAACAACACGTGCCTTTGCCGTATTGCTGGAGGATGCGTGCCGTGCCGCTCTCGCAATTGCAAAGTGACATCCTGCGATTTGCAACATGAGCGAAATGAATTCCCTATGCCGAACAAACCGGATATTCTTTAATCGATAACGCCGTAATCATGGAGACACCGTTATGTCGCAGGCCGTAACCTTTGATGACGTCTGGAGAATGTTTCAGGAAGTTTCCGCGCAAATGAAGGAAACCGACCGTAAATTCCAAGAAATGGTCCGGGAGGACCGTGAGCGAAGGGCGGAACTGGACCGAAGATTCCAAGATACCGACCGCAAGTTTCAGGACACCGACCGCAAGTTTCAGGACACCGACCGCAAAATCCAAGAAACAGACCAGCAGATTAAGGAGGTTTCCACTCAAATAAAGGAAACCGACCGTGAGATCAAAGAGACTGGACAACTGATCAAGGAAGTTTCCGCGCAAATGCGGGACACCGACCGCAAAGTCAAGGAGGTCAGCCAGCAGGTTGGCAACTTGGGTAGCCGGTGGGGGGAATTTGTCGAAGGCATTGTGGCTCCCGCTTGTGAGGCCCTGTTTGCAGCTCGTGGCATATTGGTACGAGAAGTCCATCCACGGATAAAAATGGCATTACCCGACAATCGCCACATGGAAATTGATTTGCTGGCGGTCAACGGCAACGTGGTTATTCCCATTGAGGTCAAGAGCCGTTTGCGTGGGGAAGATGTGCGAGAGTTCATCCAACGTCTGGGGGAACTGAAAGAATTTATGCCACGCTATGCTGATGCTCGGGTGATGGGTGCTGTGGCCGGCATCGTGATTGATAGAGATGTCGATCAGTTTGCCATGAATGAAGGGTTGTTCGTCATTGTCCAATCTGGCGATAGCGTCAAGTTGGCCAATGATGGAAAGTTTGTACCACGTACTTGGTGAGTTGATGAGTCTTTGCGAGGTTCCCTTTGATTATGGACTCGATTATAATGACATTTCAGCATTTTTTGGGTTGCGGTTCAGTGCAGGATATCTTCAAACTCAGGTTGATAAATCAGGCAATGATTGCGACCGCATTGTTTGACGGCATAAAGGGGCAGGTCGGCTTTGCGCAGCAAGGTTTCGGTGTCGATGCCGTGTTCCGGGTAGAGACTGATGCCGATACTGGCACCAACGCGGGCCGGGATGTTGTCAATGATGCACGGTTGGTTGATCGACTGGATGATCTTGCCGGCGACCTTGATGGCATCGTCATTTAAGGAAATATTGGGCAGGATGAGGCAAAATTCGTCGCCGCCCAATCGACCGATGACATCGCTTTCGCGCAGGCATTCGATGATCCTTTTTCCGACAATCCTCAGCAACTCATCACCTACCTGATGCCCATGCGTATCGTTGACCTTTTTAAAGCCGTCCAGATCGATAAACATGACCGCAAGGCGTTCGCTTTTTCGTTTGGCGCGCAGGATTTCCTGATGCAACCGCTCCAGCAGGGCTGCCCTGTTGGGCAACTGGGTCAGGGCATCGGTGCGGGCCATGCGATTGATTTTTTCTTCCGCCTTCTTGCGTTCAATGATACCGGCCAGGGTATTGGCGAAGGTGACGAGGAAATGCTGTTCATCTTCGTCCCGATCATGGCCGTGGGCAACGTAAAGGTTGAGAACACCCAATAGCTTGCCGAGAGATTCAATCGGTATGCAAAAATGGCCATGGGGTTTGATGCCATCGAATGTGACATCGTGTTTTTCATCTATGGCAGAGCAAAAAACGACCGTCCTCTCTTTGGCGGCGCGACCGCAGAGACAATACCCGTAATCAATTTGTTTACAGAGTTCCAACAGGGGCGTGGACAGATTTCTCTGCACGGCCAAGTTTAATTTTTTATTGACATCGTCGGCCAGAAAAATACTGCCCTTGGGCAGAATGGTGAGCCAGGGGACTGAGATGATGATGTCCATGGCGGCTTCCAATTGTTGCTGCAAGGTCATGGCTTGCAACGATGTTTCCAGGAGGGCGGAGATGGCAATCCTGGACTTGTAATCGCGTTGGTGCTTGATGGATTGTTCGCGATTCTTTTGAATGTCGCGCAACGAGTGAATGCCTAAAGAGATATCCCGCGACATGTTGAACAGAATGTGGATTTCATCATCTGAAAAATAATTGGTTTCTTTGGAATAGAGATTCAACGACCCCAATACGTGGTCGTCTGGCAGGATCAGAGGTAATGCCAGGGATGAGGCATACCCCCGTTTGAGGGCCTCCGAGCGCCAGGGGGCGAATTTTTCATCCGTACTGATATTACGCGACAGTTCCGGTTGTTTGTTGCGAATAGCCCGTCCGGTGGGGCCTTGGCCATGCGGGGTATCGGCCCAGGTCAGATTCAGGTGCGGGATATAGCTTTTGTCGAGGCCGCTGTAGGCCATGGGTTGGATACTTCGTTGTTCGTTATCCAGGGCATAGCCAATCCATACCATGCAGAAACCGCCGCTTTTGACTATGAAATCACAGACCTGAAATAAAAATTGCTCTTCCGATTCGGCACAGGCCAAGGCTTTGTTGCAACTTGTCAATGTCGAGGTGATGAGTCGCGACCTTTCCAGTTCGTTGGCCAGATCTTTTTCCCTTTTATCGCTTTGGGACAGGCGTTCCATGTACTCCAGATGTTCCACATCTTTGATGCCTATCAATGCATTGAAACGTCGACAGATCGAGCCGAGATGCTCTTCAACAATGGAAAACCGGTTTTCATAGGAATCAACCAGGGATAATAAAGAATCGATTTTTTTCTCAATGATATCGTTTCTGTCTGGATTCATGACATCTCCCCACGCACGCAGTAGCACCCGATAGCAGACATCAATCATTACTCTATATAAAATAAGGATACAGACCCATGATACTAGTTATGGAGTTTCTACAACGCCATTGCCTGATCGCACGTTATCTTTATTAGTGATCAATTATTCATGTAAAAGTTAGACCAATCCCTGCATGTAAGAAATGAACACTAAAAGGAAGTGGTTCCTCTTTGCGCAAAAAGTTGATCTGACCCCCATGAACCAATGCTTGAACCGAGGAAACATCTACCGGCACGATGGTAAAGGAATGGAACGAGCAGAATCAAGCCCAAAATGCAGTAAATTGCACAATAATTTATGGGCACATAAAATTGTATAATCCATAGGATGAGACTGCATGTTCTATAATAAAGTTTAGTATTATTAGTGTATGTATAACATCTATTTATCTGTATATTTCGTTTTTGTATTTGGTGAAGACATTGAAAAGAGAGAAATTTACCAACATGATCGAGTCAACCGATGGGAAAAGCGTCAGAGGTCGCTTCCTGTTGGCATTTAAATTTCTCTACAAAAAATATGTTTCATGGAATTCGACGATTAACGGGAGAAGAAAAATGCACATAACACCATTGTATGAACTAGAAAAAGAACGCAAAATCAACAAGATAGTTTCAATTATTCTGGTGTTTCCCTTGATTGCGGCAGTGGCTACAACGGCTTGGTTGCTTACCTCGGCACCGTAAATAGGGGCAAAAAATTCCGCTGACCCGGACATTTCTACCAGGTGAGGGGATAACGGCGGGTTTGAGCGAGATTATTGACCAGGAGTGCCACCAGGAGCATGACCAAAGCCCCGGATAAGGCGGGGACAATGGGATACAGCCATCCCAGGTTGTGGATTTCGGGTGAACCGATAACAGCGATAAGGGCGGTGGCACCTCCTGGTGGATGCAAGGTGCGGGTCATCTGCATGGTGACAATGGCCAATGAGACGGACAGTGCTGCGGCCAGCCAGAGGGTGTGGCCAAACCATTGAAACATGCCCACACCAACCAATCCCGACAACAGGTGCCCCCCCAAAAGATTGCGAGGTTGCGCCAGAGGGGAGGTAATGGCACCGTAGATCAAGACGGCGGACGCTCCGAAGGAACCGATGATCAATATCAGATCGTGAGGTGCCAGCAACTTTTCGTGCAGCAGGGCAACCAAACCGATACCCAAAAACGATCCCAACCATGACCAGAATATTTCTACAGCCGGCATCCTGGGTGGCTTGGGTTCTCCACCGGACATCTTTTTCCAGATTGATTCCATGTCATGTTTCCCCAATGATTGTGGCACACCAACCTGTTCAGGCTGAAAGCGTTTTTATTGACTGCCAATCATAATCGTACCTCAACTGACCATGCAACAATGGCCAACGTGAAACAATAAATTACTGCGAAGAGTTTTGCTGGATTGCTGCCGGAATGCGCTGTTGGCACGTCCCTTGATGGTAGAGAGATGAGAATTTCTTTAGTCCAAGGAGATAGCCATGTTAAATTGTTTGGGAAGTCAAACAGATGCCTCTATCAAACGGGCAGAAATGCCATCTCGTTTCATTGGAATTTTGACACCTTCCGAGTTTGGCGAAATGGTAGAATACGGCTTTATCCGGGAAATCCCTGAAAATGTCGACAACCCCTTTGAAACCTTGAGCGAGCGGATGACTCCGAAAATAAGTCGCGGCCACTCGTGTGACGCACTGAACGCGCTCGGGTGTTTCGACCAGCCCACGTTTATTCGTCTGGGCAAGAAATGGCCACAATTGGATACGGTGCGCGCAGGTCAACACAGCATGCAACCAGTCGAGTTACAGCCCACCCATTAGGGGGGGGTGACAAGGTAGCGGTTGCAATGGAAAAACGCCCCTATTTCGTTCTGGGTGACTTGGTTTCAAGTTGCGTAACCGGCGGGTTGACGGCATGGGTGGTTTATCACTCGATTCCTTCGAAAGGGTCGATGATACTTGCCATGGCGGCGGGTATGGCTGTCGGAATGATAATGGGCATGCTGCTGATGTTTGTGTTCATGCCATTCTTTGGCGCCATGGAAGTGATGTTGCCGGTGATGCTTGCTGGCAAACTTTCGGGCATGGTGGTGGGGATGGGCTTGGCCATGCACGGATGGTCGGAATGGTCGAGCGGCCTGATCGGGGTGCTATGCGGTCTCGTAGCCTTCGTGTGGACGCTCCTGGCCCATTATCGGGTGCAAGGGGTCACGGGCCATGACGGATACCAAAACCCGGGATAAATGGGATCGTGCCGCCTCCTTTTTTGATGTCAGTGCCGCCTGGGGCACTGAAAAAAGGTGGGCTCCTTCTAAAAAAAATCTGTTTTCTTGGATGGATGGCACCATCTTGTTCATGGCGGCCGGAACAGGCCTTGATTTTCCCTGCTTTCCACCGGGTCAGCGTGTCACCGCCATCGACATCAGTCCCAAAATGTTGGAGCGGGCGCGTGTGCGTGCCCAACAGTACCCTGGCCATATCGAACTCATGGAGATGGATGCCCGCGCCATGACGTTCCCCGATGGCTGTTTTGATCAGGTTTATACCTCCTGTACCTTTTGTTCGGTCCCCGACCCGGTTTCGGGGCTGAAAGAGATTCGACGGGTGCTCAAACCAGGGGGTATGTTGCGCATGTTTGAACATACCGGTAGCCGTATTTTCCCTTTCAACCTGATGTTGCATCTGATGACACCCATGAGCCGCATTGTTGGTCCTGAGTTGAATCGCGATACCCTGGGCAACCTGGATCGAGCCGGTTTTGCCATTCAGAGAGTGGAAAACCATTTTCTTGATGTCGTCCGCTCCATTCACGCCCAAGCGCCAACCCATTGATCCAACCTTTGATGACTACCCGCACACGTTGCCATGACATGCCCTTTGGGGCCGTTCCCTCGGATTCCGGGGTGACGCGCTTTCGTCTGTGGGCACCCGGGGCGCAATCGGTCGAGCTGTGTTTGTCCAAGGATCGTTCCTGCCCGGATCCCTTGCCTTTGATCCGGCAGGAGGAGGGATGGTTTGCCCTGGAAACCAGGGCTGCCGTGGGTCAGCGCTATCATTACCGCATCGACCAGAAATGGATTGTCCCTGATCCCGCCTCCCGCTTTCAGCCAAAACATGTACACGGGGAGAGCGAGATCGTTGATCCACACAGATTTTCATGGCCAGATGCCACTTGGTACGGGCGACCTTGGCATGAGGCCATCATTCATGAGGTGCATGTGGGTACCTTCAGTTTGCAAGGAACCTACGATGGGGTCAGCGAAAAATTGGACTATCTGGCCGATTTGGGCGTAACCGCTCTGGAATTGATGCCTTTGGCCGATTTTCCCGGGGGATTCGGTTGGGGCTATGATGGTGTTGCCCTGTTCGCCCCCTGTGCCCGCTATGGTCACCCCGATTCCTTGAAACGCTTGATCGCGGCAGCCCATGATCGCGGCATGATGGTGCTGCTCGACGTGGTGTACAATCATTTCGGTCCCGAGGGCAATTATTTGCACTGTTACGCCCCGTCATTCTTTCATCGTAATCGACACACCCCCTGGGGGACCGCCATTCGTTTCGCGGGATTGGCAAGCCATTGGGTCCGACGTTTCTTTATCGAGAATGCCCTTTATTGGTTGGAAGAATTTCATTTGGACGGTTTGCGTCTGGATGCCGTGCAGGCCATCATGGATCCTTCGCCAATCCACTTCCTCGATGAATTGCACGCATCCATCCTGGCCGGGCCAGGTCGGGAACGCCATGTCCACCTGGTTTTGGAGAATGGTGACAACGCGGCGCGATTCCTACAAACGGGTGCGCCCGCCGGGTATCCGGGTGGCCGCGCCCAATGGAATGATGATTTTCATCACAGTATTCACGTGTTGGCGACCGGTGAACGGGATGGGTATTACCGGGATTATTGCGCCGCTCCGAGCCAACATTTGGGACGGACCCTGGGCAGCGGTTTTTCCTTTCAAGGGGAATTTTCCGATTACTTCGGCATGCCGCGTGGTTCTCCCAGCGACCATCTGCCCAGCGAATGCTTTGTCCAATTTTTACAAAATCATGATCAAATCGGCAACCGTCCCCAGGGGGAACGGTTGCACGCATTGGTTGCACCCGATGTGATGCGGGCATTGACGGCCCTCTTGTTGCTGGCACCTCAGCCCCCCATGCTGTTCATGGGACAGGAATGGGGTAGTATCCAACCCTTTTATTTCTTTTCCGATTTGGAACCCGGTCTGTGGCCGGCAATCATTTCCGGTCGGAGCCGGGAGTTCGTCCATTTTTTTCGTTTGTCCAAAAACGATCCGGTGCCGCACTTTCCCGATCCGACACGGGAGCAAACGTTTCTGGCCTCAAAGCTTGACTGGAATGAGATGCAATCACCAGGGCATCAGGAATGGTTGCAGTACCACAAAGAGTTGCTCAAATTGAGGAAAAAGGAGATTTGGCCCCGCCTGGATGCCCTGAAGCCACGTTCGGCTCGGGTCGTGACCCGGGAACCCGGTTTTGTGCAGGTCGCATGGTCCTTGGCAGGCGGGGAAACGTTGTACCTGCTGGCCAATCTATCATGCAAACCTCAGAACCTGTCATTTCCCGCTGGCCGCTGTCTGCATGCCACCGCATCGCTCGACGACACGCCCAAGGGATGGTTCACAGCTTGGTTTCTCGGGGCGAGCGGCTGATAGGGAAAGGATACGTTGGTGCCCTTTTCCAGAGAGCATCACTGATGGCCACGCGTGTTATCATCGGTTCGAGGATCTTGGATACTCCCCGGTGGTTTCAATTGGCGCCGCTTGCCGGAGCGAATCTCCAGAAAGGGATTGTCAAAGTAAAGTTTTTCGAGAATCTCTATCACCGAATCATCGGGTTCAAAAATGCGCCGTGCCCAGGCGAATTCCCACAATTGCCAAAATTTCAGTCGGCATTGGTCGTGATCGGTCCCGTTGCCGCTGCCACACAAACAGGATGTTTCCAGATCCATGATCTCTTGTAATATTTTGGCATTCCCCTCCCTGTCCGTCGCCAGATTTTGCGCTTGAATGGCATTGGGCAGACGGTTGTCCAAATCGGCGAGGGTTCGTCGTAATGCGCGTGCCAGCGGAATCGCAAAACGACTGTTTTCAATGGCTGTTGTCATTAAAGTATTGGCGATGGCCTGCGAGGCCCGGGGGAAAAAGTCAGGATTGATGCAACCCAAAGCCGCCTGGAGTGGTTGAAAGGTCCCTTCTTCCGCCAAATCCATCATCATTTCCATACCCGAGTCGGCCAATATTTCCTGGTCCAACAGCTCCTCCAATTGCTTGGGAGTTATCCGGTCATATCGTAAACTGCCATCGGATCGGAGTATGATTTCGAGCAGCTTTTTGGCCCTTTCCTCATCGTCCGCCATCGGTTTTTTCGCCCTCTTACTTCCGTTCTGGTTGGTGAAGATGGAGGGGACTTGAAGTCCCCCCCGAAAGAGTGGGTCTCACATGTGTTGCGCCACACGGATGGTCAATTCGCCAAGAAGATTGGCATAGCTTCCCAATTCATTGTCGTACCATCCAAAAATGGTCGCCTGGGTCACCGGGACCTCCAAGGGTTTTCCCCCCATCGCTTGCACAAGCGCCATATCCGATCCTTCGATATGCCGGGGATCAATGGTGACGAAACCGGTACGGGTATGGGTTTCCTGAGCTTCGATGATGGCCGCCTTGCGGGGATAGCCAATAATGTCCGAGGAGACATTCTGTTCTTCCGAGCATTCCAACCAGGGTTGGTAAATCCCCTGGGCCGCTTTGCGGTAGACATCCAGGATTTGTTCGCGTTCAATGGGATTTTTCGCACTTTCCGACTGGAAATTGACAGTGAGGACAATCAGGGAGCCGGTGGACGTAGGGATTCGCACCGATTCGGCCATAAAGCCGATACGCGCCATTTCCGGTAAAACCAGGCGCAAGGTGTTGGCCGCCCCCGTGGTCGTGAGGATGATGTTGTTCATGACACTCCGGGTTTTGCGTAAATCGGTGGCGCCCGCTTTGGGGACGGCATCCAAAACTTTTTGACTCGGGGTCGCGGCGTGGACGGTGACCATGGAGGCGGACAAAATGCGTTTGGCACCAAAATGATCCAACAGCGGCTTCATCAGGAAAGCTAGGCAGGTTGTGGTGCAGGAGGCACCCGAAATCAGGGTGTGGCGACCCGGGTCAAAATCGGCTTCGTTGATGCCCTGCACTACGGTCAAGGCATCTTCCGGCATGGGTTGACCCTTGTTTTTTATTTTAAAAGGTGCCGAAAGGATCACTTTCCTGGCTCCCGATTCCAGGTGACCACGCAGTGCCCCACCCGGGAGATTGGCCGCAGAGGTGGGATCCATGAAAACGCCCGTACAATCAACGACCAGATCCACCCCATGCGGACGCCATTGAATATCTTTGGGATTGCGATGGTTGCGCAAAAAACGCACGGGAACACCGTCTAAAGTGGCCGTTCCGCTCGCTTCATCCATATTTTCAATGACCCGCCCCCCTTGACAGCCATGCAGCCAGACGCCAAGATGACCAAAAGTACTATCCTTCTCAATGGTTTGTAAAATATCAGGCAACCCACGCCCAACTTCACGGCCAACATTGACGACAATTTCAGAAAAATGTTTTTTGGCAATATGATTCCATAGCGATAATTTGCCAATCCGCCCCATTCCATTGATTCCAATTTTCATGGCTGACTCTCCAAAAAAGGCAACAACACCATTATCCATCGGTAATCATCCGAATTGACCAAGCGCGAATCAAGGGTTTATCATGTCTCTTTCGCTACTATAGAAAATACTGGTGTTGGATCAATTTTTTTAATCGTAGAAGTCACTGAGACGTTCAAGGTGCCAACCCGAACTCCGGGACGTTGGCATGGCCCAAGGTGAGCCGGATGTTTCTGGAGGTACTGACATGATGCAGGAAGTCCATTTGGAACGCTATTTCATGGGGCGCCTGGAACATGGGGCCGATCTCATGGATGCCCTGAACCAAACCTGTCAACGATTGCAAATCGGTTTGGGCAAGGTGTCCGCCATCGGGGCCGTGCAAAGGGCCGTCTTGGGTTATTACGACCAGGGTCAGCAGGTCTATCAAACCATCTCCCTGAACCAACACATGGAAATTGTGCAATTGACGGGCAACATTTCCATCAAAGACGACAAACCTTTTGTCCATGCCCATGTCACCCTGTCCGATGCCACGGGTCGCACTTACGGGGGGCACGTGTTCCCGGGTACCATCGTGTTCGCCTGCGAATGTGTCATTCAAGCGTTTCGTGGCCCCGTTTTGCAACGGGCGTTGGATACCACCACCGGCCTGCCGCTTTGGCATATGCAATGACTTTGCATGCCTCAACTCCGGTTGAGTTCCACGTGTCGTTCCACCGGGAACCAGCCCTGATATAGCAATCCGCGAAAGCCATCGATGCTGATCGGGTCGCCGCAACGAATGACCCGGTCGGACGTGGTGCTTTTGGCCATATCTTGCTGTACGATGAGCTCTTCGCAACCGACAATGCAGGTTTTCTCCATTTTGGCCGCGACAATGGCGGCATGACATGTCTGACCACCACGGCTGGTCACCAAACCTTGGGTCAGGGAAACCTCCTTGATATCATCGGGGACGGTATCGTGGCGGATCAAAATCAATGGTTCCTCGCCGAATTGTTCTTTCATCCGGTGAATTTGCTCCAGATTGAACACGGCGCGCCCACACAACGCGCCACCCGCAACGCCAATTCCCTGCACAATACGGTTCTCCCGCAAGGTGGGACTCTCCTGGAAACGATTGTAGGCCGGGGCGCGATTTTTGGAAGTGACCATATCCCGGCTCTGCAACAGGTAAAGATCGTCCCGTTCTGGACCCTCAAAGGTGAACTCCAACTCCTGGGGGTTCCAGCGCCGGTCATAGATCAAATGGGTAGCGATGCCATGCAGACGGCAATAAATCTCGGGAAAACACAGCTCCAGACTGGATTGGGGGTCGCGATTCTCGTATTCGCATTGATCCAGGGAAATGGGTCGGGTGGTGACCAGACCGTTGACGACATCCTCTCCCTGGTTACCGGTGGTGTAGTCGCCCCAGAGCAACACCCGGTCCAGTTTGCGATGCGGATGCGCCGTGAACAAAACCCCCGATCCCGACAATCGGTTCAAGTTGCCAAAAATCATGCGTTGAATCACGGCTGCCGTGCCCCAGGCGTCGGATAGATCCATGATTTGCCTGTATTCTCGCGCTTTGAGGGAGTTCCACGAATCGACCACCTGGCGAATGGCCCCCAGGAGTTGTTCCATGGGATCATCGGGGATCTGGACGCCGTGATCGCGGGCGGCTGCCAGATAGTCCAGGGTCAGTGCCCGTATTTGCTCGGCATTGAATTCCTGTTTCCAGCGTACCCCGGCCTGTTTTTTATGGGCATGCATCAGGTTGGTGAAAATGGTGCGATCCATATCCAGAGTGGCGCACCAGGATTGGATGAAACGCCGATAATTATCCCAGGCAAAGTAGGGATTGCCGGTTTTATTGCCCAGGGCTTGCACAATGTCGGTATTGATGCCCACATTGTGAATGGTTTGCATCATACCCGGCATGGAAAACAACGCACCGCTACGCACCGATAGCAGCAAGGGTTGCCCGGCATCGCCAAACTTGGCATCGCATTGGGCTTCGATGTGTCGCAGGTGGGTTTGCAACCGGGCCATGAAATCATCTTTGGCCGGGGGATAGCCTTGAATGACTTCGTGGCAGCGAAAATATTCGGTCGTCAATACCGTTCCCGCCGGCACCGGCAATTTGTCGCTGGCCAGATCCAGGAGATTGAACCCTTTGGCCCCCAAATGCAGAAGATCCAATGTTTGGCGCCGGGGATCGGTGAAAGAATGAAACAAACGACCGGGATGATAGTTCATGAGCTGGTTGAGAAGGGGCAGCGGCAGGCGCTGCTCTTGCAACCGCAGCAAGCGCAGCAATCGGGAGATGAAACGATCAAAGGCCTGCAAACCAAACGTTTCCGCTACCAGATCGCGCAAAAAGGATTCGCTGATTTGTTCCACGGTAATGGCGGCATCATCAGCGACCAGGGGGTGATATTTGGGCAGCAGGGCCGATTTCGGGATCATGGGAATGATCGTGGCCAGGGTATCGCGATGGTGCGTGGTGAAATAGGTGTTGATCAGATCTTTGACCCCTTCGGCAAAGCTGCGGAACACGTCCAGATATTGATGAAAGGTGAAATCGTTGAATTCCAGGAAGCGTTGCAACACATCGTTCAGGTTGTCCAAACGGCGTGAGGAAATGCCATCCAGGCGCAACGCCCGGAGAAAATAGCGGGTGTAACGATGCACCCGGAAAAAGGCGGATCGGGTGATGAAATCGCCATGGATCCGTTCCACCAACCCTTCCAATTCCACGGTGGCCAAATTTTCCAGGCGCAGGCTGAGGGAGAGGGCATCAAATTTTTTTTCTGCGTAGCGACCATAAACCGAGGGTATGTCGACGGCGATATGTCGTTTTTGATAAATCTCTTCGTGGGCTGGAAATGTTTCATCACTCAGGATGATTTCGTTGAGTGTTTCCAAGGCGTCTAACAACGCTTCCAGTTTGGCATGTTCCTCCCCGGGTGCATGACCATCGGCGGCGGTCAGGATGCGATGCAAGGGTTCCAAACCGGAAATGCCATTGTCCATGGCGGTTTTAAGGGAATCCTCAATGTCGTGGAATCCCAGGTTGTATTTACGATTCAACAAATGGTAGAGACGGATGAGCAGCCAGACTCGTTCCCGTTCGTGCAGGCTGGCGTTGGGATGTTTCATGATCCACTGTTCCACATCAGTGCTGGGACAAAGCAAGGGCGTCTCCACCCCTGTTGCTTGGCTTTGATGGAACAGATCCCGGGTGATCTGATGGACTTCGTCAAACCAGGGTCCCCGGGGCTCCAGGCCCGAAAGTATCTGGTCGCTGACCAGTTCGTGCAGGTGATCGGGATTGCCGCTTCGCCAATAATGCAGGATCCCTTGGGCCAAGGCGACGATGCGATTGGTGCTTTCGACATGGCACTGTTTGCGTAAAAAATGGATCAGGAGATCCTGGCGTTGATGGGTTTCATCGAGTTGGGTGGAAACATCACGCAACAATCCCTCGGCACCGATTTCGTTGTAATAGACCGGCAACAGGCGACAGAATTGCCGGGCCAGGTTGTAAACGGGACGGATGCCGCTGTTCAATAATTGCGTGATTTCTTTCTGAAAAACATCAGTATCGCGAATCAATACCCCGGTCAGTTTCAGATTGATGATCAGGGCGGAAAACAGTGTCGGGCTCCAGGGGGGATTGCGGCGGATCAGGTTGAGCCAGACGCGAATATTGTACAAATGATTGGGATTGCAGAGTGGTTGCCATTCGGAACTGACCCCGGTGATCCTGCTGTATTGAAAGCCAAAATCCACGGTGCGTTCCAGAAAAATTTCCACTAGGCGACTGTTGTCGCGCTTGAAGACTTCATCCCCTAAAATTTCGATGGATTGCAGGGCGGTATGCGGGTAGGCCGCGACGTTGTTCTTGAAAAAAGCGAAGGCTTCATAAAAATAAGCGCGCAGCTCATCAAAGCTTTGGCGCATGCGTACCAGGTGACCCAGGGTTTGGTTGATACTGCGTAACGTCGTTTCATGGATCAGGCGCAGCCCCGGAGTGCGCATGATATGGAACAGAAAGGTCAATTTGGCATTTTGTTCGGCCTGAATGGTTTCGGGAGTGCCCTGGTCCACGATACCGATCTGGTCAGACACATGTTGGTAACCATGTACGATATCCATAAAGTCGGGCAGGGCGAGCATGGCATCCAAGGTGTGCAACGTGGGGGGCTGGGCACTCCAGTGCTGTACCTGATTGTTGATCCGCTGCAGGCTTTCATGGCCAATATTCTTGAAGGCATCGCTGTTTGTTCCAGCGAGTTGCACGGGATCGGGCTCAGAGAGCCAATAGGTTAGACTGGCTTGCAAACTGGAGAGGCTGTACTGTTTCAGGCTCTCCAGGTCCAGGGTGTTGTCCCCGGCTTTTCTGACTTTGGGCAGCAGGACAAGCAAACCTCGCCGGATGGAAAAGGGCGATTGTCCCAAGAGGCGCAGATGGTCTGGGGAAAGGGTTGCCAAGTCAGAAAAAATATCCCGAAACGCCGAGCGGAATCCAGCCATGCGTTCGGGTTGGATCAGGTCGATGGCACGCACCAGACAGGCGCTTAAGGCTTCCAATGCGGGTCGCGTCAAATCGGTACGCACCCCCTCTCCCTGGGCCTGAAGAAACAAATGGTGAAACAACAGCAAAGATTCCGGTCCCCGATCATGATTCAGGTAGAAACCGATATTCTTTAATACGAATCCTTTCAATTCCGGAAGGATGACGATCCAGTTGCGAAACGGATGGTTCAGCTCCAGGAGCAATCGGTCCAAAGCGTCCAGGATTCCCTGGTAATCCTGGACTACTTCCCGCAATACTTCGTATTGTGGATCAATGGAAATCCCCTCAACCCGGGTTTGCGCCAGATTGGCCAGCAGGGCGGAAGAGGGCGTCGATGGGGCTTCGGAAGGCCTGGATGGATTGTTCACTTAAGATTTCCTTCAAAAACAGTGTTCTGACCGGTTCCACGGGGGCCGTATTTCGGGTCAGGTATTGCCAGAGCGGCCAGCACCGGAAAAAAATTGGAATTCATGGACCCATGCGCCACATTGCAATATGCTTGGGACCGGACATAGTGCCATGGCGTTCCGTTGACAACAACCGTATCCTGATACCATTGCGAACCTTTTTATGCCAAGAATACGCGTCAGTGAGACCCTCCCCTTTTCCCCCAAGCAGATTTATGATCTCGTCGTTGATGTGGAGCGGTATCCGCAATTTTTGCCCTGGTGTGTCAAGTCGCGGGTTTGGGACCAGCAGGCTAACCAGTTCATGGCGGAATTAACAGTTTCTTTTAAGGGCATCCGGGAAAGTTTTCAAACATTGGATATTGTGATTCCAGAGAAAAAAGTTGAAATCAATCTGAAATCGGGGCCCTTCCAATATCTTGTCAGCACGTGGATGTTTTCCGGGGATGCGACGATAACGAAAGTGGAATTTTTTATCGATTTCAAGTTTGACAGTCGCATGAAGGAAATGATCATGGGACCGGTGTTTTCCCAGGTTTCCAAACAAATGATCAGCGCATTTCGCAAGCGGGCTGTGGCGCTTTATGGACAAGGAGGTGGTAATAATGCCCAGGCGTAGCACCAGTGTCGAGGTTCTCTATTCTGCACGACAAATGTTTGATCTCGTTGTGGATATGGATCGTTATCCCGAATTCATACCATGGTTGGTCAGGTCAAAAAAAACGGAAATATCCGCAACCGGTTTCAAATCGGAAATGACCTTCTCTTTTAAAGGATTACGGGAAACTTTCTTTACCTACGATGCTATAGAGCCCCCCAATCGCATTACGATTTCCCACCTTTCCGGTCCGTTCAGCCATCTGAACAGCGAATGGCGTTTCCAGGATCTGGCGCATGGTTCCAAGGTCGATTTTTTTATCGATTTCAAATTCAGTAAAAAACTGGTCGATATCGCCATGGGACCCGTTTTCAGCAAGGCGGCCACGTCCATGGTGGACTCCTTTTGCAAAAGGGCTGAGACCATTTATGGCAAATAGCCCGGTCCATTTGTGATGGTTCCCTCTTTTGTTTCCCCCTATCAAGGATTTTGATGATGAAACCTATTAAAATGTTGTTTCTGTCAAGTTTGGTGGCCCTGGTACTCTTTCCCACGCTCGTTCGCGCCGAACCAGCGGCACGGGTAGGCGATTGGACCCTGGACTTGACCAAGGTGGATGCCATGCTCTCGGGGCAAATCCATGAACTCAGAATGGAAAAGATTGAAGCGGAAGTTCTCGATCATCTCCTGGAGTTGGAAGCCAAAGCCAACAAAATACCCAAGGAACAGGTCGAAGACAAAATGGCGGCCAAGTTTGTTACCCCTGTAACCGAAGAACAGGTCAACAAATTCATGGAGGCCAACAAGGAAAAGATTCCCGCCAAGGATCCCGCAATCAAGGAAAAGGTCAAATCCTATCTCGAAGACCAGGCCCGGAAAAATGCCAAGGCGAAATATCATGAGGAAATAGCCAGTAAATACAAAGTTGAAATTTTGCTTGAGGAACCCCGATACACGTTGACCGGACCGCAGGATTTGAGCCGTGGTTTGGCCAATGCACCCGTAACCATCGTGGAGTTCTCCGATTTTGAATGTCCCTACTGTCGTAAGGCTCAGCCGGTGCTGGGGCAGTTAAAGACGGCCTATGGCGACAAAGTGCGCTTTGTGTTTCGACACTATCCCTTGCCCTTCCATAAATTGGCCCCCAAAGCCTCGGAAGCGTCCATGTGTGCCAACGAGCAGAATAAATTTTGGGAATACCACGACGCCCTGTTTGCCGAATCCCAATCTTTGGCTGAGGATGCTTTGAAAGAGTTGGCGAAAAAAGTGGGTCTGGATGCAGCTAAATTTGACGAATGCATCAAGAGCAGCCGCCACGCAGCGCGCATCGCCGCCGATGCTGCCGAAGGGAAACAGTTGGGTATTACCGGTACGCCAACGTTTTTTGTCAATGGCATTAAAATGGTTGGGGCTGTCCCCTTGGAAAATTTCAAGGAGGTTATCGACCGGGAACTGAAACCCAACTGATAGCCTTGTCAGGTATCTTAGGGACGGGGTGTTGATTCAAAATATTTTTTTTATGATAGGGGTACCCTCTATGTGTATCGATTCTGTATCACGGCGCAGTGTTCTGGCCGGGGTTGCCGTTGGTTTGAGTGCTATCGTACTGCCCAGGTTGCCTTGGGCCAGTGATCCGCAGCACGACAATAAAAATGCAGGCAAAAAAGATTCGGGTCATCCAGCCCCGGCTATCAGTGCCGACCAAGCCCTGCAAATGTTGAAGGATGGCAACAAACGTTTCGTGGATGGCAAGGCGCAGCACCCGAACCTCACCCCGGAACGCATTGCCGATACGTTTGCCAATGGCCAGCATCCGTTTGCTACCATCATTTCCTGTTCCGATTCCCGGGTGCCGGTGGAATATGTTTTTGACCGGGGTATCGGTGATCTGTTCGTCATCCGGGTTGCTGGTAATGTGGCCGATACTGATGAGATCGGAACTGCGGAGTATGGTGCGGGTCATTTACTGACCCCTTTGATTTTGGTTCTGGGGCATACCAAGTGCGGTGCCGTGACAGCGGTGGTCAAGGGTGACAAGGTTGGCGGCAGCATTCCCAAACTGGTGGATCAGATCGTTCCCGCCGCAGCGAGGTCCAAAGCCAAGGGATTGGTGGGCGACGAGTTGATTCTGGATGCGATTCGGGAAAATGTTCGGCAATCCATGCAGGATTTGACTGCCAACAGTGAAGAATTGCAACATTTAGGCAAAGAAGGAAAAATCAAGATTGTCGGGGCGGTGTATCGCATCGACAATGGCACTGTGGAATGGTTGTAAACAGTTGCTCCCGAGTATCGTGGGGAAGGTGGTTGCTCATGCGACCGCCTCCCCGGAAGTGTCCCTGCCGGTTTGCACGTGCAAAGGCGTTTGTGTCCTGAAAAAAGCATGCCTTCAGATGGTATATTTTTCGTATCAGGGAGGGTCTTTCATGCAGAAGAATACCAGCGTCACCCTTGGTTCCCATTTCGAGGAGTTTATTTCTCAACAGATTGCCATGGGCCGCTTTGGAACGACAAGCGAGGCCATCCGAGCTGGTTTAAGACTCTTGGAAGAACAGGAAATCAAGCTGTCCATCTTGAGACAAGCGCTTCAGGAGGGAGAATCAAGTGGCAGAGCCGATTATTCCCTAAACAAGTTACTCAGCGAACTCGACGGGGAAAGCGTGTACTGATGATGTCTGGTTTTGTCCTCACCAACAAGGCACTGAACGACCTGAAGGAAATCGGGCATTACACGGAACGTATGTGGGGCAAGGAACAGCGCAACAACTACTTGTCGATACTCGACCGATGTTTTCAAGACTTGGCTTCAGCCCCACTCAAGGGGCAGGATTGCAACGCTGTTCGTTCTGGTTATCGGAAACATCCAACCGGAAAGCACCTCGTTTTTTATCGAATGCTTACACAAGACCAAATTGAGATCGTCCGTATCCTGCATGCACGCATGGACGTGGAGCGTCATTTTGACGAGCGCTGTGCGGAAACACCTGACCAATCTTTAGGTTAAAAACTCATTGCGGCCACCAAGAAGAGCCGCAATGAGGCTCGCAAATTTTACGGTACCAGATTGGGAACTGTCTGGCAAACCGTTGTCAACGGCTGTCAAGATCTTTCTAATCTTTCTATTGGACGAACAAGGGGCGGTTTTCCCCCCGTCCGAGCCGGTCGTAGATATTGTTCAAGGCTGCCTGCACTGTGGCGAAAATATTGTCCCTGCCTACAAAATCGAGCAAACCCGTGGCCTGCATCACCAACAATATTTGCCGCTTCAGACCGGAAAAAACGATAACCATGTCGTTCTTTTGGATCCGCTCGACCAGATGACGTACCACCTCTTCGCCCGATGCATCCATCTGGTTGATTCCGTCCCCAACCAACAACAAAAACCTGGCACTCGGTTTGGCGGCAACCGCGTTGAGAATCATCTCCTCAAAGTAGGACACATTGGCAAAATAGAGTTGACCATCAAAACGCAGGACAATGATTTGCGGATCGGTGGGCAATTCTGGATGAACAGCCACATCCCGTAACGTCCCATCCGGATACAACCCCAAAAGTGCTACCCGAGGGCTCATGGTGCGATACAGAAATAACACAATCGCCAACCCGGCACCGAAAAAGATGCCTTTGTCCAAATGCGGGGCAAAAGCCATGGATGCTATAAAAGTTGCAATCGCCGCTATGCCGTCATGCCGATTGGCGTGCCAGGCGTGAAGAATGCCCCGCACATTGAGCAAACCCACCACGGCCATCATGATCACTGCCGCCAACACGGCCTCCGGGAGGTGATAGAGCAACGGGGTGAGAAAAAGCAATGTGGCCAAAACCATCAAGGAGGTAACAACCGAGGAGAAACCACTTTTGGCCCCGCTACCGAGATTGACGGCCGAACGGGAAAATGAACCGGATGTGGGATAGGCCTGTGTCAAACATCCCGCAAGGTTACCCAGACCCTGACCGATCAACTCCTGATTGGGGTCAATACTGTCCTTGGTGCGCACGGCCATGGCCTTGGCTATGGAAATGGCCTCCATGAATCCTACCAGAGAAATGATGACCGCGCTGCTGAACAGACTGCCCACGAGATGCAGGTCAAAATGAGGAATGGCCAGGGCGGGCAATCCTTGCGGAATTTCTCCAACCACCTTGCCCCCCATGGCCTGATAACCCAGCAACCAACTGGCAAACGTGGTGACGGCAACGGCGATCAAGACGTTGGGCAACTGCGGCTTATGCTTTTTCAAGGTCCACATGATGGCGAACGCTAGCACGCCAAAAATCAGTGAGGGGAGGTGGGTGGTGTGCAATTGCTGCAAGACCCCCCAGATGTCCTGCAAAAAATGGTCACTGCGTCCCATCTTGACACCGAAAATTTTGGAAAGCTGGGAAAGGCCGATAATCAGGGCCGCCGCATTGGTGAATCCCAAGATGACCGGATGCGAAAGAAAATTGACCACCACCCCCAAACGGAGCAATCCAATCGCCAATTGGACGATACCGATCACAAAGGAGAGCAGGATGGCCAGTGCCACATACTCGTCGCTCCCAGGGGGGGCCAGCGGCAACAAGGAAGCCCCGGTCAGGAGGGAAACCACGGCCACCGGACCTGTTGCCAACTGCTTGGAAGAGCCAAACAATGCCGCCACGGCCACCGGCAAAAAGGCGGCGTACAAACCATAATAGGCGGGCAGCCCAGCCAGGTTGGCATAGGCCATGGACTGAGGAATGAGTACCAGTGCCACCGTGATGCCGGCAATCACATCGGCCTTGATTGCTTCACGGCCCATGGGAAACCATTTCAGAAAAGGAAAAAATTTGTGCATGTGATCAATCCTTAGTCGACATATTAAACCAATAGAACCATCAGGTTTCGCTGGAACCAGCGACCACCAAAGGACAGGGTAGATGTTTACTCCACGCCGGGGGTCGCCGACTCTCCGGGTCATTGATTAATCCAAAATTTTCAAGAGATTCCACAAGGATACATACGATATCCGAAACCGTCCTGGCATGATGCACCACCGCTTCCCAGGAAAGTTCCGGCAAAAAAATCAGATGACTTCTTTTGCCGCTTTTGGTGACATCATCCAGAAAACGACTCAAGGCGAGGGGATACGGCTGGGTTTCTGTGCGTAATAAAATTTCCACTCCCGCATCCAAACGCTCCATCATGGACAAGGCTGTGCGCACAACCCCGGGAGTCGGTTCCAAGGCGAACAAAACCAGCAGAATGTTGCGCCGTTCGTTGAACACCCCTCTGGCGGAGCCAAATTTCCCGGACTCTTCATGGGGGGTAACTGCGAACATTTTTTCCATGTCTCTTTCAGATACAACCGTGCCTGATCTGTTCATTTAACTAAACCAACGCCAAACCCTCCATGGATGCGATATGGAATCCGCTTTTTCTGGGGATCTTTTGGTCAAGAGCCAATTCCTCCATGAATGCAAAAACGAGAATGATAAAAAAGGTGCCCTTGCCGTAGCGGATACCGATTTCTGTTGGGTTGTTGCATCCATGTTGGTTCTTTCCAGGGGTTGCTCCAGGGTATTGACAGGATTGGACATGGCAATTGTTTCCCAAGCGCTTGATTTGTTTTGAGTGCTGGTCAACCCCACCTATCGCACAGAGCGCGCCACAAGGAAAATATATTCATTATTAAATAGATAGGTGAGAAATGACTCTCTGTCCCCCTCTTTATTTATTGCATTTTGCAATAAATAAAATCGCTCAACCCAGGGATATTTATTTGTATATTGCTGATAAATATAAAAATATATATATCATTGCCAAAGATAATCAATTATTGCAAAATGCAACAATTCCCATTTTGGCCACCTGGAGTTTTCCCATGCGACAATCCTCACTACAATACAAAGTGATCCTGGGATACACCATCATCAGTACCATGACCTTGTGTTTGAGCTTGTTCTCATTGGTTGAATTACGCACGGTCTCTCTGCAACTCATCTCTGGGGAGCAGGTATATCTTCTGTTAAACAATGTCTTGGAAATGCGACGTTTTGAGAAGAATTATTTTCTATATCATCAACAAAAAGACCGAGAGTACTGGCAGGATTATATTAAAAATGTTGTAAATGGCTTGTATGAAATGCGCAATGATCAATTTGAACCACTAATAAATAATATTTCTAAATATTCAGACCTTGTTCAACATGGTGTTGACAACTCCACGGAAGAAACCATCCGTGGTCTTGGAAAAGAGATTGTCACATCAGCGGAAGAAAGAGCGGCAACGGAACGAATTCAAATACATCAGGCTTTGGAGAAACATCAATTCGTACTGGTGGCGGCGATGATCTCGGTAATATTGGTGATCCTGGCGCTTGGCCGTTTGGTATCCCGTTGGATCGTCCTACCCTTGAAACTCATGGAGGACAGCATGATAGGGGTGGTTAATGGGCAGTTCACTTCCATCCACATCCACTCCAATGATCGGGAGATCTTGTCATTGACCAAGGCTTTCAACCTTGTATTGCAGGAGTTGCAGCAACGACATAAACATCTTCTGCGTTCGGAAAAGCTGGCGGCGTTGGGAACGCTATTGTCCGGAGTGGCCCACGAGCTGAACAATCCCTTATCCAATATTTCCTCCTCTTGTCAAATCCTTAACGAGGAGGTGGAGAGCGATGATCTGGAGTTCCGCAGAGAGTTGCTCTCCCAGGTTGATGAGCAAACACGCCGCGCCCGTGATATTGTACGCTCCCTCCTTGATTTTTCCCGTGATCGGGAGTTTAAAAAATCCTCGTTCCTGTTGGCACCGTTGATCGCGGAGGTCATCCGCTTCAGCAAAGGCAATTTACCCAACCGTATCCAGGTGCGTACGGAAATCCCGGAGCAGATTATCTTGCATGGGGACCGGCAGCGCCTGCAACAAGCCTTCATCAACCTGTTGAAGAACAGTGCGGACGCCATCCCGGATTCTGGAAATATCCTCATACGCGCCCTGATGCCCAATACAACCCAATTACCTACATTGGGGCGCTGTCGTTCCCCCTGGGTGGACATTGTCGTGCAGGATACGGGTACGGGAATTGCCGAGGAACATGTGTCGCGAATTTTTGACCCTTTTTTTACCACCAAACCGGTTGGAAAAGGCTCAGGATTGGGGCTTGCAGTTGTTTTCGAGGTGATTGAGGAACATGCGGGAGATATCGTCGTCGAAAGTCAAATCGGTCAGGGGACACGGTTTATCATCCGCTTGCCAGTGCAAGAGCGCTGCGCATAATCCAATTCATGGGAGCCATGGCATGTCCAAAGCCGGTACACTGCTCATTGTGGACGATGAACCCATTGCAGTACGCAACCTGACCCACATCATGCGCAAAGAGGGGTACAAAACCACCTCTGTGGACAATGGACCGGAAGCACTCGCCCTGGTTGAGCGGCAGGCGTTTGATGTCGTACTCACGGATTTGCGTATGGAAGGGGCAGACGGTATCCAAATCTTGCACGCAAGCAAAAAACACTCCCCGGATACCGAGGTCATCCTGATCACAGGTTTTGCCACCCTGGAATCGGCAGTGGAATCCATGCGTGAGGGTGCATTTTTTTATATCGCCAAACCATTTCGCCTGGAAGAAGTTCGAAAGGTGGTCAGCGAAGCCATGCACAAGGTCTCGCTACGAAGGGAAAACCACGCGCTCAAGGAACAGTTGCAACGTATGAAGGAAAGCGGTTCCATTATCACCCGCGACCCTTCTATGCTCAAACTGATGGCGACCGTTCAACAGATCGGACCCAGTGGTTGCAACACCCTGATCACCGGGGAAAGTGGTGTCGGCAAGGAATTGATCGCCCGCACCCTGCATCAGTACAGTGGTCGCCCCCAAGGTCCGTTTGTCGCCGTCAATTGCGGTGTTTTCACCGAGGATCTTTTATCCAGCGAATTGTTTGGACATGAAAAAGGTGCCTTTACCGGGGCGTTAACCGCCAAGGCGGGATTCATGGAAGCGGCACAGGGGGGGAGTTTGTTTCTGGACGAAATTACCGAGATGGGACCGTCGATGCAAGTCAAACTCCTGCGAGCCATTCAGGAACGAGAAATCATCCGCGTAGGTGGAACCCGCCCGATTCATATCGATGTACGCTTTATCGCGGCAACCAACCGCAATTTGGCAGAAGCCGTGGCCTTGGGAAAATTCCGTCAGGATCTTTATTTCCGCCTCAATGTGATCACCCTGGCCATCCCCCCCCTCAAGGAGCGGCGCGGGGATATCGCCTTGCTCGCGGAACATTTTTTCAGGAGGGAATCAGCGCGCATGGACCGACGTGTGCGTTCCATTACCCCGGAAGCCATGGCTTTGCTGCGTGAGTATGAATTCCCCGGAAATATCCGTGAACTGGAAAACGTCATTGAACGTGCTGTGGCTTTGTGCAATGAAGAAGCGATTACCCCCCAACACCTGCCCGATGAATTGCGGTTTCAAGTGATCAAAACGTTTCGCAATCGTGGCGACCGGGCTCCCACCCTGGAGGAGTTGGAGACCGATTACATCCGCTGGGTGTTGGATGAAACCGGTGGCAACCAGACCATGGCGGCGGTTATCCTGGGTATTGACAGGGTTTCCTTGTGGCGCAAGCTGAAGAAGTTTCGTTTGCTTGGTGACTCTGAACGGTAACGCTTACTTCGATATTTTGGTCAAGGCGGTCAAGAATCGTCCCCAACCGTCTGAAGAACCTTACCATAGATCCCCAGAGTCAGTGCCCGCCAATGAGGAGCCTTGCCAGCGCAAACATGGAACCGATAATCAATGCCGTCTGACCAATGAACATTCCAGCAACCCACTTAATTCTACTTTGTCACATTTCCAGTTCGGAGTTTGTGGCCTCTGGATTCCCGCTTTTGCGGGAATGACGGTTACCTTTTTTCAACGGATTTTCTGCTTCGTCATCCCCGCGAAAGCGGGGATCCAGAGCGTATATTCTAATGTGACAAAGTAGAATTAAGAATATCAGCTTTGGATTCGTCAATGTCTCGCTTGGTAGCCAGTTCATCAAGGCGTGCATCTTGAGCTACCTTGATCGTGTCAGACAGGGCTTCAGCCTGTACTTCGTCAAAACCGGCGGCCTTCAGGCGTTTGATGGCAGCGTAAGTGTCAAATGCAACGGCGTTTCCCATGACAGATCCTCCTTAAGAGAACTCTACCCCATCATAAGAGAAATCACAATGCACAGGTTTCCACGATTTGGCCCTCTTCCATATTGTGCGCGGCCATAGCTGAATTTCTTCACCTTATCTTCCCAAAGCTATTCAGGCATGATCTCTCGATGGGTCGGATTGTATTATTCGGGATGATCGCCGTTCTCGCCCCTCACGGCGGTCATTCCCCGGCCCAGAACAGGGACGCTCAGGGGTTATTTTTTTCAAGATCGGTCGCGTGATCCGCTATATGGATTTGCTGGAGGAATCCATGAACGCTCAAAGGTTTGTGGACATCCTCCAGATGGGGTGGAAAGATGATGGCGCAACATCCCGCTCCCAGAATGCAAGACAAACCGCCAAGGGTGAAAGCAAAAGAAAATAAGCCCATGTCCCCCAAAATACCACCCAGGATGGGGAACAGCAGGCCACCCACTCCAAAGGCGAAAAAAATCAGGGAATAATTCTGGCTAACGGAGTTTTTACCAAATTCGTCGGCGGTCAGGGCGGGAAAGAGGGCAAAATTGCCGCCGAAGTTAAAACCGATCAATGCGGTTCCCAGATAGAGGGCGTTTTCATTGCCGACCATGGAGGGAAAGGAAAATAACACGGCCCCTTGGGTGATCATCATGAGTAGAATGGCTCGTTTGCGACCCAGCCAATCACCTATGATCCGCCAAACAATGCGACCGAAGCCATTGGCCAAACCAAAAAATACCGCTTGGGCGGTAGCGGCGATGGTGCTGGCCTGAGCGGCGCCATATCCCGAGCGTTGCAGTGCTTCCAAGGGGTAGAGTTGCATCAAGCCAATGGCCAAAAGTCCGGCGCCGGCGCTGAGGGTGAATGTCAGGAAAATAAGGTAGAATTGCGGGGTATGGAGCATTTCAATGATTGAAAAATCTTCATTTTTCATATCCAACGGGGATGATGGCGGCATACTATCGACTGGCGGTGACCAAAGGTTGGAAGGCATGTGCATCCAGGTGGAGCCGGAATAAATCAACAGGAAAAAGGCTAATCCATAAATTATCAAGGTGTTGGCCAATCCCCACCGATGGAGCAGTCCTCCCCAGTCACCAGCCATTTCCACACCGACGAGGACCCCCATGCCAAAGAACAGGACGGCAATACCCGTGATAAAATTTTTGTGATCGGGAAACCATCGCATTCCCACGGAAATGGGGACGCAATAGGTTATTCCCAATCCGGCACCACCAATAATACCGACCCCGATCAGCACCGGCCAAAAGCCGAATCCTTGCAGGAGGCCGGCAAGGAAATACCCCAATCCCAACGTCGATCCGCCGATCCGTGCCATACGGTGTGGCCCGATGATCAAAAGGCGTCTATTGGAAAAGAACAGGACGATGGTGAAACTGGCCAGGGTTACGGCAAAGATGATCTGCGTGTCCAATTTGCTCCAACCGGTGGCGAGCAAATTCGGGGTGAATATCGACCAGGAATAAATGGTTCCCAGGCACAGTTGGATCAGGATGGCACCCAAAACCACGAACCAACGATTATTCACTTTTTCCTGCGACATCCCTCACCCCCTGATCAGACAATGAATGACAACACTATTTCCCGTTCCTCCTCCAAGAGTTACTCCCATTGGAACGTTAACGCAATACCGTTCGGGCGTTGACGGGTTGAACCGGTCGGTTGTTGGCATGGCGCATGAGAGTTGAAAAAACTTTGACCTGTTCATCGGAGACGGGAACCGCTTGTTTGAGAACCAACCAACGTACCCCTTCCGTGCAGGGTGGGGTCGTCAGGGAACCATTATAACGAAAATATTCCCGGTTGACAGGCAACATGGATTCCGCAAAGAAGGGTGCGATCAGGGGATGGGGGCCATCGGCTTTGGTGGGGAATTCCCGCCACAGGTATTCCAAAGCGGGGTTGGTTGCTCCCCCCTGCATCATGACGGCGACCACGGCCAAGTTGCCCGACAAATCGGCATGGACGAAATGGGCTTCCATGGCATAGAGGGTATTGTCAATTTGGTTTTCAGCAGGGGCGTGGAAATGGAATTGTTTAAGTTCAAAGGTGTTGTTATCGAGCCGAATGGCTGCGGTTTTGGGGGGGAAGTTGACCTGAATGGTATGCCCATTGTTGATGATTTCCGTTGCCTGAGCATTGCTGTAGGCAAAATCAATGGGGGGAAGCTTGGCTTCGATGAAGTTTTGCAAATGGATGGGTGATTGGTTGACTCCATGGGCGCAGGTACCATATCCGGGGTTCAAGGATCCCCAGTGTTCCGGACCGGTGGCCCCGGCATAACCCCAATGTGAGCTTAAATGTCCGACATCCTTGCCGCTGGCTTGAGCCACCGGGTAACTGCCGATTGCAAGGATTGCCGCAGCCAGAAAAATGGTTCTGATCATAGGTCACCTCCAGGAGTTGGCGTGGGGTTTTCAATCCCCAAATGCTTGAGAATGGGATGGTCGGCGGGGGGGAACAACAAACTGGACATGTCCTTACGATCAAACCAGGCGAACCGATGGACTTCGATGGCCTTGGGATCACCGTCGAAGCGGGTACACCGATAGATCACCATCAGCAGGTGAAACGTTTCGTAGGGGTGGGATACGAAATACCAGGGTTCGGGATCCAGGAGGGTAATGTCCAACTCCTCTTTGAGTTCCCGAATCAAGGCCGCTTCGGGCGTTTCTCCCGGCAAGAGCTTGCCGCCCGGAAATTCCCAATGCAGGGGAAAACTATCGCCGGGTCGGCGCTGGCTGAGCAAGGTCCGACCGGAGGCGTCCTGGATCAAGGCGGCGGCGACGACGACAACTGCAACGGACTGCGTCACGGGAAAAATTTCCCAAGCCAGCCGCCCCGTTTGTTTTCAACGTTCACTTGGCATGTAGACTGAGTCCAACCCGGCACTGCCTCAGGCTCGACCTGGGAGATGATCCACCACGGCACGATGCCACCGCCGCCACCACAGCCGCATCCGGCGCGGCGCGGGTGGAAAATCTTGATTAATTCCGGGTTGTCCCGGGATTGCACATAGACCATGGTGGTCCATACCCCTTTCTCTTCCTTGAGAATTTCATCCAGAAGATATTCCAGATGCTTGCGGGCACGACCACCATCAACCTGTTCCGAGTGTTCCCCGGTGGCGGGTTCATTGAGATACCATGGACCCAAGGCTTCCATTTCAACCGCCAACATTCTGGCATCGTCAAGCCGCACCAATCCGTCAAAAGGGCCGCTGATCCGATCACGAAACGCTGCACTGTGTGTTTTGGTTGCCTGTTGCACCATCGTCTGGGAATCCTTTGAAAAAAACTTCGTTTATGATTCCAGGCGCTTGCGACAACATTCAACCATTACAATGGACGGGCTTTAGTGGCACAACATGCCCGATCGATCCGATTGTTGGGCAAGGAGGTTGCGCGGTACCAAGGCCCAATGGAGGGGCAGCCTGGGCTCGGGTGGTTTTTTTTCGACGTCTTCCACCAGAAGCATCCATTCTAACATATCTTCATATTCCGGTTCCATGTCACCCAACCAGGCGAGGCGGTCCGATCGTTTATCCAGTTTTTGTCCCATGTTTTATGTATCCTTCATCCATCGATTACGATTTGATGTGGTGCGGACGACTCCGTACCCATCTGCTCTGCAATAATTCCGTTCCTGAAAGACTCTTTCAAAAAATGTGCCAACAAAAGCGGTTGGATTTTCAGGTTAATGGACATTTGTAATACATTGATATTTAACAATGTTTTTTAATATCTAGAAAAAAATTCAATAATTGGTCTGGCGCCATGGATCGTCATCGTTTATGTTATCGGCATTTTGCTGCTGACGTAATACTACAGGTCCGGCACATATGACCGATCACCCCACACCACAGAACCAGCCGAGGATGTTGCCTGGATTCCGTTTCGCAACAACGGCATGCGGCATCAAGGCCAATGGTCGCCCCGATCTGCTTTTGGTTGCCATGGAACCGGGTACGGTGGTGGCGGGGGTCTTCACCCAAAATCAGGTGGTCGCCGCGCCGGTTGTTTTGTGCCGCCAACGCTTATCACAGGGGTTGGGACGTGCCCTGATCGTCAATTCTGGTAATGCCAATGTCGCCAATGGCCCCCAAGGGATGCAGGCGGCCCTCGAAATCACCCGACTCGCCGCCAAGCTGCTGCAAATTCCCGAAGAAACCGTTTTCATGGCCTCCACCGGCGTTATCGGGGAACATTTTCCCATGGAACGTCCCCTGGCGGCTTTGCCACATCTGGTGCGGACGCTGTCGGATCAAACCCCCTGGTTGACGGCTGCCGAAGCCATCATGACCACGGATGCCTACCCCAAAATAGCCATGGAACAGTTCCAGGTGCGTGGCCAACCGGTTCAGGTGCTTGGAATCGCCAAAGGGGCCGGGATGATCCACCCCAATATGGCAACCATGTTAAGCTTTGTCTTCACCGATGCGGTTGTCGCGGCTGATGTGCTGCAGCACCATCTGCACCAGGCCGTGGCGCGTTCCTTTAATCGCGCCGTCGTCGATGGTGACACCTCAACCAACGACACCGTCATGGTTTTTGCCTCGGGTAAGGGGAAGGTCGCAATCGACCCGGCGGATGAGTCCGCCTCGAATGCCTTCGGGAGCGCCCTGGAATCGGTGTGTGGTCAACTGGCGCGTGCCATCGTCGCCGATGGGGAGGGGGCCTCGAAATTCGTCACCATCGAAGTCAGCGGTGCCGCAACCCCGGACCAGGCGCGTACCGTGGCGTTGACCGTCGCCAAAAGTCCCCTGGTTAAAACCGCCTTCGCCGGTTCCGATCCCAATTGGGGGCGTATCCTGGCCGCAGTCGGTTATTCCGGCATCCCCCTCCAGGTTGAGCGGATCGCCATTTTTCTGGACCAGGTACCCATTGTTTCCGGCGGAGTGCGTGATCCCGATTATCAAGAAGAACAGGGTGCCGCCGTCATGGCCCGGAAAGAGTTCACCGTTCGTATTCACCTGGGTATGGGACAAGCCTCGGAGACCATCTGGACCTGCGACTTGAACCATGCCTACATCACCATCAATGCCGACTACCGCTCATGAGTCCGCCCACCCGTCCTGCTTTGCCACTTCCCTGGCAGCGCATTGAAACCATTCTCCTGGACATGGATGGGACACTCCTGGATCTCCACTTTGACAATGTCTTTTTTCGCGAAACAGTCCCCCAGGCCTATGCGGAAAAAAATGCGATTTCATTTGCTGCCGCCCAAGCCGAAATCCTCGCCAGTTATCGCTCCTGGGAGGGAACCTTGGCGTGGTACGATCTGGACCATTGGTCTGGAACCTTGGGGATGGATGTTCCGCACTTGAAAGAGCGGGTGGCGCATTTGATCTCTTTTCGTCCCCATGTGGTGCCGTTCCTCGACAAACTGAAACAGCAACACCGTTCGGTTACCCTGGTGACCAATGCCCATCCCTATGCGGTCGCCTTGAAATTTAAAAAAACCGGGCTGAACGATTGGATTAACACCGTCTATTGCAGCCACGATCTGGGCCACCCCAAAGAGACTCCTGGATTTTGGCAGGCCTTGCAACGGGCAACCGGTTATAACCCTGAAACCACATTGTTGGCCGACGATGTGGAAAGCGTCTTGGAAATGGCGCAAGAGCAGGGGATCGCTCATCTCATCCACATGGCCGCTCCAAGCTCGCAGTTGCCACCACGCTTTTCGCAACGTTTTGTATCGATTGTTGATTTCCGGGAGATTATGCCCAACTGATTTGACTTGGCATAATCTTTGATTTGCTTTAATGAAGCTAATGAATCCCAAGCACCAAGAGGAGTGAAACGATGTCTTTGGAACTTCATGAAATTCAAGAAAAAATCGACTTTCTCAAGAAAAATCCCAACGTATTCGCCATCGTCAGGAGTCACAGTGGTGTCAGAGATTTGACCGATCTGCGGGCCCTCAACGCCAGCGCCCTCAACCGTTTGAAACGGTACGTGGATTATTACTATGGGATTCTGACGTTCCCCAATTAACACGTCTTGGTAAGGTGACCGCGATACCATCGCGGTTCCGAACCACAAACCAACACGGAAAACGTAGTTTTCCAGCGATTGAAAAATGAGTTCCCTATGCCAGATAAAACGGGTATCTTTCTGTTGATAACGCCGTGAACAGGGGACACCGTAATGTCGCAGGCCGTAACCTTCGATGATGTTTGGAGAATGTTTCAGGAGACAGACCGTAAGTTTCAGGAAATGGTCCGAGAAGACCGTGAGCGCAGGGCAGAACTTGATCGCAAATTCCAGGAAACCGACCGGCAGATGCAGGAAACCGATCGTAGAATGCAGGAAACCGACCGGCAGATGCAGGAAACTGATCGTAGAATGCAGGAGACCGACCGCTTGGTTAAGGAGGTCAGCCGGCAGGTTGGCAACCTGGGTAGCCGGTGGGGTGAGTTTGTCGAAGGGATCGTGGCCCCCGCCTGCGAGACCCTGTTTGCCAAGCGGGGCATCCCGGTACATCGTGTCTCGCCCCGGGTCAAGGCAATAAGCCTGGATGGCAGCCGCCGCATGGAAATTGACCTGATGGTGGTCAACACCGACAGCGTTGTCCTGGTGGAGGTCAAGAGTCGCCTGACCGCCGAGGATGTCCGTGATCATCTGAAACGGGTGCGCGAGTTCAAAGAGTTCTACGAGGGCGAAGGTGGTGCGAAGGTGATGGGTGCTGTGGCCGGTATCCTGATTGATAACGATGTGGATCAATTCGCCATGAACGAGGGGCTGTTCGTCATCGTTCAGTCTGGCGACAGCGTCAAGTTGGCCAATGACGGAAAGTTTGTACCACGTACCTGGTAAACGCAACGGTGTGCTTACAAACGAACAAAGATCGGTTTTGCCAAATCTGAAACAGTTGGCAGCATTGGCCTTGATCATTGTTTCGGCCATGCGTTGGCGAACTTCAGGATTCCCGCAGTCGCGGGCATGACGAGCAAATTTCGTGTTGTACCCAATGCAGTCATGCCCACGACAGCGGGCATCCAGGAGCGGGGGTGGCCGAAACGATGATCAAGGCTTGAACACGCTCTGATCTTTCAGATCGTGATGATAAGGGGTATTTTTATAATTCAGGAAAAAATTTCATGCAACCCGAATCAGTGCCCGTTCCGGTTGTCTTGGTGGATATGGAAGGTTTCAGTCCACTGAAACCAGACGAACAGAGCGCTGTGGTTGCCCGTCTGCAAGAGGCCCTCACCCAAAGCATCAAGCTGCTGATTGGATTTACCAACCCCAAGGCGATCATTCGCCATGGTACCGGGGATGGTTATTATCTTTTTCTGGAACATTATCCAACCCCTGTGGCCATGCGTTTTGCCCTGAATCTGGAAAATATCCTTCGAGACGATAATGCCAACCATCCGAACTATCCGTTGCGGTTACGGGTGGGTCTCACTCTGGGCCGTGTTGGGCTTCAGGGGGATCAATATTTGGGAGAGGTTTTGACTGAGGCGGCACGGTTGATTGACCACGAATGGATCAAGGGGCTGCTGAAGGAGCGCATAGAGAATCCTATCGTCCTGCTGGCATCCCAATTTTTTTGGGATAACTGGCAAAACCATGAACTGCGCACCGATCCAGCGCTCGCTTATCCCGAGGAGCGTCCCTGGATTTGCGCCGAATTGACCGTCAAGCATGGTGAAGTCCTGTTGGCCCATGTGCAGACGGATGCAGGAGTGTTTCAATCTATCCAGAAAAAGGCACCGGTGGATCAAGGGAGTACCTCGGTCCCTGATCTGACCCCGTGGTTGAAGGAACTGCTAGACTACACCCGCAATATTCAGATTATTGGCATTGGCTCGGGTGAAGGGAGCGGACAAAAGGCTTATCTTTATCCCATAGAACAACTCTACACCCCATTGAAAAGTCGCAATCCCCTTGGTGCGGTTGATTCCATGGATGGGGAGTTGCGTACTGGTATTAGGATTCCTGGGGATGGTCCCGGGAGCGATATGGCTGGGGTATCCTTGGCCGATCTGCTGCCGAAACACAAACGACTCTTCATCGAAGGCGATCCCGGTTCAGGAAAAACCACTTTTTTGCATCTGGCCGCCGCCATGCTTGCCAAGGATTTGCTGGATGAAAGAGGGGTTGCAAGCGAAAGTTGGCGCAAACGCCATCTGGGTATGGACGATACAAAAGAAGCCCCCAAGCCTCTTTTCCTCAAGTTGTCGGAGCTGGCCGTGCTGCTGGCCAAGGAGAGTACACTGACGAAAAAGGACGACCGCTTCCGGCTATTGGAGCTTCTCCAAGGTACGCGAGGGGCCGATCAGGATCCTGCCTGGAGTCATCATTGGCAATCGTTGCTTGAAGCGGGGAACGTTCTTCTGTTGTTGGATGGCTTGGACGAGGTGGCGGATGAAACCATCAGGGAACGGGTGTTTGCCATTTTTTCGGATGCTGATGAACATTGGAGAAACAGCCAGATTGTGGTTACAAGCCGTCCTTTTGGCGCGGAGAAACTCACGAAGATGGGATTTCATCGTGCGGTGATCGAACCCTTCGGTGCGGGAGAGACGCGGGAATTCATCAACTGTTGGTCGGCGGCCTTGTTTGGCCATGCTATTGGCAAAAGGCCTACGGGTGTTGCAGGAGAAAAAGCCGATGCTATGGAGAAAGCCATCCTCAACCGTCCCGCCATCCGCAAGCTTGCGGCCAATCCGGTGATGCTGACCTGTCTTTGTGTCGTGCATTGGAACAGGGGGCAATTACCTGAGGGACGGTCGCGTGTGTATGACGTGGTGATCGACTGGCTGTTGGGTAGTCGGGAGGTTATTCGCAACGCGCATGGCTATCATAAGCGCTTTGCCATGGAGGCTTTTTCTGCCATTGCTTTTGCCATGATGGGGGGGAAGCAAGGGAACAAACAGACGATTCTTGATCTGAAAAAAGCGGTAGATATCGTCGATCCCTTTGTTTCACGCTATTTTTCTGAGATAAATCCGAATCAACGGGAGGATTTTACGCGCAAGTGGCTGCGTTTTGAAGGCGTTTACAGCAACATTTTGGTGGAGAAAAACACCAACGGGTTCAGCTTTTGGCATTTGACCTTCCAGGAATATCTGGCGGCTAAAGAACTAGCCAGCATGCGTGATGACAAAAACAAGGGTTGGTGGCCTGTAGTGGCCAGTCGCTTGGAAAATGTTCAGTGGCGGGAGACAGTGGATCTCTTCCCTGGAGTGTTGTTGGATGGAAACCTCAGGTTTCGTGTCGATGACCTGTTGACCTTTGTTATGGAACGCTACAGCGGAAGTGGCTTGGCCAAGGTTGCTTGCAAGGCTGGCATCATGAACCGCATTTTAGAGCCGACCAAGGTTTACGGCTATAGGCCCGATGCTGTGACCCAAGAGCAATACCAGCAGGTGCTCAAGCAGGCTATGGCGATTTTCACCCTGAAGGGGGCCGCCCAGGTGCCCATCAAGGATCGCCTGCTTGTGGCGGAGGCCCTTGGTCAGGGAGGTGACCCGCGTCTTGCTGAGGATCGATGGCGGGAAAACCTGATCAAGGTACCCGGTACAGATATCGCCCTGGGAAAATATTTGGTGACGGTGCAGGAATACCAGCGCTTTGTCGAGGATGGTGGTTATGACAACCCCGACCATTGGTGGGAGGAGCGTGCCTGGACCTTCCGCCAAGCCGAGGGATGGCAAGAGCCAAGCGATTGGGCCAACCAATTGGATCACCCCAACTGGCCGGTGACGGGCGTTTCCTGGTATGAAGCGTCAGCCTATTGCCGTTGGCTCCAGACACAGAGAAATGTAGAGTTTTTTTTGCCTGAGGAAGAAGACTGGAAAACAGCGGCCACTCCTGCCCAAGGTAAATACTCCTGGGGCAACGCAAAGCCTACTCCAGAGTTGGCCAATTACGACAAGAGCAAAATAGGCCATGCTACTCCGGTGGGGCTTTATCCCGATGGCAATGGTCGGTATGGTCATTGCGATTTGGCGGGTAATGTCTGGGAATGGAGCGCCGCTTCATGGATGGACTCCGATTTTTCTGACGAGAATATTCAAAAGTACGGACCACCGCAGGTGGTCAGGGGCGGGTCCTGGGACTACCCGGTCGAGGACTTCCGGGCCGCCATGCGCTTCAGGAACCATGCCGTCTCCCGCAGCTGCTTCCTGGGCTTTCGCGTCGCTGCCCCCGCCAGCACGGTTGATCCTTGATTGGTTTGGTTTTTGATCTTTGTCGGGTCCAGGGGGCGTAGCCCCCTGGACTTGCAAAATGACACGATTTTGTCATTCTTGGGCTGTTTTTGTCATTTTACTTGACAAAACAGGCAAATTTCCTTAGATTTTGTCAGTTATGTGTCACTTTGGCGATTGATTTGTCACTTTTAGAGTGACAAAATGACAAATCAAGAAGGAAATTGTCACTTTGTATCTGTCATTGACCGAAGCGGCCATTGTTTTGGGAAAGACGCCGCGTCAGGTGCGTTATCTCATCAAGAACGGGATGTTAAAGGCGAAGAAGGAAAAGGGGTGTTGGGTTATCGACAACGGAGATTTACCCCTTTCCACAGCCCAACGCCAAGCCATGGCCCGACGTGCCGAGACCGCGCAAAATGCCATGGCCGAAGCCACAGCACCTTTGCAAAAAGCGGCCTCCCTGGAATCTGCACCCGCAGAAGCGAAAACCACAGACGGCGAAAAGGAGAAAAAACCCTACTCTGTCACCGATCTGAGGGCCTTCACCCTGGGGGCGGAAATTTATCGCGAGATGGACAATGATCTTGGGAGGGAAAATCCGGCCAGGCTTTGCCTTTTTGATGCCCTGAAAAAGCTTTGCCGGGGGTGTCATGCCTTTCAGCCACCACAAAAGGAGGCTCGCTTTACCGAGGCACGAGAGGCGGCAGCGGATGCAGTTGCCATTTTGCTTTTGGAAGGCGAGGCCCATGATCCCCAACGAATGCTCCTGGCCAATCGCATCGAAACCGAACTGATTCCCAAGCTGGCGGCTTTGGCTGCCGGTCAGGAAAAACGGGCGCGCAAGAAGCAGCATGGCAGTCTTAGTGGCTTTTTTCCCGGCACCTTTGGGGAGTAATGCGACCCGCCCCCCTGTATGGCGACACCATGCGTCTCGCCGCCCTGATTCTCCGCGTGACCGAAGCGCCAACGTTCAGGCAATCGCCATTGGGGTGGCGCTTGCAGGAGGGGGTGTTGCGTCTTGTGGATCATGTGGTACTGGCGTTGGCCGGACAGGAGCGGCAACAGCGCATCGCTGCTGCCGATGCCGAACTGCAAACTTTGCGGGCTCACTGTTTTCTTGCCCTGCAAATGGCCTTGATGGAGGAAGATCTTTTTCTAAACCGCACCCAGCACGGGAAACGTAGTTTCCCGGCGTCATCCCCGCGAAAGCGGGGATCCAGAAAGTCAGGGAAGGTAGAAAAGTCCTCTGGATCCCCGCTTTTGCGGGGATGACAATAACTACACATTCCAAGATAGCTGCGGTTTAACAGTGGCCGAAGCGGCGCAAAAAGTGGGTCGGCAGTTGGGTGGATGGCGTAAAAAAGGGCAGGCCAAATCTGCGTGATGTCGCATCGGTTACCCTCTGGATGTGCCCCGGCGACGCAGAAAACTTGCCACCCAGGGGAAGGGAAGCTATCCTGAATCGGGGACGCTTCGAATGAAGAATTTCGCTATCGCCATGGACATCATCATGAACTCCCAAGGGGCGGGTCCTGGAACAACCCGGCTGCGCACCTTCGCGCCGCCATGCGCAACAGGAACCATGCCGACAACCGCAACGACAACCTGGGCTTTCGCGTCGCCGCCCCCGCCAACACGTAGGACATCCCCGCCGTGCAGAAGCATCCCCGGTGCCAGCCATGTGCGCCGAAACATTCCATGCCCGCCCGTTCCCGTAAGCGCCAAGCGCTGAGCGTCCGGGCGGGCTATCATCTCATGACAGATCATGCGTCGCATCGGCAATCTTTTTGATGCGATCCTCTCTCCGGGCAATCTGTGGCGGGCTTGGCAGGAGTTCGCCAAAGGAAAACGCCAGCGCACCACGGTGGCTGATTTTGAATGGCGAGCCCCACAGGAGGTTTTGTGTCTGCATCAGCAATTGATGGCGGAAAACTACCGTCCCCAGGGCTACCGCCTCAAGATGATCCACGAACCCAAACGCCGCCTGGTGGCCGCTGCCCCGATACGCGACCGCATCGTCCATCATGCCATCTATCGGATTCTGTCACCGCTTTTGGACCCAGGGTTGATTCGCGAAACCTGGGCTTGTTTGCCGGGGCGCGGCAGTCATCGGGCGCAGATTGCCTGCATGGGGGCCATGCGGGATTATCCCTGGCGGCTAGCCCTGGACATACGGCACTACTTCCCCAGTATCGACCACGCCATTCTCCTGGAAAACGTCATGGCACGGTGTATCAAGGATCGTCGCCTGCTCGAACTGCTCAGGAAAATCTGTCAAAGTGGTGATGGACTCTATCGGCAGCCGGGAATTGGGGAATTTTTGGGATTTCCGTCTGATTTTCCTCCGGCAGGCTGTGGTTTGCCCATTGGCAATCTGACCAGTCAGTGGCAGGCCAATCATTATCTTTCCGGCCTGGATCATCATGTGAAGCGCATCGTGCAGATTCCTGCTTATCATCGCTACATGGATGACATGCTCTTTTTTGCCCACTCTAAAAGCCAGTTGCAGGAGACCCGTGTTTTGGTGGCGGAATGGCTCTGGGAGCAGCGCCGTCTGAAACTGAAGCATCCCAACGTTGCTGTTCATTCCACCAAGCAGCCTATGACTTGGTTGGGCAAACGCATTTCTACTTCTGGCATCAACCCAAGCCGTCGGCTGATCCGTAAAATGCAGTGTCGCATGACCGAACTGATCCGCCAGGGTGATGAAGAGACCATTCGCCATGCCGTTGCCTCCTACCGTGGGGTACTGCTGTAGATAAAGAATGACAAACTGTTTTTTAGAAGTGACACTTTGTCAGTTTGTCATCCTCAGAGTGACACATGGGATGACAAATTGTCATTCGTAGGGATTATTTTGTCAGTTTGTCACCTTTTGAATGACATTTTGTCAGTTTAAACCGCAGCTATCTTGGAATATGCAGTTATTGTCATCCCCGCGAAAGCGGGGATCCAGAAAGTTAGAGAAAGGTGTGTAGACTCCTTGGATCCCCGCTTTCGCGGGGATGACGCTAGAAAACTACGTGTCCCGTGTTGGTTGCGGTTTAAACGGACAAAATCAGGCGGAAAACGTCAAATTTGTCACTTTTACGGACAAAAAACGGCTTTTTTCGTCATTTTGAAGTCCAGGGGGCTACGCCCCCTGGACCCGACAAAGATCAAAAGCCAACCCAATCAAGGATCAACCGTGCTGGCGGGAGCGGCGACGCGAAAGCTCAGGGTGTCGAAGCGGTTGACTGCATGGCTCCTGTAGCGCAAGGCAGCGCGAAGAAACGCAGCCGGGTTGTCCCAGGACCCGCCCCTGACAGGGCGAACATTTCCATCGTCTGTGCTGACAACGGGATCTTGAGCCGGTGAACTCCCACTACGTTTTCGGTAAGCGTTTCTATCCCAATCATCCTGGCACCACTCCCAGACGTTACCTGCCAGATCGAGATGACCGAAGGGTCCACGACCAGCGGGATAGTGTCCCACCAATGATGGTTTGCCGTTGTTCCTGCCCATGTCAAAACAGGCCAACTTTTTTGTAGGTTCTTTATCGCCCCAAGGGTAACGGAGACTCTCCTTACCCCGTGCGGCATACTCCCTTTGCGCCTCGCTGGGTAGAAAAATTATCTGACCCGACTCCCGGGTGAGCCAGGCACAAAAAGTCATGGCATCATGCCAATCTACCCCTACTACCGGTTGTCGGGGGTCGGCAAATCTTTGCTCGCGCCAATAGCCAGGTTCCTGGTGTTTTGCCGCTTTGAGAAAAAGAGCATACTGTTGGTTGGTCACCGGCATTTCCGCCAAATAGAAGGGCGAGAGGATGACCTGATGTTCCGGTTTCTCGTCGTCGTCTCCATTGTTGTCTCCCATGGTAAAGACTCCTCCAGGTACTGGCAACAAACGCAGACCCGGCATGGGTTCCAGAATGAGTAAGTCGATACTTTTCCGAATAATCCCTGTTGGGGTACCCACAGATTTATCACGGGGGGGCGATTTGATTTTCAGTGAAGGGCTTTGTTTGATATCTCTTTCCCCGTTCAAGTGTTGCACAAGTTGGGTAACAACTTTTTGCAGATCGTTTGAGCGCCCATCCACCTGGATGAGGTTTTCCCATTTGACGAGCGATGCTGGATCTACCGGACTATCTGGCAACAACAGGGTGAACAACCGACAATGGTTACCTAAATACATCAATCCATCCTCGGTATCCGCCTCCGCAAGCGCATGTCCATTCCCAGCCAGAAAAAGGATAAAACGGCATTTTTGCCGAATCTCATCCAAATGTTGCAGCCAGTCATGAACAGCCCAGTCCCGTTCATTTTTCGGCCAGGGATGCCATCCCGCCCGGGTTGACAATAGAGAAGCCAGTTGATCGGCGACCGTTTCATCCACAGGGGCATGGATCAAGAGCAGGTCGAATTTCTTTTTCGTACCCTCCGTATCCTCCCCCAGAAGACCCTTTGCCAGTCCAGAGACGTTGGGGTTGGCATGCCCTTTAAGAGTTGCCGCCGCCTGTAGCACATCGGGGTCAGTCACCCCGTTGAGCAAGCGCAATAGTGCTGTTAGTTCTCCAACCTTAGTTTTGTTATCCTTGAGTGAGGCAACAAACACGGAATAATCAGGTTGCACCGCCTCGGTCAGCATGGTCCGCATCAGTTCGTTGCGGCTTTCCTCCAGGATACCCGGTAACAACCGCTTCATCATCGGCGCAAACAGCCTGTATCCCGGGATGGCGACCAGCAACAACAACACTTCCCGCCACCAGTTCTCATCCGCCTGCCCAGCCAGAATATTCAACAACCCATCACCTTCCGACATGACCACATGCCGTGCCGCCAAATATTCCTGCAAACCCAGGTGCATGAAGCCGTATTGTTTCTGTGCGTATTCGATGAAAATACCGGTATCCCGGTTGAGCCACTCCAAAATGGCAAGTCCTGTCGGGGCATCCTTCTTTCCTGCAAGTTGTTGTTCGGCAAAATTGGCAAACTCCAACTGTCTGACATTATCCCGCCGTTTTTCTTGGTGAAGTTTCCAGGCCAAAGGTTGCAGGATATCCATGGCTGCTTGCAAATCCAATAACGGCTCCACGTCTGCTTGCTCGCGACGCCACTTGTTCAGCATGATCTCCAGGCATTTTTGGTAAAATGCCGCCCGGTTTCTCGGAATCTCTCCCCCCCTGAGGACGACCAGGCACAGCAAGGTGAGCAGCAAGGGATTGCCCATCAATAGCTTGATGCGTTGGTCAGCAAAGGCTGTTTTATCCATGGTACCGAGCAATCGCAGGGAACGGTTCTTTGCCTCTGTTGCTTGCGCATCGCCCATATGTTTGCAGGCTTCGTCAAACCAGACGTGAACGAATTCCTCTACCCGTTGTCCGTCCAGGGGTTTGACATCCAAAGGAAAAAAATTCTCTAATCGTACGTTACCTTCATACCCCGCATAACGGCAGGAGACGATAGCGTAGATGTTTCTTTCCTGAAAGCCAACCAACTGGCCAGCGATACGTTCTGCTACCCGAGCCCGCAACTTGGAATCGGCAATTTCATCCAAACCATCAAACAGCAACAACAGATTGCCCGATTCCCAAAGATTACGTTTGAACTCCCCTGGGAAACGCCCGCCGGATAATTCCCGCAATTCCTTGTTGATGTAATGGATTAATGGCTGATGCAAATATTCCTCGGTAAAATGACGCAACCTTAGAAAAATCGGTTTCATGCCGTGGGGTAGAGCCAATTGTTCTGATCCTTGCTTGAGGCAAAGATGGAGGATTTTTTTCAGGGAGGTCGTTTTGCCCGCCCCCGGTTCACCAAACAACACCACGCATTGCCTGAGCTTTCCATCTTTGTCCTTGAAGATATCCTTCAATTCCACATCGCCAAAGCTTTGTTCCCTGGCTTTATCGCCCAGACTCTTTGTGAGTCTACTTTCAAGATCGACGCCGAAGGCCCGTTGCGAGATACGTAGAGGGATGAAGACCCGCTCTAAATCCAGTGAAATATCACCCCCCTCCACCCCCAACAGCGACACCTGGCTAAATTTGGCCAATGCCCAATCTGAATAAGTGCTTTTCTTTGTGTCCTCAATAATCTTTTCTTGTTTGGGTTGTGGCTTATTGGCTAGTTCGCGGATGCGATGATTTAAATTCTTGAAAATTAGCTTTTGTTCAACTTCTGACATCTGTTCCAACGTTCGTTGCGGTGTGGCGAACCCCTGAAGGGAGGTCAGTTTTCTGGTTTCATCCGTATTGGAAAGGGTAAAAGGGAAGCGGGTCTCTTCGGCATCTGAAGGGCTAACAAAGACGAGAAGAATTGTTAGTGTCTTCTTTTCCCAAGCATCAACAAGTGGCGGCAACTCCTTTTCCCAAATAAAATCGGAGGCCAGGAAGGCTTGCGATATAAAAAGAACAGCGACATTGGCCTCACGGATAGCTTGGTTGATTTCTACTTCCCATTCGTGTCCCGTTTTGATGCCGCCGTCATGCCAAACAGTGGCCAACCCTTCCCGTTCCAATGTCTTGGCAAAAGGAAGGAAGCCTTTCAATATCTTGGCATCGGCATGGCTGTAACTTATGAAAACTTTTGCGTTTGGCATGTCCGGGGTATCCATGATAAAGATACAGGCCTTTCACTTTTGGTCACAAACGGCTGATATCGGCCACTTTGTAGAAGGCGCCGCGTACCCGGGCAAGTAATGCCAAACGATTCAGTCGCTTGCCCATGTCCGGGTCCATGACCATGATCTGATCAAAGAACGTGTCGATCCCTGCCCGTAAACCGGCCAGATGACCAAGGGCGTGGGCATAGTTGCCGTGCTGAATGGCGGCATCCACCTGTTGTTCGACTTCGACCAAACGCCCGAGGAGTTCGCCTTCGGCGGGTTCGGTGAATTGGGCAGGATCCAGGGGGTGGTGTTGCCAATTTTCCGTAGCCTTGGAAAGAATGTTGGCAATACGTTTGTTGGCCGCCACCAGTGCCCCGTAGGATTCCATCGTTCTGAACTGGTTGAGGGCGACGATACGTTCGCGTATATCGTAACAATCATCAAGCCCCAATGTTTGCACCGCTTCGATCAGGTCGTAGTCAAAGCCGCTGGTTTTAAGGTGGTTTTGCAAGCGTCCATCAAAAAATGCCGTCAAATTGTCCACTGTCTGCTGCCGATTGTTGGTCAATACGCCTGGTGCGAAGGCATCGTAGGCCGATTCCATCAGGGTAACCCAATGGAACCGGACACCACCATCGTCCAGCAACATGCGAATGATGCCCAAAGCGGCACGACGCAAAGCAAAGGGATCTTTGGTGCCAGTGGGGACCAGACCGATACCGAAGCATCCCGCCAGGGTATCCAGTTTGTCGGCCAGGGAAACCAGGCGGCCCTCCAGGCTTTCCGGCACGCTGTCCGCCGCACCCATGGGCCGGTAATGTTCGCGTATCGCCTGAACGATTGCCGGATCGGCCCCGGCATGCCGGGCATAATACCCGCCCATGATCCCCTGCAATTCGGGAAATTGTCCGACCATGCCGGTGACTAGGTCGCATTTGCACAAACGTGTGGCTGTCAGTACCTGGTCGCTGTTGACGCGAGATCCTGCAATGGCTGCCAAACGTTTGACCAACTGTTCCATGCGGACCGTTTTGTCGTAGAGGGTGCCCAGTTTGGCTTGGAAAACGACATTCTTTAAAGATTCCAGTCTATTGATCAAAGGTTCCTTGCGATCTTCATCCCAATAGAAAGCGGCATCTTCCAGGCGGGCACGCAATACCCGCTCGTAGCCGCGTTTGACCAACGTGTGATCCGGGACATCGTTATTGGAGATGGCGATGAAACAGGGCATCAAGGATCCGTGGTTATCCAGGATGGGAAAATATTTTTGATGATTCTTCATGGAGGTGGTCAAGACCTCCGGGGGAATTTTGAGATAGTCGGGGGAGTAATGGCCCAACAGGGGAATCGGCCATTCGGTCAGATTGGCATTTTCCTGCAACAGCTCGTCCGGGATGACGGCTTGGCCACCCACGGTGTTGGCCAACCGTTCGATACCTTCCCGGATGATTTGTTTACGGCGCTCCATGTCGAGAATGACATGCCCCGATGCCATCGCTTGGTGATAATCGGCGATGCTCGACACACCAAAAGGACCTCGCGCCATAAAACGATGTCCCTGGGTGGACTGACCCGTATGTAGACCGTCACTGGTGGCAAAAGGCAATACACGCCCATTCATCAGGGCCAGCATCCAGTTGATGGGTCGGACGAAACGGGTTTTGCCGCTGCCCCAACGCTGGGTTTTCGGCCAGGGGAATCCTTCAAGGATGCCCTTCATGAGTTCGGGTAACAGGGATTCCGCTGTCAGCCCGGGACGGTGGATGGTATGGCACAGATACGCCCCTTTCGGTGTGTCGATGCGTTGTAACTCCCCAACCGATACGCCGCAGCTTTTGGCGAAGCCCGCAGCAGCCTTGGAAGGGTTACCCTGGGCATCGAAGGCACGATCCACCGGTGGTCCACGCATTTCCTCCACGCGATCCGCCTGCTGTGTTGCCATGTGGGTGACCATCACGACCAAGCGCCGTGGGGTGCCATGGCTGGCAATCCGGGTTGATCCACCGACGAACAGGCCCGCTTCCGTCAACTGTTTTTCCATGGCGTCCGCAAAATAGCGGATTCCTGCCGCCAGCATGCCCGCCGGAATCTCCTCGCAACCGATTTCCCACAAAAATTCCATGACCATTCAATCCTTTATTCTAAAAAAAGAAGGTGTCTAAACCGCAGCCATCTTGGAATGTGTAGTTATTGTCATCCCCGCCCCCGATTAAAGCATTCGAGGGCAGGCTTCAGCGGGGATCCAGGAAACCAACACACCATTCCCTAGCTTTCTGGATTCCCGCTTTCGCGGGAATGACGCTGAAAAACTACATATTCCGTACTGGTTGCGGTTTATTTCCGCAACAAGGGGAATCCCAGCGCCTCTCTTTGAGCCACGTAAGCCTCCGCCACCAAACGCGCCAGATTGCGGACGCGACCGATATAACCCGCCCGTTCCGTGACGCTGATGGCCCCTCGGGCATCCAACAGGTTGAAGGCGTGGGAACATTTGATCACCTGGTCATAAGCGGGCAGCGGCAGTTTTGCCTCGACCAGGGCGATGGCTTCCCGTTCGTGCATGGTAAACAATTGAAACAACATGTCGACGCGGGCCATTGTAAAATTAAAATGGGAGTATTCCACCTCATTTTGATGAAACACATCGCCATAACGAATTCGTTCGTTCCACTGCAAATCGTAGACGTTGTCACACCCTTGAATGTACATGGCCAATCGTTCCAAACCGTAGGTGATTTCCCCGGATACGGGATCGAGATCGATTCCACCCACTTGCTGGAAATATGTGAATTGCGTCACTTCCATGCCGTCGAGCCACACCTCCCAACCCAATCCCCAGGCACCCAACGTCGGGCTTTCCCAATCGTCTTCGACAAAGCGAATGTCATGATGGCTGGGATTGATGCCAATGGCGATCAGCGAATTCAGGTAAAGATCCTGGATGTCGCTCGGTGAAGGCTTGAGAATGACCTGGAATTGATAATAATGTTGCAGGCGGTTGGGATTTTGCCCATAACGGCCATCACTGGGTCGCCGTGAAGGCTGTACGTAAGCCGTACTCCAGGGTTCCGGTCCCAGGACTCTGAGGAAAGTACTCGGGTGAAAGGTTCCAGCTCCCACTTCCATATCCATGGGTTGCACCACGACGCACCCCTGTTGCGCCCAGTAATGTTGCAGTGCAAAAATTAATTCCTGAAAGGTCACGATTTAAGCTCCGCTAAAAATTTTTAGGATTGTTTAACATGGTTACGCTCTATTCTTTACTGCTTTTCATCGTCATTCTGGTCACACTCCCCTTGTGGATTTGGCGCTACTTTACCACACCCAAATATCGGGGCACAGTTTTGCAACGTTTGGGTTGGGGTATCCGTGCGCGTGCCGCACGGCCCCGTATTTGGATACATGCCGTCAGCGTTGGTGAAACCCTGGCGGCTCAGGGATTGATTCAAGCCTTGCAACGGACCCATCCCGATTATGAGTTGGTGGTCTCCACCGTGACCAAAACCGGTCAGCAAATCGCTCAGGATAAATTAACCGGGATAGCCCTTGTTTTCCACCTGCCCATAGACCTGCCCTGGATCACCCGGCATGTCATGCGACGGATTCGCCCCAGCCTCCTGCTGATCATGGAAACCGAATTGTGGCCCGGATTGTTGGCAACCGCCAGGGAGAGGCGGGTACCGGTTGTGATTGTCAATGGCCGTATTTCACCCCGATCCTTTGCCAATTATCGCCGGGTACGTTTTTTTATGCGACGGTTTCTTTCCCAGGTGCATCTGTTTGTCATGCAATCGCCCATGGATGCCAGCCGTATACAGGCAATCGGTGTCCCACAGCAACGGATTCGCGTTTCCGGCAATATCAAATACGACCAGGCGTTGCTGCGTCCCAATGCCGATGCCATGCGGGAACTGCATATGCTGATCGGCCAGAAACCCGATGAGCCGGTTTTTCTCGCAGCGAGTACCCACCCGGGTGAAGAGGACATTATCCTCCATGTTTTTGCCCGTCTTCGTGACATGCGGCCAACGCTACGCTTGATCCTGGTCCCGCGACATCCAGAACGGGCGAACGCAGTGGCAATGATGATTCAAAAACATGGTTTTTCGGTGCAGATGGTATCGCAATCCCGGGGGGCGTGGCCCGATACGGTTTTGTTGGTGGATCAGGTCGGCTGGCTGACCCGTTTGTACGCCATGGCCCACCTGGTCTTTGTTGGTGGCAGCCTGATCCCCCACGGCGGTCAAAACATGCTGGAACCGGCGGGATGGGGACTCCCGGTGACCTTTGGTCCGCATACGTTCAATTTTAAAGATGCGGTCCATCTGCTGGTGGAGGCGGGAGCGGCGCTGGTGGTTCACAATGAGGAAGATCTTTTCCTGGCCTGTCGGCGCTTGTTGCAGGAACCGGACGTATGGCGCGACATGGGTCAAAAGGGACGCGAAGTCGTTGCGGCCAACGCGGGTGCTTTGGCACGCACACTCCAGGAAATCACGCCATTGCTTGAGGAGTTGCGGCGTGCGCCGTCTTTTCCCGTTGCTTAAAGGGGAACGCCAGCCGCATGGGTGGATGGAGCGGGCCGGAATGGCCCTGCTTGGCATGGTGGGTCACGGCTATGGGCTGCTCCAGGCGGGACGCGTGCGAGCCTATCAAAAAGGTATTGTGTTACGGCCCTGGCAAGCCGATTGCCCGGTGGTTGCGGTGGGCAACCTGACGGCGGGTGGCACGGGCAAGACACCCATGGTGGCTTGGCTCGGGCGGTTTTTTCTCAGTCGGCATGTTCGCCTGGCCATTGTCAGCCGGGGCTACAAACAACGATCCCGTAGCCCGATAACCCTGGTAGCCGATCCCAATGGGAGAATTTTGCGGGCACCCGAGGCGGCTGATGAAGCGGTTCTGTTGGCCCATGAACTCCCCGGGGCGACCATCCTGACCGGGGCCAATCGTCGGCTTCTCATCCGCCATGCCACGCAACACCTGGGATGCCGGTTGATCCTCATGGATGACGCCTTTCAACACGTGCCGGTCAGGCGTGATCTGGATGTGTTGCTCTTGGATGCCCACAATCCCTTGGGAAACGGTCGCATACTTCCGGGGGGCCTGTTGCGCGAATTCCCCGCTGCCATGGCTCGGGCGCACGCCATTATCATGACGCGAGCCGCTAATGAAGAGGATCGACTTGCCACAACGGCAATGATTCACCATTTTGCCCCGGGTATGCCCACGGCGTATTGTTGTCATGAGCCGTTGCACTGGATTCGGGTTGGCGATGGCCAAATCCTCCCTTTGGATGCCTTGAAGGGCCAGCAAGTGGTTGCCTTTTGCGGCATTGCGCAACCCGAAAGTTTCCGAGATACCCTACGCGACATACAGGTATCCCCGGTCCATTTTACCGCCTACCCCGATCATCACGTTGTGACTGTATCTGAAATGCGCCAATTGGAGGCGCTTGCACACGCATGCGGTGCTTCGGCATTGGTCACGACCCAAAAAGATTGGGTTAAAATTCCACCCCATGCCACGCATCTGCCGCTTTACGTCCTGGTGATCGGTATTCGTTTCCCCGAACCCTTTTCCTGGCTTGTGGAGCAACTTGAAAATCTTGCATGTCTGGCTGGTGGGCATGCCATCCATCCAGGGGGGGAGATCCTGGATACAAACTCGTCTTCCCCACTATAGAGAGAAAAAAAAAGTGTGTGTAGGAACACCGTCAAAATGATGTCCAATGTGTCCAATGTGTCCAATGTGTCCAATGTGTCCAATGTGTCCGATTGGTATGGAAATCCCACCCAAATGGACAAATGGACAAATGGACATTGAGAGCGGTTCCGAATGACAGTATAAAATATAGATAAAAAACAATTAGTTGCATCAAATGGACAAATGGACACAATGGACATGAAAAAAACATGGCGTTTCTGAAGGATCCATGCGACTTTCGCGGCATTATTACATTGCTTGGCCTCATGGCGATCATTATCATGGCGGGAAGTGACGGAAACTTTCGACAAAAACGGTGATAACCAAGTCCTGCATTGGCAACGAAGGATGAAATCGTGAGCGTACTGTTAGAATTTTCCATGACGCCGTTGGATAAGGGTGAAAGCGTCAGCGCGTATGTGGCGCGGTCGTTGGATATCATTGACCGGAGTGGATTGCCTTATAAACTGGGTCCGATGGGCACCACCATCGAGGGGGAGTGGGAGGAGGTCATGGCGGTGGTCAAACAATGTTATGAGCGGATGGGTACCGATTGCAACCGCATCAGCCTGGTCCTGAAAGCGGATATTCGCAAACATGCAGAAAACCGGTTGTCGGGAAAAATAACCAGTGTGGAACAAAAACTGGGACGCTCTGTCCAACGCTAGAACGTTTCGAGCAGAGCCGAAGTGACAAGGGACAGGGTATGAGTCCAACTTGGCATTAATCGGTCCAGGTTGCAAACAGTCGATCCAACTCTTCCCAGAGGGGGGTCATGAGTTCCTTGTTTTTCATGATTTCCCCCGGCTTGGGGGGCGGTGGTGCTTTGGGAGCCGCCTTTTTATCCCCTGGTTGGATGCCTTTTTCCGGTGCTGCGGTTTCCGTTTCAACCTTGGGATGGAATACCACGGCGACATGATGTTCCCAGGTTTTCCAGGCCTCCTCCCAATGCCGTTCCCGCTCGGTCGGTTGCCATCCCCCCTTTAAATAATCAGCAATTTTCTCGTGTAATGATGAAATAATGGGGCGACCCCGAGGGAACGAGATCCCCAGGGCTTGTGCCTCCAGGATGCGATCGGCACGGCGTAACATGGAGCCCAAATCTTGCCAAACGGGTTGCTCCGAGGGACGGATCAACCAGTCGGGAAGGGTGTGTCCATGACCTACTGTTCTTTTATGATTCAATAGATTATGGATGGCTTGTTTGCCAAAGAAGATGGCACTGGCAGGTGCCTTGCGGCGATCAAAGAACAAGGCTGCCAGGTGAAAAACAACGCTACCCAGTTCTGCATTCCCGGGAATTTGCAGCAGGATCATGGCTTGCTGCAACAGGGTCATTTCCCATGGATCGTCCGAGTGGTGCCATTGCAGCCATAGTTTTAAGTAAATATTTATTAACATAGATGCGTGCGTCGATTTATCGGCCTTGATAAAAATATCCATGGCCTCATCGACCATGCGGCTCGCCTCATCCGGGGCGTGGATTTTTATTTTCATGCAGGCGAATTCATTGAGGAATTCAGCGACAAAATGGTGCTCGGGATGAAATCTGGTACGAATGATCGTGAGGATGCGTTCGTGGAGGGCCAACGATTGATCGACTAATCCTTGCGCGAGATAAAATCTTGCCAGTGCGTGGAGTGCCGGCAAAACGCCGGAATGTTCCGGCCCATGCAACGCCTCTTTGGTGGAAACAACTTCGAGAAACAATTGTTCCGCTTCGTGGATGGAGCCAAGCTGTTGGTGTGTTTCCGCCAACAACTCCTTGGCCAACAGCGATTCCGGATAGTGGGGTAACAAGGATTGGGCTGTGATATCCAGTGCCCTTTGCAATATTTCCAAGGCGGATGCATAGGCGCCAACTTGCATGTAGGATCTGGCTAAATTATTAAGAACATGGACAATCTGCGGAGATTTTTCGCCAAGGCCGGATGAAAAAATTTTCATGGAGCGTCGGATCATCACCAGGGCTTGGTCGTGACGTCCCGTTTCCATGCACAGGAGGGCATAGTTATTCAAGGTGAAGGCGGTATCGAAGGTGGCCCAGAAGCTGGTTTTGCGGAACAATGCCAGGGCCTTCTGGAAATGTTCCTCGGATTCCTTGAACTGGCCCACACGGTAATAACAATAGCCCAACTCATTATGAACCTGGCCGAGGAAGCCGGGTCTGGGGTGAAAGCTGTCCGACTCCATGAAAGCGGATTGCTGCCATTTTTCCAGGGCCTTGGCAAAACTTCCCTTGGATTGGAGATCGACAGCATCCTTCCAAAGTGTTTCCGCCCGATTCCGCTTCCAATCCTGGGCTTCCATGGGTTTTTTGTTGAGACGGTGCCAAGCGAAAAAGATAGCGCCAAGCGTGGCCAGGAAACCGAGGATTACGAAAATTGTCAAGGTTGTGGAGATGACCATCGGTTACGCCTGGAATGAGGGCATGACGAAACACGCTGCAAACCTATTAAGACTACCGAAATCCAGGGAAATTACCCAGGCAAAAAAAATCGTTTTGCGCAGGTATCGTGGCAAATTGACCATAATGTATTGTCGAGGTGACAAATATGGCAAACGGCTTGCTCATCAAAAGGGTCTTCTCCATTGAGCTATCATGGGGTTATGATGAGATGCCAACATTAGAAACACCATACTTGAAGGGTGTGCCATGGGGCGAAGCCGAATTTTCTGGGTGATTTTGATTCTCGGGTTGTGTGCTCAGGGGGGTGTGCCCTGGTCATTGGCTCGGGCCGGGGATGAAAAAAATGTCCGGGTTGGCGTTTATCAAAGCCCGCCCGGCGTGTTTATCGATGCCGATGGTGAGACCAAGGGATTTTACATCGATATCCTCAAATATGTGGCCCAGGAAGAGGGGTGGAACCTGCATTTCGTTCCCGGGAAATGGGACGATAATATTGCGCGTCTCGAGAATGGCGCAATTGACCTGTTGACGGCCATCGCATACAGCGAGGCGCGTGAACAATCATTTGATTTCAACTCACAAACAGTGTTTTCCAACTGGGGGCAGGTCTACACCTACGAAAGAAATGTCGATTCCGTTTTTTGGTTGAAGAATCGATTGATCGCCGGTGTCGCGGGCGATTATTACACCTTGGGGCTCGAAAAACTGCTGCGACAGTTTGATTTCCCGTTTCGTCTGAAAGCTGTCAAAAGTTACGAAGAGGTCTTGTCTCTGGTGGAAGAGGGGGATGCCGATGCCGGGATCATCCCCCGGTCAACCGGCATCATCATCGAGCAAAAATTCCACGCGTTCAAGTCCCCCATCGTTTGTTGCGCCGCCGAGGTGCGTTACGCCGTTAAAAAGGGGACCCACGGCCATTTACTGGAGGGGTTGGATCGGCAACTGACCAAGCTGAAAGGAGATGAATCGTCCCTGTATTATTCGGCACTGAGTCAATGGTTTGGCGGTGTCAATCGCGAACTGATTCCCAAATGGTTGCTTTGGTTCGCGGCGGTCGGTGTCGGTATCATGGTGCTGCTCTTCATCGGCAACCTGGTTCTGCGCAAGCAGGTCAAGGTGCGCACTGTGGCGTTAGAAAGGGAAATTTCCGTTCGGAAACGGGCTGAAAGCGATTTGCGTGACGCCATGCACAACCTGTTGACCATCCAGGTTGCCCCGGGGGTCATCTGGATGCAGATACCCGAAGCGGGTCTCTATATTTTATGCGGCTGTCCCGGGGAAGTCGTCAAACATTTGATGCATCGTGGCTTGATTCAGCGCGTCAGCCGTAACGGGGTCACCTGGGAGACCGGACCCAACGTTATTTTACTCTCCGATCTGCTGATCCAAAACGGCGGTTTCGCCAATCTGGCCGAATTCCCCGTGTTGCAAATGCTCTATCGGCAAGGGATGATCATCCCCAACCATCCCAACAACACGGGTGTGAAACCCATGCTCATCGGTCGGGCGTCTCAGGTTCGCGCGCAGATGCAATACATTCATCGCGGCAACTACGGTTTGCTGAACAAAGAGGAATTGCTCGCCGCTGGCGTATCGGAGACCGATGCCGATGTGATGATGAAGATCAAGCTTAAATTTGCCTTCGGATCCATTCGCGAACCATCACAGATTGTCGATTCCCGCATTGTTGATGCCAATCCGGTTGAAATTCGCAATGGGGTGACTGTCAGTCGTATCGCTCTGAATACGTATCGATTTTTCTACCGGGATCGGTCGGCGGATGTGGATTTGAATTTGCCGGTGGGATCAACCTACGAACCCCCGTACCCGTTGGGCCAGCATCGTATTCCCCGGCACCACGATTTCGCCGTCATTCACACCGGTCAGGGCGATGGCTGGGATCGGCATCGCCCGAGCATGTCCAGTGTGATCGTCTTTCATGGTCATACCTACCTGATCGATGCCGGTCCCGGGGTGCTTCAAGTATTGACCGCCCTGGGCATTGATATCTCCGAAGTGGATGGCATATTCCACACCCACGCCCACGATGATCATTTCGCCGGATTGCCAGCCTTGATCCGTGCGGATCGGCGTATGAACTATTTCGCCACACCCATGGTGCGGGCATCGGTCGTGAAAAAGTTTTCCGCCCTGATGAGCCTTGACGAACATCAGTTCCAAGAATTCTTTGCCGTTCATGATTTGGTCAGTGAGGAATGGAACGTTTGTGAAGGTTTGCTGGTCAAGCCATTCTTTTCCCCGCATCCGGTGGAAAATACCATTTTCCTGTTCAAGGCAACGGTCGGGAGAGAGGAGAAGACCTACGCACATTGGGCCGATCTTTCCGGTTTCAAAGTATTGGATGGCATGGTCGGAACCAAGGAACAGGATTTGTCAGCGGCCTTTGTGGAAAATATCAAGCAAACCTACCTGGGATTTGCCAACCTGAAAAAATTGGATATTGGCGGCGGTATGATTCACGGCATGGCGGAGGATTTTCGTTCCGATCCTTCGCATAGTCTGATCCTGGCGCACATTGATCGCAAATTGACAACCGCTGAAATGGAGATTGGTTCGGAAGCCGCCTTTGGTGCTGTGGATATTTTAATCCATGGCGAGAAAAATTTGATGGTCAGTAAAGCCTTCGGTTTTATCAAAGCCTTTTTCCCCAACATCGATGACGGCGAAATCAAGCAATTGGTGCGGGCACCGATGATCCATTTCAATGCCGGAACCATCATGCATCGTGCGCAAAATACGCATGATTATCTGGATATGGTGTTGTCGGGTACGGTTGCCTATCTGGAAGCGAAAAACAATGTCCTGAACCATCTATCCATCGGTTCCTTTTTGGGGGGGATCGATTTCCTCGGGCTGAAATCCGAGGATACCTGGACGTTTCGCAGCATTTCCGATTGCATGGTGATACGGTTTTCCAACGAAAAAATGGTTGCATTCCTGGAGAGGAATCATCTGAAAGAAGAGTTTGTCGCCGGCATGAAAAAAATGAGATTCCTGCGCAAGACCTGGCTGTTTGGTGAATCAACGACTTCGTTCACCCTGGACCGCATTGCCCGCTCCATGACACCAATGACTTTGGAGCCGGGTGCGATATTGCCCATTACGGAGCCGAATTCTCTCTGGTTGGTGGAGTCGGGGCGGGTGGCTCTCAAGAGCGATGACAGTCAGATTGTCGATGAGCCGGGTGTCGGAGGTGCCTTTGGCGAACAAAACTTTGTCAATCCTTCGCTGAAGGGATGTCATGCCCAGGCCCTTGAAACCAGTGCGTTGTTTCACCTGAATTATGACAAGGTCATGAGCATTCCCATCGTTCATTGGAAAATGTTGGAACTGTATGACAAACGCTGGGGTATTAAGCAACCATGACAAACCCAGAAAACGACCTCGAGGAGCGGGTCTATACCTCGGAGTCCCCTTTGCGGCACCCCGTGGACTTCATGCGTTTGGCTTGGCTGGATTTGCTCAATTCCCGGGATTTGGCTTGGCGTCTTTTTTTGCGGGAAAATCAACAACGGTATCGGCAGTCGGCCCTGGGATTGTTGTGGGTTGTGATTCCACCTTTGATTACCACGGCAATCTTTGTTTTTCTCAATGATAAGTCTATCTTGAATTTGGGAAAAACCGATATTCCCTACCCGATCTACGTCATGCTGGGAACGCTGCTCTGGCAAATTTTCACCGAGAGCGTTCTGGCACCCATGGCATTGTTTGAATCGTGCGTTCCCATCATGATCAAGATTAACATGCCCCGGGAGGCACCGGTGTTGGCCGCCATGGGTCAAGTGCTTTTTTTGTCGGCTTTGCAACTGGTCATGGCCGGCGGTGCCATGCTGTACTTCGCCATACCCTGGCACTGGACCATCGTGCTGGTGCCATTCATGATCCTGGTTCTCATCACCCTTGGTGCGGCCATCGGACTGATCCTGGTCCCTTTTGCGGCACTTTATAAAGATGTCAAAGAGGGTATTGCCATCTTGTTGCGTCTGGCCTTCTTCATGACCCCCGTTGTTTATCCGCCACCACAAAGTTGGCCATACTCCCTGATCGTGCAACTCAATCCGGTGACGCCGATCCTGCAGGCGATTCGCGATTGCATGGTCAAGGGGCAATGGACGGATCCCCAGGGATTTTTACTGTTCAGCGTGGCCATTGTTACGGTGTTCATGGTTTCTCTGATGTTTTATCGTCTCGCGGTTCCCATCATCCTTGAACGGTTGGGGGCATGACCATTCAAATAGGGGTTATGACGTGATACCGTTTGGACCATTGGCGATCACTGCTGATGATTATGGCCTCACCGACGGCATCAACGAGGGTATCGTTGACCTGGCCAGGATGCGGGCCGTTACCGGGGTGAGCGTCATGTGTCATCCCGCTGCCAGTCACGATAAAATTTCCAGATTGAAAAATACCGGGGTGCTGACCGGCGTCCATTTGGTGCTGGTCGAGGAACGTCCTGTCCTGGCCGATGATCCCGGCCTGAAACCATTGTTGGATCGACGCGGGCGGCTACCCGATGGCTGGCAGCGGTTGTTCGCCATCGTCATGATGAAACCATGGGTCCTGTCAGCATTGAAGCGTGAGGTGGAGGCGCAAATCAATCGCTTTGTCGAGTTGGGATTGAGCCTGGATTTCATCAATTCACACCAGCACACCCATTTGTTCCCCCCGATCTGGCTGGTGCTGCGGCCGCTGCTGGAATCCTACAGGGTTCCCATTCGGGGTACGGCAGCCTGGGATTGGCGCGGCACATCACCACAGGGGATGATCAACGTTGCTTCCTGGCTCAGTTGGCACCTCGGTAAAAGGGGGAACGACAGGTTATCCCTCAGACCCCTGGGGGTGGATTGCGCCGGGCATTTCTCCATTGCCGAAGCCGAAAAACTGTTGCGCGATGTTCCGATCGCATCGGGTCGGGAGGTTCCGGAACTGGTCGTACATCCGGGATGCGAAGACCGTCAGGCACGGGATCATTATGCCCACTGGCGCTATCAATGGGACCAGGAAAGAGTGGCGTTGGCGTCGGATGGCATGCAAGCGTTGTTGGAGCAACTCGGGTGCGATTTGCTGGGTGCCTCCATGAAAATACGTGAGCGTGATGGCGGGTCACCGCATTTCTCCGCCCGTTCGCCATCGAGCGAGTTGGTATTGGCCCTGGCGTGGCCCCAGTCGTGGGAGCAGGTTGTGCTGTTCGCCAGATTGGCGGAGGGCCTGACCAAAAAAGGGGCGGTCCCTCGGCAGATCTTTCCCGACCTTTTATCGGGATTGGAGAGACACCAGTTTGAACATTATCGTGGCTTTTCCAGCAATAGGCGGCTGATCGATCTGCTCCTTTGGCTCAAAACCCTGGGTCAACGCATAGATAACGATCAGGCGGTGCTGCATATGGTGTTGCCATCACCGGCCTGGAGTTGGCTGGCGGCTATGATCCGTTTTCCCGGTGACAGGATACTGTTGCATTACACGGGCAGAGCGGTTGCCTGGAACTGGACCAATGGCAAGGAGATACTGACCGATCCCTGGTTTGTCATGTCCGCAATGCTGGCCAACCCGGCTTTTCTGGTGCGTTTGGCCCGCAGGGTGAAGGCGGCGCATGTGACGATGGATGTGCAAACGGCTGCCCGGCTGCTGGATTTGGGGTGTCAGCGGGTGTTCAAGTGCCCGGGATTGGTGGAAGCATGCGTGGGGAGTGGGATCGCCACCGAGGGAAAAAGCGCTTTCGTCGTCGATTCCGCCAAGATTCTCATCGGTTTTTCCGGCCAGGGTGCGCCCATGGAGGGTGTTTGGGATTTATTGCGCGCCATGGCATCGTCGGGAAATTCCCGTTTGCATTTGCTGTTGTTGGTGGAGGATAGACAGCGTATGGGCACGTTGCGCAAAACCATCAACAGGTTGGGATTGGTCGGACGCGTCGATATGACCGGCGTGGAGAGGGAAACAGAGGTTATGTCACAGGTCGATGCCATGGTATTACCCTATCGTTCGGCTGTGGTCTCCCCCTTGTATCCCCAGGCATTACTGGCCGCCGCTGCTAAAGGGTGTCCCATTATCACCACCGCCATACCGGCATGGGAACACTTGTTCAACCTGACGTCACCACGGTTGACGATTGTTTCCCCGGGGGATGTGTCCGCCTTGAAGCGTATTCTCGTGACTCTCGGCAAGCGTAAAGAACCCGTATCCGGGGAGTTGCCACCACTCAAGCTGTCCGACGGACACCAGGGTATTGAAGCCCTGTCGGCGGTCTACCACCGCCTGGGTGGGGGGCGGTTTGTCCCGGGTGAGTGCTGACAAGACCGATCCCTGCAACGAGTGATATCCTGGTTACGTGGGCACCTCCTTGCTGTTGGCGCGGGCGCTGTCGCGGATTCTTTGCACGGCTTTGATGACCTCCAGAGCCTGGGTTCCAGTGACCATAGGGGGGGTGTTGCCCCGGACCGCATCGATAAAATGCTGGATTTCCAGTGCCAAAGGTTCGGCATGCCTGACCGGTATCTTTTCGATGACGAGATCGGGGCTGTAATGCCACGGGATTTGATTGTTGGCGTCGATGGTAACGGGCCGGCCCTGGCGGCAAATACTGAGTTCCTGGGGGATGAAGTGAACCGTCAGCAAGCCGATATCCGAGGTCACGCTCATTTCCCGAATCCTGCCCTGGGTGATGCGGCTGGCCGTCAGATTGGCCATGGCACCACCTTCAAAGTTTAACAGGGCGCTGACGTAATCCACACCCGGGGATTCGGGAGTATGGACGGCGTTGGCGATAATCCGCGTGACCGGGCGATGGACCAGGGCTAAAACGCAATCCAAATCGTGAATCATCAGGTCGGTGACGACATCAACATCGGTGATGCGGGCGCTGCTGCCGCTCATGCGCCGCCCGTCGATGGCCAGGATGCGTACCCCTTGGGCGATCAAGGCATGTAACGCCTGCATGGCCGGATTGAATCGCTCGATATGTCCGACCAGGAGAACGACCTGATTCAATTCGGCTGCCGTGATCAAAAGTTGGCATTCCGCCTCCGAAACGGCCAGGGGCTTTTCGATGAGACAATGGATACCATGGCGCATCAGGAAGAGACCGATGGGCGCATGCGTACCGGGAGGTGTGGCAATACTGACAGCATCCACCTGGCCCGGAAGGGATTCACATGTCGTCAATGCCTGGCAGCCATATTGGGCGGCGGTCGTGTGGGCCAGTTCCGGGTTGAGGTCGACAACGGCAACGAGGTCAACATGGGGGAGTTGTGCATAAATCCGCGCATGGTGTCGGCCCATCTGACCCACGCCAACAACGGCTACGCGCAAATTTTTTTTAAGGCTACCGTTCATAAAATACCATCCTGAGGGGAAAATGATGTCTGTCCAATCATCTGCCAGCTTGATGGGCCACCGGTCCATCTATACAGGAAAAATTTGTAATTGACATCATTTTTTTCTTGGGCTACGAGCAATCTGCAAAAGAACGGGCTCTTGCCCACTGTTGTTTGCAAAAATTGCTGGCCATTTCACTTGCGCATTGTGGTTACTTGCATTATTTCCAATTCCCTGCGATAGTACGCGCCGGTTGGCTGGTGAGGTTTTATGAATTGGGGCGATCATGGGTAAACGTTGCAGGCAGGGGGACCCCTTGCTGAATACAGGGGTGGTACACAGTTCCGTTTGGGCACGGATCAAAGCTCGGGCCGTGCCGTACTTCGTCACTGCGCCATCAAAACTGGTGGCCATGGTGCCGGTTTGTGTACTTGCGGTGGTGCTTTTCATGCAGGGGGGCTTGGCTCACGGTGCCCTGCGGATTGACATCACGAAAGGTGGGTTGCAACCGCTTCCCATAGCCTTGTCCGATTTTGTCGATTTGTCACCCGGCGGTGCCGTGTTGGGACAGAATGTTTCAGGACATAAGCTCATGGAAGTTGTTACCGCCGACCTTGAGCGTTCCGGTTTGTTCAAACCACTGGATCCCAAAACCTTTATCCAGACTCCCGCTGAATTGTGGCAGCAAGGCCCCAATTTTCGTGATTGGCGTCTCATAGGGGCCGAAGCGGTGGTTTCGGGTGCGGTCCACGAAAAGGATGGCAAGTTGGTTGCCGATTTCTTTCTTCACGATGTCTTTCAGGGGACTTTGGTGGGGAAAGGAAAACGGTTTACCGCCCCCGTACGGGACTGGCGGCATGTGGCGCATCGCATTGCCGACGAAATCTACACCCGCCTGACCGGCGAATCGGGATATTTCACCTCCCGTATCACCTTTGTGGCCAGCAAGGGCGACATGAAATGGCTCTCCCTCATGGACCAGGACGGGGCCAATCGCGTCGATCTGACACATGATCGCAGCCTGGTGTTGACGCCGCGTTTCGCTCCCACGGGTGAGCAACTCTTCTATCTTTCCTACGAGATCGGTCAACCACGGATCTTTCGTTGGGATCTTTACACGGGTAAAAAAGCTATCCAGGGTGATTATCCAGGCCTTAACAGCACTCCCGCCTGGTCACCCGATGGTCAATACATGGCCCTGACCCTCAGCAAGGACGGAAATCCGGAGATCTATCTGCGCAACCTCCGTAGTGGCGAGTTGCGGCGCTTGACCGAGAATAACGCGATTGACACCTCGCCATCCTTTTCCCCGGACGGCAGTCAAATCGTGTTCAATTCCGATCGGGCCGGGTCCCCCCAGATTTATGTCATGGATGCCAATGGTGGCAATGCACGGCGACTGACGTTCGAGGGATCCTATAATGCCGCACCATCCTGGTCGCCCCGGGGGGATTATATCGCTTATGTCAGTGGTGGCGGTGGCCGTTTCCGTATCTCCGTCATTGACCCGAAAGGCCAGAATGGTCGGGCCCTGACCGATTCATGGATGGATGAATCACCCACTTGGTCGCCTAACGGACGGGTGATTTTGTTTTCAAGGCAGTCGGGAAGTCAGTCACGACTTTACACAATCGATTTTACGGGTCATAATGAAAGGTTGGTAAATCTGGAAGACAGTATCAACGGTTCCGATCCCTCCTGGTCACCCTTGGTGCACTGACAACCGGTTGGAACTAAACCGCTTGCATCTTGGGACTCCCGGGCAGGCAACAACAATTTTCTTTTGAGGTGATTGCATGAAACGCTTGGCTACTCTTTTCGTAACGGTTTTGTTCCTCGGTGTTTTGGCGGGCTGCGGAGCGGTTCCCAAAGAAGGACCCGAAAGTGGTGTTGGGGCTGCGGGTTCCGGCGGGGTGGGTGCGGATGGTTCGGGAGTTGGCCGTCCGGGTGGATACGGCTCCAATCTGGATGATCCCAATGGTATGGGCGGCGGCAGGGGCGACATGGGACGTATCGTCCACTTTGATTTCAATTCGGCCATGTTGAGTGCTGAAGCGGAACAAGTGCTGGCCTACAATGCTAAAATGCTTTCCAAATCCTCCGGTCCGATCCAAATCGAAGGCCATTGCGACGAGCGGGGCACCCGTGAGTACAACTTGGCCCTCGGTCAACAACGTGCGGATGCCGCAGCCCGGTTCCTCGTTTCCCAAGGGATTCAAGCCAACCGTATCCGGACCGTCTCCTATGGTAAAGAGCGTCCGGTGATCAAAGGCCACGACGAAACCTCCTGGAGGCAAAATCGTCGCGCTGAACTCGTCTCCAGATAATAGAACAGCGGGATAGATCACGATGGACCGGAATCACTCTCGTTTCGCGTTGTCTCGTACCGGGGCTGTGGTAGGGGTTGCGAAGCCGTGGGTTCCGGTCCTTTTTCTTTTGCTTTGGCCGTTGTCGGCCTGTGTTTCCGGTTCCTCCTCAAGTCGTGGGGAGGAACCGCTTTATTTGGAGGGTACGGAACCTGTCAGGCCACCGGTACGTACCGAGGTGGGGCCCCCGCCACCACCAGCCAAGTTGCCACTTCCAGAGGTGGTCAATACCCTTTCAAACCGCCTCGAAAGGACCGAGGATCAAAATCGTAATGTGACGACCAACATGGAGCGGCGCCTGGGGTTGATGGAGAAGGAGATCACGTCACTGCGGGGCGAAGTGGAAGTGTTGCAACATGCCAAGTCCAAGCTGGAAACTGAATTGGAAGCGAAAAATCGCCAAGCGGCTCAGGTGGTACAGCCCACGCAAGCGGTTGCACCGGTTCAAACCCAGACCGCAGCAGCGATGACCCCTGAGGATCCAGATTTCGAGCCGGCTGACCAGGGGACGGCGAGAGCCGTTTCGGTACCCACCAAGGTTGAAGGGCAGCCCGCTGCCGCAGGGACCATGGTTGCCAAAGCAGCGCCTCAGGTCGTTGCTCAAGGAAAGAAAGCGGTTCCGGCTGTTGTCAGACAAAAGCCAGAAAATCCGAAACAAGCCTATGATGAGGCATTTTCGCTTCTTAAAGGCGGTCGTTATGAGGAATCCCTGGCGGCATTTAAAAGTTATATGGAATGGTTTCCCAACGATACCCTGTTGGACAATGCTCAGTACTGGATCGGTGAGCTGTACTATGTGCAGAGAAAATTTCCCGATGCCTTGATGGCTTTCAATCAGGTCCTGGTGCGTTGGCCCACCAGCAGTAAAGTTCCAGCAAGCTTGCTCAAGATTGGTTTTTCCTTTTTTGAATTAAACGATATGGATAATGCCAAAAACAGCCTGACCCGATTGGTCAGTGATTACCCCGAATCACCTGCCGTTTCCATGGCCAAGCAGCGTCTGGAAATGATCGAAGGCAAGGTCAGTAAGCACTGATTTTTTGCTATTGAAATAGTCGATGATTGGGTGCAACCGGTGCGAAACGGTATGCTTGAATCGCGCTTTGCTGATGTGCTTCGTACCATGATTTCTCCCGGGGCAGGGATGGTGGTAGCCGTGTCCGGGGGCGTGGACTCGGTGGTTTTGTTGCATTGGCTGCTTCGATGCCCGGGACTTGAGCCCGATCAATTATTGCTGGCCCATTTTGATCATGCGTTGCGCCCTGAATCGGCGGCGGAGGCGGTTTTTGTCCAACAATTGGGGCAGCGCCTGGGGGTATCGGTACGGATTCGGCGCTGGTCAGATCCCAAGGCCCCGGGCAACATTCAGGCACGTGCCCGGGAGGCTCGCTATCAATTTTTTATGGAAGCCGCCAACGATGCCGATATGAACTATATCGTCACGGGTCATCATGGGGATGATCAGGTGGAGACGTTTTTTGAGCATTTGTTGCGAGGTAGCGGTATTACGGGATTACGGGCCATGCCCTGGCATCGTGAGTTGCGACCCGGGTTGATGGTGTTGCGACCCATGTTGGCATTCATGCGTGCGGAGATCCATGCCTGGGCCGTGCAACATGGTTTGCAGTGGTGTGAAGATCCCAGCAATCGGTCGCGGCGCTATTTGCGGTCGCGTTTGCGTCATGAACTCATACCTGTCATTGATGATCTGTCTGCCGATGGAACGCGTCGGGTTGTGGCAACCTGCCAACGCCTGCAGCGGGCCGACGATGCCTTGGATTGGACGTTGAATCAATTGGTACCGAGACTGGAAATGCAAAATCTTGCTGGAGGGGTATCGTTGTTGCACGGGCGGCTGGTGCAATGGCCCGAAGAGTTGATCTTTCGCTTGTTGGCCACCATGAGCCATCGGGTGACGGGAGGCCATCATGCCCCCGGCTCGCGGGCTGCAGCGGGTTTTATGCATTTATTGTTCTCGGATGCCAAGTCGTGGTGCATGCGCATGCACCGTCTGGAAATTTTTCGGGATGGCGAAAGAATTCATTTTCGCAGAAACGCGACACCTGCGCGATGTACAAGCCAATCTGAAAATGCGTATGGCGGATGCCAGTAGGGATAGCAGTTGCATTAGCGCATGGCGAGGGCGCTTATTGTGTGGACGGAGTGAATCTGACTCAGGTCGCTTGCCAACCGTTCCCGCTCTGACTCCAGGGTGAAGTGGGATTGCAGGTTCATCCAGAACTCTGGTGTTGTCCCGAAAAAGCAACCAAGTCGTAAGGCGGTGTCGGCGGAAATGCCGCGTTTTCCGTGGATGATCTCGTTGACCCGACGTGGCGGTACGTTGATCTCCCTGGCCAGACGATACTGGGAGATTTGGAATTCTTCCAGAAATTCAGCAAGATGTTCACCAGGATGGATGGGCGCGATATCATTCATGACCTGTCTCCTCAGTGGTAATCCACGATCTCCACCTCGCGTGCGTTGCCGTCTGACCAAACAAAGCAAATGCGCCATTGGTCGTTGATACGGATGCTGTGTTGCTTCAGTCGGTCTCCTTGCAAAGCTTCCAAATGGTGCGAGGGAGGAACGCGAAGGTCATCCAGTGTGGTGGCTGCGTCGATCCGGTCAAGGCGCATTTTTGCTCGTTTCAGGAGGTTGTGGGGAAACCGCTTTGTGGCTTGCCTGCGAAATATTCTTTCGGTCTCCTTGCAGCGAAAGCTCTCGATCATCATTGGATACTAACGGGGCGTTTTATAAATCGCCAGAAAAAAATGACTGACTCTTTCATGGAGGCTATGATTGTCGGAGTTCCGATTTTTTTGAATTTTCTTTATCAGTATGCGACTTAGAGCGGGCTGGAACTTTTTTGCCGCATGTTGATCCAAATAAGCACGATGGGTGCATTGGCCAGTGCGTTGCAAAATTGTTTACCGAGAAAAAAAAATCGAAGGCACCCTTGAAATTCAGCGCAACAATGTTTATCTGAAACACTACGGAGATTGATAGGTAGGATTTGGCGGCGAGTTAAACCGCAACCAACACGGGAAACGTAGCTTTCCAGTGTCATTCCCGCGAAAGCGGGAATCCAGAAAGTCAGGGGAAGTAGAAATGCCCTTTGGATCCCCGCTTTCGCGGGGATGACAATAACTACACATTCCAAGATGGCGGCGAGTTAACCAAACCACGAAAAGATTGTTTCATGGAGTCTTGAAGATGACGACATTTCCTGTAGCCATGCCCGGTCTCAATGATGTGGTGGTTGCTGAAGACAATCAAGGTTTGCGCAAATTTTGGCAGCAAGCCATGCAGGCACCGATTTTGACGAGCGAGGAGGAGTTTCGTCTGGCGCGACGTTACCGTGATCACGGTGATTTGGAGGCGGCCCATCAATTGGTCCATAGCTACCTGCGTCTGGTGCTGAAGACGGCGCGGGAGTATCTCAATTATCGTCTGAATCTTGCCGATCTGGTGCAGGAGGGGACGGTTGGGTTGATGCACGCTGTTAAAAAGTTTGATCCCGAGCGGGGCAATCGCTTGTCCACCTACGCCATTTGGTGGATCCGTGCCGCCATTCATGATTTCATTTTACGTTCCTGGCGCATGGTGCGTATCGCCACGACGCAACTCAAACGGCAACTGTTCTTCAAATTGCGCCAAGCGAAAACCTCACTGGCGCCTCTGAATCGGGAGGAGGCCGAGGAGTTGGCCATTAAATTCAGTACCGATGCCGATACCATTCTCGATGTGGATCAGCGCATGGCAGTGGCGGATACATCCCTGAATCAACCGGTTTTGGAAGACGCTGCGGAGATGATTGATTTTATCGCCGATGAGCGTCCAGATCAGGAAAATGCGCTTGTTTCTTGCCAGGAGAGGGAATTGCGGTCGGCGATGGTACGCCGTGGCTTGGAGATGCTCACGGAAAGGGAACGGACCATTGTTGTTCAACGTATCCTGACGGATAAGCCGGAAACTTTGGAAAATTTGGCGCAAAAATTTGCCGTCAGTCGCGAGCGCGTACGGCAAATTGAGACGCGTGCCATGGAAAAGTTGCGGAGCTATTTCCTCGCGGAACCGGAATCGGCTGATTTGATTGCTGTGGGTTGAAGGGGCTCCTTGCCGTAAAACCGTGAATCTTCCGATGGTTGTAGATTGACTCCATCCAAATCGTTGCCTGCCCGGGGATGGAGAGGGGGCGTATTTGAGGTGAGGATCTATTTGGGATAGGGCCATTGGTGAACGGAAAAGCTTGAATTTTTCCTCGTGTAAACCTATCCTTGCCGGGCTGGGGGCATCGGTTTGGTCGTGTCTCTTGCCTTACTTTTGCCTAAGACGCCATCAAAACGCGCCCGGGAGACCGCTTGTTGAACGGATTCTATAAAAATCTTTCGCTGTGGCTGGTTATTGGTTTGTTGCTGGTTATGCTGTTCAATTTGTTCAATCAGCCGCAAAGCCGTGATCAGCATATACCGTTTTCTGACTTTTTGAATCACCTGGATCAGGGGAGAATCACGGACGTCACGGTACAAGGTCGCAATTTGACCGGGATATTTACCGATGGCGGCGGGTTCACGACCTACACCCCGGAAGATCCCGACCTGATGCGACTGCTCAGGGAAAAGAAGGTGAACATTACCGCGCGTCCCCCCGAAGAGACCCCGATTCTGGTCACCATCCTCATATCCTGGTTCCCCATGTTGCTCCTGATCGGGGTGTGGATCTTCTTCATGCGGCAGATGCAAGGCGGTGGTGGTCGTGGTCCCATGTCCTTTGGGAAATCCAGGGCGCGGATGCTTTCGGAAAAACAAGGGAAAGTGACGTTTTCGGATGTGGCGGGGATCGAAGAAGCCAAGGAAGAGTTGCAGGAGGTGATCGAATTTTTGAAGAATCCTCAGAAATTCCAGAGGCTTGGAGGAAAAATTCCCAAGGGGGTGTTGCTGATAGGTCCCCCTGGAACCGGTAAAACCTTGTTGGCTCGCGCCATTGCCGGTGAGGCCAATGTTCCCTTTTTTAATTTGTCGGGGTCTGATTTCGTTGAAATGTTTGTGGGTGTCGGGGCGGCTCGTGTTCGCGATATGTTTGAACAGGGCAAGAAAAATGCCCCGTGCATCATCTTTATCGATGAAATTGATGCGGTGGGGCGCCACCGTGGTGCAGGACTGGGCGGGGGACACGATGAGCGCGAGCAGACCCTGAATCAACTCCTGGTTGAGATGGACGGCTTTGAATCGGCTGAAGGGGTGATCCTGGTCGCTGCGACCAACCGCCCGGATGTTTTGGATCCGGCTCTGCTCCGGCCCGGACGTTTTGATCGCCAGGTGGCGGTACCCAACCCCGATATTTTGGGGCGGACGCGCATTCTGGAAGTTCATATGGGCAAGGTTCCCCTCGCGGAAAGTGTGGACCCTGAGATCATTGCCCGTGGTACCCCCGGTTTTTCCGGTGCCGATCTGGCCAATCTGGTCAATGAAGCCGCTCTTGGAGCGGCTAGGCAGGATAAAAAACTGGTCGAAATGGAAGATTTCGAGGCTGCCAAAGACAAAGTCATGATGGGTAAGCCACGCAAGTCAGCCATCATTTCTGAGAAGGAACGTTTGACGACCGCCTATCATGAGGCGGGACATGCCATTGTTGCCGCAGTCATTCCCGGTACCGATCCCGTCCATAAGGTGACCATCATACCCCGGGGGCGCGCTTTGGGTTTGACCATGCAATTGCCCACGGAGGATCGGCATACCTATTCCAAACAGCAACTTGAAGACAACATCGCTATCATGATGGGTGGGCGCATTGCTGAGGAGATGGTGTTGAATCAAATGACGACCGGTGCCAGTAACGATATCAAGAGGGCGACCGATGTTGCCCGTGGCATGGTCTGTGAGTATGGCATGAGTGACGTCCTGGGTCCCATGATCTATGGCGACAAGGAGGAAGAGATCTTCCTGGGTCGGGAAATCACCCAGCATAAGAGTGTTTCCGAAGAAACAGCACGGATGATTGATAAGGAAATTCGGGCTATTATTGATCGCAATTATGATCGCGCACGCACGATTCTGGTTGAGAAACGCCAGGTGCTGGACGATATGGCCAAGGCGTTGCTGGAGCGGGAAACCTTGGATGCCGAGGAAGTGGCCCATTTGGTTGCAGGGATGGCGATAGAGGAAGCCCTGAAACCGTTACCCAAGGATTCGACGATCAAGAAGCGTAAGGCATCCGGTACGCGTGCGAACAAAGAGGCCGAAACTGAGGACCAAGATGATGACGGGGATTCACCGCATTCCGATGCCGCTGGTGATGGGGCTGGGAGTGGGGACGATACGGTTGCCGTCCTCGGTAAAGCAAAACCACGCCGGACGCGATCACGGTCAAAAGAGGACCCCGTAGACATCTCTGGACCCAAAGACGATGTTCCTTCATGAACGTACAGGTTGTTCTTGAGCCCGAAACCAAGCTTTCGTGCGCATTGTCGCCCCCACTTTTTGGTCACGATGTGAGCGGTTTGTCCAAACCGGTGGGAACAGGTTTTGCTGATGTGTGGTATCTGGGGTTGGAGCCTTGGACACGGTGTGGGGTAACACTCCCCGCCGGGCTTGTCATCAGGGATGTTGGTGACGGTCGCAAGCGTTTGGAAGGTGGCTTGGCTGGGGCTGACCTGATGCAATGGCTGGCCAGGATGGAGCGGGATGGTTTGAGCGACGAGGCATCGGCGTTGCGGGATGCCCTTCAGGGGCATCTGGAGATCCCCGCCGCCATGACCTGGAGTGCTGGGGGGGGGGCGTTTCACCTTGATTTCAGTCGTCCGCGCATCATGGGAATTCTCAATCTGACACCCGATTCCTTTTCCGGGGATGGGTTGGTTGGTCGCGTTGACGAGGCGGTGGCCCGTGGTGTGGAAATGGTACGGCAGGGCGCCGACCTGATTGATGTCGGAGGAGAATCCACCCGGCCGGGAGCTGATCCCATTGCTGCCGAGGAGGAAGCGGCACGGGTCGTCCCGGTCATTGCGGCACTGGCAAAAAAAGTCAAGGTTCCCGTTGCTGTGGATACCAGCAAACCGGAAGTCATGGAGAAGGCCCTTGATGCCGGGGCGGCGCTGGTGAACGATGTGTCGGCATTGGGTATCACTGGCGGTGATGAGTCCTCCCCCATGGATCCCCGTAAGGTGAAGCTGCTGCTGGAACGGGACGTACCGGTCATTGTCATGCACCGGCAGGGGGAACCGCGGGTGATGCAGAATAACCCCCGATATCATGATGTGGTCTGGGATGTGCATCGTTTTTTGGGTCGGCGCGTCCGTGAATGCGTGCAGGCGGGCATCGCAAAAAAACGGTTGATTGTTGATGTTGGTTTTGGCTTTGGCAAGACGAGCGGGCACAATCTGACGTTGTTGCGTCGGCAGCGGGCGTTTCGGGGTTTGGGGGTGGCGTTGTTGTTTGGCGTTTCGCGAAAAAGAATTGTCGGCCTTCTCGCCGGAGAACGAGACCCGAAATTTCGCGATGTTGGTAGCCATGTGCTGGCCGCGTTGGGTATGTTGTCAGGGGCGATGATCTTTCGTGTCCACGATGTCGCAGGGGCACGTCAGGCTTTGGCCGTCGCGTCAGGATGGGTTCACGATGGAGAACTTGCGGATTCGTTATGAGTGATCACGAGAATCAAATGCTTCAAGGTGGATCAGGTGATGTTTTCCAGAAAAGGGAGCGCCGTATCTTTGGGACCGATGGTGTGCGTAGTCGGGCCAATAGCTTTCCCATGACCGCAGAATTGGTGTTGAAACTGGGTCGGGCCGCTGGCATGGTGTTGCGTAAAAAAGAGTTCCGTTCCACCGTGGTGATCGGCAAGGATCCGCGTTTGTCGGGATATATGTTTGAATCGGCTTTGCGTGCCGGCTTTACCTCCATGGGAATCCATTGCCTGCAGGTGGGTACCTTGCCAACGCCCGCAGTGGCGTTCATGACGCGGGCTTTGCGTGCCGATGCCGGTGTGGTCATATCGGCTTCTCATAATCCCTATCATGATAATGGCATCAAATTTTTTGATCCGAATGGCATGAAATTGCCGGACAGCATGGAGTTGGAGATTGAAAGGGTTCTGTTCAGCAATGAGATGGACCAGCATCAACCTTTGCCCATGGAGATAGGTCGGGCAACAAATATTGAGGACGCCCCGGGCCGGTATATTGAATTTTGCAAGAACAGTTTTCCTAAGGCTTTGCGACTCAATGGTTTACGCGTGGTGGTGGATTGTGCTAATGGCGCAGCCTATCAGGTTGCCCCGCGCGTGTTCTGGGAGTTGGGTGCCGAGGTGATCTCCATCGGCAACGAGCCCGATGGTCTGAATATCAACAATGGCTATGGGTCGTTGCATCCAGAAAAAATGCGTACCAAGGTTCGAGAGACGCGTGCCGACATCGGCGTGGCTTTCGATGGTGATGCGGATCGCTTGTTGGTATGCGATGAAAAAGGGCGTTTGCTTGATGGCGACCATGTATTGGCCATGTGCGCCCTGGCCATGAAACGTAACGATACCCTGAAAGGCGATGGGGTGGTTGCTACCGTCATGTCCAATCTGGGGCTGGAGCGCTATTTGAACCAGCATGGGCTGAAGTTGATACGCACCCAGGTGGGAGATCGTTATGTGTTGGAGCATATGATCTCAAACGGCTACAACCTGGGCGGCGAGCAGTCGGGTCACATGATTTTTTTGGATCATAATACGACCGGTGATGGTATCGTATCGGCACTGAAAGTATTGGAATTGATGGCCTCCAAGCAAAAGCCGCTTTCTGAATTGACGGCTGGCATGGAAATCGTACCGCAGGTATTGAAAAATGTGATTGTACCATTGGGTTCGGATCCCCTGTCGAGCCCCAAGGTGGCGGAAACCATTGCCAGGGTACAGGCTGCCGTCATGGGTAATGGCCGCATTTTAATACGTAAGTCGGGTACCGAGCCAAAAATTCGCGTCATGATGGAGGGTGATTCGTTGAGCAAAATTCAAGAATTGGTTGATGAAGTCTGTCAAGCCATCCAGGACTATTCGACTGGGGATTTCAATGGTTAAGGTAACGTTACCGGATGGTACCTGCAGGGAGTTCGACATGCCGGTGACCGTGGGTGAGGTGGCTCGGTCCATTGGTGCCGGATTGGCCAAGGCAGCGGTTGCCGGACGTTTTGACGGACGTTTGGTGGATTTGGATTATGTCATTGATTGCAACGGTAATTTGGCCATTATCACCATGCAGTCGGATGCGGGATTGGAGATCATCCGCCACTCCACCAGCCATTTGATGGCCCAGGCGGTCAAGGAATTGTACCCTGCGGCGCAAGTCACGATTGGGCCAGCGATTGAAAATGGATTCTACTATGATTTTGATTTTGAACGCCCCTTTACACCCGAAGATCTGAGTGCCATTGAAGAGAGGATGCACCTGATCAGTGAACGGGATGAGCCGGTGGTGCGTCGCGAGATGAAACGCGATGCGGCGGTTGCCCTGTTTGCGGAAATGGGGGAGCATTATAAATGTGAAATCATCAACGCCATTGATGCCGATCAGACGATCTCGTTGTATGTCCAGGGTACGTTCATGGATTTGTGCCGTGGTCCGCACGTACCGAGGACGAGTTATTTAAAGGCGTTCAAGCTGCTTTCGGTGGCCGGGGCCTATTGGCGCGGTGATGCCCGGAACAAACAGTTGCAGCGGATCTATGGTACGGCCTGGGCCGATGTCAAAGCACTCAAAGCCTATTTGCACTTGCTGGAGGAGGCGGAAAAGCGGGATCATCGGCGCCTGGGCAAGGAATTGGATCTGTTTTCCCTGCAGGAGTCGGCGGGTGGTGGTTTGGTTTTTTGGCATCCCCTGGGTGCCCGTGTCCGTTTGGCCATCGAGGCCTATTGGCGGGAAGCCCATATCCAGGCCGGATATGAATTTCTCTATACGCCGCACATGGCGAATCTGGAACTGTGGCGTACTTCGGGTCATCTGGATTTTTATCGTGACTCCATGTTCAATCCCATGCACGTGGATGAGCAGGATTATCAGATTCGTCCCATGAACTGCCCGTTTCATATTTTAGTCTATCAATCCAGGATGCATTCGCACCGTGATTTTCCCATCCGCTGGGCGGAATTGGGCACGGTTTACCGTTATGAACTCTCCGGGGCATTGCACGGATTGTTTCGGGTACGGGGCTTTACCCAGGATGACGCCCACGTTTTTTGTCGTGAAGAACAGATTGAAGATGAAATCACCGGTATCCTTGATTTAACGTTGGCGACTCTGGGAACCTTCGGCTTCAAACAATATGATGTTTTCCTTTCCACCCGTCCGGAAAAATCGGTGGGGAGTACCGCCATTTGGGACAAGGCAACCCAGGCTTTGATGAATGCCATCAAAAAGCATAACCTGGATTTTGTTGAAGATAAGGGCGGTGGAGCTTTTTATGGCCCCAAGATTGATGTCAAAATAACCGACTGTCTGGGTCGTAAATGGCAATGTTCCACGATCCAATTGGACTTCAATCTTCCAGAGCGGTTTGATATAACGTATATTGGCGAGGATGGCGGCAAACACCGTCCCATTATGATCCATCGTGCCTTGATGGGATCCTTGGAACGCTTTTTTGGTATCCTGCTGGAACACTATGCTGGACGCTTTCCCATGTGGTTGGCCCCGGTCCAGGCGATGGTTTTGACAATTACCGATGCCCACCGGCCATGGGCAGCCGAGGTCAGGGATCGGCTGCGCGCCGCCGGCCTGCGGGCTGAAGCGGACTTGCGTAATGAGAAAATTGGTTACAAAATCCGGGAACACACTTTGAAGAAGATTCCATGGTTGCTCGTCGTCGGGGATCGGGAACAAGAGCAACGGGCTGTCAGTCCAAGGGATGCATCGGGAAAGGATTTGGGTTTGTTACCTCTGGACGGCCTTATTGAAAAATTGGTACTCCAGGCGTGTGAAAGACGAATCTGATTCGTCTGCAATTATGTGCGCACACTGGGGTGTTGTATTCTTTAGCAAGGAGTTACGCTCATCGCCAAACCACCTATCAAGGATAAGTTACCGCCGGTCAATCCAGATACGACCCGCATCAACGAACAAATTCGCATTCCAGAGGTTCGTCTGATCGATGAAAATGGCGAACAGGTTGGTGTCGTTGATCGACATAATGCCCTGAAACGGGCTGTCGAGGCCGGACTTGATCTTGTGGAGGTTGCCCCTCAGGCCAGACCTCCGGTCTGCAAGATCATGGATTACACCAAGTTCAAATACCAAAAGGCGGTGCGGGAACGGCAGGCGCGTAAAAAACAAACGCGCACCGAAATCAAGGAAATCAAGTTTCGTCCAGGAACCGAGATCCATGATTTTGATGTTAAACTGCGTAACATCCGCAAATTTTTGGAGTCGGGTAACAAGGTGAAGTGTACGTTGCGATTTCGTGGCCGTGAGATGGCGCATCAGGAATTGGGATTGGCGCTTTTACGCCGGGTCGAACAAGAAGTTTTGGAAATTGGCAAGCTTGAGCAAATTCCAAAGCTCATGGGTCGTCAGATGACCATGGTTATAGCACCCAGTCAGTCGGCCAAGGTTAAGAAGTCGAGCGATACAGAGTGATTGTCCTATCGTCGCGTTGTGCGGGAAATGGAATGTTGGAACCCTGTTGTGGTCGAAGAACAGGGGCTTGGTGATAACTCAAAACCGATTTTCAGGAAGAATGGAAAAAAAGAATGCCCAAGATCAAAACCCACCGGGGCGCTGCCAAGAGGCTTTCAGTGACAGGCACCGGAAAAATAAAGCGCAATAAGGCCTTTAAACAACACATCCTGACCAAAAAGAGCCAGAAGCGTAAGCGCAATATGCGCCATGCGGGTTTGGTTGCGGCTGTGGATGTCGCAGCGGTCAGGAAAATGTTGCCCTACATGGCGTAGAGCTTATTTTTGGGACGACCTGACACCGAGGGCAGTCCCATGATGCCATGATTTTAACGATAATCATTGAGGAGAGACGGCAATGCCGCGAGTAAAACGGGGTGTACCGGCGCATGCGCGCCACAAAAAAGTTCTTAAATTGGCCAAAGGGTATCGCGGTCGCAACAACAATTGCTTCCGTATCGCCCTGCAAAAAGTGGAAAAGGGGCTGAAATACGCCTATCGCGACCGCAAAAATCGTAAACGCGAATTTCGCAAGTTGTGGATCACCCGCATCAATGCAGCGGCACGCCTGTCGGGCCTCTCCTACAGTCGATTCATGAATGGGTTGGCAGCAGCGGGGATTGAGTTGGATCGCAAGGTGTTGGCTGATTTGGCGGTGACACAACCCGAGGATTTCGCCCGTTTGGCGGAAAAAGCCAAGGCGGCTCTCCCGGCGGCGGTTGCGGCGTAGGGGCGCGTGTTTCAACGATCCAAACAGGGTTCTCCCAGTTGATTCCTTAGAAAGCTTGCCTCACGTGATCTCCTGAGCCTTTGCTGGTTTGTATCTTCCCCAAAAGCTTTCCAATATCATTGGGCTTGTCTGTGACTTGGCAGGGTGGTGGTTTGATGACCACCCTGCCGTCACTTTTTGCAGTTATCTACTCAGAAAAATTCTGGCTATGCGTAAACAATTGGAAAATTTGCAGTCCCAAGCCTTGGAAGAGGTGGAGAGGGCGTCATCGGCCCATGAATTGGAGGAAATTCGGGTCAAAATTTTAGGCAAGAAAGGGATGCTGACGCATCTTTTACGGGGCCTGAAGGATGTGGCCGATGCCGAGCGTCCGGAATTGGGGACGATAGCCAACGTCTTGAAGGAAACATTCCATGCCGCTCTGGCTGCGAGGATGCAAGTATTGCAGCACCAGGAGATGCAGGATCGTCTGGCGTCGGAACGTATTGATGTTTCGTTACCCGGCAGGGTACCCCATGGGGGTGGACTGCATCCGGTGCGCCAGGCTTTGACGGAAATGATTGAAATATTTTTACAGATGGGATTTCCCGCCATGTCGGGTCCCGAAGTGGAGAGCGACTGGCATAATTTTGGTGCCTTGAATATCCCTCCCGACCATCCCGCAAGGGAAATGCATGATACGTTCTATCTGCATCCGGGCCGGGATGGGAAACAAAGAGTACTGCGGACCCATACCTCTCCGGTGCAGATTCGCGTCATGGAGTCACAGAAGCCACCCATCCGGGTGATCGCCCCGGGCAAGGTGTACCGTTGTGATTCGGATCTGACACATACCCCCATGTTTCATCAGGTGGAGGGATTGCTGGTGGATCGGGATGTTCACTTTGGTCAGTTGATGGGATTCATTGAAACATTTTTACGGCGATTTTTTGAACGGCAGCTCCCGGTGCGCTTTCGGCCTTCCTTTTTTCCCTTTACCGAACCATCGACCGAAGTGGATATGGGGTGTTTGTTTTGTGAGGGTTCTGGATGTCGTATCTGCAAAGGATCCGGTTGGATTGAAATATTGGGGGCGGGTTTGGTACACCCCAATGTCCTTGGCAATGTGGGGATCGATAAAGAGATTTATTCCGGGTTTGCTTTTGGCGTCGGGGTGGAGCGTATGGCGATGCTGAAATATGGCATCGGTGATTTGCGCACGTTTTATGAAAACGATGTGCGTTTTCTGGCCCACCATGCCCGGGGAAGGGGAGTCTGAACGATGAAAGTGACCCGTAGCTGGTTGTTGGAGCATTGGGAAGGGGATTGGGATGCCGAGGCCGTGGGACGGCGTTTGACCCGGGCCGGTTTGGAAGTGGCCAGCATCACCCGGTTGGATAAAGGTTTGGAACGGGTCGTTGTGGGTCGTTTGCTCGAAGTGGGCCGACATCCCGATGCCGATCGGTTAACGGTATGTCGGGTTGATGTGGGTGACGAGGAGTTGACCATAGTTTGCGGTGCCAGAAACCATAAAGCGGGTGATCACGTGGCGGTGGCACGCGAAGGCGCCGAGTTGCCCAATGGCCTGAAGATAGTGAAGAGTCGCATTCGCGGTCAGACTTCCCAGGGGATGCTGGCTTCGGAAACGGAATTGGGTATGGCATCCTCTTCGGAGGGTATCCTTGTTTTATCCCCGGAGACCATTCCCGGTACCGGCTTGGCGCAGGTGTTGGGCCGTGACGATGATTTGATCGAGTTGGAATTGACACCAAACCGTGGTGATTGCCTGGGGGTCCGGGGGATCGCCCGGGAATTGGCGGCGTTGACCGGGTGCAACCTGCGTCCACTGGCGCCGCAAGTCGCTGTCAACGACATGGCCAGGGCTGAGATTCGTATCGAACATCCAACGGGTTGTCCCCGGTATGCCGGGCGGGTGATTCGTGGCCTTACCGTGGCTCCCAGTCCGGCCTGGTTGAAAAATCGACTGGAGGCGGTGGGATTGCGCAGCATCAACTCGGTCGTGGACGTGACCAATTTCATCCTGCTTGATCTGAATCATCCCATGCATGCCTTTGATTTGGGACAACTGGAATTGCCACTCGTTGTGCGTAGCGCCTTTCCAGGGGAAAAACTGACTCTTCTCAACGGCAGTACCGTGGAGTTGGGGCCTGACAATCTGTTGATCGCCGATGGGCGCCGTCCATTGGCGCTGGCTGGCATCATGGGTGGGCAGGATACCGGTGTCACCGGGGCCACGACCGATATTTTCCTGGAATGCGCCTATTTTTCCCCAACTCTGGTGACCCGAACCGGTCGCAATCTGGGCATACTGAGCGATTCGCGCTATCGCTTTGAGCGGGGTATCGATCCCATGGGTTTGACTTTGGCCATGGAACGGGCAACGGAACTGATCCTGTCAATTTGCGGTGGTCGAGCCGGTCCGATCACCCTGGCCGAAGCCGGGACCTGGAAGCCGGGGGCACCCATACCACTGCGTTACGAACGCATCAACCGTCTGGCGGGTATTGATCTCTCCCCTGCGGCCATGGATGCCTTGCTCGAACGGTTGGGATGCAGGAAGACCGTGGTTGCTGGCCTGACCTATTTTCAGCCGCCCAGCCATCGGCACGATGTGACGTTGGAGGAGGATTTGCTGGAGGAGGTCGTGCGGGTTCACGGATATGATCAAGTGGCCCGTGTGCTGCCCCGTGTGGAGACGCGTCCTGCGGAGGTCAACCCGAGAGAAACATTTTCCCGAATGCTGCCACAGCGCATGGCGGCACTGGGCTATTTGGAAGCTGTCAATTATTCGTTTATAGGTGAATCGTTACAACATCGTTTTGATCCTGATGTGGCCGCTGAAAAGTTGCTCAATCCCATTTCCGAGGATATGGCGGTTCTCAGAACATCGTTATGTCCCGGATTGTTGGAATCGGCCCGTCATAACTTGAGCCGGGGTAACCTGGACTTGCGTCTTTTTGAGGTTGGCAAGGTATTCCTGCCAGGCCAGGATCTCCTGATGGAAAAGGAACGATTGGCGGGTTTGATCGCCGGGGAAGCTTACCAGCTTTCCTGGCATAACCGTTCCCGTATGGTCGATTTTTTTGATTTGAAAGGGGATGTGCAACAATTGGCGGCATCCCTGGGATGTCCCGGTTTGACCTTTGTGGCTGGTGGCCCTGAATTTTTACATCCCGGTCAAAAAGCGACTTTTCATGATCAGGAAAACAACGCCCCGATTGGCTGGATCGGTATGCTGCACCCTGAGCAGCAACGCTTTTTGGATCTCCCCCAGGCGTTGTTTTTGTTTGAGTTGGATACGGATCGTTTGCACGCTTGTCGTCTGACGTTGAACAAAAGCGATGGTTCGCTGAGTCGATTTCCGGCACTGGAGCGTGATTTCGCCTTTATGGTGGATGATGGTGTCGGTGCCGGACCTTTTATGGCGGCCATGTCCGGTATCGAGCCCGGATTCATTCAGGATGTTCGTTTGATTGACGTGTATCGCGGTGAAACCCTTCCGGATGGTAAAAAGAGTTTTGCGATTCGCTGTGTTTTTCGTGCCTTGGACCATACCCTGACCGACCAGGAGGCACAAGAGTTGTGCCGTCGCATTATTGAAACGGCGAACCGCCTTTTTGGTGCGCGGCAACGATAGCGGGACATATATTATTGAATGTTGACATGACGATCAATCCCGTTTAAGGTCTTGACGGGATCGTGGAGATCGTTCTGTTATTCAATAGGCGGCTGGGGTGAATTTGTTGGGACGTGGTGGGGGTTATGGCGAAAGAGTTATCAATCATGGTAAGCAAGCATCAATCGGATTGCCCACGGGCGTCTTCATCGACCGGGCAATTGCGTCGTTCGTTAGCTCTTTCCATGGCATTACCCCTGGTGATTTTGGTGGGTTGCCAGGATCCTGACAGCATCGCCAAGGTCAGGATTGAATCCGGCCCCCCATTGGCGTGGGGTATGGAACCAAGTACTACCAAGATCAAACCTTCGAAAACCGATACCTACGTGGTTCAGCCCGGGGATACCTTGTGGGCCATAGCGGCGGTTCACGGTGTGGAGGTGGATAAACTGGCGCAATGGAACCGGCTGAAAAATCCGGATCATCTGTGGGTGGGCCAGAATATATTGCTGAAACCGTCCGAATCGGATGATCAGCTATCCCCGACCCGGGTCGAACTACCCTCGGCGACCGCAAGCGATCTGGAAGACAGGGGAATCAAATCGCCCCCGCCTGTTGCAGTGAATGATATCGAAGATAAGGTGCCGGTACCAGCGTCAGCGGGTGCTGTTGCGGACAAGAAGGTTAAGATGGCAACGCCCGTCGTTCCCTCTTCCACGGTATTAGCCAAGAGTGCCAAATCGCTACAGGGACCGCGGCCTGAACCCGTCCCGAAGGTTGCTGCCGGCGGCGTTGTCAAGAAAGACGCTGCCACATTGAAGGAAGCTGCCAAAAAAATGGAGCCCTCTGTGCAATCACCGCAGGCCAGGGTCAAGCCGGCTGTCAAAGAGGCCGATGGTGATACCGAGGAGGAAACCAAAGCGGAAACCAAAGCGGCCCCAGCGGCAGCTTCCAAATCTTCTTCCTGGCAACTGCCGGCGGATGCCCCTAAGGTTTGGTTGTGGCCACATGTGGGTAAAGTCATTGGCCGCTTTGGCAAACAAGGTGCGCGACAAAATAACGGCATTGATATCAGCGCCCGCGAAGGGGATCCGGTTATGGCCTCAGCGGATGGGGTCGTCGCCTATGCCGATGACAGCCTGCCAGGGTATGGCAACCTGATTTTGTTGCGTCATGGTGGCAATTACACCACTGCCTACGCACACAATCAAAAAATCCTGGTCAAGCGCGGTCAGACAGTGCGGGCTGGCGATAAAATTGCCCTGGCTGGCAAGTCGGGTGGTGTTAAACAGGCACAGATTCATTTTGAGTTGCGGCATCATGTCCAGGCCTTGAATCCGATGAGCTATTTGGCAACGAGTAATTAAACCGCAACTAACACGGGAAACGTAGTTTTCCAGTGTCATTCCCGCGAAAGCGGGAATCCAGAAAGTCAGGGGAGGTAGGAAAGTACTCTGGATCCCCGCTTTCGCGAGGATGACAATAACTACACATCCCAAGATAGCTGCGGTTTAATACAGCCTTGAGAAATCCTGTCTCTGGGGTGGGTAGGGGTGTAGAGGAGGGGTGTGGAACCTTTACCGCGAGTTTGGATGACGGTTGTGCCTTCCCCATTGGGTTCGCTTTGGGCCAAATGTGACGACCAGGCTATTCTGGCACTTTCATTCCGACCGCTGTCTTTGCCCTTGTTGGAATCGGGTTCCCATCCCTTGACCCAATCCCTCTATTCCTGGTTGAATGATTATTTTTCCAAGCGTTTTCAGGTTCCGATATCCTTTCCTTTGCGTCCCGAGGGGACTGAATTTCAAAAGCGTGTGTGGGCCGGGGTGGCCGGCATTGCTGCGGGGCGGGTAGCCACTTATGGCGATTTGGCGAGACAATTGAAAACCAGTCCAAGAGCAGTCGGACAGGCTTTGGGTGCCAATCCAATTCCCATCGTGATTCCATGCCACCGTATCGTCGCAGTTGGTGGTCGTATCGGTGGTTACAGTGGTGGCGAGGGGGAAGGGACCAAACGTTGGTTGCTATGTTGGGAGGGGATTGATTAGAATATGTTGGTGCGCCTTTAGTTGCGGAGTTTCTCATGAAATCACTTCTCATCAATCCAGATCATGGCTATCTGACAGCAACGCCCTGGGGTGTTCTCAGTGTTGGCAGTTATTTAACAAACGTTAAAAAATACGATATTGAGCTATTGGATGCAAGTATTGAGGGAGCAGAAAAAACTTTTAGAAAGCTTCGTCCCAGGCTGCGTGACTATTCGTTGATTGGTATTGGCGCCTTCAGCACGGATGCCCCTTTTCTCGTCAATATGTGCGACATGATCAAAGAGGAAAATCCAAGATGCAAAGTGATTGTGGGCGGACCCCATGCATTCCTCTGTCCCGAGCAAACGGCACAGTATCGCAATATTGACTTTATTTCATACGGTAATGGTGAGCTTGCGTTTTCCGGCCTCATGGAACAATTGAATGCCGGTCGGCAGCAATGGGAAGAGGTTCCTGGCATTGTTTATAAAAGAGATTCTGTTCTTTTCCGTACTCGTTCAGCCGATTCGGTACCTTTTTACGATACCGACTATCGTTTATTGGACGAAAGGGCGCGTGTTCATTTTTCAGACAATATTAATATTCTTGCGGGACGCGGCTGTCCTTATAAGTGTACTTTTTGTTTTACTTCAATTACTGATCAGCGGTGGCGTGGCAAACCGATTGAACATTTAGGAAGAGAGCTGAAAGCCCTTGTCAATGAGTATAATCCGCGGCAAGTCTATTTCCGGGATGAACTTTTTTTTCGTGATAAGCAACGCATTCTTGATTTAATTGAGTTTTATAAGTCCAACCATTTCACCTTCCGCTGGCGGGCCAGCATTCGAGCGACTGACTTCCGCGAAGGTTATGTCGATGAATCGTTACTCAGGGAATTGGAGACGGCGGGGTGTGAATGTTTAAAATTTGGATTTGAATCGGGGTCGGACCGCGTATTAAAATATATAAAAAAAGGCATCAAGAAAAAAAATATTCATAATGTGGTCGATACCATGAGGAAGGTTCCGGGCATCAAACTCAATGCCTCATTCCTGGTTGGTTTGCCAGGGGAAGCTTATGGGGAAATGATTGAGACCATTACCCTTGCCGCGCACATTCTTCAAAACTCCCCCAATGTTCAAATCATTGGACCACAATATTATCGGGTATATCCGGGGGGATCCCTCTACAAGACGGTGGTGGAACAGTATGGATTCAAAGCCCCTGATTCCCTGGAGGAATGGAAAGTTCGCTACGACAATCCAGTGAACCGGCATGGTTTTGCCGATACCGCTGTCGACTATCCTTGGCTTTCACCGGGCGAAAGCATACTGGCCAAAAATGCTGCCCTTATCGTTGACATCGTCAATCCAACGGGTTTACGTTATATTGATACTTACAAAAAACGAATGCTTTCCCCTTTTCGGGTATTGATCCGTTTACGACTGCATTTTGGTTTTTTCCGGTTTTTATACGATATCCGATTGGCGAACGCTATCCTGGAATTTTCCATTTGGGACTGGTCAGAGCGTTCCGCATTATTCCGATACGTCAAGAATACCAGTGTGTTTAAGTTATTCAAGCGAACTGCGACTTACCATTGGCTGTCGTCACAATTTATCGGCTGAGACCGGCTTGGGCAGTGTGAATCGCGGCAATTTTTTTACAGGGGGGGTGGTGCATCTGGAGGCTGCAACACAATCAGCCCCCAGATCATAAGGCAGGGCGTCACTCGCTGAGGGAGGTTTTACCTTCTTTGCCGTACTTGCGCATGAAGCGTTCCACCCGGCCAGCCGTATCCAGGAGTTTGTGTTTACCGGTATAGAAGGGATGGCAATTGGAACATACACCCAGGGCGGTATTTTTGCCTGTCGAACGGGTGGTGAAAGAGTGTCCACAGCCGGAACAGGTGAGGGTGATTTCCGAGTATTCGGGATGGATATCTTTTTTCATAGCGGACTCTTTGTTATCTCGGGTTACAAGGTATGGCCTGGGTCGCCTGATCGGGACCGTTTGGTTGTCAGTTATTCATGCTGGCAAAGAAATCACTGTTATTTTTGGTCGCTTTGACCTTGTCCAGCAAAAATCCCATGGAATCCTGCGGACCCATGGGGAGAAGGACACGCCGTAAAACCCACAGTTTACCTAATTCTTCCCGGCTGGTCAGCAATTCTTCTTTGCGGGTTCCCGATTTGGCGATATCGATGGCGGGGAAGATGCGTTTCTCCACCAATTTCCGGTCCAAATGCACCTCCATGTTGCCAGTGCCTTTGAATTCTTCAAAGATCACCTCGTCCATACGGGAACCGGTATCAACCAACGCCGTGGCAATGATGGTCAACGATCCCCCTTCTTCGACATTTCTGGCGGCACCAAAAAAACGCTTGGGACGTTGCAGGGCATTGGCGTCGATACCACCGGACAGAACCTTTCCCGAGGAAGGGACCACGGTGTTGTATGCCCTGGCCAGCCGGGTGATGGAATCAAGGAGAATGACCACATCGCGTTTGTGTTCCACCAATCGTTTGGCCTTTTCGATGACCATCTCCGCCACTTGAATATGTCGGGTCGCGGGTTCGTCAAACGTTGAGGAAACCACCTCACCCTTGACCGAACGTTTCATGTCCGTAACCTCTTCGGGACGCTCGTCAATGAGGAGAACCTGCAGGTAGACATCGGGATGGTTGACGGCAATGGAATGGGCAATGCTTTGCATCAGCATGGTTTTGCCGGTACGCGGTTGGGCAACGATCAACCCGCGCTGTCCTTTGCCGATGGGACAGATGAGATCAATGATCCGGGTTCCGAGATCTTCTTCGGGACATCCTTCCACCTCCATCACCAACCGTTCATCGGGGTAGAGGGGTGTCAAGTTGTCGAACAATATCTTGCCACGGGTTTTGATGGGGTCTTCATAATTGATTTTTTCCACCCGCAGCAAGGCGAAATAGCGCTCACTTTCCTTTGGGGCGCGAATCTGACCTTCGACCACATCTCCCGTGCGCAGCCCGAAACGGCGGATCTGCGATGGTGATACGTAGATATCATCAGGCCCCGGGAGATAATTGGTATCGGGGGCGCGTAGGAAACCGAACCCATCCTGGAGAACTTCGAGAACCCCCTCACCATAAATTTGGCCGTTAATGACGCTCTCGGCCTTCAGGATGGAGTAGATCAGCTCTTGTCGGCGCATGCCGTTGAACCCCTCGACCTTTTTTTCATCGGCGAGGGCGGTCAGCTCGGATACGCTCATGGCTTTGAGCACTTTAAGGTTCAGGGTCGCTGTTTTTTCGGATGTGTTGGTGGACATGATTTCGTGGGCTGGGTATCGGGTTGGACGTTTTGTTTCCGGTGGGTGGTTCGCAAGCCAATCGGGCTTACGTCATCGTGGCCCGTAAACGGTTGGATGATCCTGAATGGTTGGTGAAGGAATGGGAAATCACTCTATTAAAGAAAATAAAAAAACAAATTTTATGAAGCCGACCTTCATTCACCTGTCCTGAGACGGCGCTTCAAGCTACTGATGATGGGAATTGGTTCGCAACCAAATTTGGATCTGGCTATCAGGAGTGCTGGCGAAAAGGCTTGTGGCGGGAAACAACCGCTTGATCGCGTTTCGGCTCACCTTCGGGAGTGGAAAGTACCCAGGGTTGCGACTAAAGTCAATCTTATTTTGTGGCGCATTGCATTTTTTTACCCGGGGTGGGGTGTGTCGGTTTTCATCGGCATTCACGGGCGGGCCAGAGAGTGCGGAGATGGTTGTTCGCCAAGCGCTGGCATTCCAACCAGAGTGCGGCTACCCGGGAAGCCGTCGCCTCCATGGAAGCGCTATTGTCGATAATATGGTGGGCGCGGCGATTTTTCTCCTCTTCGGGGAGCTGGCTTTGTATCGCTTGGCGCTTGACCGCCTCGGACATGGAGTTTCTCGATGCCAGGCGCTGCCATTGCCGGGAGGCGCAGGCAACGTTAATCGTCAGGTCGCAATAACGGTCCCACCCGGATTCAAAAAGCAAAGGGACTTCCAAAATGGCTATTTTGGCGCAAGTATTTGTCGACGCACGGTGTTCCTGTGATTTTTGTAATAACTCAACCCGGATGGCTTCGAGAATTCGGCTATGGAGAATGGTTTCCAATGCGATCCGGTTTTCTGAATGCGCAAAAATCCAGGCCGCCATTTTTTTGCGATCCAAACCAGGTGATCCCGCAACGTTTTCCTGTAAAAAATGGGTGCCGAATCGGGAAATGATCTCTTGCAACCCGGGACTGCCAGGGGCGACGACCTGACGCGCAACCTGATCGGTATCGATGAGCCAGGCACCTGCTTGCAGGAACAGTTGGCCCACCATGCTTTTGCCACAACCCATGGATCCGGTCAGCCCCACGAGAAACAGGGGATGGAGCGCCTCGTTTTGTTGATTTCGGGTAGTGGACATGGATTTGGTTCTTTTAAGATGTGGGTGGATTGGATCACCCTTTTCCCAGATACCATTGGGTCAACGACTGGCCAATATACAGATAAGCCCAGGCGGCACCGACCAGATAGGGGCCAAAGGGGATGGGTTGCGAACGGTTGCGATGTGCTGCGATCATCCACAGGATACCAACGGTTGTGCCCAACAGGGAGGCGAAAAAAAGGGTGAACGGGAGGGATTGCCAACCCATCCAGGCACCAATCATGGCCAAGAGCTTGACATCACCCAATCCCATACCCACCTTGCCGGTAATTTTTTGAAACAACCAGGCAAAGCCCCACAAGCCACCCCCCCCGATGGCAAGGCCCAGAAAAGCCTCTTGCAGCGTGGCCAAGGGGGGGGCTGACCATCCCGTCCAAGCCAGGATCAGGCCCAGCGCGATGCCCGGCAAAGTGATGACATCGGGGAGGATATAGTGCTGAAAGTCAATGAACGCCAAAACGATGAAGGCATAACCCAGAAGGATCAGCGTCAGGTTTTGCCAGTTCAACCCGAAGTGCCCGATCACCTGGATCGCCAGCATGCCCGCCAACAGCTCCACCAGGGGGTAGATGGGGGATATGGCAGCGTGGCAGTGGCGACACCGCCCACGGAGCAGCACCCATCCCAGGAGGGGAATGTTGTCGAACCAGCGGATGGCCTGACTGCACTGGGGACAGTGTGATGCCGGCAGGACAATGCTTTTACCCAGGGGGATGCGATAAATGCAGACGTTTAAAAAACTGCCCCAGGTGATTCCAAAGAGAAAAACGATCAGGAGGACGTTTTCTGGCACGCGGCAACTCCTTGGCAAAATGGATGGTGGGTGGGATGCGGCCTTGGCCTGTCTTTGGGGCACATTGGCGCACCCATGCCCACTGTTCAAGGGTGAATTGTGCCCGATTATGCGATGATCCTCCATGCCCCATCGCAGCCATTATGGCGAAAAAACACTGAGAAACCTTGCTTTATCAGAGATTAACCGGGACAATCCCCAGGGGTTTCCATGGAGACGGTAACCTTTTCGCCCGTGTGGGTTACTTGTTTCCCATGGCTTCGTTGATCTCTTGAAAAGGTTTGTTCGTGGCGGATACCGGCCTCAACGTTCAAATAATCGGTGGTGGTCTTGCAGGTTCGGAGGCGGCTTGGCAATTGGCCAGGCGGGGAATTTCCGTTACCCTGATGGATATGCGACCGATTCGGTTCAGCCCGGCGCATACCACCGGCCTGTGTGCGGAATTGGTCTGTTCCAATTCTTTGCGCGGGGGTGATCCCGAACGTAACGCCGTCGGTCTGCTGCATGAGGAAATGCGGCAAATGGACAGCCTGATATTGACCGCAGCGGATGCCAACCGCGTGCCCGCCGGCGGGGCGCTGGCCGTGGATCGCCAGGGCTTTTCCTCCTTTGTTCACAATCAACTGCGCAATCATCCACGGGTGACCCTGGTGACGCGGGAATGTCGCGAGCCCGCCGCCAACCAGCCTTGCATTGTGGCGACCGGACCGTTGACTTCGGATGCCTTGATCCCGTGGATCGAAACAAACCTGGGTCGGGATCGGCTGTTTTTTTATGACGCCCTTGCTCCCATTGTGGCTGCGGATTCCATCGATATGACCCGGGCATGGAAACAATCGCGTTATGACAAGGGGGGGGATGACTATATCAATTGTCCCTTGGATCGCGAAACCTACCTCCATTTTGTCGCGCAAGTACTCGCGGCATCAACGGCCAAACTGCACGAATTGGATCGGGATATCCCATTTTTTGAAGGGTGTCTCCCCATCGAGGTCATGGCAACACGCGGTGTGGACACGCTGCGCTTCGGTCCCATGAAGCCGGTGGGCTTGGCCAATCCCCATGCGGATGGTCAACGTCCTTGGGCCGTGGTGCAATTGCGACAGGATAATCAGGCTGCAACCGCATGGAACATGGTTGGTTTTCAAACCCGTATGGCTTGGCCGGATCAACAGCGGGTCTTTCGTTTGATTCCCGGCCTGGAACACGCGGAATTCGTACGTTTGGGGGCGATCCATCGCAATACCTATATCAACAGTCCCCTGGTCTTGGACCAATATTTGCGTTGGCGGGGCGATGGCCATCTCTATTTCGCGGGTCAAATGATCGGCGTGGAGGGCTACGTGGAATCGGCCGCTTCGGGACTCATGGCAGGCATATTCTTGGCTACGGAACTCTTGACGGGTCGATTGCCGGAACGACCACCGGCGACAACGGCACTCGGTGCCTTGTTGCGGCATGTTACCCAGATTCCCGGCAAACACTATGAGCCCATGAACATTCATTTCGGCTTGTTTCCACCCCTGGAGGTGTATGCGTCAAAAAAACACCGAAAGATGGAATTGACTCACCGCGCCCGACGCGATTTTGACCCTTGGTCTCGAAAATTTGTAACAAAGACTTGACAAGGTATATGGGTTGCATTAGGTTACCCTCTTTTTTGACTTGATGTGCTATATGGTTAGGGAATGTCAAACTTCGTGAATTGTAAGGGTTATCACTGTCGCCTGTAAAAACGGACCCTGAATTGCATTAATGGCTCAAGGAACACCAAACCGGGTGCTTGACCAGGGGTAATCGTCAAATCGGTGACTTACAAATGAGGACGTATGCTTTCCGGACCCAGAAGACACAAGAAGACACGAACATTCGCAACGAGAACGCGAACCCAATCCGCCCCGGCTGAAAAACAGAGTCGTGAACGGAAGTTTCCCTCTCTATTGTTCGGCATGGTCACCGTTGGGTTGATAGCTACCCACAGTGCCCTGAACGCCAGTACCTCGGGGAGCGTTCCCGTCGATTATCTCGGCTGGCTGCTGCGCAGTGAATTGACGCATATCCAGGAAAAGGCCGGTGTGAAGCCGGTCGATGAAAAGGCGAAAAATCAAAAGCCCCCTTCCCAGGATGAGGCCCAGTCCGCGCAAGATCCCATTGCTTCGGTTGCTTTGCGTACCCCCTTTGTGCGCATGGATCGGGGGCGACCCCAGGTTACCGAACATCGTCAGGTGATCATTGAACGCATTTCCAGGGGCGATACGTTGTCATCGCTGTTGCAACGGCAAAATGTTTCCTTGAGGACGATCTACGCTATAGCCCGGGGTGCCCGCGCCGTTTTTGATCTGTCGGCCAACTTTCAGACGGGAAAGTTGGTCAAGCTGGTGTTCGACGATAGCAAACAGCTCATTTCACTGGCCTATCCTACAGAAGACGGCAATACGCTGGTCGTCAAAAAGACGGAATCGGGTGATTTCAAGGGTGCCCTGGAAAAGGGCGATATCGGTGTTGCCAGTGTGCCTACCGGTATTGATGCCCTGGAAGCCAAATTGATTGATCAAAATGCAGCCGCCATCCTGAGCAGCAGTGATCGCAGGATTGCCCCGCAGCCTCCCATCGTGACCGAAAAGGAAGAGGCCGCCGTACCTGAAAGCAAAACCAAAGTCGCCAAATCGGCTTCCATCACCATCAAACCCGGGGACCACCTGGTCAGTCTCCTCGCCCAATACGATATTGACGAGGCAACCGCCAAGGATGTCGTCAAGGCAGCAGCACGCGTTTTCGACTTGAGCCGCATGCTGCAACCAGGGAAAGTGTTAAATTTGGATGTATCCCCGGACGGGGTGCTTCAGGCCCTTTCTTATGCCCTGGACGAAGAGAACGTTTTTTGGTTGCGTAAGGATGGCGGCGCTTTCGTTTCCAAGGTTGAGAAAAAAATTGTCACCGCAGTCGAAAAGAGCGCCGCTGAAAAAGTCGTGCTCGACAAGAGCAACGCCGAAAAAAGTGCACTCGAAAAGAGTTCCGCAGAGAAAAAAGCCCCTGCCAATCGCCTTGAAACCATCAGTGCCACGATCAGGGCGGACGGCTCGCTGTTTGCCGCAGGCAGCAAGGCTGGTTTGACCAATGCGCAGTCGGCGGCCCTGGCGGAACTGTTTGAATGGGATATCGACTTTGCCCGTGATATTCATGCCGGTGATAGTTTCTCTGTGGTGCGGGATACCAGGTATAACCCCGCTAAAAAGACCAATGAAGGGCGTATCCTCGCTGCCGAGTTTATCAATCAGGGGCGGGTGTATCGGGTCGTCCATTATACCAATCCCAAAGGCGAATCGGGCTATTTTGATGAAAAAGGACAGAGCATTCGTAAAATGTTCATCCGGGCCCCTGTCGATTTTCGCCGCATTTCTTCGGTGTTCTCCAGCAACCGCAGGCACCCGGTTTTTGGGTTTACCCGTGCCCACAAGGGTGTTGATTATGCCGCTGACATGGGTACCCCGGTGCGTTCCGTGGGCGATGGCGTTGTCACGTACGCTTCCTACAAGGGGAGCTTCGGCAAGTTGGTTCTGGTGCATCACAACAGCACCTATACCACGGCTTATGCGCATCTGGGGCGCTTTACCAATGAGGTTCGGCCCGGTGCGCGTGTCAGACAAGGTCAGACGATTGGTTATGTGGGCATGACAGGGACGACTACCGGACCCCATCTGCATTTTGAGGTGCGTGTCAACAACAATCAGGTCGATCCTTTGACGGTACAGATGGCTGCCGCCAATCCCGTATCACCCGCTTATCGGAATGATTTCAACGCACGGACCCAGCCCTTGTTGGCCATGTTGAAATCGGGTGGCACCAAAGTGGCGGCTGCACCTTCCGATACACGTTCGCGCTGAATCACTCTTCCTTGAACATCGACCCCGTTTGGACGATCCGCAGGCTGCTCCAATGGAGCGGCCCGTGGTTGGCCGAACGGGGTGCGGATACCCCCAGGCTGGATGCGGAACTCCTTCTGGCAAATGCCCTCAATCTGCAACGTATTGGTCTGTTTCTGGACCCGGATCGACCGCTGAACGTTGAGGAATTGGGGGCCTACAAGAGCCGTCTCAAACGTCGTGCAGCCAGGGAGCCGGTCGCCTATATCATCGGGCAAAAGGATTTTTGGAAAAATACTTTTGCCGTTGATCGGCGCGTCCTGATTCCCCGACCAGAAACCGAAACTTTATTGGAAATCGTGCTGAAACATTATGCCGAACATTCGGGAAACTGGCATTTTTTGGATATTGGCTGTGGCTCGGGGGCCTTGGTGATCAGTTTGTTGTTGGAGTTTCCCAATGCTACGGGGGTGGGTCTGGATGTGAGTGAAGAGGCCCTTATGGTAAGTTCCCTCAATGGTCAACGGTTGCAGGTCGATGAGCGGGTGCGGTGGTTGTCGTCCGATTTGATGGGGGTGCTTGATGGTGCGGAACGTTTTGACGTGATCGTGACCAATCCGCCCTATGTTCCCCATGCGGAGGTTTTGGGACTACAGCCGGAAATTCTTCGTTACGAGCCCCATGTGGCATTGGATGGTGGTGTGGATGGTCTGTCTGTGATTCGACGATTGGTTCCAGAGGCGGTTGGATTTTTGCATCCGGGGGGATTGTTGGCTTTGGAAATTGATTCCCGCCAAAAGGATGCGGTGGTTGAACTGTTGCATGGTTGCGGATTGCATCGCGTGGGATCTCTTGAGGATGCACACCATGTTCCCAGGATTGTGTACGGTTTTGCCGTCTGAGGGAGAAACCATGGATTTTCTTGATGTTATCTATCAGGCAGCTCGGTCTCAATATCCCAAGGGGGTTGCCCATGCCCCCGATGCGGTACGGATTGATGATCGGATGCAGTTGCAACAATTGATGGCCATTCTGACCATGGATGGCGAAATTCCCATCCTGCTGCATATTGGTGCCCAGATTTTTGATTATCATTCAACTTTGAAAATGGCCGGGGGAATCGGTTCATCGGAAAAAAATTTGTATCTGCTCATCAAAGCTTTGGTGCCACCCATTGGCAACGTGCGCATTCGCCATGCGGATGTGATCACGATAAGCATGAATTCCAAGCATTTTAACTTTTTGATGGACGTCACCTTTGTCGAACAGGTCAGCAAAAATATTTTAAAAATATCGTTTCCCAGCGAAATCATGATTCGTACCGAAAAGCGTAAATCGGTTCGTGTCAACGTCGACCCAGCCTGGAACGTCAGTTTGGAAGCGGCTGTCGGGCGCAAGGAAGTTTTTAAGCCCGAACTGGAAAATATCAGTTACGGTGGATTTTATTTCAAAGCCGCCGGCAAACGTCCCAATTTGTCTCCGGGGCAAAAAATCAGTTTTCGTATGCGGTGGCCTGATATCAAGCTGGATACGAAAGTTGAAACCGTTCTCATCGAGATGTGCAGCAAGTATGGTGACCCGTTCTTTCGATCGCATTTTACTTTTGAAACTTACGATAAAACCATGCAACAGATTGAAAGCTTTGTCGCAGCGGCTCAAAGCGTCCATCTCCAATATCGCAAGGCTTTGTTTGGCCACTGGGAACTCAACCTGGAAAAAAATAATCCTTGATGCTGTGGAATAATTTGGTTCTGCCCAGGTGTTTCTGGTAGTCAACCGGCTGCAACATGGATTAGAGTGGCACAAGCGGGGAGGGCGTGCGCCCGGTTTGGTTGGGTGTTGCGTTGACTTGGCTTTCACGAACGCAACCGTATTTCCAGTATACAGATTGTCATTCCATGAAGATGGTTACCATGTCTGATGATTTGCAACGTCCTCCATCCGAATGGCATCTTGTCAAATCGTTGTTGCAGCTGTTGTTGTGGACGCTTCTCAGCGAAGGGACCATTATGTTGCTCTTGCCCCTCTTGGGGCCAATGCCGGCAGAGATGTCGGTGATTCTTGATGCCACTGTGCTGGTCTTTCTCCTGACCCTGCCCGTCTTTTTTCTCCTCTATCTTCCCATGAGAAGACGTATCCTGGCTCACAAGCGCAGTGAAGAAGCACTGCTGGTAACCAATACCCGATTGTCTCAAGAGATAGCCATACGCCTGGAAACAGAGGAAAATTATAAGCTGTATATCAAGGTATTTGAAAATGCTGGCGAGGGGATCGTCATTACCGATCCAAAGGCCCGGATTATTGCCATTAATCCAGCCTATAGTGACATGACCGGGTATCCGCCCGAAGAGGTCATTGGTGCCAATCCGAAAATTTTGCGCTCGGGACGGCACGGTGAAGATTTTTATACGGCAATGTGGCAATCTTTGTTGAAAAACGGGGCGTGGAAAGGGGAAATATGGGACCGGAAAAAATCCGGTGAGGTGTTTTCCAAATGGTTAAGCATCAAAGCCGTTTGGAGCGATTCGGGTCAAATCAGCCATTATGTTGGAATCTTTTCCGATGTGACCCACGTCAAGGAAACCGAAGAGCGCATGCAATACATGGCTTGGTACGATCCGTTGACCCGTTTGCCCAATCGTATGTTGTTTCGTGATCGTGTCACGCAGGAAATGGCTTTGGGCAGGCGGGCTGGGACACATGCGGCCGTGTTTTTCATCGATCTGGACCGGTTCAAATATATCAATGATACGTTGGGCCATGATTCGGGCGATGCCATGTTGCTGCAGGTGGCGGAACGCCTGCAAAAATGTTTTCGCCAGACCGATACCATTGCACGCATGGGTGGGGATGAATTCACCGTCTTGCTGCCCAATCCCGGGGAGAGTCAGAATATCGTCCATTTGGCGGAAAAAGTGATCCGTGAACTGAAGCAATCTTTTACCGTATCCGGCCATGAATTCTTTATCGGCGCCAGTATTGGCATCGCCCTTTTCCCCGAAGATGGCAGGGATTACGAGACTTTGATCAAAAATGCAGATATCGCCATGTACAACGCCAAGGAGGTGGGGCGCGGTACCTATAAATTTTTCTCGCCACAAATGAATGAAAAAACCAATCGTCGGCTATCCCTGGAGAAAGATTTACGCAAAGCATTGGAGCAAAATGAGTTCGTTTTATATTATCAACCCAAGATCGGTATTGCTTCGGGACTCATTGTCGGCATGGAGGCTTTGATTCGTTGGTGCCACCCGGAAAAAGGGATGATCAGTCCCGGAGATTTCATTCCCTTGGCTGAGGAAACCGGTTTGATCATTCCCATGGGATTGTGGGTTCTGAAGACAGCCTGCCAGCAGGTACACAGTTGGCGTACCATGGGCTGGAAAAGTTTGCGGGTGGCGGTCAATCTGTCGGCGTTGCAGGTGCAGAGCGAGGATATCATCCAACAGGTCAAGGATGTTCTGGCGACAACAGATTTGACCAGCGATGGCCTGGAATTGGAGATCACGGAATCCATCGCCATGCACGATGTGACCCGGACCGTTGGAATTATTCGCGAATTTCGCGAAATGGGGATTCATATCTCCATCGACGATTTTGGCACCGGGTATTCATCATTGAGCTATTTAAAATCGTTGCCACTGCATGCTTTAAAGATCGATCAATCCTTTGTGCGCGATCTGGTGGAAAATTCGGAGGATGCCTCGATTGTGACCTCCATTATTTCCATGGCGGCGGCGATGAATCTGGAAGTGGTGGCCGAAGGGGTGGAAACCGAGGAACAGCTGGCCTTTTTGGCCAAACAAAACTGTTCGCAAGCCCAAGGTTATTTCTTCTCACGTCCGGTGTCGGCAGACGATTTCCTGGAATTGTTGCGCAAACAGGGTCCATGCCATTGACAGGGGCGGACAGCAATGGCTTGAGCATGGGTAACCTTGAGTCACCCATGAGTCCCGGAGGGATCGTCCTGACCACCCTCAATGCGCGCTTCCGTCACCCCTCCTTGGGTTTGCGCTGTCTAAAAGCCAATCTGGATGAATGGAGCGACCGTTGCACCATCCTGGAATTTACCATTCATGACCGGCCCATGGATATCGCCGAGACCGTATTACGGTTTCAACCCGCCATCATCGGCATAGGGGTCTACCTGTGGAATGTGGAACCGGTGCGGCACTTGTTGGCATTAATGAAGATTCTGGCACCGGAGATCATCCTTATCCTGGGGGGGCCGGAAATGGTCGCTGTCCCGGAAGACGACCGCTGGTTCGATGTCGCCGATGTCATCATTTCCGGTGAAGGGGAGGGTGTGTTCCGGGATGTGTGTCGGGAATGGTATGCCACCCCGGGTATTCGCCCTGCGAAAAAACGTATCACAGCACCCCCGGTTGATTTCACCCGGGTGAAACTTCCGTACGCGCTTTACGATAGCAGCGATCTGGAACATCGGTTCACCTATGTGGAAGCCTCGCGTGGCTGCCCGCATGGTTGCAGTTTTTGTCTCTCCGCCCGGGATGCCCCGATACGCCGTGTCCCTTTGGCGCACTTTTTTTCAGCCATGGAGGATTTGCTCACCCGTGGTGCCAGGCAATTCAAGTTTGTGGATCGCACCTTTAATGTACATACCAGGACGGCTATCGCTATCCTCGATTTCTTTCTGGAACGGTATATTCCCGGCTTGTTTTTGCATTTTGAAATGGTTCCCGACCACCTGCCGCCAGCCCTCAAGGAGACCCTCATTCGTTTTCCCCCGGGGAGCTTGCAATTGGAGATCGGTTTCCAGACGTTTGACGGGGATACCCTGAAACGTATTCATCGCTCGCAAAACAACGATGCTGCCGCAAAGAATCTGGCTTGGCTCAAGAACAACACCCGGGTGCATTTGCATACCGACCTTATTTTTGGCCTTCCAGGGGAATCCCTGGTCAGCATGGAGGCAGGGTTCAATCGGCTGTTTGCGTTGCACCCACACGACATCCAGGTTGGTATTTTGAAACGATTACCGGGCACCCAACTCGCACGTCAGGACCCGGGTATCCACAACATGAGGTATAATCCCCATCCGCCATACGACATCCTGGCCAATGATCACATCGATTTTGCAACCATGCAACGATTGCGTCGGTTTGGTCGCTATTGGGATTTGATCGGTAATTCGCAACGTTTTCCAACATTTCTTGCCTGGATGCACGACCAACCCTCACCATTCGCGGTTTTTCTAACGTTGTCCGATTATATCTTCGCCACCACCCGGCAGACGCACCAAATCGCCTTGGCCCGGTTGATCACTGTGATTACCCGGGGGCTTATCCAGGCGTTAAAACTGGAACCGGCTCAAGCCAGAGCCTTGATGAGCAACGATTGGCCGGATTATGGATCCTAAAGGGCGGAGTAGTCCTGATTAACGGGACTGCCTAGCCGAGTTTATCGCTTCCTTTCCATGCCGGGATCTGTCGCCGGCAGGACTCAACACGTTCCTGATCAATCCATGCCAGGGCAATTCCCGGTCCATCGCCGCATTGGGCGACAATGCCACCCCAAGGTTCGACCACCATGGAATGGCCATGGGTCATGCGTCCACCGGGGTGTCGCCCCGATTGACCCGGGGCCACCATGTAACAAAAATTTTCGACTGCCCGCGCTCGCACCAGTAATTCCCAGTGGGCAGCGCCGGTGGTGGCGGTGAACGCTGAGGGTAAGGTGATCAGAGTCGCCCCCATGGCACCAAGTTTTGAAAAAAGCTGGGGAAAACGAACATCGTAACAAATAGCCAATCCCAGGCGACCCCAGGGGGTATCACAAACTACTGGCTGATCACCGGCTTGTACCAAGTTGGATTCCCGATAGCTGCGATCATGGGGGAGGATGACGTCAAACAGGTGCATTTTGTCATAGCGGGCCCGTACTTCCCCATGATCGTCAACGACAAAACAAGTGTTGGTAATTTTTTCGCCACCCAGTGTCCTGACCGGTATGGAGCCACCAACGATCCAAACCCGGTACTCCCGGGCAAAATCATGCAGGAAACCCAGGGAAGGACCATCCGTGACATCTTCGGCGTTCGCCCGTTTCTCATCTTCGCTCGCGCCCATGTGCGAAAAATTTTCAGGCAGAACCAGCAATCCGGCACCCCGTTTCACCGCCTGTTCCATGAGCGATCGTGACTGCTTCAGATTATCGCTGCGGTCCGAGCCGGAATTCATCTGGATGATGGCAAGGGGGGCGTCCATTATCGGTGTACCAACAGCGGGTCAAGTTGTCCTGATGATTCCAGGGCATACAGATCATCGCATCCCCCCACATGCTGGCCATTGATAAAGATTTGTGGGACGGTTCTTTTACCATTGGCACGGCGCAACATTTCATCACGCAGTTCGGGATTTTTTGTCAGGTTGATTTCCCGGTAGGCTACCTCTTTCTTGTCCAATAATTGTTTGGCCCGAACGCAGTAGGGACAAACGGTGGTCGAATAAATTTCAACTTCCAGCATAAACGTTCCCTTTCAATATTGGCGAGAAGCACCGATGACGACTTGCTTGCAAAATTAATAATCGACCCGGGCCAGACAGCATACAACCACCCGCCTGGCCCCGGCATCCTTCAAAGCGCGTGTAGCGGCCCACACAGTGGATCCCGTGGTGAAAACATCGTCTACCAGCAGGATGGATCGATCGGCAAAAGTCGCTTTTTTGGCAACAAAGGCATCCTGGACATTGGTCAACCTGGCTTTTTGATTGAGCTGTGTCTGCGGTCTCGTCATTTTGCTACGATGCAAGGCATTTGTCACGAAAGGACGATGGAGTTTTTTGGCCAGCATACCCGCGAGCAGGGCCGCTTGATTGTACCCCCGCCACAACAGACGCAATGGGTGGAGCGGGACGGGAACGACCATCTCCAGATCTTCCCGTTGCATGAGGTCGCCTATTTCTACTTTGTCACATTCATTAACCAGATGCAGATTCCTGTGTAACTCTTTGTTTAATATAGGCTAAATCAATTGAGATCTGGCGCTTTCTGTGACGCTCTTCCAGTTGACGGACTACCTC
>PEAK01000130.1 GCA_002753515.1 Magnetococcales bacterium
ATTTTGCCACTACAATAAAAACCGGCAAGGAGTGTTTTTCTAACAATTTGATTTCATTGAATTAAAAAAATAGGCTATCACGCACTTATAACTATTTATTGCCTTTTTAATTCACTTGTTCGCTTAAATTATAAAATATACTGTATTTATATGATTCATAATATATTAGCTTGCGAAGATGGGCTACGAATCATGCCAGGAGATCGAACCATGAATGAAGCCGCCCCTGATTCCATTTATGACTCTGCATTCGTGCGGGAGTTGGTTAAACAGATGCGTGCCTTGGATACCTATGGCGTACAGGACAAGTCCACTCCGGAACAGTTGATCGAACCATTCCTGCTCACCCGGGAAGCCCGCAAGGGTATTCCTGTGGTTGGCGATATCAGCCCGGCCACGTTGTCGCGTCTCAGCGCCTTCTACAATGCCGTGGCCATGATGATCGAGGCCGAGTGCAGTTTAATCGCGAGACCTTTCTTGAATGTCAATCATGAAGGTTTTGGCACGGTGCTGATCCTTGTCGGCAAATTGGTTGTCGTCGATAAAACGTTGCGGGATATGCATCGTTTTGGTTTCCCCGACATCAACACCCTTAAAACCGAATCGGACAAACTGCTGAACGTGGCCTTGGGGCGCATCGGCAAATTCCCGGAAGTGGCAGGTCTGTAGACCATTGCCCGTTCGACAAGGAGAAGAACCATGGCGCATGTGACCGGACTGACCCGGGCGGGGAGTTCCTGGACTCCGCATTTCATTGTCAAGCTCGATTATCGTAAGTGTATAGGTTGCGGGCGTTGTTTCAAGGTGTGTTCCCGAGATGTTTTTTCATTGGTGAGTCGCGATGAACTGGAGGTTGATGACGCGTTGAATGATGAAGAATTGGATGATGACGGCTTTGACGATGACGTGCTTTATGTCATGACGATCAGCAATCCTGATGATTGCATCGGCTGTGTTTCCTGCGCCAAAGTGTGCCCGAAAAATTGCCAGGAGCATGCCCCACTGGAGGTCGCTGCCTAAAGGAGCCAAGTGATGGACCCTTCGCATCGAAGTCGCATCATCCTTGACGACACCACCTTGCGTGATGGGGAACAAAGCGTTGGTGTGGCCTTTACCATCGAGGAGAAGATAGCCATTGCCCGGGCTTTGGATGCCCTTGGCATCCCGGAAATGGAGGTGGGTATTCCGGCCATGGGCGCAGTTGAGCGCGAAGAAATCCGTGTATTGGCCGGTTTGGGTCTGAAGGCGCGGTTGTTGGTCTGGTGCCGTATGCACGCGGCGGATTACGGTCATTGTCCCGGGCTCGGGGTGGAACTGGTGGATTTGTCGGTCCCGATCTCCGATCAGCAGATTGAGCACAAACTGGGGAGTGACCGTGATCGGGTATTGGACCTGATCCGGCGCGAAGTGGCCCGGGCGCGTCACATGGGATTGTCGGTTTGTGTCGGTTTCGAGGATGCCTCCCGTTCCGACACCGATTTTTTGCTCCTGGCTGCCGAAGCGGCCCAGGCTGCGGGTGCCGAGCGTATCCGCTTCGCGGATACCGTGGGTATATTGGATCCGTTTCAAACGTTTGCCATAGTGGGTCGATTGCGTGCCGCCCTGGATTTAGACATTGAAATCCACGCCCACAACGATTTGGGCTTGGCGACCGCCAATTCGCTGGCTGCGGTACGGGCCGGTGCCACCCATGTCAATACCACCGTCAATGGTCTGGGTGAGCGGGCCGGGAATGCTCCCTTGGAGGAAGTCGTCATGGGACTGAAACAAACCATGGGATTGGATACCGGCATTGCGCCGTGGGGACTGCCCCCCTTGAGCGAACTCGTGGCCCGTGCCAGTGGTCGACCGCTCTCCTGTCAGAAAAGCCTGGTGGGTAGTCTGGTGTTCAGTCACGAATCCGGCATCCATGTTGATGGATTGCTCAAGGATGTGCGTAATTATCAAGGGGTCGATCCCCGGGAATTGGGCCGTAGTCACCAATTGGTATTGGGGAAGCATTCGGGGCGTCACGCCATCCAGCATGTTTACGCACAATTGGGCCATCACCTCTCCAGCGAGTTGGCCGATGGGATCCTGACGGCGCTACGTCACCATGCCACGCAAACCAAACGTCCCCCGGTGCCGGAAGAATTAACCCGATTCATGGAGCAGGCCAGGGCCGAAATCAATCCGGTCTGTAATTAACGGATTCAATCGAAAGGAATCCCCATGTCGATGTCGCATCCTCGCTACGATTATGGCCAAGCCGTTCGGGTCACCCGCCCCATCCGCAACGATGGCACCTTTATGGGCAAACGTCCGGGGGAATTGTTGGTGCGCCGTGGGTCGGTCGGTTTTGTACGCCATTATGGCGTTTTTTTGCAAAACGAGATCGTCTATGAAGTCCATTTCATCGAACAAGGGATGACTGTCGGCATTCGCGAAGCGGAGCTGCAAGAGGGCAATGCCCCCTGGGTAGCCAGCGAATTCTGGCTCCGGGATAGCGTCATCTGCCAGACCGCCCTGGGGGTGGAGGGGCGGGTTGTCGTGCCTTGTGCCGGCAAAGGTCGAGTGGTTGCGGTGCTTGCCGATGATCCTGAGAATATATTGTATCATGTGCTGTTTGACCATCGTGTTTTTCTCGTCCCGGAACGGGTATTGGCTTTGGACGACCTGACTTGTGAAAAGGAAGCTGTTGCGAGTTGTTCAGCCTGTTACTGCCCGGATACCCTGCCCGTATGACCAATCATATTACTAAGGAGTGCATTGGTTAGCCGACATTGACAGGTACCGCATATCGGGTTTCAGGGTGCCGAAAAAAGCCGGCGACCTTTTCGGGGATGCTTTGCAAGGAACGCATGAAAAAACGCACGTTGGCCTGGAACTGGTTTGGTCCGGCTATGGGCGTTTTGCCCATTTTGTGGTTCTTTAGATGGTTCCAAACGTGTTCTGCCGGATTGAGGTTCGGTGCATACGGAGGCAGAAAAAACAGTTCCAACTTGCCTTCCGTACTCTCAACGTACTTGCGGACCTTGCTGGAACGGTGAACCGGGTGGCCATCCAAA
>PEAK01000131.1 GCA_002753515.1 Magnetococcales bacterium
TAAACCGCAACCAACACGGGAAACGTAGCTTTCCAGTGTCATTCCCGCGAAAGCGGGAATCCAGAAAGTCAGGGGAAGTAGAAATGCCCTCTGGATCCCCGCTTTCGCGGGGATGACAATAACTACACATTCCAAGATGGCTGCGGTTTAGAAGCCAACGCGAAGAGAATCTCTTGAAACCGGCCTCCGCTTGTGGTTACCCTGAGCCATGTTTGTGTTGACAGGTTATGTCGGATGACAAACGGCAATAGGGGAGATTCAGGATGAAGAAAACACTCAAGGCTTTGACTTTGGCGGCTTCCGTGGGAATGGTGCTGCTGGCTGCGGCCCCATCGGCGGATGCCTGGTGGAGCATGCCCTGGAATGATGATGGTCCATGGGGTGGTGGACCTTGGGGTGGTGGACCTTGGGGTGGTGGACCTTGGGGCGGCTACCCGGGATATTATGGCGGCTACCCCGGATATTATGGCGGCTACCCGGGATATTATGGCGGCTACCCGGGATATTATGGCAGCTACCCCGGATATTATGGCGGCTACCCCGGATATTGGGGTAATAATCCCGGTAATTTTGGCGGCTATCCCGGATATAACCGGAAAGATGCGTCCGTTCCCAACGATGCGCCCGCCGCAGAACCGGCAGCCAAAAATAAAGGGAAATGATCAGTAGAATAAACTGTTACCAAAGCGGGTTCACCCCCGCTTTTTTTTTACTCGGCAAAGGGATCCCATCAGAACCCCAACGTTTGTTTCTCCGCCCACTGGGTGACTTCATGATCGCGAGCTTGGAAAAAATCGCGTTCCGGGGATGAATCATGTTGAAAGATCTATTTAAAAGTGGCATCAGTCTGCGCTTCAGCCTGGGTTTCGTATCGGTGGGGATGGTCGTGGCAACTGCCGTTCTCCTGGGTGGGATGACGTATTGGATGACCCAGTCCATGTTGCGGGAAACCTTGCGTACCCGCATGGCGGACATGATCACGGTTGCTGCGCAACGTATCGATCCGGTCCTGCATCGCAAAGTTCAAAACCGGGAGGATGAGGGCAACGCCACCTATCTGACCTTGAAATCCATTCTTAAAGAAATTCGCAATATTTCCCCTGATATCCGCTTTTTGTATACGTGTCGCCGCAATGCCCAGGGACAAATTGTTTTTATTATTGATGCCGAAGAGTCGGAAGCGGAAATCAGTCATGTCGGAGATGTCTATAACGATGCCTCGCCCCTGTTGTACAAGGCGTTTGACAAACCGTACCAGACGGTCGTGGAAAAGGGGTTCACTACCGATAAATGGGGCACGTTTTTATCCAGTTATGCCCCGATTCCGTCCGCTGATGGAGAAGTGGAAGCGGTCATCGGCATGGACATGACGGCAAAAAAAGTGATCGAACACGAACGGGACTCCCTGTACCGTATTCTGTTCATGCTGATTGTCTGCGGTTTGCTGGGCATGTGGGTGAGCATGATGGTGACGCGACGTATTGCCCACTCTTTGCTGGTATTGGATCAAGATCTGCAACGTATTCAAAATTTGGATCTTTCCGGAGGCGTCCCGGCGAATTCCCAAATCAGGGAAATCGTCCGCATGGAAGCGACGGTTGAAACGATCAAGAACAGCCTGCGTTCCTTTCGCAAGTATGTACCGGCGGATCTGGTCTCCGAGTTGATCGCCCTGCGCCAGGAGGCGGTTTTGGGTGCGGAACCACGTAACATCACCTTGTTCTTCTCAGATATTGCCGGATTCACCACCATTTCAGAACAATTGGAACCCGGTGTGCTGGCCGAAAGATTGGGGGTTTATTTCGCGAAGATGACCGGCACCATCCTGAGCAATAAAGGGACCGTGGATAAATTCATCGGCGATGCCGTCATGGCCTTCTGGGGCGCCCCCCGGGGTAACGACCAACATGCCGTTTTCGCTTGTCGGACCGCCTTGTTGTGTCAACGGGCATTGGACGAACTCGCCAAGGATTGGCAACCCAAGGGGTATCCACTCTTTTCCACACGTATCGGAATCTGTACGGGCGTTGCCATTGTCGGCAACATCGGTACCTCCGAAAGATTGAGCTACACAGCCCTGGGTGATGTGGTCAACCTGGCCAGTCGCTTGGAAGGGCTGAATAAATTTTTTCAAACGCGGATTCTCATCGGCGAAAGCACCCACGCCCTGGTTCAGGAAACCATGGCGACCCGCTTGTTGGGGGTGGTGGCCGTCAAAGGCAAGGTTCAAGGGGTTCGGGTGTATGAACTGGTCGATGAGATGGCGACCATTTCTCCCGAGATGCTGCGTTTTCTACAAAGTTTTAGTGCTGGCATGGCCCATTACCTTGGACGTGAATGGGAACAAGCCATCCCATGTTTCGACACCTGCCTGGCATTGGTTCCAGGGGATGAACCTTCCAAACAAGCACGCCAGGAGTGTGAGGCCTTGCTGCGCACACCACCCGCCGAGGATTGGAATGGCACCATTGTCATGCATGAAAAATGATGGAAGACGATTCCAGAGGAATAATATCGAAGATGCCAAAGGATACGTCCATGTTGCTCTACCAGGAGCGACCCAAACGAAGAAAAAGATTTCACCGTGACCGACATCACGCAACCACACGACAGATTATTCAAGACATTACTGTCCACCCCGGATACCGCATGTGCCTTGCTACAGGAGTACCTGCCACCTGAAGTGGCTCGATTGCTGGCACCCGAACCACCGCAATCGGTTGAGGGCAGTTTTGTTGAAGAAAATCTGCGTCCCTATTATTCAGACCGTCTGTTTGAGACCAAAACTATCAGCGGCAAACCTATCTGCTTCTACGTCCTGATTGAACACAAAAGCTTTGAAGACGACAAGGTCGGCTGGCAAATTTTTCGTGGTGTTTCGGCGTTTTTGGAACAAAAAACACGGGAATCGGGTAGGAGGCGGAGTCTCCCCCGCCGTCCTCCCACACCACCGTGCATACGGTTCCGTACACGGCGGTTCATGGTGCACCTTGAAGCCGTTGCAGTTGATTCAGCAATGACACGAGAC
>PEAK01000044.1 GCA_002753515.1 Magnetococcales bacterium
GCGGCTTCCTTCAGATCCCACCTCACGGTGGACACCCTTGCCGTCCGGCTAACAGTTCCCCTTGCCGGGCCTGTAGGGGACTTTCACCCCCAAGTAAGTGCGCCCTGCCGGGCGCACAAAAGCACCATTTGTTCAGGTTGGACTTTGCCTTCCTGAAAAATCTCAATGGTCTTGCACCACGCAGCTTGTTGTGTGTCGTTGATCTCACCAAGATACAAAACCTGTCGCTGGACATGTCGGTTCCCCTGAATGCGCCGATTTTCCACGATGCTCCAGTAGCGATGAATCTTGCCGTCCTTGCGGCGAATTTTTGATCGAAGAAACATACCCCGATTTTTCCGGATAACCTCATCCAGGTCAAACGGGTAGGTCGGCACCACAATGAGATTTTAGATTTATTGGAAAGTGGAACCGTTGATAAGCTTTATTTTTCTGGTCCGGTTGCCCAGAAAATTTTCTATATCAAGGGTCGAATTGCGAAAGACGGGTTAGCCATTTCCCGGCGCCCGAGCAATGTCGTACTGATGAAAAAACGCGATTCGCGTTCATCATCGACGATCCAGGCTCCGCTAGATTTTGGATTCTGGGCAGTGGCTGCATCGAGGCCAAAAGCTTTTTGTCTCATGGCTTCCTCATCGGACCCCTCTCATGTTTGGTTCGACGGGAAGTCTTTCACATGTATTTTTTTAGTTATGCGTGGCAGGCTAATGACGTACTACGACAGACGTTTGGCTGACGATTGCATCCATTTGAGAAAGACGTTGGTGGCAATCACCAGCACGACTCCCAAATTTTAATGCAATTATTGAACCATTTTTCCAGTTCACTCCTCCACCAACGCCTTGACGAAGACACACCGATCATCGCCTTTGCGGTAAAAATCCCGGTTGATGCCATCCATTCGATAGCCAACCTTGGTGTAAAAACGTCGAGCCGCTTCATAAGGCGGGGTGCTGGACGTTTCCAGGTATGAGCGCTTGGCACCAATCCCAACCATGACCTCTTCGGTGGCGACTTGGATACGGGACGCCAAACCACTCCCTTGATATTCGGGCGTTACCGCCAGCCAGTAGAAATCAAACCTGCCATCGGTGGCGGCAATGGGACCATAACAGGAGTACCCCGCCAGACGACCCGAAGGCAAGCGGGCAAACAGGAAAAAATAGCCCGATTTATCCCCTTGACCCAGTCGCGCCTCCACCAACTCCACAGCCATATCCACTTCATCAGGGGTGAAATTGCCGCATTGGGTCACCAACACGCGAACCCGTTCCATATCATCCCTGACGACATGATCGTCAATTTTTATATCAAGAATTTGACACAGCGGCTCGTTCACTTAAATCTCCTCCGGCCAACCCAAAGCGGCCCGAACCAATCTTTCGATGAGTTGATCGTATGTCAAACCCGACTGCAACACCGTCACCACAAACCCCGCCTCAGGCGACAAACAGGGATTGGCATTGATTTCCAGGATCCATGGTTGATTCAGAGCATCCACGCGAAAATCAACCCGGACATACCCGGTCATGTTGAAGTGATTCCACACGGCCATGGACAATTCATGCAAACGCTGCAACAACAGCGTATCCCGTTCCGGAAACGCAAAACGTCGCGGGGTATGGTGATAACCAAAACTGGTCGCATCCCACTTGGCGGCATAATCAACAATTTTCAGGGCATCGTCGGGATAATCGACAAACAACATCTCCACCGGCGGGAAAACCTCCCCACCCCGGGGTGATTGTACGATGGAAACATTGAATTCCCGGCCAGGAATGTATTTTTCCGCAAAATGCAGGTGCTGTGATTCCCGGGCACGGAGCTCTAGAGCCTGGGCAACCTGAGCCGCCGGCACCACCGAAGAGGCATCCATGGACAGCGATCCATGCTCCCAAACCGGTTTGACGATCCACAGATCATCGCCAGAGATGTCAGACCCGTCCCGGGACCAGGGTGGCGTCGGTAACCCGGCCCGATGCAACGCCTCTTTGCCGGCAATCTTGGAATTCACCACCTCCTGGATGGGACCATTCACCCCGGTCAGGGGCACCCCCAGGGTGGCCAAATGATTGGCCGCCTCATGCGCCCGTCGCCCCAGCCCCCCCAGGCCCTCCACCAGATTGAAAACCACCTGGGGTTGCAGAGTTGCCACTTCCGCCAGTTCGCGCAGCTCCGGCCCCAGCGCCACAATAGAAGCCGCCATACCCAGGCGCGTCAGGCTGTCGCACACACAACGCGCCTGCTCGCGGGTATCCTCCTCATCGAGACTCGTCCCCCAGGCTCCATGCACCACCGCAACAACAACGCGATTTCCCGACACCATCCCGCCCCTCATCAACCCGGCTGCTGCGGTATCGACAAACGCTGACATCCCGCTGTCACGATCATCGCCATCAACTCGTCGTAAGTCACTTTCATCAGACCGGCTATGATCGGCAGATCGGAATGGGTCCGATGCATTCCGGGCAACGGGTTGGCCTCCAGGAAATAAGGATTGCCCCGGGCATCACAACGAAAATCCAGACGCGCAACATCGCGGCATCCCAATGCCGCAAAAGCGGCCCGGCCCAAAGCCACCACCTGTTCCCCCACCGCATCATCCGCCCGGTGATAATCGACCCGGGATTCACTCAACTCTTTGTTGGTCATGGTGTACACCTCAGCATCGGCACGGGCATTCAACACAATTTCCATCACCCCCAACACATGGACATCGGGGACATTGCCGATGAAACCCACGGTGAATTCCCGCCCCGACAAAAAAGTTTCCACCAACACCGGCTGCCGATAACGCTCCAGTTTGGCGCGAATCACCCCTGGTAATGCCTTGCGCTCACGCACCAACGAATTGACATCGCACCCTTTGCCGGTTCCCTCCCACAACGGTTTAACGAACAAGGGCATTTCCAAATCGATGGCATCGATTTCGTCCGGAGAGGCCACCACGCGCCACGGGGCGGTGGGTATGCCCGCCGATGCCACCACCCGCTTGGCCATGGACTTGTCCAACGTCAATGCCATGGTCAGGGGATCGGAAAACAGATAGGGTTGATCAAACAGTTCCAATACCGCTGGCACCTGGGCCTCGCGGCTCCGTCCCTGGAGCCCCTCGGCAATCGAAAACACCATATCCCATCGTTGACCCTGGGCAAGCCTGCGGGCCAACTGCTGCCCCCGCCCCACTCGTTCCACCTCATGCCCCAGGCGAATCAACGATCCTTCAATATGCCCCAAGGTTTCCCGGGTATCAAACTCGACGACCTCCTCAGCGGTAAAGCCTTCGGCCAAATAATCGTCACGTAAATCATAGACAAAGCCAATGCGCATAAACCGATCCCCTCACCTTCAAAACATTTATTCGGTCAAGGAATCGCTCGCCACACCATCAGGGTAACGACAGGTACGTCCCTGATAGTTGGTTAACAGCAAATCGCCCTCTTCCCGCCGCAACGGCATCCCTGGCAACATGGGAATTTTGCCGCCATTGTCGGGGGCATCGATCACATAAGTAGGGACCGCCAAACCCGAGGTGAAACCACGCAACTGACTCATGACCTCCAATCCTTTGGTGACCGGCGTCCGAAAGTGCGCCGAACCCGGGATTGGATCGCATTGGTAAAGATAATAAGGGCGCACCCGATGCCGCAACAACCCATGGTACAAGCGTTTCAAGGTTTGGGCATTATCGTTGATTCCCGCCAGCAACACCGTCTGCGACCCCAGGGGCAATCCTGCATCCGCCAGACGGCCCAAAGCCACGGATGCTTCGGGTGTCAATTCATCGGGGTGGGTACAGTGGATATTGATCCACAACGATTTAAACCGGCTCAACAACGACGCCAATGCCGGGGTGACCCGCATCGGCAACACCATGGGAACTTTGGTACCAATGCGCAAAATTTCCACATGGGGGATATCGGCCAGGCGCTGTAACAACACCCCTAATTCCTCATCACCCAGCGTCAAAGGATCACCACCCGAGATGACGACATCGCGAATACGCGAATCGCTGGCGATATGATCCACCGCCTGCCGCCAATGTTGTCGGAATCCTTGTATTTTTTCATGCGGTTGCGTTCCGACCATACGGGAACGGGTGCAATAACGGCAATAGGTTGCGCACTGCCGGGTTGCCATCAACAAAACCCGATCCGGATAACGATGCACCAGGCCGGGAACCACCGTCCGATCCTCCTCACCCAGGGGATCGACCAATTCCTCCTCACCGACAACCCGTTCCCCCCCCACCGGCAGATGCGTCCGACGCAAGGGATCGTCCCCGTTTTCGGGATCCATCAACGAGGCATAATAGGGGGTCAGTGCCATGGGAAGCTTGGGTTTGCCACGACCAAAGGCTTGCATTTCCTCCGCTGTCAAACGAAACAAGCGTTGCAATTCGCTCAACCGACGGATGCGATTTTTCAATTGCCAGCGCCAATCGTGCCACTGGCCAGGGGTGACATCGGGATAGTGCAGTGCGCGGAACTGCTGACTCCGCTCATTTTCAGGGAAGGTGGGCGACAGCCCGGGCAGGGAATGACAAAATCCAGAGAGGTGATCCGAGGAAAGGGTTCGCGTTACACGCCCACTTTCCGGAGGTTTGTCTTCCTGGTCGCCTGATGGTTCGTCGTCACTTTTGGGCATCCCTTCGGCATCCATCGGGCTACGGCTCGGCGCCTGACGGGCAGAACGGGTCACTCTTGCTTTTCTCATTTCAATCCCCTTGAAATCATTGTTATTTATAAGTACAACACCACCTTGTTCCCCTGATTTCACCGCCGATTTCTGACTTTCATATAATCGGACCCGGTGGTTATAATCAAACACTGCGGGGTTGACAAGGTTTTTTTTTATTTGCCACATTATTTTTTTCCCAAATGACGCTTTATGGCAATAACGATCATTTTTGCAATATTTCCACGTATTTCGATCAAACGTCATCGGGTCTGGACTGTTCAATTGACGCCATAAAACACCCAGACGTGGGAGATCATGCTGGCAACAGATTATTGCAAGCAAGGGGAATGCCAGAAATTAACGATAGCGAACACAGTTCACCATGACATCGTTACATCCTTTGATCCAGATATTTTCCGGTTTCTTTGTGTGCGAATTCGGGAAGCACTTGGAAAAACAACCGAACAATGTCCTCTTTGGACCATCTCCCCTTGTGCCGCAGATGATCGACACCAGCCGCAAATTCGCCAAGACGGGCATCATCGAAGATGGCCGGGCTGTGGATGACGCCAATGGCATCAAAACGTTGCCAATCCACATGTTCCGTATGAGTATAAAATTCCTCAAAATCTTTTTCCCCGGTGGTATCACTGGCGGAAAAATAACAGGGCCATTTTTTATCCGCGATCAATTTGTCGACGCTGTCCCTGGCTTCCTCTTCGCTGGCACATGCGACGGGCGTAAAGCCGAGACGGTGCAAATAGCGGACAGCAATTTCAGCAAAAGTTATCAAGTGCAATTTTTCGCTCAGTTTTGGAAAGAATATATTACGATTTTCACCCAGCAAACAGGACATGATGCACAATTCACCCGACTCCCGGGGGGTCACGAAATATCGTTTCACATCATTGGGTGCCGAAAAAGGCTGCCGTTTGGCAAAACGTTGATTAAATCCATGCAACAGGGATCCATCGGAAAAGGCGACGTTTGCAAAACGGGCGGTCGATACGTCTTGGGTAAGGCTTTCACGCATCAGAAACAATTCCATGATGCGTTTGCTGGCCCCCATCATGTTCACCGGATTGGCAGCCTTGTCGGTTGATACACAAAAATATTTGCGCGCCCCTGCCGCTTTGGCCAAGCGCAACGTTTTGACCGTATTCAATATATTGACGTTGATCAGGCGCATTAAAGTATAAGGATCCTTTTCGCTGCGGACATGCTTGAGCGCCGACAGGTTGAGAACGTAGTCGTAAGGACCTTCGCAATCCATGAACACCTCGAACTCACGGCTGCCGCAGTCGATGGCGAAGGTGCGAAAATCGCCCGGCGTGTAACCCAGGGTACTGCGAATGTCCCGTACCAGTTCGACCATGTTGTTTTCACTGATGTCCACGACGTGCAGCGCCTTGGGATAGCGCTTGAACAGTTCTCGCGTCACCGCCTGACCAATCGAACCCGCTCCGCCGATTACCAGGAAGCGCGAACCTTGAACCAACTCCCTGAGAACACCGGCATGCCGGTCAATGTCCATGGCGAACAGGGGTGAATCCCTTCCAATCAATGAGAGAACATCCATAATTTTTTACCTGTCAGCAAATTTTTTTGACTACTCGCCAAGGCAGCAACCATTTTCAACGGGCGCAACCCGGGTCTATACTTAATAGGATATGGTAATGGCGGTCCATACCATGCCAGCCCCTCTCACAACCCGATTCCACAGAAAGTTCCTGACCCATGACCACCCAGCAACGGCCCGCGCTGTTCCTTGACCGTGACGGGGTTATTAACAAAGAAATCAATTATCTACATAGGATAAAAGATTTTATTTTCCTGCCCGGGGTATTCGAAACCTGCCGCCTGTTTCAAGAGGCCGGTTTTGCCGTGATCGTCGTCACCAATCAATCGGGTATCGCCCGGGGATACTATACCGAGGAGGATTATGGCATCCTGACCGAGTGGATGCGACAGCAATTCATCCATGCCGGTGTCCCCCTGACCGATGTGCTGCACTGTCCGCACCTCCCCGAAGCCCAGGTTACCCTATACCGGATGGCGTGTCCCTGTCGCAAACCCAATCCCGGCATGATTCTGGACGCGAGCCAACGCCACGGCATCGACGTCAGCCGTTCCATCATGGTTGGCGACAAACTGAGTGACATCCAGGCCGGTCACAAAGCGGGAGTTGGTCATCTCGTCCTGGTACACAGCAGTTATGAAATCACCTTGGAAGATGCCCAACGAGCCCATTATGTCGCGGAAGGCCTGGGGCAAACGACCGCTTTCGCCCATTGGTTCCTTCAGGGGCCGCCCCCATAGGGCCATGCACGGACGAATTGCAGGAAGTCATCAAAAGGCAAGGGCTTGCTGTAATAAAAGCCCTGGATCCAATGGACGCCGCGTTCCGCCAGGAATTGTAATTGCGCTTCGGTTTCAACCCCTTCGGCAACGACATTCAGGTTTAAATTTTTGGCCATGGAGATGATCGCCCCCATAATGGCCTGATCCTCCTCTGAATGGGCGATATCCTTGATGAAGGAACGGTCGGTTTTGATGGTCTGCAATGGGAGCTTTTTCAAATGGCTCAATGAAGAATATCCGGTGCCGAAATCGTCCATGGCCATGGAAACATTCAAATCCCGTATCTGTTTCATCACCCGGATGGCATCCTCCACATTGCCCATGACCATGCTTTCGGTGATTTCCATCTCCAGGGCGCGGGCTGGCAGCCCGGTTTCCGCCAGAATGGTCCTTATGGCTTGCAGCAAGTCGGACGCCTGGCGAAACTGCCGCACCGACAAATTGACCGCCACCTTGAGGAAACCATATCCCGCCTGATGCAGTTTGGCGGTATCGCGACAGGCCATGCGCAACACCTGCAAACCAATGGGGATGATCAACCCGGTATCTTCCGCCATGGGAATGAATTCGTTGGGCGGGATGAGTCCATGTTCGGGATGCCGCCAGCGTACCAGGGCTTCCATGCCAATGATTGTGTGATGCCCCTGATCCACCTTGGCCTGATAATAAACGGTGAACTCTTCCTTGAAGACCGCTTTTTTCAGATTGGTTTCCAGACGCATCATGTGCTGCGCCAGGGCATTCATTTCCGGCATGAAGAAACGAAACACCCCGCGACCGGCGTTTTTGGCCTGGTACATGGCGAGGTCGGCGTGTTTGATGAGGGTTTCCGTATTCTTTCCATCCTGGGGAAACAAACTGATGCCGATACTGGCCCCGATAGCCGCTTCATGACCCGACAAAATAAAGGGGGCCGTCAAAACCTTGATGATATTATCAGCGAGATGGGCCACACTCTCCTCGTTAGCGATCTGCGTCAGGATGACGGTGAACTCATCCCCCCCCAACCGGGCCACCATATCGGACTTGCGAATGCTTTGCGCCAGCCGACTGGCCACCTGGATCAGCAGATCGTCACCCGCGCCATGCCCCAGGGTGTCGTTGATCATCTTGAACTTGTCCAAATCGATGAACAACAGGGCCAACATCAAAGTACTGCGCCTGGCGGTTTCCACATGGTGATCCAGGCTGACCTGGAATAATTTGCGATTGGGCAACTTGGTCAGGGAATCATAATAGGCGAGGTTCTCCAGCTTTTTCTCGGTTTCCTTGACATCGGTGATGTCGTTGAAAATACCGATATAATTCTTCAACACCCCATCTTGATTCCTGACTTCCGTGATCGTCAATAATTTGGGATAAATATTGCCATCCTTGCGCCGATCCCAAATCTCACCACGCCACTTGCCCTCGGTTTTCAGGGTATTCCACATGGCCGCGAAGAACTCCGGTTCGTGGCGGTCCGACTTGGCAATGCGGGGATTTTGTCCGATCACATCCGCATAATCAAAACCGGTGATCTCCAGATAGGCCCGATTAACCGACAAGATATTGCCATCCGGGTCGGTGATCAGAATGGCCTCTCCGGCGTTTTCAAACACTTTGGCGGCCAAATGCAATTCGGCGTTGGCCCGTTCATTGGCGGCAATCTTTTCCTGCAGTTCCCGCGTCCGTTCCTGAACCATCTGTTCCAGATGATCTCGGGCCTGAATGATCTCTTCCTCTTGTTTTTTTCTTAGCGTGATATCATGCAGGATTCCTGTGAAATAAGTTGAATTCTTGCCACGAAACTGGCTGACCGACAGTTCAAGCGGAAAGGTTTGACCATTGCGCCTGAGCCCGGTAACCTCACGAATGGTACCGATAATTCGGGCTTCACCCGTCTGTAAATATCTGTTAACATATCCGTCATGTTCCTCGCGATAAGGGGACGGCATCAACGTGGAAACGTTCCTGCCGATCACCTCGGCGGCATCGTATTCAAACAAATTTTCCGCAGCTGCGTTAAATTTAAGAATGGTTCCCTGATCGTTGATGATGACAACGCCGTCAATGGCCGACATCATGATGGTATCCAGCAGGTATTCATTGCTGGGGAAATCAGCCGCCAGGGGCATTTGCACGTAATATTGGGAATAGAGGGTGTCCATGCTGTTGATGTGTTCGAACAGCCAACTGTAAATCAATAAAAACAGGTCGGAAATATGGCGTTCCGCGTCCGCTTCCAGCAATTGTTTGATGGCAGTGAACTTTGTCGTCAGTCGGGCATGGGAAAATTTGTGCTGCACCACTTCGGGAAAGGCGATACGCTCCAGGAATTCTTCTTCCTCCCGCAGGTGATAAAGGACAAAATCTTGAATGTCCAGAACATTTTTTTGAAGATAGCGTAACTCCGACTCCGTCAGGGATCTGATTTTCATCGTTTCCTGGAGCCGGAATATTTCGATCAGGTATCCAACCAATTGGCAGTGCTGTTCATGAAGATGCGGAATCTTGATTTCGGTGAGCTTGCCCCAGGTTTCCTTCTTGAAGCGTTCCACCAACTCTGCCAGGTACCCTTTGGAGGTTTCCAATGATGGTTCCATAAATTTTTTCAGCCTACACGATGAAAGCAAGCAGAGTGACGGCCAGCAGCACCATCCGGCCCCTAGGTTATCGATAATCCAGACCCAATCGGCTCCAAAACGCCTCGGTTGACTACTGTAATCCATGGCATGGTAAGAACAAAGGACAATATCTTCCCCGATGGGGACTTGGCAAGTAAGTCAAAGGGATAGATGATCGCAATGAGCAACCAATCGCAATCCGACAAACGTCTCAGTGCCACGCAGAATGGTTTTATGCGGGTCTACACCGTGGAAGATTTCCGCGCCAACATGTACGCCCGTCTCCGGGACATCGGCCTGCCCAATCTGCACAAGGAACATATTCGCCTAGTGGACATCATGGTCGAACTCTATTCCGAAGTCAGAAAACTCCAAAAAGTGGCCCCGGGCCAGGAGGATTTGGTCGCCTTGCGCTCGGTGATCGACGAACTGAAAGGTTATGCGACCAAACACTTCGCGAACGAACACACGTTCATGACCGAAATCAAATTTCCGGGACTGGCCCAACATAACGAAGCGCACAAACGTTTCGTCAGCAAATTATTGGAAATTGAAGAACGGATGTGGAAACAATCCGTTTCTTATGTCGTCGATCTGCTGCATTTACTCGTCGGCTGGTTGTTTGAACATATTAATCAAATGGATATGGCCTATGTCCGGTATTCCCGTGGGGAAGTCGTCAAGGAGATCCCCAAACCGGCAGCCATCGTCGCGCCATCCAGGCAACCAGCACCACGCAAGCCCGTCGGACGCACCGCCGGAAAAAGCGCCAGTGACTTTCGCGGCTCCTTGCATGATCGTTTGCGCCCAACCGGGGTGGCGCAATTCGACCGGGAACACCGCAAATTGATCGATTTGATTTCCGATTTGAGCGTCATTGCGGAATCCCTCTACACCCGCAAGCCGACACCCGCAGATTGGCAAAAAATGGATCAAACACTTCAAGAACTCTCCAGCTTCGCCCGCTCCCATTTCATGGCGGAGGAAATGTGGATGAAGAGGATCGGCTATCCCCTCCTGGACAAACACGCCGAACAACATCAAAATCTGATCAATCAGTTACGTGATTTGACCAGCAAACTGACCGAAGAGCGCCAGGTTACCTTTATCGTGGATATTAACTTCTTCCTGGTGGAATGGTTGATGACCCATACCATTAGAACCGACATGGAGTACGGCGAGTTCGCCAGAAAAAATGCTCTCAAATAAAAGTTCTGCATGCGACTTGGATGCGGAACTCCGGGGGCGACCTCACGGGAGGCCCCATGGCAAGCGTTTTCGTTCCTTTTACAAATTGACAAATAACGATAGCCAGGGGATAATCACCCCAAGATTTGAACAAGCCGTGATTCGGCACCTGCACTATTTCCAAACAGGGAGGGAAAAACAACCATGAGCGCCATTGTCACAGATAGACCCGATTCGTTAACCGTCTCTACCAATAAAAACATGCCTTCAATGGGCAAACCCCCTCAGGAAGTCGTCACCGGCGCACCCGAAAACAGACCCTTCTCCGTCACCATGGCGACAAAACCCATCACCGGCTTCAACTTGAAATCGTTTCAAGTGGACCTTTCCAAGGAAGCCCTGGAAAGGGTCAATGCCGACAGACAATACCTGACCAATTGATCAAGGTACGCGCCCGCTCGGGACGGTCGGCTCACCCCAAACCAAGCTGGCGGAGAAATCTTTTGATTTCCGCCTCTTTGTCTTGGAACTGTCGGATTCGCCCCTCCATTTCGTACGGGCTCTTCCCTTGTGTATTTTCCAACGTTGATTGGAGGAATGTCAGTTCTTCCTTGAGTCGTTCAAGCTTTTGAATATCGTCCGGTGTCAGGTTCATAGTGTTGCTCCCGGTTTGAGAGTGGTTCCTGTCAGTCCATGATGAGCGGCGTGCCGACCTGCGTGGCCAAACCATTCGGATCAATATCAACATGAATACCGCTGGCGACGAAACCGAAATCCTGGCGCACGTAAATCAACAATTTCCGGCACCCCGCCCCGGGTAATAAGGCGGTCATTGTCCGGCTGAAAACAGTCTCCCTGGTATTGGGCCCGGTTCTTTCCTCCTGATCCGGGCCCATACCAATTTTCCAACGCGTAACCCGCCTGTCGGAGCTTATATAAAAACACCCGGTCTCGCCGTCCTGTTCATAGCCGATGACATGCAATTTCCCAATTTGAGGCGGTGGAATCCGCCCCAAAGGTATCCCGACCAGGAGTTGATCGCGAATCGTCCGAATAGCCTCATCCGCACGGTGCCATTCGGATTCTGTCAACAAAACACACCCCACGGCAAGCATCGCAAAAAAAAGCACCAAACCGCCGGCAACCAATAACCATCCACCCGAATACGCACAGGGAACCACCAGGACGAACGCATGGTTGCGCATACATCCTCTTGCATCTTTCTTCAAAACATGTTCCCCTGGTGGTACGCCGGTTTCAAGGGATTGGCCCATTGGTTGCCAATGGTCACCCAAAAGCCTGCCCGCACCCGCCCTCTCCCACTCCACTCAAGTTCTTGCGAATAGGAATCCAAGGATGTCCACCATCAAAAACGGCGACATCATCGCCATGCACTATACCGGGATCTTCGATGACGGCCAAGTGTTCGATTCCTCCGTGGAACGTGACGAACCCTTGCGTTTCACCATCGGGGACGGCGAACTGATCCCCGGATTGGAAAAAGAATTGCTGGGCATGGCCGTTGGCGAAAAGAAACGCATCCTCGTCGCCATGACCGACGCCTACGGCGCGTGGGAAGAGGAATTGGTTCGGGACTTTCCCCGGGAACTGTTTCCCACAGACATGCAATTGGAACCGGGTCTGCAATTCGCCGTCTCCCTGAATGAGGAGGAATCCATGTTGGCCACCGTTGTCGAAGTCATCGACGATGTCGTCACCCTGGACGCCAACCATCCCCTGGCCGGGGAAAATTTAACCTTTGATGTACACATCCTCGAAATTGTCCCCGACCCCGACTGAGTCCCGGATTCGCCGCCAATGGGGTCCTCTTGAACCATTCCATTCCTTTGGGGATCAGCGCCTGTCTGCTGGGCGAACCCGTGCGCTACGATGGACAGGATAAACACCTGCCCTGGGCCACGCAAACACTGGTCAACCATTTTCAACTGATTCCGGTGTGCCCGGAGGTTGGGGCCGGATTGGGCGTCCCGCGCCCACCGGTGCGCCTCGTCCAGGACGACAAGGGCTTGCATCTCCTGGGGCTGCAACCAGGACTGGACGTGACAACGACACTGGCCCCATACTGTTCACGGGAATCCGCACGACTGGCCACGGTCCCGGTTGCCCCCCGGGGATTCCTGTTTAAAAGTCGCTCCCCCTCCTGCGCCATGGGTAGTGCCCCTGTCTTCAACCGGGAAGGCACCATCATACGCCAGGATTCGGGTCTGTTCGCCCGGGCATGGATTCAGGCATCACCCTTGGCGGTGGTGGTCGAGGAAACCGATCTGCAAACCGAACCACAACGGCGACATTTCATCGAACGTGTTTTTGTGCTGGATCGGTGGATGCGTTTTGTGCAAAACGACGGCAGTTACCGCGGCCTCTCCACATTCCAGGCACGGCATAAAATGCAAATCATGGCCCATGATCGGGAAGCGATGCAAACCTTGGGGCGTTTGGCGTCAGGCGATGAGGGATCCCCCCCCCTGGAAGCCTACGGCCAAAACCTCATGCGGGTCCTGGCCCAACCCGCCACCCTGGCGCGTCAGGTGGATTGTTTGATGCATCTGTACGGCTTCATGAAAACGACCACTCCCGAAACAGCTAATAAAGAATTTTTACAGCTCCTGGAAACGGTCCGTCTCGGCCAGGAACCGGTGCAAACGGCGCGATCCTGGTTGCAACATTGGGCACGCAGCACACAAAACGATTACGTATTGGAGCAATGGTATCTGTTTCCCGATCCCCGGGAAGCCGAAATCAGTCTCTGAGACCGCCGGGAAAGGTTGCTCGGGGTGCCGAACCGGATACGAATCCTTATCCCATCCCGGGACGTTTTTTTCCCCATACCCCGCCCTCCAGCACCGGCGTCAGGTTGAGGCAACGACCTGTCATTTCGTCCACTTCCACGATGACGGCTGCCAAGCTCCCCTCGGCGTCCTCCGGTTCGAAACGGGTTGGCAAACCACGCAAAAACCGTGGCATCACCGAGGAAATCTCCATGCCGATGACCGAATCGTAAGAGCCGGTCATCCCCACATCGGTCATGAATCCGGACCCTTTGGGCAGGATGCGGGCATCGGCGGTTGGGACATGGGTATGGGTTCCCAACACGGCGCTGACCCTGCCATCCAGATGGATCCCCATGGCCACCTTTTCGGAAGTGGCTTCAGCATGGAAATCGACGAGAATGGCATGGGCATCGCGCCCCAAGGTCAATTTGCTCAGACACTGGTCCGCAGCGCGAAACGGGCAATCCACCGGATCCATGAACACCCGACCTTGCAGATTGATGACCGCCAGGCGAAATCCCATCTCCAATTCCACGACGATCACCCCGTGTCCCGGGGCTCCCGGGGGATAGTTGACCGGTCGCAACAAGCGTTTTTCCTCCTCCAGGAAACGATATATTTCCTTATAACGCCAGATATGATTGCCCGAAGTCAACACATTCACCCCCAACGCCAACAAATCCCGCGCCAAGGGGGGGGTGACCCCGATGCCACCGGCAACATTTTCGCAATTGGCGACGACCGCCGTGATCGCACGCTTTTTTATCATGTCCGCCAGCCGGGAGGTCACAACCCGCCGCCCCGACTTTCCGAAAATATCGCCTATGAACAAGATCGACCGGGTACGCGCCATAACCATCTTTCGTGACAGGTTTCAACGATAACAAGGGCATTTCGTGGGATCCACGCGCCCGTACAACGGCTTTCGAAACCGCCCCCCAACGTAGCGCCGCTCAAAGGGGATTGTCCAGAATTTTGCCGGGCACGTCTACCGCTAACATGTACCCCTGTGGAAGAATGCATCGTTATTATTCGTCGCCACATAGAACATTATGATTATGAATAACATACAAATAAAATTAAACTTGTTAACTTTATCCATTTCCATGGTGTCCATCACGCCCCGAGCCAGGAAGAGATCGTGCAATCACCCGGCAATCACGATACAATGGCACCCAGGCGGAAAAAGGTGACCAGCACGACTGGTGGAACCATCGCATGGGACCCTTTTCGGCAAGACAAACTTTTTATTCTTTGGGATGCTTATCGCCATGGCACGCATACTTTATTTCGCCTGGGTTCGTGAAAAAATGGGACTGGGGGAGGAACGGGTATCAGTACCGGAAACGGTACATACGGTTACGCAACTCACCCAATTCTTGCGTGCTCGTGACCCCCGGTTCGACGCCGCCCTCTCCGACCCCTCCCTCCGGGTGGCGGTCAACCAGGAACACGCCCAGCCGGACACCAGGGTGACCGATCGGGATGAAATCGCCTTTTTCCCCCCGGTCAGCGGCGGATGAACACAACCATTCCCATTCTGGGTTTTGCCGCCCCCAGCGGCACCGGCAAAACCACCCTCATGGAACAGGTCATCACCGAACTGACCCGTGACGGATTCAAAGTCGGGGCCATCAAACACGGCCACCATCCCGCCGATCCCGATGTCCCGGGCAAGGATACCCACCGCTTTCGGCAAGCGGGGGCCAGAACGGTATTGTTCGCCTGCCCGCAACGCTGGTTCATGATCCAGGAATTGGATCCCGAACCCGAACCGGATCTCAATCAACAGGTGCAATTGTTCTATGGCCACGACCTGATACTCGTGGAAGGCTATAAAAACGATTCCCACCCCAAAATCGGCATCTATCGCCGTGGCGTCACCCAACTCGACAGCCTGACCGCACTGACCCATATGGTCGCCATCGCCACGGATGATTGGACACTGGAAACCACATACCCCCTGCTTCCGTTGTACGAACCGGGTTTGGTGGCGCACTTCATTGTGAAACACCTGGGTCTGCTGCAAGAAGGGGCCTGACAGTATTGCGACACGATCCAGCTTTTCCGGGAGTACCCTCACCATGAACCTTGTGGAAATCATCATCGACGATATCACGCAACTCAAGGTGGACGCCATTGTCAATGCCGCCAATGCCACGCTGTTGGGGGGGGGCGGCGTCGATGGGGCGATCCATCGCATTGGTGGACCCGAAATTTTGGATGCGTGTCGGAAAATTCGCCAGGAACTCTTCCCCGACGGCTTGCCAACCGGTCAGGTGGTGGTCACAACGGGGGGGCGATTGCCGGCGCACCACGTCATCCACACCGTCGGACCGATTTATCAACAGGATAACAATCCCGACCAACACTTGGCCGACTGCTACCACAACGCCCTGACGCTTGCGGTCACCATCGGTGCCACAAGCATCGCCTTTCCCGGTATTTCCACCGGGGTCTACGGCTTTCCCAAGGAAGCCGCCGCGAAAATCGCCCTCTCGACCATCCGAACCTTTTTGCAAAACAACCCGAGAAAACTCACCCGGGTCATTTTGTGCGCCTTTTCCGCAGGGGATGCCGCCATCCTTGAACAGACACAAACGGCCCTATCCTGAAAAAAAGCGAGCTGGCTTGAACGAAATTGCGTCAAGAAGAGGGAGCAGCCATAGGGCAAACCACGTCATCGCCACCCACCTCAACATCCACGGCGCGGACATCAATCCGTTGCGGTTGGATTTGCATACGGTCCAGATCATCCTGGACCACTGCCAATAACGTTTTGGCCAAGTGCGCATAAAATTCGTGCGGATCAGCCTGCACCAACTGATCGTTCCAAACATCAAGCCAAGCACCCAGGTGTTCTCGTAGAAACGTCATTTTGGCTTTGTTGGTAATTTCAGCTTGGTCAACCCACCCTTCGTGCATGGCGATCGCCTCTTTGGCGTATAGAATACTCATGAATTCCAGTTCCATCGCCAAGTGATCTTCAGGGAGATTCTCCCTATGGTCACCACCTTGACCGGGTTTCACGCCAAAAGCTAAATAAAAACCTGAAATATCAGAAAGATTGGCAGCCTTGCCCATGAGGCGATAGGCATTGCCATACGCCGTTTCAATGAGTGGCGCCTTGGCTGCCGGGCCGAAGAGTCGCAAATATTCGGCTGCCAAATCCTCTGGATTGGCAGTACGAAACAAATTTGCGCAAGTTTGCATGATGGCATGGAGACCTGATGGCCAACCAACATCGGTGGCCATCAGGTCAGTCAACTGTTTTTCAATCTCGGCATGAACATCACCCGACGGGTAGAAAAACCCCCGCGCCAACACCCGATACACCGAAGCACGGCGAAGGGTTTCAACCAATACTTGCGGAGGAATCTGCTGATCCGTGTTCATGCTGAAATATTCCTACTTGGATAGTTTCAAAGGCAGCCACGCCGAGGACCACGCCTTGCGCGACCCCCGATCACCATTCCCACCATCCCAGACTGCAAAACCAAGGGCGGTTTCTCCCCCGGGTGTTAACTTTATCCCGGAATCGGTGCCAAGGGGATAGGTCATGGCCACACGCCACGTCTCTCCTTTACGAACACCCTTTCCATCAACCTGCTGCTGATTGCCAACGTGCGTCAAGGTACCAAACCCCTCGGCCACCATTTCCATCACTGCCGACTTTGTCCCATCACTAACCGGATTTCCCAAACCATGCGCCCCGGTATAAAGTTTCGCCGTTTCGGCGGGAAGTACCTTGTCTGGATACATGTCATAATGGAGATTGGGATAAATTTGCTCGGTCGTGGGTTTGCCCTTATCCTTGTCACGCTGGTGTGGAGCCCGCCACTGCCAAATCGAAACCGGTTTACCCGGTTCCCCCATCATGATATTGGGCAGGTCGTCTTTGCTAAAGGTTACGGGCATTTCAACCGCAACCTGGTCGCCAAATCCATCGGTAACCAGGATATCGTTGACCGATGCATCCTTCCACTCCAGGAGTATCCCGACAAACTTGCCGTTTTGCACGGCCCGAACGTCCATTTCAATGACTGTGACCGTGGGTTGGGTCGGGGTCGCTACAGTTTGCGCTTCCATGGCCAGTTTGACCGGTTTGGCAGCATCCCAATACTTGCCATCGGGATCACCCAAAGCATCGGTACCAGTCACTTTGTGGGCGACGAGCAAAGGATCCGCAGCCCACAAGGGAGCCACAACCGCCATCATGGCAGCGGTGGCCATTATATTCCGAATGTGCGTTTTGACTTTCATCGTCTCGCCTCGCTTACGTGATATTAGTGCGGTAAGCCTGGAACTTTTCGTCGTGGACTGCCCGGACATGAATCGGCTCCACCAACGGTACACGTACCAGTTCTTCCCCTTTTTCATTGAACCCCAGGGCCTGCTTGCCATCCACTTTATAGTGGTGAATGATTTCCTTACAGGCACCAAAGAGCAACAAAGCCCCCAGTAATTTGGGATCATCCATCGCCTTCCGATAGGTGGCGATGGCGTGTTCCACCCCAGAACCAAACATTTGGTAAAGATAAGCGGGTGGCACATGGGCCGGGGGAATGTAGTAGGTATTGGGTTCCAAACCAAACTGGGGATACAAGGGGCGGGCAACCTTGGCCACATGGACAACGTAATCCAACGGATTGTCCTCCCGAACCTGATCTGGCGCACTGATGAAGCCTTGAAGACGAATCTTGCCAATACAGGTAATGGTGCATTGGGTCTGTCGGCCCGACTCAATGGCGGGATAACAACCGACACATTTTTCCGAGGTACGGGTATTGCTGTTGAAAAAGGGCTTTTTGTAAGGACACCCCTTCACGCATTCCCGGTAGCCACGACAGCGCGTTTGATCGATCAGGACGATGCCGTCTTCCTGGCGTTTGTAGATGGAGTTTCGCGAACAGGAAGCCAGACAGGCCGGATAAGTGCAATGGTTGCAGATACGCGGCAGGTAATACATCCACTGCATATGGGGCATGGTCAGATGGATCCCCTGGGACATCAGCCCCACCGAATCATCTTCGCCAATGTTGGGATGGGCGTAGTCGGCGTCTTCGGGTAGATAACCAAGAATCCGCTCACCGTCCGGAGCGGCGTCAAACAACGTTTTACCTTGGTAGACGCTACCACCCGCGTCCTGTACGCCAAGCTTCTCCAAAATTTTAACGTCCCATCCCAAAGGATAATATCCGTAGGGTTTGGACTCGACATTGTTCCAAAACATGGTTTCCTGACCACGCCCAGGAGTCCAGGTGGTTTTGCATGCCACCGTGCAGGTTTGGCATGCGATGCACTTGTTGGTATCCAATACCATTCCAAACTGTTTGGCTGGCCTTACCCCTTCATAGGGGTATTCCATCTCCCTGCCAAGATGCCAATTATAAACTTTAGCCATTTCTATCTCCCATTAGGCCTTGGTGACCTTGACAAAACCACCCTTAAGATATTGTTTTACCGTTTCGGATTCCGCGCCCGGGCGCAGGCCCAACGAGGCTGGACGCCAAATACCCTTGCCATTCATACCGCCATCTTCCGCTTTGGTAAACTTGGCTATGGATTCACGCGGCGCACTGGTCACGCAGTGGACATCGACGTTCATCCCCTTGGTCAACTCGTTGGTCCAGGATTTCCGGGTAATAAGGGTATGGGTCTGATGCGTTGGTTTCAGCCAGCTACGGGTCAAGCTTTGATGTCCACCATAGCGGAAATAGGCCTGATAGTTGGTCTCAGCACTTTTCGCCAATCCATCGGGACGGGTTTCATGGGCCTTCACCGAACTGGGAACAGCCATGTACGCATTGAACCACATACGCGTGATCCCCTTGGGTGTGCCGGGATAATAGCGGGCACGAGCCATCAGACGCGCTACCTTGTACTCTTCCTTACGTTTTGCATCCTGCCAGCCACGGAAGGGCAAATCGTTGGGATCACCATCGATCCAAACATAGTCCCCATCCTTGATTCCCATATCCCGGGCGTCTTCGGGATGGATATCCACATACATTTCACCAACGCCAGGCATACGCTTATCCCGACGTGTCATATCGCCGAAAGGCCCGAACAAAACCGCCATGTAATCCAGATCGGTAGGCGTCGTATGCGCACCATGGCGATACTTCGGCGTATGGAAAACATGATCCCACCCCTTGGCGCTGAGGGGATGCTTGCTGGCCATCAGGGCTTTGCCGTCCATGACGGTATTGCGCATCTGGCGCGTTATGTGATCTTTCTGATCGGCGGGAATACCCCAATCTTCCGGTGTCTTGGGCCGCATCCCCGCGTGAGTGGCCGACAGAATGGCACAGGGCTCGAAGAATGTTGCATCCGAGGGCTCCCGATGCACAATCATATTTTCGCCCGCTTCGATGAATTCAATTTCGGGCCGGTAAAACTCCAAGCGCCCGGTCTTGGTACTCCAAGGTTTGGAATCGTTGACCTGCTCGTAGCTGTTGATACGCGGATAGGTACGGGTATTCATCAGGCAGGGTATCCCCTGATCGCCCAAACGCGATATCTCCTCCATCTTGTAGCCCTTGAGAGGGGCCGAATAATCGAGGATGCGCTGCAGATAAACATTGGGTTTGTTTTCGGCAATAAAATGCCACATTTGCTCGAAGCGTTTTTCCCCTGTCAATGCCGTCAAGGCCCGAGCGACCCCAAGGTACGTCTCATTGTCCGAAACCGTTTGATAGGTACGGCGCACGGGGGTTACGGGATAAGGTTGCAAGAAGGGGTTGGAGTTGGACCCTGTCAGGTCGGGATATTTAAACTCCATCCAGGAGTCCACCCCGTAGACGATGTCGCAAAATTCACAGGATGCCGTCCACCACCACTCGTTGTATGTGACCAGTTCGGCCTTGGGCAACGTGTTGAAGACCACATCGTAGAAGCCCTTCTGGTTACCCAGCGATGAATTGGAGTTCACCTGCCAGATCACCTTGGTCGGCGTTGGCAGATGCGCCCCAGTCGTGATCTTTTTGTTACCGGCTTTCATGATCCTTTCGCCATTGGCCCAATAATGCATGGACTCCGGCCGCAGATACAGATGCGGTTTGACTTCTCCCGCAGGGTCTGTTTGCGGATTGAACGGATCTTCATAAGTCCACTTGGGGACGCCCGAAAACAGGGTGTTTTTATAGTTTCCGGCATAGCTGCCGATGTTGCCACCATGGTTCCCCAAGCTACCCGCCAGGGCCAAAATCAGAAAGATCGCCCGATCCTTGTTGTCATTGTTCCAGAATTGATTGGGTCCCATGCCGCAGGCAATGAGGGTCTTCCCCTTGCTGCCGGCGATGGCTTCGGCAACGCTGACGATCCCCGACTCTGGAGCCCAGGTTATCTTGGAACATTGCGCGGGCGTCAGGTTGGCATCCAGGTATTCTTTGGTCAGATCAAAGACGGTGCGGGCCTTGACGGTTTTGCCATCGGCAAGGGTGATATCAAAAGTGCCCTCCAAGGCCGGGTCAATACCCAGTTTGGCAAAGCGCTGTCCCAAATCGTTGTGGGACACAGCCACCGGCTTCTTTTGCGCCGCATCCCACATGACGAATTCACCGAACTCCCCTTGCAATTTTTCCGGGATTTGGATCCCATTCTGCTTCGGGGTCGCGGGGGGCTTTTGATCCTTGGCAATGATGGTCGTCCAGTTATCCAAGGCCCTGTCACTGTGGTTCGGAAATACATCCTTGGCGGCCAGACGATCCAGGGTGTCCATGCGCACCAACGTGGGCAAATCGGTAAAATTTTTGACAAAGTCAACATTATACAGCTTACGCGAGATCATCACCTGCGCAATGCCGAGGGCGTAGGCCGGATCCGTACCAGGACGTATCACCACAACGTCATCACACTTGGAAGCGGTAGCGGAATATTCCACCGTTACAGCAATGGTCTTGGCCCCTTTGAGTCTGGCTTCGGTCAACCAATGGCTGTCAGGCATTTTGGTGGCAATCCAGTTCATGCCCCAAACCACCACGACATTGGCGTTTTCGGTATCGAAAAGATCAAAATCGTTGGTTTGGTCGCCGGACACCATGGGATGGCCCGGCGGCAGATCGGTATGGAACGTATAGGAGTCCCAGGAACCGGAACCTTTCGCATCTTCAGGGGAAACACCCCGCACATTCGCGTCCAGCAGCGCCAAACTGTTACCGAAACGAAACGCACCAAAGATGCGTAACACCCCCTGTTTCGCCATGCCACCGCGATGCTTCATGACCCGGGTGCCAGCACCTTCCGTTGCCGCCACCATGTCTGGATCGTAACCTTGCGCCAGAAGACGATTCTTCCCTTCGTCACCCGAGTAGGTTTTGGCAACGTTTATCAGTGTTTTGGCATGGTATTCGTGTGCAACCGCATGCGTGACCTTCACCCAGGAATCCCATCCGCGACGCATCAATTCCTTGGGCGCAGCCCCGGTTTTAGGGTCACGTGGGAAACCTTTGTCCACCCATTCCTTGAAGCCCTTACGCAGAAAGGCACCATTGACCCGGCGGTCACCGTAGAAGCGCCGTGCCAATACCAAACCCTTCTGACAACACCGGGGATCCCAGCGATGACTGGCTTTGTTGCCATCCAGGTCGGTGGCTTTGCCGTAACCGTAGGTGGGCTCGATCCGAACAACAACATCGTTTTTGACAAATGCATTCAACAAGCAGTTATGCGTGTCGTTGGGACAACACATGAAGACAAAAGTGCTATCATGCTTGAAAATGTTGCGATACAGCGATTCCCAGTTCCGATCAGGGTAAGCTTTCAGTGGATTTTCCACCGCGACCGGGGTAAGGGAACGGTACTGGGCAAAAAGATCAAGCGGATCAAGCATGACACCCAGCCCAGAGGCGGCAGCTACTTGTATAAAACTGCGTCGCGATACAATGTTGGACATAATGACTCCTTTTTGCCCAAAGATGATGCTGTCATTGGTTCAATGATCGAAAGTTGTCCACAGTTGGAACAACGAAAAAACAAAACCGATGCCAATCTCTTTTTAACAGCGCTCGCAATTCCTCTACAGAGCTTCGAGCATGGCTTTCATTTTGCCAATACGCTCTGCCTGAATGCCCTCAGCCAATGCTTTGGCTTCGTCTTTTTTACCGGCCTGGATAGCAGGAATGAGCTTGGTATCTCGAGTATTCTTGAATTCTGTCCAGACAGCCTTGAATTCGGCCACTTTTGCGGCATCCGCTCCCGCAAGGGCGGCTTCCACTTTGGCAGTGCCAGATTTTACTACCGCCAATTTATCAGCTTGAGCGGCGCTATCCGGTGCGGCCAGCAGACCCAGAACCCCTTCCCGGGCTTCCCCCATGCCCGCTTTGATGGCATCAGCCAGTGGGCTGGCTAAAAGAAACGAATGCGGCCAGACGAGGGCCAATCCCAGCGTTACGACAACGGACAGCTTTTTCACCTCAGCATCTCCCTTGATTACGTTGCAAGTTCTGTTACAGGCACGAACGGAACACACCCGAAATATCCCAATTTCCCTATCCCCTTTTCTTGGATGGAGGGATCATATCGGAAATACGCCACAACCGAATTGTGAAATATCGAGCAAAATTGATCTAGATCAAGAAAATCATTTTTTATCGGCGATGGGAATTTTTTTTGGGTTGGTTCCATGGCGTCAAGCGGGTTGAATCTTGTCGGCCAATTCCTTGGCGACCATGGCGAAATGATTGGAACGATTCCAGGAGGTGATCACCTTGAAATTATTGAATGCCAAGTGAAACCCGGGTCCGTCGCCGTAAACTAGGCGGATCAGGGAGGCTTGTTCTTCGGGGTCGATGTGTTGGGCTTGCTGCGGTAAACGGATCCCATCCCGCTGCCAATCACCCAGGCTGCGCCATTGTTTGTTCCATTGTTGTTGCAAGGATTCCCAGCGGGGATCGGCACCGAGGCGCACAGCATACAAACCGTTGAGCTGCCAACCGTTGCCGTGCAAAAAATTGCCGATGGAGCCCAGGACATCGGGGACGCTGGAAAACAAATCGCGACGACCATCGCCATCAAAATCGATGGCATAGCGCCGCATGGTTTCGGGAATCATCTGGCACTGGCCCATGGCCCCGGCAAACGAACCCGGAATGGCCCCCGGTTCCCAGCCCTCCTCACGCGCCAACAATAAAAAATGGCGCAACTGGCTTTGAAAGAATTCGGCGCGACGCGGATAGCCGGTCGCCAGGGTGAACAGCGACCTGAGGACGTTGAAACCATCGTGGTAATCGCCATAATCGGTTTCCATACCCCACAAGGCCATGACAAACTTTCCCGGGACTTGGTAGCGTTTTTCCACCGACCGCAACAACGATGCATGGGTTTGCGTCCGCCGGCGACCGCGGTTGATGCGTTGATCGTTGATGAAGATGGGACGATACAGATGGTATGGTTTGGCTTCCGCCTGGGAGTTCATCAGTTTGATGACCCGTTGATCCAGGGTAAGGGGTGCCAGGAGGTCATTGAGCCAGCGCCGCTCCAGACCATCCTCGTCGATGAAACGGTTGAGCCAGGGATGGCGGGCGACCACATCGACGGCGGCATGGGCTCGCGTCAAAGGGAAACATGAGAGGGCCACTATCCATCCCAGGAGACGACGACGGTACCGGGACGCCGGAACACCGCTCAGAGTCCCTATTGGCGCTTCGGCATGCGAGGCTTGGATCACGTTCGGTTGCAATGCCATGGTGGCTCGCTATCAGGGGAAAAACTGGAATATCACGGGTTCCTGGGGGAAAATATGACGCAATTCTTTCTGGCTGTCAATAATCAGGGTACTCTTTTCCCCGCAAGCTCATTATTTTCCAACCCCGCTCCCGGGCCATGGCGCGAAAACGGGGGTCGGGATCCACCACACGCGGGTGATCCACCTGTTCCAACAGGGGAATGTCATTCAAAGAGTCGGAATAAAACCAGCTCCCTTGCAACGTTTGGTTGTTTTCCGCCATCCATTGCCGCAATCGGGTCACCTTGCCCCCCTGGAAACAGGGAATACCCTGCGAACGTCCGGTGAAGCCCTGAGCCGTCGATTCCACCTCGGTGGCCAGGAGATGGTCAACACCGAGGAGCGCGGCAATGGGTTCGGTGACAAAACGATTGGTGGCGGTAATGATAAGGAGTGTATCGTGGCGCTGGCGATGGAACTGTAACAACGCCGGGGTACCCGGGGCAACGATGGGTTGGATGCGCTCGACGATGAATTGGTGCCGCCATTGTTCCAGGGTGGACCTGGGATACCGCGCCAAAACCGCCAGTTGAAACTCCAGATAGCTCTGAATATCCAGGATCCCCCGGGCATAATCCTCGAAAAATTGTTTGTTCTTCGCGGCATGGGTATCCCGGTCAACAACGCCCAAATCCACCAGGAATGCACCCCAGAGATAATCGCTGTCATCCGCCAGCAAGGTGTTGTCCAGATCAAACAATGCCAAAGCCATGATTCTTTCCCTTTTTGGTTTGCACCTCTTGCAATCTGCCCCGGTTTCATCAACAATATCTCTAACAGAGTCAAGAGATATTCGCAAACCGGCGTGGCAAAACCTCTCAAGATGACGTTGAAAACGGTCGATGGGATAACCAAGGGCTCCATGAATCTTTTGGAAGGGTACGTTGAGAAGGGAGGAGGACCATGTTGAACGCAATTCCTGCGATAAACACACTGGGCAACTCTAATCCCATGACCCAGCAAACAGCCCTGGCCAATGTGACCCAGGAAATCCGCACCAACAACCAGGAACAATTGGCCTCGCAACACGTCAACCAACTCTACGAAGTGCGACTGACGCGCCCGGTACGCGGTCGCCCCGAAGAGGAAAAAGAGCGTTCCCCGAGCGAACAACAACGGGGTGGCTCCCCATCATCGGGCAACAATCGCAAGAAAAAAGTGCTGCAGACCAGAACCTCCGCCCGGGAAAGCCTGCTGGATATCCTGGCCTGATCTTTAAAGGCTGATTGTCAGGCATCACCTGTGGAAATGGTGCCACGTTCGCGGAAGTTTTTTTCAGGATCCGGTGACTTGTGAATGGGAGTCTGCTTTAAATAATGGCATGAGCGATACGGACGATAATCGCAGCCAGCAGATCCCCTGTCTGCGCTGCCGCCACTTTCAGATCACCTGGCAAGCCGATTTCCCCAGGAGTTGCCGGGCTATGGGTTTTAAAACCAAGAGTTGGCCATTCCAGGAGGTGTTGCAAAGCTCGGGTAAGCCGTGTCTGGTGTTTGAAGAAAAACGTCCCCTCCCCGACAAACCAACCGGAACGGTTGGCACCCCCTCGGACAATCCAGAAAAAACCACCGGATTCTCCCGGATCGTGTAATGTGACCACGATGCCGTACCAGGGATTCCGACTCGTTCCCGGAGAAAAATACATCGCAAGTGGAAGGATCACCAGCATGGGTCAAACTATCGCAGCCATTGCCCTGGGCGGAGCGGCGGGATCGGTGGCGCGTTACCTGATGGCTCAAGCCGTGGCATCCTGGCTGGGACGCGGATTCCCGTGGGGTACCTTGTCCGTTAATATTCTGGGATCCATGGCCATGGGGGTGCTGTTTCAACTTTTCACCGAACGCCTGCCCACCCAGGAAATCTGGCGTCTGGCATTGATGGTGGGCGTATTGGGGGGCTTCACCACGTTTTCATCGTTTTCCCTGGAATCAGTGCAACTTTTTCTTCAGGGTGAATACCGGTCGGCTTCGGCCTACATTGCCGCAAGCGTGGGCCTGTGCCTTGTGGGCACCTGGATGGGATGGTTGTTGGCACGCACGGTCGGTTCCTGACAGTCGGACATGTGACGAATGAGGATACATTGCCATGAAATGTGAATTATTGGAAAAAATAAAAATAAAACAAGCAGTCATAGGAGTGATCGGCCTGGGTTACGTCGGACTCCCCCTGGCGCTGCGCTTCCTCGAAGAAGGATTCACCGTCGCCGGCTTTGACATCGATCCGAAAAAAATCGACAAGCTCAGGCATGGCGAACGCTACATCGAACATCTGCCCGCCGAACCTTTCCAGCAAGCGATGATCGAGGGAAAGTTCTGGGGAACCAACGAGTTCTCCCGCATCAGTGACGTCGATGCCATTATCCTCTGCGTCCCAACCCCCCTCAACCGCAATCGGGAACCGGATCTCTCCTTCATCACCGGCTCCATGGATGCCATCATCCCCTTCATTCGCCCGGGGCAAATCCTCTCCCTGGAAAGCACCACCTACCCCGGAACAACCTCGGAACATATCGCCCCCCGGGTGCAAAACATGGGTCTGGAGATCGGTGGCAACTTCTTTGTCGTTTACTCCCCGGAACGGGAAGACCCGGCCAATCCCGAATTCTCCACCCGCACCATTCCCAAGGTGTGCGGCGGCATGACCCCGGCTTGCCGCGAAATCGGGGAAACACTGTATGGGACCATCATTGACCGCATCGTCCCGGTCTCCTCCACAGCCGTGGCGGAAATGGTCAAAATATTGGAAAATACCTACCGTTCGGTCAACATCGCCCTGGTCAACGAACTCAAACTGGTGGCCGATCACATGGATATGGATATTTTTGAGGTCATCCATGCCGCAGCGACCAAACCTTTCGGTTTCAAGCCGTTTTTCCCCGGGCCCGGACTGGGGGGGCACTGTATCCCCATCGATCCCTTCTACCTGACGTGGAAAGCCCGGGAATTCGGGGTGAATACCCGATTCATCGAACTGGCGGGCGAGGTCAATACCGCCATGCCCGATCACGTCATCAGCAAGGTTATGGACGGCTTGAACGATCATGGCAAGGCATTGCGCGGAGCAAAAATATTGGTTTTGGGGCTGGCCTATAAAAAGAATGTCGATGATGTTCGCGAATCGCCCAGTTTCGTCTTGTTAACCCGCCTGATGGCCAAAGGGGCGGAAACGGATTATTCCGATCCCCATGTCCCCACTATACCCCCCATGCGCAACTATTCCATCCAAAAAGCCAGCGTGGCGATCACGGCGGAAAACCTGCAACGCTACGATTGCGTTGTCGTGGCCACCGATCATGACCGCTTTGACTGGGGATTGATTGGCCGGCATGCCAACCTGATCGTCGATGCCCGCGGTCGATTCAACATCGTCAAGGGGCGTATCATTCGCGCCTGACCCCATACTTCATTCCATATCATTCGTTCAGGAAGGCTTAAACCAATGCCCATCGTACCGGTAATCCTGTCTGGCGGGTCTGGAACCCGGCTCTGGCCCTTGTCGCGTGAGGCCTATCCCAAGCAATTCTTGCAATTGACCAACAATCTGTCGCTGTTCCAGGCAACCTTGAAACGCCTGGATGGTTTGGCGGGATGCGAGCCGCCCCTGGTCATCTGCAACGAACAACACCGTTTCATGGTGGCGGAGCAAGCGCGAGCCATCCACGCCCGCCTATCCGGGATCATCCTGGAGCCGGTGGGACGCAATACCGCACCCGCCGTAGCCGCCGCCGCCCTGGAAAAACAAGACGACGCCGTCCTCCTGATCCTGCCCGCCGACCATTTGATCGCCAACGAAGCCGAATTCCACCGTGTCGTCCACAACGCCCTGGTTTACGCCGAAACAGGTCATCTGGTCACCTTCGGCATCGTACCCAAAACCCCGGAAACCGGCTTTGGCTACATCCACCGGGGAAACGTGGCTGGAGAGGGACCCGGCTTCCACATCCAACGATTCGTCGAAAAACCCAATCTGGACACGGCACGCGCCTATGTCGATTCCGGTGATTATTATTGGAACAGCGGCATGTTTCTGTTCGGCGCCCGGACCATGCTCACCGAAATGAACCAACATGCCCCGGAAATCACCCGCTCGGTCCAGGAAGCCCTGTCCCACTCCAACAAGGATTTGGATTTCATCCGCCTGGATCGTCAATCGTTTCAAGCCAGTCCGAAAATTTCCATCGACTATGCCGTCATGGAAAAAACACAGCGGGGGGTGGTTTTGCCGTTGGATGCCGGTTGGAGCGACGTCGGTTCCTGGGCAGCACTGTGGGGCGTGGGCGACAAGGATGCCGAGGGGAACTGTGTGGTCGGCGATGTCCTGCTGCAAGAGGTCTCGGGATGTTACGTGCGCTCGGAAAATCGTCTGATCGCCGCCGTGGGCGTCCGTGACCACGTCATCATCGAAACCGCCGATGCCGTTCTGGTAGCGGCCAAGGAGCGCGTCCAGGAAGTTGGCAACATCGTTAAAAAACTGAACGAGTTGGGACGCCGTGAACACCTGATCCGGCAACGGGTGTTCCGTCCCTGGGGCAGCTTTAAATGTTTGAATATTGAAGACCGTTTCCAGGTCAAACGTATCCGGGTCAATCCGGGTGCCACGCTCTCTTTACAGATGCATCACCATCGTGCCGAACATTGGATCGTCGTCAAGGGGACTGCCGAGGTCACCCGTGGTGAGGAAACCTTTCTGTTGACCGAGGACATGTCCACCTACATCCCCTTGGGTGTGCGCCACCGTTTGGCCAACCCGGGGAAAATTCCCCTGGATGTCATTGAAATTCAATCGGGGAGCTATCTGGGTGAAGATGACATCGTCCGTTTCGAGGATGATTACGGTCGCTGACACACGCTTGGCCGGGGAGGGCAACCTCCCCCTTGGATCATAACCTGGTACCAAACAGCGCGAGGAAACGGCACGATCATTTTGCAAACCCGGGTTACGACTCGTCCGAAAAAACATCGTCCCATGATCGGGCCGCAAAAATACGGAGGCTCCACTTTTCCAGTGCTGGCAGCTCGGCTTTGTCAATCTTGTCATTGATCCAGTCGGGGAGAGTGCCGAAGCGGTGTTGCAACAGATGCGTCAGCATGGTGGCTTTGCCCGTCTTCTCACCCTCCTGACGTCCTTCCAACTTGCCGACCCCATAACTCGACAACACCATACTGGCCTGATCATGCAGGTCTTCCTTGTATCGTTCGTAAGAGGCGCGTTCCGGGCCGGAAAGTTTAAGTATGTCCAGTTGTTCCTTGGCCTCGTCAAGACCGCGAGCGGTAAAACCTTCCCGGATTTCCTCATTTTTTAAAAAATAGATCCATTCATCCAGGGTGTCCCGCGCCACGTCATTGAAGCGGTTGACCGTGATCAAATAATATTCCGGGTAGAGTTCGGGAATGGAATTGCAGTGGAACACGGCCTTTTGCGCCGCACTGAGATGCAATTCATCACAGGTGTGCATGCCTTTGAAGATTGTCGTCCCCTTGTAGACGTAATCGTCCCCCGCACCCAAATCAAAATACAAGATACTCACCGAAATAACTTTGGGCACACTGGCGTAGGGTTGGCCTTCAGCGACATGTTCTGTAACAGCCTTGGCCGTGCCATACAAAAGACGTTGCAGGTAATCCAGGCGCCGTTGAAATTGTATTTCGATCAGAATCAGTTCCCCGTGCCCGTTTTTAACTTTGATATCAATTCTGTTGTATTTATCAAGGGCATGCTCATTGTTGCCCTCGCTCTCCAAAATTTCCTGGATGCGGATATCATCCTTGAGCAATTCGCTCAAGAAACCTTCCAAAATTGCAAAATTGGCCTTGCTGCGCAACAGGCGCTTCAAGGCCCAATCAAAGCTGATGAACCGACGTTGTTTCACAACATTCCCTAGAAATTTTTACTCACGCCCAATACAAGCTGGTCCCGCGCCAGAAAACGCAGCGGTCCCTGCCAATCTTTGGCGCGGCCATCAGCGGTATTCCAGGTCAGCATCGCAGTCGCCCCCAGGATATCCTTGGAAAGGGCGATGTTGTAATCGGAATAATGGCCCACGGAGTTAGCTTCGGTACTCTTGAAATAATTACCGAACGACAAACCATAATGTCCGCTGACCTTGAAATCCTCGGGCAATGGATAGGCCAGCGACAGGTCCAGGTAAGACGCCGAGTTGCCCTGCAAGGATCCCCCGAAGCTGGGCGAGTAGGAATACTTGCCATTCATCTCCAACTCGTTGAGTTTGTACCCCAGGCCAAGATAAAATTCATCGTAGTAGAGTTTTAATACTTTGTCCGCCCCTGGGTAGGCATAATGTATGGCACCCGCATCGATGGCAACGCCCTGAATTTCCTTGCTCCACCCCCCGGAAACATCCAGTTCCATATAAGGATCGTCATTCGCCGGGATGGCGGGCTTGAAATTGACATTGCCGCCAAACAGCGACAGGTACAGCCCCGTGGGATCGTGGGTTATTTTGCCAGTTGCCTGGAGTGCCGGTTTATGATTGGTATTGGAAATTCCCCGGGACACATAATCGCTCATGCCCGAAAGGGTCAGCGTCATGGTCAGGTCGCCCACTTTCATCCCGGGTTCTGGAGCTGCCGCCTTTTGACTTTGCGCCGTTTCATCGGGGGCCGCTTTGTCAGCGGCGCTGCCGACAACGGGCACGATCAACAGGCAGGTCACCGTACCATGGACCAAAATATGCTTGACTCCGTACACGAGCGCTCCTCCCCAATAAAGGCTTTGTTCGGTGATTGATTGACGATCCAGACTCCCGAAACCCATGACGTCAACCCGGGATACCCCCGCAGGCGGACCAACCATCGTTGAAAATCACGGGCATTCCTATTTTGATCGGAAGCATGCGGCAAAACTCAATCACTAATATAACGGGCAGGTGCGCGACAAAATCTCTACCCGTTCAAGAACGGAGGAGATGGCACAAAACCAGGGTGCAAGGAAGTTCTATAATCAGCCCGCCTTACGCCGACCATGAACCAGCCAGACCGCAAAGGTTCCCAACTCACCTCGCAATTTTTCCACCTGGGGAGAAGCGGAAATGGATTGAATCGGCAGGTTCAGGTCAAAGTCGGCATCCAACTCAAGGATCAACTTTTGGATGGCTTCATTGATGGACTTGTTTGATTTTTCAAGGATATCATCGATTCCGCAGGTCATTGTTTACTCTCGCAAGGGGGGGTAGGTTGACGGAGCCATGGAAGATGGTCGTCAAAATTTGACGATCAGGCAATCTCATCCGACTTTATGATTATACCATAAACGACAGGGAACACAGCCGAAAATGAAGTACGTGCAGAATGTGTTACTCCAGGGTTTCTGGAAACGGAAAGTTTGGGATATTATCCCTATTGCCCCCAGAGAACAGGAGCATTGAATATGGCAAGACCGTCTGATTATTATTCATCCTCAGTCTCCCCTCTGGATTCTTGGCGCAGACGGTTGGTTTCCCAGTGTCGTTGAAGTAGTTGGGACAACAGAGATCGTACCTCCTCTTTTGTTTCCGGAGGGAGCGCGATGTTCTATCATGACCAAGTTTTCAGGTGCTGTGCCATCGTGGAGCAGTCGCTTTAGTCCCAGTAAAGCCTCAAGATTCACTCTGGGTTTCCCTGCCAACGCCATAAGACAGCAAACGGTGCTGTCAAACATCCATTGCGAAATCTTAGACGCCTTTCGGTCGCCGTCCTCCGAAGAGGTTACAGCGGAAAAATGCTTGCCCTCCTTTGACAATAGATTCATGGATGTAAATAGGAAAGCTGTACCATGGGTGCCACGGATAGAAAATATCCAAAAAAAATAATATTATGGTTTTTTGTGACGCAGTGTTGTACAATATTATCTGTTCTCATTGGGTCTTGAGGTCGGAAGATGTCTATGCCAAGGGACGAGAGGTCACAATCCCTAAATGGCAGCACTGGGCAAAGGCTGCAAAGAAAAAACTTGGCCAGATGATGCAAGAGGATGCCATCGGCGATGCTGCATGAACATCACCAAGCAAAATCACCCATTCCGTTTCCAGTTAAACTAGGGAGCAAGACAAGAGACATGAACAGTTTTCACATGGATCAACTCTGGAAGATTTTTGATAAGGCTCGAGGAAAAAATAAACTATCCCAAACCAGTCGATGAGCCAGTCATGGGATAAATGTTTATTGACCACCACTCGAGGCCATTTTTTCGCTCCAAACGTGCCTCAATAGATTCCATGGCCCTTTTGGTTAGAGAGACCCCGCTCCTGTAAACTTTGGTTACTTTTCGAACTGTTGGCCTGATTCCTTTGTATGTCATGCTCCTGGCAATGCCGATGGTTTTGTCAACT
>PEAK01000045.1 GCA_002753515.1 Magnetococcales bacterium
AGTTGACAAAACCATCGGCCTTGCCAGGAGCATGACATACAAAGGAATCAGGCCAACAGTTCGAAAAGTAACCAAAGTTTACAGGAGCGGGGTTTCTCTAACCAAAAGGGCCATGGAATCTCATTGAGGCACGTTTGGAGCGAAAAAATGGCCTCGAGTGGTGGTCAATAAACATTTATCCCATGACTGGCTCATCGACTGGTTTGGGATAGTTTATTTTTTCCTCGAGCCTTAAACCGCAACCAGTACGGAATATGTAGTTTTTCAGCGTCATTCCCGCGAAAGCGGGAATCCAAAAAGCTAGGGAATGGTGTGTTGGTTTCCTGGATCCCCGCTTTCGCGGGGATGACAATAACTACACATTCCAAGATGGCTGCGGTTTAGTACAGAGTCATACCCGCCTGCTCCAACATGCCACTCAGACGTATCAACGGCAGTCCCACAAGGGCTGTGGGATCATCGCCTTCAATCCGTTCGAACAAAGTGATACCCAATCCTTCCGATTTAAACGACCCTGCGGCATCCAATGGTAAATCCCGCAGGATGTAACGCCTGATCTTATCCGGATCCAGCCGCCGAAACACAACCCGGGTCGTAACACAATCCACCAAACGAATAACACTACCCCGCAAACAGCAGACCCCCGTGTGGAAACTGACCGTACGTCCCGAAGATTGGGACAGTTGCTCCACGGCGTTAGGGATTGTCCCGGGCTTGCCCATGATCACCCCATCCAACACCGCCACCTGGTCTGAGCCGATAATCACATGCTGCGGATGGTTCTGTTGCACCGCTTCTGCTTTTGCCAACGCCAACCGGGTTACGAGCTGAATGGGATCTTCATTGGGCAACCGATCTTCCACAATCTGTGGTGCCACGACATCAAAGGGCAACCCCAATCGGGTCAACAATTGATGCCGGTACGTCGAGGTGGACGCCAAAATCAAGCGGCTCATGGGACGAAATGGTATGATTTGACTTCCATGGTCACCGAACCGTTCCAAGATTCCGGCAGATCAGAGGCATCCAACTGAAAACGACGATTTTCTCCGGGGCTTAAAGTTTGCACGTGATCGCCGAAGATGCCCCCCGCAACCACCAAAGGATTGACCAGTCGCGATTGCACAATGTTACCGCCAGATTCGGTAAAATCGACCTTCGCTTCCACATAAGCCAAATTGCGGCTTCCCTGGTTGGTGATGCGACCTTGGATCACCCTGTTTTTATAGTCATCAACGCCAACGCGAATTCGGTCGAGAATCACGACCCCTTTGGCTTCTTCCCGGGCACCCAGCAATTTTTTATTGCCCTGGGTATAAATCTTATCCCCCTTGGGTGTGCGTTTAACGGTAGAATCTTCATCCCCCTTTTTATCTTTGGTTGATTGCGCCTGGTTGTCGCCAGAAGCCTTTTCCCCATCCCCTTTGGTTGCTTCGATGTGACTCTGAGCGTCTTGTTTTTCAAGGCCCGGTATTTTGTCGGCGCTGAAATGGCCTCGCAAAACCACCTTACGTTCGGCCAATTTTTTTTCTATGATCTCTTGCGATTTTTTTTCAGCGATGGCGTTGGACTCGCTCGATTTGTTGTACAGTTTGTTAAGAACAACGCCTACGATGATGGCGATGACGATGGTCGAAACCAAAAACAGGATTTCTTTACTGCGCCCCTTTTTGGCAGACTTCTCCTCGCCATCGGCCTCCTCCGCGTGGGCCTCCTCATCATGCTCCGCACTCATGGCTACTCCTCTCTAACGGTCATGCGATGGATCCGTTACCCAAACGAGTGGCTGTCCAAAGAATCTTCAATGGAAGAAAAGGCTTTTCAACGCTGGAACCACAGTGACGGCGACGACAAGGGCTAGCATCCACCGGTTTAACCGTAGCTCACCCATCATCCTGTCTTCAAGTGCTTTCAAGTCGGCCTTTGTGGCAAGATTTTCAATCTGGGATTCGCTGGCGGCCTTAAACGCTTCTGAAAAGGCTTCTGCCTGTATTCGTGAAACCCCGGATGACTCCAGGTGTTTGGTGAATTTCAGTGTGTCAAACGTTGTGGTTCCCATGGCTATTTCTCCTTTGCCTGAAGTATACCACGAAAGTTCCCCCCTGTTGAGAACAAATAGACTTGTCCAGTCTTGATAAGGCTGCGGCGTTGTTGTTCCCGTTCTTTCCTCTCATGAGTGCCCCTCCAGCCAAATCTTGGCGTTGGCAAACAGACGCAACCAAGGACCATCCTCACCCCATGAGTCGGGATACCAACTGTGGGTGACACTACGAAATACCCGTTCGGGGTGGGGCATGAGTATGGTGGCCCGCCCATCCAGGGTGGTCAAGCCGGCGATCCCCAATACCGAACCATTGGGGTTGTTCGGATAGCGCTCGGTTGGATTACCGTAGCCATCGGCATAACGGGCAACGATCAGATTGTTGTCCAGGCAGGCTTGGAGTTGCGCGGAATCCTGGAAAACAGCCCGTCCCTCACCATGGGCTACGGGCACCGGCAGCACCGATCCCGCCATGCCCGCCAACAATACCGAACGGTTTTCCGGAATAGCCAATGAAACAAACCGGGCCTCAAATCGGGCACTCACATTGTTCTTAAAGACCGGCCAAAGGTGTGCGCCGGGTATCAACGCTTTCAGTTGACTCAACATTTGGCAACCGTTGCACACCCCCAGGGTGAACGTGTCCGACCGTTGAAAAAATGTTTGAAAGGCCTTTTTTAATCGGGGATGGAACAAAATGGTCCGGGCCCAGCCAACGCCCGCCCCCAGAACATCCCCATAGGAAAAACCACCGCAGGCCGCTAGGCCGGAAAAGTGTTGTAACTCGTCGGGATTGGCCAGCAGATCGGTCATGGTGATATCCACCGGGGTGAAACCGGCCCGATGGAATGCCGCCGCCATTTCCACCTGACCATTGATCCCCTGTTCCCGCAGGATGGCAACCTGCGGCGCTTTTTGGAGCGATGGCACTCGGGAACGTGTCGGATCAAAGGACAATCGCACGGTCATCCCAGGATCATCGCTGACTAACAATCTGTCGTATTCTTCCTTGGCGGTTGCTGGATTATCGCGCAAGGCACGCATATGCCAACTGGTTTTTGACCAGATACGGTGCAACGTTGTCCGGGGGGATTCATAGACGAATCCCCGGTCACCGCAAATGCGCACGGTATCTCCCGTCATCGCCACCCCGATGAGGGCGACCTCACCAATGCCCTGCAATGTTTGCAACACCCGTTGCCGGTGGGAGCGCAAAATTTGTAGCACAGCCCCCGGCTCTTCGTTGAACAGGATGGCTTGAGGATCTCCCGCCACTTGGCTGATATCGATTTGTAAACCGCAATGACCGGCAAAAGCCATTTCCAACAGGGTCACGACCAATCCGCCGTCCCCCTTGTCGTGATAACTCAGCAACAGGCCTTCCCGGTTCAATATTTGAATGGCGGCAAAGAAACGGCGTAAATCATCAGGATGATCCAAATCGGCTGGATCGCTGCCCACCTCGCCATGCACCTGGGCCAACGCCGAGGCTGCCAGACGATTTTTCCCCCGTCCCAAATCCACCAAGACCAGATCGGTTTCCTGATCCAGGGATTGAAGTTGTGGCGTCAAGGTTCGGCGAATGTCAGCAACCGGGGCAAACGCCGATATGACCAGGGAAACCGGCGCGGTGACCGCCTTGGGGGTATCGCCTTCCCGCCAGACGGTTTTGAGGGACAAGGAATCCTTACCCACCGGGATCCCGACCCCCAACGCCGGACATAATTCGAGTCCCACCGCCCGCACCGCGTCAAACAGGTTGGCATCCTCGCCGGGATGTCCCGCCGGTGCCATCCAATTGGCGGAAAGTTTCACCCGGGACAAGGAATCGATGGCTGCCGCTGCCAGATTGGTAATGGCCTCGGCGACTGCCAGACGGGCCGACGCAGCGGCTTTGACCAAGGCAACGGGTGGGCGTTCCCCCATGGCCATGGCCTCTCCGGCAATGCCTTCGTAACTCCGCGCCACGACCGCCACATCGGCTACCGGCACTTGCCAGGGGGAGACCATCGGATCGCGGCACACCATCCCGGTCACCGAACGATCACCGATGGTGATCAAAAACCCCTTGTCCGCAACGGCAGGCAAGCTCAGCACCCGTTCCAAAGCTTCGGAAAAATCCAAGCGTGGGACAAACGGAGGGTGGGTGACGCAGGTGTGTGTTACGTCGCGATGCATCCGTGGAGGCTTGCCGAACAAAAGATCCATGGGGATGTCGATCGGTGAAGGGGCACCGGTCGCATCTTCCAGGATCAGGTGTTTTTCTTGCGTTGCCACCCCCAATACGGCCCACGGACAGCGTTCGCGGGAACAGATCTCTGCAAAGCGTTCGCGATTTTCCGGGGCGATGGCCAGCACATAGCGTTCCTGGGATTCGTTGCACCACAGTTCCATGGGTGACATGCCGGGATCGGCATTTGGTATTTGTTGAAGCTGCAACCGTCCCCCCAAACCGGCACCGTGCATGATTTCCGGCACGGCATTGGCCAGTCCTCCGGCCCCGACATCGTGGATAGAAAGGATGGGATTGTTTTCGCGCAACTGACGGCAGCGTTGGATGACCTCCTGGCAGCGCCGTTGCATTTCGGGATTTTCCCGTTGTACCGAAGCGAAATCGAGTTCCGCCTGACCCGAACCGCTGGTTTGTGACGAAGCCGCCCCGCCGCCCAGGCCAATCAGCATGGCTGGGCCACCGATTTGCACGATGAGTGCCCCCGGAGGGATGGTTTTTTTGGCCCCATCACGACGAAAGACGTTACCCAGGCCACCGGCGATCATGATTGGTTTATGATAACCGCGCATTTCGCCGGCGCAGGGCATTTCATAGGTGCGGAAATAGCCGCCCAACGCCGGGCGACCAAATTCATTGTTGAAGGCTGCCGCTCCCAGTGGTCCTTCCAACATGATCTCCAGCGCCGAGACGATGCGATCTGGACGTCCGGAATCGATTTCCCACGGTTGCCGGGCATCGGGCAACAGCAGGTTGGAGACACAAAAGCCGGTCAAGCCTCCTTTGGGGCTGCCGCCGATACCGGTGGCCCCTTCATCGCGCAGTTCTCCCCCCGAGCCGGTAGCCGCTCCGGGAAAGGGCGAAATCGCCGTTGGATGGTTGTGGGTTTCCACCTTCATGAGGATATCGATTTCCTCCTCATGGAATTGGTATTGCCTGGTGGCGGGATCGGGATAAAACGCCAAGCCCGGTCCCCCCTGCATGATGGCGGCGTTGTCCTGGTAGGCGCTGAGGGTTCCCTGGGGGGAGATGGCTTCGGTATGGCGGATCATGCCAAACAAGGTTTCCGGGGGTGATTGGCCATCGATGGTCCAGGAGGCATTGAATATTTTATGCCGGCAATGCTCTGAATTGGCTTGGGCAAACATCATCAATTCCACGTCAGTGGGATTTTTCCCAAGTTGGCTGAAGGCGTGAACCAGATACTCCTGTTCTTCCCGGGACAGGGCCAAACCCAAACGATGGTCGGCGGCTTGCAAGGCGGGTAAGCCGCCGTTCTGGATGTCGACCCAGGTCAAGGGACGTGGCAGCGGCGTGGCGAATAATTCCCGTGTTGCATCCAGGTTGGGAAAGATCTCTTGGGTCATGCGATCGTGGAGCAGACGCCTGATTTCAGCACCCGGCTGCCAGTTGGCCCCATCCGTATGGAATTGATAGAGAATTCCCCGTTCCAGGCGACGTATCCCCGAAAGACCGGCATTATGGGCAATGTTGGTGGCTTTGGTGGACCAGGGGGATATGGTCCCGAGTCGGGGCACAACCACCCAACCCGTTAAGGGAGGGGGGGATGGTGGGGTGTCCAGGAGGGCATCGAGTATACGGCGGTCGGAGTCATTCAGTGGGGAAAGCAAATCGACCAGGTGGATGTACCAAGCCTGTACCCTTTGGATTTGCGCATCGTAACTTTGAGCCCGGGCAAGCAGGCGTTCCCCTTGGAATGGTGTGAGGGAAGGCCCCCCCGGAAGTACCAGGAACGTTTCATGGCTCATGGCGCACGCGTCAAGTCCCGTTATGGTGTAAGGTATAGGGCCGGAAGGAAAACGCTCTTTAAGCCGATTTCATCAATCCCATGCGAAAGGCAACTTCGTGGTAGGCTTCCGAAACATCGCCCAAATCACGGCGAAAGCGATCCTTATCCAGTTTTTTCCCGGTTTGCATGTCCCACAGCCGGCAGGTATCAGGGGAAATTTCATCGGCCAGAACCAGGCTTGCTGGATTTTCACTCAAGCGGCCAAACTCCAGTTTGTAATCCACCAAGTGGATGCCGATGCTGGCAAAATACCCCCGCAACACGTCATTGATGCGGCTGGATGTATGCAAAATCCATTCGATTTCCCCCTTGCTGGCCCAACCGAATACTTCAATATGGTCCAGGGTGATGAGGGGATCATCCAGAGGGTCGGATTTGTAATAAAATTCGATGACCGGACGGGGCAACAATTCCCCTTCCTGGCGTCCCAGGCGTTTGGCCATGGAACCCGCTACCCGATTGCGTACGACCAACTCCACCGGGACGATTTCCACTTTCTTGATTTTTTGTTCCCGTTCGCTGATGCGTTCCAAGAAGTGGACCGGTATCCCCACTGTGGCGAGGATGGTCATCAGGCGTTCGGTGATTTTATTGTTGATCACCCCTTTATCGTGAATCGACCCCTTTTTAACACCGTTGAAGGCGGTGGCGTCATCCTTGAAGTATTGGATTAAAACGTGGGGATCCTCGGTGGCAAACAGCACCTTGGCTTTTCCCTCGTATAATTTTTTTCTTTCGGACATGCTTATCGCGTCTCCCTGGAGTCGGTCGTAACAGTCAAAGGAGGCTTTGCCCCCCGGTTCCCAGCCGGCCCCCAGTATCGCACATATGCTGGCAAAACTGAAAGTTGGTGTGTGCCAGGTATTGAATTTTTTTACAGGTGGGGACACAATCGCCGCGACAAAATGATCAGATTCTGGAAAAGGATTGTAACGACAGTGAAAAGTCTCCGTGGATTATTGTGGATCATCATGCTGCTGCTGGCGGGGTGTCAAAGTCAGCAGGTGTTGCAGGAGGCTCCGAGGCCCATTGTGGAGCCGACGCCTGAAATAGTGGACAGCTCGACCGACTCGGATACATTACGCGTTGTCTCCTGGTCGGAGATACCCCCGGAGGTGTTCACCGATACCAAATTACGTGATTGGGGGAGTGCGTTGCAGCAAAGTGCCATTTATTATGGCCGCATTGATCCAAACAAAGAGTTTCTTTTCGGAACATATAAGTTAACCGCGGCCCAGTTGCGCCAAGCCTGTCGCGAGTTGGCGGAGTTGGCTGCTTCCGGGGACTCGGACCGATTGGAAAAGGTTCTCAAGGAACGGTATCAACTGTACCGTTCGGTCGGTGGCAATTCCAAGGGTAACGTTCTGGTAACCGGCTATTACGAACCTTTGCTGCATGGTTCCACGACCCCTTCCAAGCGATATTTTTATCCAATCTATCGGCGCCCAGCCGATTTGGTGGATGGTGGTGCCGGCGTGGGATTTCATCGGTTGGAAAAAGGAAAACGGGTTCCCTACTATTCCCGTGCCCAGATCGATGCGCCATTCTTTCCCCATGAAGGGGGCCATAAAAAGGTGCAAAAACCGGAACACAAAGCAAAAAAAGCTCACAAGACGGGCTCGAAACATAAACCGCCTTCCAAGCATAAACCAACACGGACGGCCAAAGCGAAACCGAAGCCGATTGTTGGGGTTTTGGCCAATCGCGGGTGGGAACTGCTCTGGGTGGACAATGTGATCGATGCTTTTTTCCTGCACATCCAAGGGTCGGGCCGGGTTTTGATGAGTGATGGCCGCATGATACGGATTGGTTATGATGGCGCCAACGGGCTCCCCTTCAAGGCCATCGGGCAAATTTTGATTAATGAAAAACAGATTCCCCAGGAAGAAATGACCATGCCACGTTTGCGGCAATGGTTGGTGGATCATCCCCGGGAACAGCGGCGTCTCTTCTTTGCGGATGCATCGTATGTGTTTTTTCGGGAGTTGCGTGGGGAGGCCGTTGGAAACATTAATGTTCCCTTGACCAGGGATCGTTCGATCGCGACCGATCACCGTCTGTTCCCCCGGGGTGCGCCAGCTATCCTCGGGACGACGTTACCCAACATGGCCCAGGATGGCAAAACGGTCATTGGCTGGCGTCCGGAGACACGATTGGTGGTCAATCAGGACACGGGTGGGGCTATTCGTGGTGCGGGTCGGGTGGATCTTTTCTTCGGGTTTGACAACCTGATCGAATTCCAGGCCGGGGTGATGAAGCAGAACAAGTCCCGTCTCTATTTCATTGCGCCGCGTCCAGGTATCTTCCAACCGGGTGGATGAGGTATTTTTTCTGACAGTTGCTGAATGGGGTGGAAGACGGGCGGGCAGTCTCGACCGAAATGTCGATCTAGACCACAGGGAGGTACCAACCAATGGCTAAGACGGCTCTTCTTGAAACCAGGACGGCAACGCTATTGGATTTGTTCGGAAACGGGAAAAGTTACCGGGTTCCACCCTATCAGCGTGATTATTCCTGGCAGGAGGAACACTGGGAGGATTTGTGGAATGATATCGTTGAGATGCACGAAAAGGCAGATGCCTATCATTACATGGGTGCCCTCGTGTTAGAGGGGAAGACGGACCGTGAGTTTTTGATCATTGATGGACAGCAACGGTTGGCAACCCTCAGCCTGTTGGCTTTGGCCGTTTTGGACCGCTTACAGCAATGGGTACACTCGGCTATCGAACCGAAAGAAAACGAAGAACGTTCCAAGGGGCTTAGGAGCCGTTTTATTGGGGAAAAAGATCCGGCCTCCCTGGTTGAAAGCAGCAAGTTGTTTTTGAATGAGACCGACAATGGTTTCTACCAGGATTATCTTGTGCAGGGACGCGAGCCTGCCAATGTACGCAGACTGCCGCATTCCAATCAACTTCTTTGGCAAGGATTTTCCTATTTTCGCAAAATGTTGGAGCAGAGGGTATCCTTGCTTGGAGGAGGCCTGCAACTGGCGCGCTTCCTGAACGAAACCGTTGCCAGAAAGTTGCAGTTTATCCTGATTTCTGTAGATGACGAGCTGAACGCCTACACCGTATTTGAAACCTTGAATGCACGCGGACTGGAATTGTCTTCCACGGATCTTTTGAAGAATTATCTTTTTTCCCGGATTCAGACCAAGGCTGATCTGGAATCTTTGCAAAGACGATGGAGTACGATCATTGGCATTGTGCGACAGGAAAAATTTCCTGTTTTTTTTGCGTTATCACCTGCTTTGCAAATATCAGAAAGTTCGCAAACCGCGACTGTTCAAAATGGTACGGGAAACCGTAAAGTCTCCGGCAGATGTGTTTACCCTCCTGGAGATGTTGGAAAAACGGGCGGAATTATTTTCAGCCGTTTTTGACCCCGAGCATGACTATTGGAAGGAGCGTTCGGAGTGCAAACCTTTTATCGAGGAATTGCGGCTGTTTGGCGTCCAACAGATGATGCCACTGTTGTTTGCCGCATGGGAAATGTGTGATCGAAACGATTTTAAATCTATTTTGCAAATGATTTCAATTCTTTCTTTCCGCTTTACGGTAGTCGGTGGCTTGAATAATAACGACGCGAGTGTGATTACCAAACTGACTCTGGGACGATTGAACATATTTTGCCAGAGAATCCCTTGGAGATCTGGACGGAAAGCTTTGCTGAAAAACAATGGCAGGATGCAATATATCGGGTTGGCAACATGACTTTGCTCACAGCAAAGGACAATCGCACCATTGGTAACGGGGTGTATCGTGACAAAATTGGGGTCTATCAAAACAGCGTTTATTCCCTGAGCCAAAGATTGGTGGAGATGGCCCCGGAGGAGTGGACGCCATCCCTGCTGGAAAAGCGGCAGCAGGACCTTGCAACCCAGGCCGTGCAAATTTGGAGGCTGTCCTACGGCAGTTGAAATAAGGATATGAATCCGCAAGGTGTGAGACTGACAATAGAAGTTGTAATGGGTCGCCATCAACCAACTCATAGCCTCATATTCCTGGAACTTCTTTGAAAACGAATACGTTGTTCTCTGATTTCTGGCATTGAAGTGGCGGGCGGACCCGTTGTAGCCTTCAACGAACGATGTGTTGACCGTTCCGGAACAGAGCGAGGCATTCAAGACCTTGGCCAAGGCTTCCTCACTACCCGTCACAGGAACGGAGGAATCGTATGCCATCAACTCCATAACGACTCCGAACGGTCACATTTTCTCAGCCTTCCACACCGTATTCATCACACTTCGGGTTTACGCAAACGGCATCATGGGCAATTTAGGGGTGGCCATGACTTCCTCCAAATTACATCAACGAGAAAGCCTTTGAAGCACAAAGAGTCAATGAATGAAACTGAGGCAGACCACCAAGGATCTTTTTTCCGCATCCTTTACCGACACCAACAAGAACCAATATTTTTTCATATTATAATAACTTTTTACTTATCAATGGATCTATCAAATCCGACAGGCTGCTGGCGTTGCATGATCTCTTCATAAAGAATATAATTGTATACTGTTGGGTCTGCTTTACTTGGGGGCCAGGAAAGATAAAAAACAGGAAAATTTCATGTTGCAGGAGGAGGACACATCGGAAAAGGCCTCTTCTAACCCCTTGAGAACCAGGGCAAGGCGAGGTGTCGGAAGGTCGTGTCGAGCATTTGCTATCGGGGTTCCGCGTCGTTCGGGGGCTACGACTGCGGGTTTCACTCTGTTGGAAATGGTAATGGTGATCGCTGTGTTGGGGATCATTGCCGGGGTTGGGGCTCCGGTAATGTTGGCGGGCTATCGGGCTTATTTCCTGGGTTCCGATGTCCAACAACTGGACACCACGGGTCGGATGGCTTTGGAGCGTATCTTAAGGGAATTGCGCGAAGCCGATAACGCTACGTTGTCCGTTGGGAGCGGCAGTTCCATTACTTTTAAAGATAAAAGCGGTACCACCCTCTCCTTCAGTTACTCTTCGGCAACCAAGACGTTGAAACGCAATACCGACACCTTGGCTGGCAACGTGAGTGGCATGGTATTCAAGGTGATCGCCGGTACCCTGAAAACGGTAGAAGTCACCATGACTTTAAGTGCTTCGGCGCAAAATCTGGTTTTATACGCTAAGGTGACGCCCCGTAATTAAACCGCAGCTATTTTGGGATGCGTAGTTTTTGTTATCCCCGCGAAAGCGGGGATCCAGGAGATCTTCCTATCTCCCATGACTTTCTGGATTCCCGCTTTCGCGGGAATGACGCTGGAAAATCACGTATCCCGAGTTGGTTTCGGTATAGAGTGTGACGAAAAATCGGCTACGTTTTCCGGCAACTTGGAAATAATATGGCAGTTGTGCAATTCAGAAGGATGTTGAGGCCGGATGATCCTTGCGCTGGAACAGTGCTGATGATGACACTGGTCTTGATCGTGGTGGGTGGGGCCATTGCGGCAACCCTGGCCAACATGATGACCAATCGCAGTCAGAGCATTACCAACGCCTTGTCGGCGACGGAGGCTTTGTATCTGGCCGATTCGGGACTGGAAGCGGCGGCCATGAGTCTCCGACAACAAAATTGCAGTCAAAGTACGTGGAGCGTTGGACCAACGGCTGTCAGCACGGGTGGAGTCATACGCGGGTACAATCGATTCAGCGTGACCAATTATTCCACAGGCAGTGGTGGTTGGACTTTGGCCGGTGCTGGGTGGGTACCGTCGCAGGCTTCACCCAGGGGGATACGTGAAGTTCATTGGGATGTTCCCCGGTGCAGTTGCGTAGCTTCGTTTCCCCCCATTTATGTGGATCCTTCTCAGGGGAACATTCAGAGCATCACGGGTGGTACCCTGAATGGCTACACGATTGCCAACGCCAGTGGCAATGCCGTGGATGAATGCGCCCGGGTTTATAGCCAAAGTGCCCTAACCTTGCCCGATTTTAATGCAGCTCCGTTTCAATATCCTGATTTTTCAACCATGAGCTTTGGCAGCAGTGATAATACCGTTTGTACAACCAGTAAGGATGCTGCTTCCCTTTATAAAACCCTAACGATATCGTCTAACAGTTGCACCCTTACTTTTACAACGGGATTGCCCACGACGACACTCAAGATTGAAAAGTTGGTGATCAACGGCAAGAATGCAACGATCAAAATGCCGACCGGGGCCACCAATCTGACTGTGTATATCAAAGAATTGCAGATTAATAATTCGACCGCGACTTTGAATATGACTCCTGGTCATTATTTTATTAATAAGATAATAATCAACGGCAGCACCACCAAATTTAATTATCTAAGCCCAGGTGTTGTCAATCCTGTTCCGTTCAATGTCAATTTGCATACCTGGTTTATGGACCTCGGGGATGGTTTTACCGTATGGCTCAACGGGGCAAACGATCCCTCTACCCAAAATCCGTCACTGTTTAACCTGTGGTATCACAACGGCACCGAGACCTCAGGTCAGAGTGGTCAATATAATCAATGGAATGGGACGATACGGATGGCGGGTGTGGTTCTGGTGCAATCGGGGGTATCATTTACCCCGGGATGGATACTGAAAACACAAAAATTGAATGGGGGTATTCTTTCCGAAGGTCCGTTGTCGCTCCTGCTGTACAGCACGGACGTATTGACGTATCAAACAGCGGCCAAAAATGCGGTGGCACAAATCCTGACACCGGCTGTGCCACCGGTTCGCATGCAGGTGGGGACGTTTAATGAGGTTCGATAAGTGTTATCAAGGGGGAGGTTGGTCTGTCCATGAAATGGTATGAAAGTTTACGTTTTAAAATTGTCCTGGTGATTTTGGCTTCGATGCTGGCCGTGGGATTCGTTTTCAGCTATCAAAGCTACCATGAGGCCCGAGATGCCATGGAGCGGGAGTCCGCGAAAACGGCACAGGTATTTCAGGATATAGTCCAAAACCAGATTCAAGTGCGCAGCAAAGACCAATCTTTGGTTTTGGAATCGTTGCTGAATGATCGGGCTTTGGTCACAGCCTTTGCCGCTCAGGATCGTAGAGCCCTTGGGGACATGACCGTCTCTTTTTACAAAGGGCGAATGTTGAATAACTATCAGATTGATCAATTCCAATTTCATCTTCCCCCGGCGATCAGTTTTTTCCGGGTCCATGAACCGGAAAAATTTGGCGATGATCTTTCCTCGTTTCGTCAGACGGTCGTGGTTGCCAACCAAAGTAAGAAGCCGGTGGTGGGGGTGGAAGTTGGACGGGGAGGCCCTGGTTTGCGGGTGGTTTATCCCGTTTTTCAGGGGGACAGACACATCGGCTCCGTGGAATTGGGGGGGAGCCTCGCCGATGTATTTACCGTAGCCCACGAAACGACGAAACTGGAATTTGCCATAGGTATCAAGGAGGCCGTTTTTAAATCTGCCAAACGTTTTGCCGACAGCAAGGCAGATGTGGTGGTGGATGATACCCTGTATTACAGTTTTTCCACACCGGCCATGCGCGACTTGGTTCCCCTGGGTGCCCATGGTAGCGCTTCGGCTACCATTTCCTTTGCGCAAAAAAAATGGGTGGCTTCCCGTTTCCCACTGAAAGATTTCAGCGATCAGGAGATTGGTCAGGTTTTGCTCATGAATGATGTCACGACCCTGCTGGAAAAAGCCAGAAACCGGATCCTTGGAAAGATTGCTCTTATTTTGGTTTTGATCGGCATCGTCAGTGCCGGGTTGTATGCTCTGATGCAACGTCTGGTTCTCCATCCGGTGAACAGTTTTGTGGGAATGACCAGTCTGTTGGCGGAAGGGGATTTGACGGTTTCCCCAAAAAATGGGCAAAAAGGTGAATTCGCCGTCTTGAGCCATGCCTTGAGTAGCATGGCAAACAATCTTCGGCAGTTGATGCGGGGCATCATGGATCAGTCCAGACAATTGACGGCCAGCGCTTTGGGCTTGAACCATGTAGCCGGGGACCTGAGTACCGGTGCGGGAGAGCTGCATGGCAAAGGGAAACAAGGTGGGGGTATCGCCCAGTCCCTCAATGGGCATATGACCGGTGTGGAAGAGGCTGTGCAGGCGATGACGGGTTACATGTCGGATGTACTCTCTTCGGCGCAAGAATTGAACAACAACATGGCCACCATTTCCGCTGCGGCTGAAGAGGCTTCGGCGAGTCTGGGCACGGTTGCGAATGCCGCTGGCAATCAATCGGAAGGGATGAACAAGGTGCGCGGGGCGGTGGAGCGTTCCAGTGACAACATTGCTGCGGTGGCCAAGGCCGTGGACACCATGAATGCCTCGCTCAACGGGGTCAAAGAGCGTTGTTCCATGGCGGCAGTGGCTTCGGATGAGGCGGCTCGGGCGGTGGAGGCCAACAGTGTCGTTATGGAAAAACTGGCGCAATCCGCCAAGGAAATCATGATGGTAGTGGGTATGATCCGTGACATTGCCGAACAAACCAACATGCTCGCATTGAATGCCGCCATCGAAGCGGCTGGGGCGGGAGATGCCGGCAAGGGGTTTGCCGTGGTGGCCAATGAGGTGAAAGAGTTGGCCAGACAAACCGGTGACGCTACACACCAAATCCAAGAGAAAATACAACAGATTCAGGATCATTCTGATAGCGTCAATGACGCCATGGAACAGATGAATCAGCGGGTCAAACGCATCCGTTTGGCCAATGGTGACATTTTGGATGCCATGGTGGAACAATCCAGCTCCGTTACCGAGGTGGCCCGATCCATGGGCGAGGTGGCCCGGGAGACCGAATCGGTGTCCAGTCTGGTGGGAGAAATTACGGTTGAAGTCAATGAAGTCAGCAATAGCGTGCAGGAAATCGCCTTGGGGATCAACGAGGTGACACGCAACGTTTCCGCTGCGTCCATGGGCGTGGAGGGGATGACCCGGTCGGTGGAGAAGACTTCGGCACATAGTGCAAAAATCAGTGACGCCGTGGCGGAAACAGTGTTTCAGGCGGCTGATCTGGCCAAGCACATGACAGAGGTTATGGAATCGGCGGAAAAGATGGACGCACTCAGTGCCATCATCACCGATCAAGCACGGGATGCCCAACGTATCGCGGGTATGTTGGATCAGGAATTGCGTCGATTCCGTGTGTGAGTTACTCTAACGCCTGCTCAAGGGGGGGTGTACTGTGTCTAAAGGTCTGGAAGTTGGTTAGCCTTGATTATACCGCAGCTATTTTGGGATACGTAGTTTTTGTCATCCCCGCGAAAGCGGGGATCCAGGGGACTTTCCTATCTCCCCTGACTTTCTGGATTCCCGCTTTCGCGGGAATGACGCTGGAAAACTACGTATCCCGAGTTGGTTTCGGTATAGGAGTGTTTGCTGATCGGGCTGGAAAGGTTTCATGAAGATAAACATAACGATGCCGGCGTTTGTGGAAAAAATGCGCGTCGGTTTTGATGAAAAAAATCCAAAACAGCGCTATTTGATTTTGGCGGTGGCCCTGATGGTGTCGTTGCAGGGCTGGTTGACCCTTCTTTGGGATCCGCACCAAAAATCCATGAAAATATCGGTCGTTGCCGCCAAGGAGATGCGCGAGGAAATCGATAATTTGCGCAAGGATGTGCAACTGATAACCAGTAAAAAGATTGAAGATCCCAACGCCTTACGGGAAAAGCGTATTCAGGATTTGCTCCAGGAACGGCAAAAATTGGTGGACAAGCTGGGGCAGGAGACGGGCGCTCTGATTCAACCGGCGGAAATGGTCAAAGCATTGCGGCAATTGTTGGCGGCGCGCCAAAATATTTTATTGCTGCGCCTGAATGCGGCACACATTGAGCCAATACATCTTGATTCGGGAGATAAGGACGCTACCAAAAGTGGAACGGATAATGCAGTGGCCCATGCCAAAGATTCTACCAAAAAACCGGACAATCAGGATAAGGCCAACAATGCGACAGGAATATCTGCAACATCCGATGGCAGCAAAGGGGGAACTCCCGCAGACAAAGCGTCCCGTCCCGATGCGCCCGTCATATTTCGCCATGACATCGAATTGGAAATTCGCGCAAGCTACCTCGATACCTTGGGATTTTTCAAGGAAATTGAGGCCTATCCCTGGGTGTTCTACTGGGATACCCTCCACTTCCAAGGGCAGGGTTATCCCAACACTCAGACGACCTTGAAATTGTTTACCTTGAGTATTGGCGAAGGATTGATTGGCGGGTAATCCATTGGGAGTGGCAATCACAAGGCGGTCGTGTTTTCGGATGGTCAGGGTCGGAGGCAAAGATCAGTCGGGGCGTGTTCGACCGTGTCAGGAAGCTGACGGGGTGCTGCTATTGTTGGGTGTGGTACTGGCGGGGATGCTGATGGGATTCACCGACTGGGCCATTGCGGCAGGCGAGACCGGAAAATTGTATGATCCCTCGCGTCCCCCCGAGGAGTTGTCCATCGATACCTCCCAGGATGCCAAAGCGACAACCGAAGCCCCGGCCGATGAGGCACAGAGCAGATGGGTGTTGAAGATGGTGCGTCTGGGTGGGAGGGAGCCTAAAGCCTTGATCAACGGGCGTTTCGTGCGTACCGGGGAGAGTGTCGATGGCCTGGAGGTCACCGCCATCAATCGCCACGAGGTCGAAGGTCTTGTCAAATCCAAACCGGTGCAGTTGCAGATGAACGTACTCAGGCCAGGTCAAGGGGTGACAGTGCATCGTCATGCCGTACCGGGGCCGATCACCAGGAACCCGACCAACAGCCATGAATGATCGTGGAACGATACGACCCTGGTGCATCTGGCGTCTTGGCGGCACAGGCGTTGGGCTGGGGCTTCTGGTTCTCGGGGGGTGCCTGAGCAATTCAATTGCCGAACCCGAAGGGAAGATTACACCGAAAGTAGTGGTGGAATCTCCGGCCACCCCGGGATTTTATGATCCCGCCTTGAATACCTCCTTGAGTGATTCCGCCATTCCCAGTGGCGTTCATCAATTATTATTGCCACCGATTCAGACTTCTGCCCCCCCTGCACCAGCCAGACCAGCCGTCGATACCAAGGAGGGGGGGCGCAAGGTGATTCAAGCCGCAAGGGGGGCCAAGGAAACCTTGTTGGATATCGTCGTCGATGATACCCCGGCCCGCACATTCTTTCTCGGTCTGGCCGATGAGTCCAAATTCAATCTGATTGTCCACCCCCAGGTGCGTGGCAACATTTCCTTGACGATGCATGGTGCCACCGTCAATCAGGTGGTGCAGACCGTCTGCCGCATGTATGACTACGATTGCGAAGCCAATGCCAATGGCTATTTTATTGGTCCGGCGCGCTTGCTGACGCGCCAATATCACGTCAATTATCTGCGGGTGCAACGTCGGGGGGTCACCAGTACCCAGATCAGTTCGGGGCGCACGAAAACCTCTTCCAATACCATGGCCAATGCCACGGGCAACCAGACCAGTTCGCAAAACTTTCAAACGTCGGGCAGTCAGGTCACCACCGATCAGAGCGCCAGTTTCTGGGATGAGTTCACCTATTCCCTGTGCGGAATCCTCGGTCTGGGATTTTCCATCCCTGAAGCCAAGTCGTCGGCATCGTCTTTGGGGGGGGCGCTGACGACATCCACGGGAAGCACCGGGCTGGGGAATTCCCCCGCACCTGCGCAAACGTTACCATCGGGATTGGCCGGTGTCGCCAATTTGACGTCACCGCAACCAACGATGCCCCAGGCAACGGCCACTAAAAGCGGTGTTTCGCAAACATTTCTCTCCTGGAACTCCCGCGACACCGACCGGATGGTTACCGGGTGTGCCGAACAGGATGAACAGGGTAATACGCAGACGGGGCGTCGCGTGGTCATTTCACCGCAGACGGGAAATGTCATCGTCCGGGCTTATCCATCGGAACTTCGCGAGATTGAATACTTTTTGGAGCAACAAAAACAGGACATCCAACGCCAGGTTATTTTGGAAGCCAAAATTTTGGAGGTGGAATTGAGTGATGGTTTCCAAAGTGGCATCAACTGGGGGATGGTTTTGGCGCACCATAAAGACCAGACCAACACGATGACCATTGGTGGTGGCGGGAACATGTTTGGCGATCAGGGTAGCAATCCCATGTTCGCCAACAAATCATCCCTGGGGATGTCACCGGCCAATTTGCTCAATACCAACTCAACTCCCGTAACCACGCAAACGACCGTTAGTAATAATACCTCCAGCGACAATACGGGTCTGTCAACCGTTACCCAGGGCACTCAAACCGTAACCAATTCCACCTCGACCTCCTCGCCCACCAATGCCCTGTTTGGCGGTGCTTTGTCGGGAACCAATTCGCTTGCCAATCCAGCGGGTGCCTTGTTCGGGGGTGCTTTTGCAACATCATTGAAATTATCCGACTTTTCCGCGCTGATCGAACTGCTTGATGCCCAAGGCCAGGTTCACGTCCTTTCCAGCCCGAGAATTGCCACCCTGAACAATCAAAAGGCGGTCATTCGCGTTGGCCAGGATGAGCAATTCGTGACCGACGTGCATTCGGAAACCTCAACCGCTTCCGTCACTCTGGTGCCGGAATTCACTACCTTTTTTTCCGGCATCGCCCTGGATGTCACGCCGCAGATCAGCCAGGATTACGGCATCATGTTGCACATTCATCCCACGGTGAGCGAGGTGACCACCGATGAAAAACAGATCACCCTGGGGACGGCGACCCAGACCTATCCCATGGCCTTGAACGTGGTGCGTGAATCGGACAGCATGGTACACGCCGCCAATGGCGAAGTGGTGGTGATCGGCGGGTTGATGAAAGATTTTTCCACCAAACGCAAGGCGGGTCTGCCTATTTTGAAGGATTTGCCACTGGTTGGCGATTTGTTCGGCAGTCGGCAGTCGGTCGATAAAAAAACTGAGCTGGTGATTTTGATGCGCCCCGTCATTGTCGAACAGGGCAATCAGGCCTGGAAGGAAGATTTGGAACGTTTTGAACGCCGTCTCCCCCCCGGAGCGCCCCATTTGACGCAGGGTGGCCGCATGGCAGAGGATAAACCGGGAAAACCCGTGTTGCGCACCTCGGATCTTCTGCCGTAGACGAGACCGATCTTTCCCTATTTTTTGGTTTTACCATGACCGTCAAGTCGATCACTTTGTTGCTTCTCGGGTTGGCCTGTGCCGTGCCTATTGGTTTGAGCCTGGTTTTGTACACCTTCCAGGACGGGCTGATCTTTCATCCCAGGGCGTTACACCCCGAACTGAAAGAATTGGCGACAAAAACGCCGCAGATGGCGGCGGTACAATTGCAAGCTTCTGATCAGGCACTCCTCAAGGGGTGGGTCGTACGCCGTTCTGCGGGTTCGCCCTTGATTCTTTATTGGGGGGGTAATGCCGAAGAAATCACCAGCTTTGCAGTGGACGCGGCATTGGCTTGGCCTCGTTGGTCGGTGGTGGCGATCAATTATCGCGGCTATGGGGAATCGAGCGGGGTACCCAGCGAACGGGCATTGTTTGAGGATGCCTTGCTGGTAACTGGCTGGGCCTTGAGCCAGTTGAACTGTAACCAGGACAAAGTCGTCTTGATTGGCCGAAGCCTGGGCAGTGCCGTGGCGGTTCATGTGGCGGCTCACGTCAAGGTAGCGGGTGTTGTATTGGTAACCCCGTTTGATTCCATGACAAACGTGGCTCAGTCCCGCTATCCCATTGTTCCGGTCAGTCGGTTATTGAAACATAAATTTGATTCCTTGAGCCTGGCACCGCGCATCGACGCCAAACTGCTGGCGCTTCTGGCGTCTGATGATTCCATTGTCCCTGCCAAGCATTCCCGGGCACTGCTGGCGGCCTGGAAGGGTGCCAAGCGAGCGATTACCATTGCCCATACGGATCATAACTCCATATCAGAACCTGATGACTATCATCAAGACTTGGGTGCCTTTCTACAGGAAATAGCCCTGTAGCTCCTGTTTTTTCATGGTCAATGATGTCCATCAGGAATCTTTCAGTGCCATGATTTCAGCATCGGCAAAACGGAGACGAACGGTCAACACGTTGCAAAGGCGTAGAAACACATATTTGGCCATTTCCGGATGTTTCAGGCTGGTTTTATCAAACAGTTGTCGCGACAGAATGAACACATCGGTATCCATGATGGCCACGGCATGGGTGGAGCGAGGTGCCCGATCAATAAAGGCCATATCGCCAAAAAAACTGCCACGCCCGAAAACAGCCAAGGTATGTTCTTTCCCTTCGTGGATGGGCATGACGATTCTGACGCCACCCCGGCGGACGAAATACATGTCATCCCCGCTGTCGCCGCGTTTGAACAAAGTTTCGCCGACATGGTAGGAACGTTCCACAACGATAGCGTCCAACAGTCGGATCACATCCTCTTTTTCTGTCTCTTCGATACCTCTGAATAAGGGAAACTCTTTCAAAGTCAAGGGTCTGTCTTCACTGGTCGCACTGCGCGGATCATTAGCGAGGAGACTCTCCTCCACCCATTCAATGGCGTCTTCGATCGTTGGAAAGATTTGCAGATGGGGCGAAGGTTGCAAACCGAGATGTGTCAGATAAATCAAGGGATCGCGCCCCATGGCAATCGCTGGGGAAGGCTCGGCCAGAATGAGGTGTGCCCCGTTTTCCGAAAGCATGCTATCAATCTGACTGAGCATGTGCGCCGCCGTGAAATCGATGCTCTGCACGCGACTGACATCAAGTATCAAATAGCGACATAACCGCAACTCGGGTTCCAGTCGGGAATAGAGTTGATCGGTGGTGCCAAAGAACAGATTACCCTGCAATTCGCAGATGATGACACTTTGTTTTTTTTCCTCCAAAATGTGACGTTCTTCCGAGGAGCGGTGCCGCTTGGAAGAGTATTGCCCCCCGGATAATTTTCTTCTGATGACCGATGTTTTTACCTGATCCCGAAGAAACAGCATGACTGCCAAGGCAACCCCGGCACCAGCGGCGGCAATCAGGTTGAAGGTGACTGCAACCACGACCACGGAGGCGGCGACAAAAAAATCAAGTCTCGTTTCGCTGCGCTTGAGAAGTGCGAAGCTGTGCCAATCGACCATGCGAAACGCGACGACGATTAAGATGCCCGCAAGGGCAGCTATGGGAACCCAGCCCAGGAGTGAACTGAGAAAGAGGAGGACAACCAGAGAAAACACCCCTTCCAGGATACCTGCCAGGCGGCTGTGGCCACCGCTGTTGATACTCACCAGGGTTGCTCCCATGGTGCCGGCTCCCGGCATGCCTCCCACCAGTGCCGAAAGAAAGTTACCCACCCCTTGTGCCATGAGTTCGCGGTTGGAATGGTGTCGCGTACGCGTCAAGGCATCGACTACGACGCATGTTTTCAAGGTATCGACCGAAAGGAGCGTCGAGAGGGTCGCGGCTGGAACCAGAAAAGCGGTTACATCGGCCAGGTGCAATCCCCCCAATGCTTGCCATCGCCCTTCAAACGCCTGGGTCAGCGAGGAAAAGTCGACTTGAATGACACCAATGAGCAGGGGATTGTTGGCCAATTGCAGAAGTGCCGGGTCACGGAGGCTGGCGAGAAAATAGATGGCCATGCCCATGAGCAGTCCGACAACGGGTGCGGGTAATTTTCGTGTTATCTTGGGGGCCATGACCATGCCGATGATGGTGGTGACCCCCACCAGGATGCCCGTTTTTTGCCAAAGATCGGGATGGGTCAAACCCTGCCACAGGTGGATCTCCTTGGACAGCCCCAGGAGTTTGGGAACCTGACTTAAGAAAATGAGCAGGCCAACACCGCTGAGGTAGCCGGTCACCACGGGGTAGGGAATGAATTTGATGACCCGACCGGCTCCGACGGCACCAAAGAGGATTTGCAGGAAGGATGAGACCAAAGCCACCATGGTTAGAAATACCAGGATCTGCTCCGGTGACATGTTGCCATTGGCCACACGTTCCATGGCCAGAGCGGAAAGAACAGCTGCTGCCGGGGCGCAGGGGGCGGTGATGAGGCGAGGAGCCCCGCCGATAGCCGGAGTACTCAATCCCATGGCCACCACACCCATGACACCTGCCATGGCACCCAACGGAAAATAAGCCACACCCAGCGGTGTAAAAGCAGCGACACCATAGGCAATAGCCGATGGGAGGGCTACGAGCATGGCTGCCAAGCCACCCCAGGCATCACCTATCCAATCTGTCGGTTTTTGCATGGTGTTTCCCCAAGTGTCCTGTTAAAGTAAGTAAATGATGGATATATAAATAGCTTTATAAGAATCCAATGACAAACTGCCTAGCTGAATACGCTTAATACCATTTCTACGTCGCATTGGCAAATCAATAACTTTATATGTAGACCTTGTTCGCTCACTGAAGGTATATATTTTTTATAATGGGAAGGCGGTTGCTTCAGGATAGCATGTTTGCAATTTTTCAGGTTGTTAAGGAAATTCCATTTCTTTGTTGACCGCTGCCAACGATGCCCGGGAGACGATCATTTTCCGCCTGATGTTGGTCTCGGAAGGCGAATACAGGCTGGATACTGTTGTCTTTGGCTGCGCAAGAAATAGCAGTGGTTTTCATGTAACAACCGTCCTGTAGCAACCGGATACCCATGAAGCAAATATAACCATGACCAATCCGAACAGCCACAATTCTTACCTGCTTTTTCTGCTTTGTCGTGCTACATTGGGCGGCAATATAAGAATGATACAGCATCCCGTCACTCCCCAAGATTTTGCAACATGTAATAATTTTCAAGGAGTTACATTATGAGAGAAGCATCCATCATGGCGGCCCAGTTGATGGCCGCATCCATGCGAACCGCTCCAAAAGCCGGAGGCAAAGATTTTTTAGAGATTGTTGTGATTACGGAAGCAGAAGATTTGCGCCGCATCGGGGAAAAAATGGCCCAATATGCCCCCGTCAGCACCAATGAAGCCTACTGGCGGCGCGATTCAGCTAATATTGCTGCCTGTCACGCCCTGGTTTTGGTGGGGCTGAAGCGTTTTACCACCGCTGGTTATGATTGCGGTGGTTGCGGCTATCCGACTTGTGCCGAATTCGCCGGCAAACGGGAGGAACATGCCAAAGAAATGGGATACACCGGCCCCCATTGTATCATGCGTATGATGGACATCGGAGCCGCCCTGGCATCCGCCGCCAAAACCGCCAGCCTGCTCAATATCGACAATCGGGTGCAGCAACGCGTGGGAGCCGCTGCTCGCGCCTTGGGCCTGATCAACGCCGTTGTAGCCATGGGCATCCCCCTGGGTGTTTTCGGCAAAAGCCCATTTTTTGACCGACAAGCAGCCAAACATTGATGCCGAATTAAAACCAAAGGGGCGCAAAATGAAGTGGATTACCCGTTCCCATGTGCATGTTGACCGAGTGGCCTGTCCGTGGCTGATTCTTCGCTTTCTCGATTCCGAAGCATCGTTCATGTTTGTACCCAAGTCCCAGGTACTGGCTGTGGCGCAAAAAGAGGATGCCCTTTCTTTCGACACGCCCGGCGCCAGATATCACCACGATGGTGACCTTTGTACCTTTTCCGTGTTGGTACGCGACTTTGAACTTACCGATCCGGCACTCCTGCGCATGGCGAGGGTGATCAACGCCGCCGACACTGGCCAAATGGATGCTGATCCCCTCGCCAGGGGTTTTGAGGCTATTGCCGTTGGCTATGGTCTGCGCTATCCCGACGATCACGTCAACCTGGAAAAACAATTTGAAGTTTATGACGCCCTCTACGCCTGGTGTCGGCTGGAAGTAGCCGGCACTCCTCCCAAGTCTCCCCGATAACACGTCATGACAACCCATTGGGGATCACGGGCAATCGAATTCTTTGGTTTGCGACCGGGTATCCTCGGCATGCTGGCCATGGTTGTCCTGGTCGGCATGGGAGAACGGATGGCAGACCGCTTTCTGCCCATCTATATCCTGGCGGTTGGCGGTTCCACCTTGGCTGTTGGCCTGCTGGGCTCCCTGGAAAATTTGTTGGGTGCCCTGTATTCCTTCCCCGGGGGATACCTTTCCGACCGTTGGGGACCACGTCGGGCGTTATTGTTCTTCAACTTGCTGGCGGCGGCTGGTTTTCTCCTGGTCGTGCTGGTTCCGGTCTGGCAGGCCCTCTTGGCAGGTGCCGTGCTGTTCCTTTCCTGGAGCGCCATCTCCATGCCGGCCATCATGGGGCTTATCGGCCAAACCTTGCCCAAAAGCAAGCAGGTCATGGGGGTATCGGTACACGCCCTGGTACGGCGTATTCCCATGGCTCTGGGGCCGATGCTGGGTGGTGTCCTGATCACGTGGCTGGGTGAAAAGGATGGCGTCAGGGCCTCCTTTGGCGTGGCCTTTATTTTATGTTTGATTTCAATGGTTATCCAACAACGCCTTATCCGTGATGATCCGCAAGGATCCCCTGCGGAAGCGGAGGCGCACCCATGGCGCATGTGGCAATGGATGCCCCTATCTTTGCGTCGCCTGCTAATCGCCGATGTGTTGGTACGTTTTTGCGAGCAGATCCCCCATGCCTTTGTCGTCATCTGGTGCATGAAAGTCATCACCACTCCCGTAACAGCCGTGGAGTTTGGCGAACTGACCGCGATAGAAATGCTGTCCGCCATTGCCATTTACATCCCTGTCGGCTGGCTGGCGGACAAAGGAGGAAAAAAAAGCTTCGTGCTGGTGACCTTCCTGTTTTTCACCCTGTTCCCCCTGGCACTTTTGCACGCTCACAATTTTTGGTCCCTGGTGGTCGTTTTTATCATTCGCGGCCTCAAAGAATTTGGTGAACCCACCCGAAAAGCCATGATCCTGGAGCTGGCTCCAGAAGGGAAAAAGGCGGCCCTGTTTGGTTTGTATTATTTGATACGCGACTTGTTCGTAGCTGCGGCCGCCTTGGGAGGGGCATTTTTATGGCAATGGGGACCGGAGGTGAATCTATATTCCGCATTTCTCTTCGGCATTCTTGGAACTCTTTGGTTTGCCTGGAAAGGAGAGGATTTGCCACCCCAATGAGTCCCATGGACCCGACATCCCCCCGGGGAACTTTTTACCACCATTGATCTTCGACCAGCTCGTGATATAATGGGTGGCTTGGAGCCGGTGGACGAGAGATTGATACAATTTTTCGATCGTCTCCGTGAAAATTATCCAGTCCAGAAATTTCAGGGCGGACCGTGTGGGCTTCGGAGTTGAGAGCGGTACCACGGATGACTGTAAACGCGCATTCGTGCTACTCGTCCGGTTTCCCGATCGCCCAACCTAATGACAAGAGACCATTCTTATGACAAAAACCAGCCGCAAAGGCACCCTTCCTGGCTTGGATGAACCCAATGGAGCCTCGCTCTTCGACGTGGTCAGAAAATATGGTGTAACCGTATTGGTCATCCTCGGTGTTGTGCTCCTGGGCTCTTACTTCCTTGGCGGTTCCTCCTCAACCAAAGCCCGCAAACAAACCTTCATTGCTTTGGAAGTTCCGCCACCCCCCCCCCCTCCGGCTCCCGCCGCCGCCCCAACAACTCCCGGTCCTGCCAATCCCCCCATTCCGGATGACCAGGAGTAACAATTCGCTCATTTTGTGCAACCATTACACGTCCCTGTAATGTAGATCTGCACCAAGTTCACAAAAAGCTGGTTTCGCCATGCTTCCCCCTACTGTCTCTGTTTGGCGGTAATGAACGTGCGGAATTCATTGCAGTCAAAGACCACTCGGAGGATACTGGCACAGTGTCTCAAGAAAAACCAATAACTGGCACGTGAATGGGGTAAAGCCATGGCTGAAGAAACGGTAACCATCATCGATAATCGCACTGGAAAAAGAGCCGATCTGCCCATTCTTCAGGGGACTGAAGGGCCATCCGTCGTAGATATTTCAAAGTTCTACAAAGAGTTTGGATTGTTTACGCTGGATCCTGGTTTTCAATCCACAGCTTCCTGCGAAAGTGCCATTACCTTCGTCGATGGGGACGAGGGCATCCTGCTGTATCGGGGATACCCGGTTGAACAACTTGCGGAAAAAAGTACCTTTCTGGAAGTATGCTACCTGCTGTTGGAAGGTGAGTTGCCCACCCGTTCGCAATACGATCGGTTTTGTCGCACCGTCATGCAGGAAACCATGATTGACGAACAAATACGTAATTTTTATAAGGGTTACAGACATGATGCCCACCCCATGGCCATTATGGTCGGAATGATGGGGGCGTTATCGGCCTTCTTTCACGATTCCCTGGACATACAAAATCCAAAACATCGTGAACTTTCGCTCTTTCGTCTGATCGGCAAGCTGCCAACCATTGCTGCTGCTTCCTACAAATATTCTGTCGGTCAACCGTTTATTTTCCCGAAAAGCAAATTGGGATATATCGAGAATTTTTTACGCATGCTTCTGAAAGTCCCCAGTGCCAAATTTACAATATCACCCCGACTCGTCCGTGCCATGGAGCAAATTTTCATTCTCCACGCCGACCACGAACAAGGTGCCTCAGCTTCAACCGTACGCTTGGCTGGCTCATCGATGGCCAACCCGTTTGCCGCTATTTCCGCTGGCATCAGCAGCCTCTGGGGACCGACCCACGGTGGTGCCGATGAAGCCGTGCTACTGATGTTGCACGAAATTGGCTCCGTGGATCGCATAGGAGCCTATATCCAAAAAGCCAAAGACCCTGACGATCCTTTCCGCCTCATGGGATTTGGCCATCGCGTCTATAAAAAATACGATCCGCGCGCACGTATGATGAAAAAGATCGCCCGGGATGTATTGTCTGAGCTGGGACGTGAGGATGATCCTTTGTTTCAACTGGCTCTCAAGTTGGAAGAGATTGCACACGACGATGATTATTTTTGTCGGAAAGGACTCTGTCCCAACATTGAACTTTATTCCGGTATCGCCCAATCGGCCATAGGGATTCCCAGCAACATGTTCACGGTGGTTTTTGCCATGGCGCGATCTGTCGGTTGGATCTGTCAATGGATGGAGATGATTGGCAGCAAAGAGTCCATCGGACGCCCCAGACAGCTCTACGTCGGTGCCTCTACTCGCGATTATGTTCCTCTGCACCGCAGACCATAAGCCCCCCCTTCACACAACAAGGATCTCCCTTTTCTGACATAACAAAGGAAAAAACATGGGCCGGCGAGGACATGCAGTACTCTCGCCGGTTCGCATGCAGCCCCTGTCCCGATTTAGCTTCGTAACGTCCTGCCGACCTGGAGGCGCCAATAATAGGTTTCCATCTGCCAGCAATTTTGTTAGAGTACCCCCGGTGACGTTTCTTGAGGTCGGTTTTCGGCCAGTTTTTATCGCAGGTATAGGAAGGAGATAACTATGAAACATTTTGGTAGCTTGCTGGTTGCCGTGCTATTGGCTACGCCAGCCATGGCCACAGATCAGGGTTCCCCTCCCCCCCCGACCGACCAGACACCCGTAACCCAACCGTCAGCACCTCCGGGAGCCAGGGGACCGGGAGGCAATAATCCACAGCAACAGCAACGTTTTGCAAAAATGAAGGAATTCAGAATCAAAGGAATTCAAGGACATCTCAATATTTTACAGCAAAAACTAACTTGCGTGCAAGGGGCGCAAAACCGTGATGCCGTACGCACCTGTGAAGAGCAAGCCAAATTGTCGCGCATGACCCTGGATCAACAACTCAAATCCCAGGCGGAAAGTTTGCGGCAAAACAAACAATAAGTTTCAAGCTTATTTGAAAACCATGTAGACTTTGAATCTATTGGTTGCATAACGGACCCCGTGTTGCTATATTTCTTTAACGAGACTTAAATCGCACCTTCCCAAGCGGTCGTGAACCAAGTGTGGTCCCTACAATGGCATCGAATGGTGTTGCCCCAATAATAACTGACAGTGGCACGGAACCGTTAAGCTTTGAACAAGCTCTCACACGGCTTGAGGGCATAGTGCGAAAACTGGAGGAGGGAGGCGTTCCCCTGGAGGATGGATTGACAGCCTTTGAGGAGGGGATCGTGTTGTCGCGCCTCTGCCAGGAGCGCCTTGATCGGGCGGAAAAACGCGTTGAAGAATTGATGGACCAATTGCCATCAGCGGGGGGAGTCGCCGATTCCTGAAACCGTGGATTTGAAACATTATATACAAACCAACCGGACACTCGTCGATACAGCATTGCAGTCGCTATTGCCCGCAGTTGGAACCGTTCCCGCGCGTTTACACCAGGCGATACACCACAGCCTGATGGCCGGGGGCAAACGCTTGCGTCCCATTTTGGTCCTGGCTTGTGCCGAAGCCGTGGGTGGGATGCGTGAACCTTTATTGCCTTTCGCCTGCGGTCTGGAGTGCCTGCATACCTACTCCCTGATCCATGACGACTTGCCCGCCATGGATAACGATGATTTGCGCCGTGGCCGCCCAACGTGTCACAAACAGTTTGACGAAGCCACTGCTATTCTGGCTGGGGACGCTTTATTGACCGTCGCCTTTGAGTTGGCAAGTCGGCCTGTCGTCGGGATCAATGCCGAAACCATTTTGCATGTGGTACGACAGTTGGCTATCGATGCGGGATTTTCCGGGATGGTGGGTGGACAGATGATGGACCTCTTGGCCGAAAACCGCCAGGTTGACCTGGAGGAACTACGCAGCATCCACCGCATGAAAACCGGAGCATTGATTCGCTTTGCTTGCGAATCAGGTGCCCGATTGGGTGGGGGCTCGGGGGAGCAGGTGGAAGCCTTGAAGAATTACGGTGCGGCCATCGGCTTGGCCTTTCAGATCACCGATGATTTGTTGGATGTCACAGGAGACAGTAGGATCATGGGCAAAGCCACCGGCAAAGATCAAGACAACGCCAAATCCACCTATCCGTCCGTCATGGGGCTGCCGTCCGCCCGTTTGCTTGCCGAAGAACAAATACAGTTGGCCATGGACCATCTGAAGAATTTTACCTCCTCAGCCGATCCCCTGCGCGCCCTGGCACGCTATATCATCGAACGTACCCACTGACCACTTGACGGTTGCCATGTCCTCTATTCTCCAAAAAATCAACAATCCCGCTGCTCTGCGCGAATTGCGCGAGGATGAGTTGGTGCGCTTGGCCGAGGAGTTGCGGGAATTGACCATTGATGTCGTTTCCCGCACCGGAGGGCACCTGGGAGCCAGCCTGGGGGTGGTCGAACTGACCATCGCCCTGCATCGCATGTTCAACACCCCCAAAGATCACCTCATCTGGGATGTGGGACATCAATCCTACCCTCACAAAATCCTCACCGGGCGACGCCAGCAAATGACCACCTTGCGGCAACGCGGTGGGTTGTCCGGCTTTACCAATCGCTTTGAAAGCCCTTATGACCCTTTCGGTACCGGCCACTCCTCCACATCCATCTCAGCGGCGTTGGGGTTTGCCATCGCCAACAAATTATCCGGGGGGGACCGCTGGGCTATTGCCGTGATTGGCGATGGTGCCATGTCGGCAGGTATGGCCTTTGAAGCCCTCAATAATGCCGGGCAGTATAAAAACGATCTGGACCTCCTGGTCGTCCTCAACGACAACGAAATGTCCATATCCAAAAATGTGGGTGCCCTCTCTTCCTATCTGAGCCGCATTCTGAGCGGTCCGGTGTACACCCGTTTCAAGGGGGGGACCAGTAAAGTGTTGGGGGCCATCTCCCTACCCCTGCTGGATGCCGCCCGCCGAGCCGAAGAACATATGAAGGGGATGCTGATCCCGGGAACTTTGTTTGAAGAGTTGGGCATGAAATATTTTGGCCCCATCGATGGCCATGATTTTCGTCAATTACTCCCTACACTGAAAAATATTCGCGAGTTGAACGGTCCCCTGATTTTGCATGTGGTGACCAAAAAAGGTAAAGGTTTTCACCCTGCCGAGGCCAATCCCTGTACCTACCATGGGGTGTCACCGTTTGACCGTACCAAAGGCATCCTGCCCACCAATGGGGTCAAGCCAACCTATACCCAGGTCTTCTCCGAAACTTTGGTCAACCTGGCCACCAACAATCCAAAAATTTGCGCCATTACCGCCGCCATGCCGGAAGGGACCGGGTTAAGCACCTTCCACGAACGTTTTCCCCTCCGTTTTTTTGACGTGGGCATCGCCGAACAACATGCAGTTACCTTTGCTGCGGGTCTCGCCTGCGAAGGATATATTCCGGTGGTAGCTATCTATTCCACCTTTTTGCAACGGGCGTTTGATCAGGTTGCGCACGATGTGGTGCTGCAAAAACTGCCCGTGGTTTTTGCCTTGGATCGCGGCGGTATCGTCGGGGAAGACGGCCCGACACATGCGGGTTATTACGATTTAACCTATTTACGATCGCTACCGGGGTTGGTCCTCATGGCCCCGGCAGACGAAAATCAGTTGCGCCACCTGTTGCTGACCGCAGTAACCTTGGGGGGACCGGTAGCGATTCGCTATCCCCGTGGCACCGCCCCCAATGTGGACTCCCCTGAAACCCCGGAATTAGTCCTGATTGGCACCGGACGCATCTTGTGTACAGGTGATCAGGTGTCGGTCGTGGCTGTGGGGGCGACGGTACATCCCGCTGTTCAGGCCGCAACCACCCTGGCCAAGGAGGGGGTTCGTGTTGGGGTCTATGATTTGCGTTTCATCAAACCATTGGACAAAGCCATGCTGCGGCAGGCAGCGTCTGCCGCCCCCATCCTTCTGACAATCGAAGAAAATACCGTGTGCGGCGGTGCCGGTGCGGCTGTATTGGAATTCTTGGCAGCGGATGGTGCTTTGGACCGGGGAATCAAGATACGTAACCTGGGGGTTCCCGATACTATCGTCCCGCACGGATCACAGCAACAATTGCGCCACGAACTTAAACTGGATCACGATGGCCTTGTCGCCACCATTCGCAGCTTGTTGGAATGATCGAAATCAAAAGTTGCGTTCAACCTCTCTTCGACTTGGTGATCTTTGATTGCGATGGCACCCTCATGGACAGCCTGGAGGGGATCTGGCAGACTGTGAACTTGGCTATGCAGGCGCAAAACCTGGGCAAGCGATTTGACCGCCATGAAGTCGCCGAGATTGTCGGACTCTCTTTGGAAACGGCGTTTTCCCACCTGTTACCCCGGGCAAACTCCGAACTTTGCCGCACCATGGCTTTGGCCTACAAAGAGGAATTTCGCAAGTCAACCCTCACGGGAATGCCCGAAGCGCCCCTGTTTCCCGGGGTGGAAACAACCATCAAACAACTTCACCAAGCGGGATTAGTATTGGGGGTGGCGACGGGTAAATCGTTGGCGGGTCTGCAAAGATCGTTGAGAGCCCACTGTTTGGAGCCCTATTTCACCTTTTGCCAGACAGCCGATTCCGCTCCCAGCAAGCCACACCCGGCGATGATCACCCACATTTTGGATCAGAGTGGTTTATCCCCCGATCGTACCCTGATGGTCGGCGACACCGATTTTGACATCATCATGGGGAGAAATGCCGGAGTCAAAACCTGTGCCGTCACCTTTGGTTGTCACAACAAAATGCGCCTGGAAAAGGCCATGCCCGACTATTGGATTGACCAGATGACCGAGCTGCCGGTCATTCTTGGCTATTGACCACGATTTAAAAGGTTACCAAAACATTGTGAGTCTGACCGCATTCCAAATTATTTCTATTTTAGCGATCTAAACCGCAACCATCGCGGGATATGTAGTTTTCCTGCGTCATTCCCGCGAAAGCGGGAATCCAGAAAGTCAGGGAAGGTAGGAAGATCTTCTGGATCCCCGCTTTCGCGGGGATGACAAAAACTACGCATCCCAAAATAGCTGCGGTTTAGGGCGTGTTGACATTCAACGTGTCTTTTCTTGAATGGATGGGTCCGTGAAGGGGTGTGCCCCTTCACGGCAGGGTTTGGGTGCGCCAGGAAAAGGCGCGTGTAGTCAGCGGGTGCAAATCCCGTCCGTGCGCTGGTAGCGACAGGGTACGGAACTGAGTCCTTGGTCCAATAGTGGTGACGCTATTGGTTAAGC
>PEAK01000132.1 GCA_002753515.1 Magnetococcales bacterium
CAGGGAAGCTTTTCGTTCTTTGCTGTTGAGGGTCAGTCAGTTTGTGAAAGATGGGATGGGTATTGATCACATGTTGGGAGCATTGATGCCGATCTAGGCTGCGATAACCTTCCAAGTCGTGTTTGTCAGGCGTTCTGAAATTTTTTCTGGCAACACGGCTGAAGCTGGTACGCTGGAGGAAATGCTTCGAGGATAATCAAACACTCGGGATGAATATGGTTCCTGGGAGGGTAAAAATGATGGTCGTCTGACAGGAAGAATCAAAGAATGATGCGTTTGTAGTGCTACTCCAAAAAATAATATAATTCATTCAGTTGATTATTATAAAAATATAAAGAGCCCTGTAAAACCTTGGTTAACAAGTGTGCTTTCAGGTATTGAATCACATTTTGGTTCAGCAAGATGCATAGGGTTGTTGACGAATAATCGGGTTGGAAGTGATAGTTGCTGCCATTCCCTGTCGTCCATTACCGGCCATCGGGGTTGAACAAGAGGTGTTGGTAGAGGGCTCTCAACTGCTTGCCCATCTGTTCCCAGGTCAAGGTTTCGGCGAGAGCGCGACCTTGCTGTCCCAGATGTTGCCGACGTTGGGGATCCATCAGTTCATGCAAGTGAGCGGATAAGGTTTCCACATCCAGGGCGTCACAGAGCAACCCCGCGTAACCATTGTACAGGAAATCAGAGGCCCCACTCTGAAAGCTCGTCACCAGGGGGAGAGCGCATGCCATGGCCTCCAAGGCAACATTAGGAAAAGGATCATACAGGGTGGGCAGAACAACGGCATCGGCAGCGGCATAAAAGGGTCGGACATCCTGGCAGCCGCCCGCCAGGCGAACGCGTTGGGCCAGGTTGAGTCGGGCGACAAGTTTTTTATAGTGTTTTTCCTGCGAATCGCGTCCTACGACCATGAGCCAGGCGGTGTCCACCTTCAAAATGGCGTGCAACAAAGTTGTCAATCCTTTGCGGGCGTATCCCGAGCCAACGAACAAAAACACGGTGGCATTCAGGGGGATGTCCCATTGTCTGCGAACCCGTTGGGCCAGGGTATCCCCGGAACGCGGATGAAACGCCATTGTATCCACCCCCGAATGGATCACATGGAGTTTGCTGTCGGGCACCTGGAACCAATGTTTGATTTCATCGCGAACCATTCTGGAATTGCAAATAATGGCCCGCAGGTTGGGATGGGTCATCATCCGGCGCTCCATGGTGAGCAGATATCGGTGATAGGGGTTGGCCAAGGTGGCAACACGTTGCCAGTGGGATTGCGTGCGGCGGCGGTTTTGCAACCATTGGGCGTGGACGCCATCCCCTGCCCGATACAGGTGGCAACCGGGGATGCGTTCATGGGATTGTACCAACCATTCGGGACGTCCCAACCATTGCTGCTGAATGGAACGGGCGAAGCCCCAGTCGCGCCACAATCGACCCCAGTAAAAGGGATTACAGCGCATGATCCGGATTCCGTCCGGTGGTTGATCACGCCAATGCCTAGCAACAACGGCCACGTTGATGCCCTGGCGCTGCAATGTTTCCAGGGCGCGATCAACAAAACGTTCCGCACCGCCATAGGGGGTATAGCGTTGTCGCACCAGGGCCAGGTTGGTTGTCATCGACTGTGCTGAATGGGCTGAAACAAGGCTCATAGGGATCGGCACAGGCGTTGGTCAGCCCAAATATTTGGCGAAAAGCGGCCCAATCCAGCGACTCACCCCCAAGGGTAACCTTTGCCACATCCGAATCATGGCCCGATATTTCGGATTATTGGGGCTGACATTTGGCATCTGATGTCCCGGTTTAAGCAGATAGGAATAATACAAAGGTTGCGGTTCAAAACCGAAATAGCGTTTGAAATCATAGGAACCACTTCCCACCTTGCTGCGGCCAAAGTCAAATATTCGGGAACCACGCTGTTCGGCGGCTCGATTCATCAGCTCCCAATACATGAAATGGGTTGCCCCAAGTTTGCGTCCTGCGGCGATGCCCCCGCCATAATAGGGGAGTACGTGATTGCGAAAATAAAAATTGAGCACGGCTGCTACCGGGCGCGATTGATGCCGGATCACCAGGGCGTCACAATCATTGCCGAAAATTTGTTTCAAGATGGAAAAATAACGCCTGGGAAAAACCGGGGTTCCCAGGTTGCGCACACTCTCCGAATAGATATCGTAACAGGTTTGAGCCACTTCCTGTTCGATGGTTCCGGTCAATCCTTGAGTGATCCCACGGCGTACTTCGGCGCGTTGTTTGCGGGAAATAGCGTTCAGGTTGGCTGTTGCATCAGCGGCAATTTCTTTCTTGAACGTACAGTACAGATCTTTGGTGACCCATTGTGGTGGCATGGGGATGGTCGAACGCACTTCCAGGTAGTCCACCCCCAGGCTTTGGGCCAAGGAATGGGCTTCCTGTTCCAACATGCGGGCAGCGGCTTCGTTTGTGGCCAGTGGACCCCCGGTGACGCAAAACGGGGTGGAAATCAGGGCATCGCCAAACAAGAAACTTTTGATTCGTCCCAAAGGGAGGATACCGACCAAGGTGCCGTCTCGTTCTGCCAAAAGATAGTGCGTCTGGTGACCGAAAGCCTGTTCCAGGACCAATTGCCAGCCCGAAAGGTGAAAAAAAGTGGCCTGGTCGGCCTCATGGACAAACAGATCCCAGGTTGCACGGTCCCGGGGCTGCATGGCGCGAACGGTTATGGGTGTTTGGGTTGGACTCATGACAGGGGTGCCGCTCGTTCCGGGGGGGGGGAGGGGGGGGGGGGCAAGAATATCCGATCCAGACGGGCCCACTGGAAAGAGGCCAACAA
>PEAK01000046.1 GCA_002753515.1 Magnetococcales bacterium
CCAACGCCTGGATGACCGTCTCTGGAGATTCCCCGGCCTCAACTCGCCGAACGGCTCGGATACGAATCTCTTCCAGAGTTTTATGGTTCAGTTTGCGCCCATCGGTATCGGTAACGTTCATACCCTGGAGTATAGCATATGTCGGCTATCCAATGCACGGATTAGTATATTTTGTCTCCATTTGGTATAGTCAAAAGGCTCTCTTTGGATGAGAGCTATAAATCTTTCCATTTCAATATCTCCTAAATATTGAGCAAGAATCTGAACGCCTTTTACTCTGATTTCTGTGTCGGTCATCATGGAAACACCTCTCTAATGAAGTCAATGGGGTCTTTTATACGAATGTCGCCAACAACCCCGGATTTTTTCAGAACACCACCATCCGTGGTCAAAAAATAGTCAACATCAGACTTGATGGCGCAAGCGAGATGCAGGGCATCAAACTGCTTCAACCCAAGTTGATGGAATGGGCCTTGATCATCGTTTCGTCCGAGCCAACTCATTCTGGATTCCCGCTTTCGCGGGAATGACGAAAAAAACGCTGAGATTGCAGTTGTTTGTCATTCCCGCGAAAGCGGGAATCCAGACGGAACCGAAGCATCTTCGATGCGCTTTGGCCGAAACGATGATCAAGGCCGATGGAATGATTTGGCCAGATCAACAACCCCTTCTTTTGCCTCCATGTTGATACTGGCATAGCGTTTCCATTTTCCAATCTGTTTCCGTCTTTCTCGAAAGGGGTTTTTGCTGTTCTCGTAATCAAGAATATAGGACCAAACCAGTTCATATGTTCCAAGGCGAATTTTTTCCTGTATCTTTAACTTGGCTTCGGTTTCAAGCAATATCCTGATATCGGACTGGTTATCAAAGGGGCGGTTAAACATGCAGTTGTCAAGATAAAGCCTCATACCTGGATCTCACCTTCCGTTGAAGGGAAAAGCTGCTGCATCAGCCCTTTTTTATGGGTCTTGAGAGTTTCGAGCATTTGGGTTTGCGCTGTGATCAGTTCGTCGAGGGAAGAAAGGCAGTCGGCGATTTTTTGTTGCTCAAAGTCTGAAGGGTATGCAAGAGGATATTCCCTCATCAATGAGATATCGCCCCTTGGCATTTTTACGCCTTTTGCTCCTTTCATTACGTAATCAATGAAGGAATCATTCTTGAGAATGAATGACAAATACAGGTTTATTAATTCATCTTTAGCACGAATGACAATGACATCATTGGATGCACCACCATCCTTGTCTGAAAACCACACTTTCTTCAGGTAGGGACGGATATTTGATATCAAAATATCATTTGCTGTAAACCGAGTTACAGAGCCAGAAGATGGCAACTTAGATGCGTTGGTCAATCCTTCATAGTCAGGCAGAATATTTTCCGTACTGACATAGTTGGCCAATTTGAGTTGCTCTAAAGGCATTCTTTCGCCAACAAAATCCGCTACCTTTCCGAGTTCATCTTTCTCCCACGCCCCCGTATCCTGAAACTCAGGAAAGCGCAGCTTGGGCAGTGTTTCGCCTTCTGCTGGGAAAATCTGCTGCATCAATCCTTTTTTATGGTCCTTGAGTGTGACGAGCTTTTGAGTATGCGCGGTGATCAGTTCGTCGAGGGAAGAAAGGCAATCGGCTATTTTTTGTTGCTCCGCTGCACCAGGAAGAGGAATTGGAATAACATCCAGCTTGGCTCTATTGAGTTTAGGCTGCGCCATGCCTGTCAGAAAGTTTTCCAGGCTTATCGAGTTCAGGTGATTCTCAACGATCACTTTGGCATATCCATCAGCAAACTTCAGCACATGCGCATGATTATTTACCCATGTTTTCCCTGAAATTGAAAATGCAACTGGGTATGTTCTTGCCACTAAATTGGCCCCGTCTTCGGAAATGCAAAGCAAGTCATCATCAAATATATAATGCTTCACATGGTCAATAACACCAGAAGCACCATAATAAGGTATATCGCCTTTAATTCTATCTGTTTCTGTTATTGGTACTCTTTTTGAGTCCAGATTTTCACAAACATTTCCTAACAGTTTGATACTCCACCCACCCGCATCCCGAAACTCAGGAAAGCGCAGCTTGGGCTTCAATTCACGTTTGCTCTCTTGCTTCACCGTCGATACACCCGTTTTATTGCTCATACACTCGCAAACCAGAAATCTCCCGTCCCTGGGCGAGCTTGTGCAACAGCGGAATAAGCTCTTTCATCAATGCCAACTCCTTTTGGGAACGTACTTTCCAACCCAAACCGAGCGGGGCAAACAGGTCATTCAACCGTTCACCATCGAAGATCATACGCTCCATGATGCCGTCAATGAAAGATTGCAGCGCAACGGTTTCCAAGCCATACGTTGCAGCCATTGCAGCCACCAAGCTTTCGTTCCTTTCGTTTTTAAAAATCTCAAAACCCCTACGAATCTCCTTTTCGTTCAAGGCTTCACCCGCCTTCAATGTGTTGATATAAGCGGCGATCTCTTCGTATTCATCAATAAACTTAGCATCGGACTGGATTAAACCAATAAGCTGAGAACGACTCATCTTTTGCTTACCCGGTTCCTGCTGGGAATAACGCGCGATCAGAGCCATAATATAGTCGTAATCGATCACCGCAGAGGCAAAGAGTACCAATTCAAAATCGAGTTGCTGTACCACCGGATCAGACCCATTGTCGTTTTTTCCACGCAGATCCCGTGCAATTCCCAGATAGACACCTCGAAAGGCTTGCAGTTGGTCCTGGGGAATCACCCTTTCAATGCTGGCGGTTTCCTCTGACGTCAGATCGGTGTATTGGTCAAGCTGGATTTTAAGGCGCTGCACCTCCTTAAACAGCTTGACGAACTGGCTACGGGCCTCGTCACCCTTAAGATTGGGAACCTCTTCTGGAACACAGGCCAATCCCTGGGATTGCATCAATTGATGCAATTGTTCCACAGATGTTTGCAATTTGTTGATCACAACAGGAGCGGGGTCGACCAACCATATCTCGCGGGCGCGATCCATCTGCTCACCGGAGAACAAAGCGATGGCATCGTTGACCGCCTCCTGTTGTCCAAGAAAGTCGAGGATATTACCGTAAGGCTTGGTATCGTTCAGCACCCGGTTGGTACGTGACAATGCCTGAATCAAACCGTGATACTTAAGATTTTTGTCCACGTAAAGGGTGTTGAGATATTTGGAATCAAAGCCGGTAAGCAGCATATCCACCACGATCACCACGTCAATCTTTTGCGCACGAGGAACGTCTTGATTGGCGTATTGCTGATCTTTGATACGCTGCTGAACATCCTGATAATAAAGATCGAATTCGTTGATGCTATGGTTGGTACCATAGTGGGCGTTGTAGTCGGCGATAATGGCCTGAAGGGCCACCTTCTTTAAATCTGGGGCTTCTTCATTATCAGCCTTTTCCTGCGGCAGGTCTTCCTGTAACTGGCGCACATCCGAATTACCAGATGCGGGTGGAGAGAAAACGCAAGCGATATGTAACGGTCGGAAGTCACTATCTTTGGCTTGTTTTTCCGCTTGAATGGTCTTGAAGTGATCGTGGTAGGCGATGGCATCGTTGATGGAAGCGGTGGCCAGTATGGCGTTAAATCGACGCTCGAAGGTGGCGGCATCGTGCTTTTCCAAAATAGCTTCAACAATGGCCTTCTTGGTCAAACCTTCCCCCGGCTTGGGGCTGTTATTCCCTTTGGGCTTGTAATAGTCGATGTGAAAGCGCAGGACGTTGTGGTCATCAATGGCATGGGTGATGGTGTAGGCATGCAACTGTTTTTGAAAAATGTCTTCTGTAGTTTTGTAGGTTGCCTGCTGCCCTTCAATTTTTTGATAAGTCGCATTTTGTTCATAGATCGGTGTGCCAGTGAAGCCAAACAATTGCGCGTTGGGAAAAAACTCTTTGATAGCCTTATGGTTGTCACCGAATTGCGAGCGATGGCACTCATCAAAGATAAAGACCATGCGCTGATTGCGTAATGGCTCCAGCTTTTCCTTGTACTGACGCTTGTTGCTGCCATCCAGTGCCAAGCCGAGCTTTTGGATGGTGGTGACGATCACTTTGTCAGCGTAGTCGTCGGAGAGCAAACGCCGAACCAATGATTCCGTGTTGGTATTTTCCTCCACACAGCCTTGCTGGAACTTGTTGAATTCTTCCCGTGTCTGCCGGTCGAGATCTTTACGGTCCACGACGAACAGGCATTTTTTAATATCTGTATCCTTGAGCAGGCGATTGTCCTTGAGCAGGGTAGAGACTTTGAAAGAAGTGAGCGTCTTGCCGCTACCAGTGGTGTGCCAGATGTAGCCATTGCCACAGTTTTGCTGAATACAATCGACGATGGCCTTGACGGCATAGATCTGGTACGGGCGCATCATCATCAGCTTTTTCTCGCTGGTAACCAACACCATATAGCGGCTGATCATCTCGCCCAGCGTGCATTTGGCCAGGAATTTTTCGGCAAAGCTGTGCAGATGGGCAATTTTTTTATTGTCCTTATCGGCGAACCGGTAGATCGGCAAAAAATGTTCGTCGGCGTTAAAACTGAAGTGGCTTTTGTTGTTGTTGGCAAAGTACCAAGTATCGCTCAGATTGCTGACAATGAAGAGTTGCATGAAGCACAAGAGCGTCCTACTGTAGCCATTGCCAGGGTCGTTTTTGTAATCAACGATCTGCTGCATGGCCCGGTGCGGACTAATGGCCAAGGTTTTCAGCTCGATCTGCACCACCGGCACGCCATTGATCAACAAAATCACATCATAACGGTGAAAACTGTTATCGGTGTTGATATGGAGCTGGTTGATCACCTCGAAACTGTTTTTACACCACTCCTTGGTGTTGACCAGGGTGTAGTGCAACGGCGTGCCATCATCCCGTTCAATGGTGTTGTACTCGCGCAGACGTTGGGCGGCGGCAAAAACATCGGGAGTGACGATTTGCTCCAGTAGGCGGGCAAACTCGGCATCTGTCAGATGCACACGGTTGAGCGCCTCAAACTTGATGCGGAAGTTGGTCTCCAGCGTGGCTCGGTCGTAGATATCCTTGCGGTAGCTGTACTTAAGATCCTCCAATTTCTTGATTAATTCTTGTTCTATTTGTTGTTCGCTCATTGATCACGTCCACTGAATGCAGATAAAGCAGCCATAGGGGCATGACGAAAAGCCAACTTAAACCGCAGCTATCTTGGAATGTGTAGTTATCGTAATCCCCGCGAAAGCGGGGATCCAGAGGACTTTCTTATTTTCCCTGACTTTCTGGATTCCCGCTTTCGCGGGAATGACGCGGGAAAACTACGCATCCCGCGTTAGTTGCGGTTTAAATACTGCTTCAGCCTCAATCCTGACCAACGATGGAGCCGCTCACACCCTTTTGGCTGAGGGCATGTAGCGCCGCCTGCGCACTGTCACGACTGGAAAACGGACCGGCGCGCACGCGAAAATAGGTCTTGCCATTGACGGTAGCATTGGACTGGCTCACCGGAATACGCCGCCCTTGATAGGTCACCGCAGCAATGCGCTCAACCAAAGCCTGGGCTTTATCCGCAGTTGCAAAAGAGCCTATCTGAATTTGGTAGCTTGACCCGGAAGCGCTTGCCGCTGCCGGCTTGGCAGGTGCCGGTTTCTTGACCGCCGGAGCCGGGGCGCTCTCTTCTTCGTCGTCATCGGTCGCCTTCGTATCATATTGCTTGGCGATCACCTGCGTCAAAGCCTCGGAATAATCGGCTTTGGCCGGTTGGACAGGTTTGGCGGGCTGCACGGGCTTTGGTGCCTGGACAGGTTTGGCAACTTGAACAGGTTTTGGCGGTTCCGGGGGGGTCGCAGTTCTTTCCGGCTTCTCTATTTTCTCAGGTTTTTCTAATTTTTCTGGCTTTTCCGTTTTCTCCGGCTTTTCAGCACGATCCATTTTCTCGGGGACCTTGGCCACTTTCACAGGCGGCGGAGATTGCTTGGCCACCGGTTTTGCCGTCGGGGAATGCACCGGTTGCTCGGGAGTGGAGGCCGATTCCATCTCTTTACGCGCCGATTCCAGCGCACCCGGGTCACGATTCCACACCGTTGCATTCCCCGCACCAGTAGACCCGGAATTGGAACTTGCGGCATGTGATTTCGCAGCATTGCCTTGCCCGGCTTTGGCACCACCAGGGGCCGATTCCAACATTTGCCGCGCCTTGCCGAGGGGATCCGCACCACTCTCGGCGGATTCCGTTACCGGGGGAACAACTTCTTTGGGAGCCAGAAGGACCGTATTGGCCAGATCCTGAGAGGCAGGCGGCGTTTCCTTGGCAGCCCCCAGATTGATTTTCCAGGCATCATTGGAGGATCCCTTGGCGACTTCCGCAACCTTGTTTTCAGCCGACTGAACCTTGGAGACCGGGGGGGCCGCCACTTCGGAAACAGGGCTGGGGGTGCTGATCATGTTGAAAACAACAACGGCAAGGATCAAAAAAAGTATCGCTCCGCCCGTGATCAGGAATAGCTGTTGTTCGCGACTGGATGAGCTTTTCATTGTTTAACCATGCAACAAGGAATTTGGACTTGACGAAACCACTTAACCCCGGTCACCATCCACGCCAAGTTTAACTGGCTACAGCTTACTATGCCACGTTTCAATAACATATTCACGGATTGAAAGCCACCAAGTTGCACTATTGCGATCAAGAAATGTGGAAACAGGGCACCTGCCCCACTGACGGAAGACCACCATAAAGAGGATCGCCCGGTATATCTTGTAACGCGCAACACCTCAAACACCCCTATTGAAAAACGAGCCGTAACCGTGACCAACCTCACTACCCCATCCCCCTCTGTTGCCGTCAACCGGGAATTGATTGCCAAATACGATGTATCGGGGCCCCGGTATACCTCCTATCCCACGGCTCCCAATTTTTGCGAACCCTTTTCCGCAGATGAAATGGAACGCGAAGTGGTGGCGATACGCGAAGAATCCCCCCATCGACCCGTATCCCTCTACCTGCACGTCCCTTTTTGTGACACCGTCTGTTTTTATTGTGCCTGCAACAAACTGGTCACCAAAGATCGCAATCAGGCAGCCATTTATCTTGAATTGCTGTTCCAGGAAATAGAAGCGGTCGGTCGGTTGGTTACGCGGGCGCGACCGGTCAAACAAATTCATTTGGGGGGTGGAACGCCAACATTCCTCTCCCTGGAACAATTGGAAGCCCTGTTTACCAAACTCAGGCAATGTTTCTTCGTTATGGAGGATGGTTCCGGGGAATATGGCATCGAAATCGACCCCAGGGAAGCACCCCCGGGGTCGATCACCCGTCTGGGTAACATGGGATTCAATCGCATCTCTTTCGGCGTTCAGGATACCAACACCCTGGTGCAAAAAGCAGTCAACCGCATCCAACCCATGAACCTGAACCGGCAAGTCGTCGAAGAGGCACGTACCGCTGGCTTCCACTCCATCAATCTGGACTTGATCTACGGACTGCCGCTCCAGACCCGGGAATCGTTTGGCAACAGCCTGATCGAAGTCCTCGATACGCTCGATCCCGACCGGCTGGCGATTTTCAACTACGCCCATTTGCCCCACTATTTCACCCCGCAGCGACGCATTCATGCCGAAGATTTGCCATCAGCGGCGGAAAAACTGGCCATCATGGAAGCGACGATTCGCCTGCTGTTGCAACGGGGCTACGTTTACATTGGCATGGATCACTTTGCAAAACCCGATAACGAACTGGCCATCGCCCAGGCGGAGGGGACACTGCATCGCAATTTTCAAGGCTATACCACCCATGCCCAATGCGATCTGTTCGGCCTGGGGGTCTCTTCCATCAGTCAGGTGGGCGAAGTGTTCACCCAGAATCAAAAAACCCTGGAATCCTACCGTGACGCCATACTCCAGGGGCGTTCCCCCATCTTTCGCGGACTGCGGCGCAATCGTGATGACCAAATCCGTCATGCCGTCATCACTCGATTGATCTGCCGGTTCGCCCTGGATTTTGCAGAAATCGCAACACTCTTCGCCATTGACTTCGAGGAGTATTTCAACAATGAATTGTTGGCGTTGCAACCATTGGCCGCCGATGGCCTGATTGACATGGGTCATCGCTCCATTTCGGTGACACCGGTTGGCAAACTCATGATTCGTAACATTTGCATGATCTTTGACCGCTATCTGACCAGCAACACGACCAAAAAAAGTTTTTCCAAAACCTTATGACAGGCACACGCGCTATCATCATCGGTGGGGGTATCTCCGGGCTTTCGTTGGCCTTTTTCCTCAAACAACGGGGTATTCGCGTCACCCTCCTGGAAAGAACGGATCGGACGGGTGGCGTCATCCGTACCTCCCACCCGCAAGGATTTCTCGTGGAACACGGTCCCAATTCCACTTTGCAAAAACCGGGTGACGCAACGGATGCCCTGGGACGACTCATGGACGGACTGGGGCTGCACCCCCAGATCGCCGCAAAATCGGCAACCCGGCGCTACGTCCAAAAATCGGGCCGTCTGCAACCGTTACCGCTCTCCCCTTTGGCCTTTTTGCAGACACCGCTCTTTTCTGCAACCGCCAAACTCAGGGTGTTGCTGGAACCTTTTCGCTCCAGGGCAACCCAAGAGGAATCCGTCAGCCAATTCGTCCGCCGCAGACTGGGACCCGAATTCCTGGATTGGGCCATTGACCCTTTTATTTCCGGTGTCTATGCGGGCGATCCCGAACGCCTTTCCGTTCGCGCCGCCATTCCTAAAATTTATGCCTTGGAGCATCAATACGGTTCGTTAATCCGGGGAGCCATCGCCCTGCGAAAACAGGGACGCATCAATGGCATGCCCAAGGGACGCCTCATTTCCTTCGCCGGCGGCATGGAAGACCTGGTCAAAGCATTGCGCAATCATTGCAGCCAACCCGCATCGGACCAAGTTGAAATCATGACCGGGGTATCTGTTGAAACGATCGAACCCCTGCACGCCGGAGGTTGGTGTGTTACGGGAAAGGGTGGCGTGCAAAAAAGTGGCGATTGGTTGATCCTGGCCATTGCCGCTGATGAAGCCGCACATCTGGTTCGACCGTTGTCCACTGGAAGCGCCGACACCCTGGCGAGCATCCGTCATGCCCCGGTCGTCTCCATGGCGCTGGGATTCGCTCGAAAACAGGTCAACCACCCCTTGGATGGCTTCGGATTTCTGATACCAGCCAAAGAAAAATCGGAACTGTTGGGATGTTTGTTCTCCTCCAGCATTTTTCCCGGTCGGGCCGGGGAGGATCACGTTATCCTGACGACATTTCTCGGTGGGACCAGGCATCCCACGGTGGTGGCCCGTCGGGAGGACGAACTCATCGCAATCGCCATGGAACGACTGGAACATACCTTGGATGTCCCGTCTCCCCCCCCGTTCGTACACATCACCCGTTACCAGCAGGCCATCGCCCAATATGAATTGGGGCATTTGGAAAAACTGGAACACCTGCAAAAATCTTTGGCATCCCAGCCCGGACTTCACCTGTGTGGCAACTTTATCGGCGGGGTATCGGTTGCGGATCGGGTACGGTACAGTGAACAATTGGCCAATCATTTGGCTCATTCCCAAACCTTTGGCGGAGTCCATTGACCCATGGAACGTCTTGTCGTCCTGGATACCGAAACCACCGGCCTGGAACCTGCGGATGGGCACCGTATCATCGAAATAGGTTGTACGGAACTCATCAACCTGAGCAAGAACCAGAGTCGGCAGTGGTTGATCAACCCCGAACGCGACATCCCCCAGGATGCCATCCGCATCCATGGCATTACCAACGAAAAAGTTGCGAACTGTCCGACCTTCAAAGAAATTGTCGATGATTTCCTGGCCTTTATCGGCAACGACCCCCTGGTTATTCACAACGCCGCCTTCGATTTGGGTTTTTTAAACGCCGAATTGTCCAGGATTGGCAGACCACTTTTGGATGCTTCCCGCGCCATAGACACCCTGACCATGGCACGGCGGCGTTTTCCCAATACCTCGGCCAGCCTGGATGCCCTCTGTCGCAGGTTTCACATCGATCTGTCGCAACGTACCACCCATGGTGCCCTGTTGGACACCGATCTGTTGGCGGACGTCTATATCGAACTCATGGGGGGCGGGCAGTTCACCTTGGCATTGGCGGTCGAGAGTGCCAGGCCGACCGCACCTGCAAAAGCCCGCTCAGGAGATGAAAAACAACCCACACGACCGGAGATACGGCAACGTATCTGGCCCCTCAGCCCCGGGGAGGAAACCGAACACCAAAATTACATGGAATTTTTGAAAAAAAAGGCCAACGTTGTCCGATGGCCAGAGCAGTTGTAAGTGTTCGCAAAAAAATTCAGGGCGGCGATTTTTGATTGTTATTTTGATTGTTAGCCCCAAACTTTTTAACAGCATCCAACCATTGTGGGTAAAGAGAGAAATAACTTTCAACCGCCTTCCCGGGATCGAACATGCTCTCAAACTTATCCATCTTGCTCAACATACGCTCCTTGATCTTGTCCAAAACTTCATTTTGCAACGGTTGCACATCGGGTAAACCGAGAAATGTTCTGGCCTCCAAAGGTGTCACTTCCACTTTGACGTTGATTTGCATACTTCCCTCTCCCAGGTGTTGATGATAACGTCGGTAAGCGTTCATGTGGGTACGGCAGCTCAACGGACAATCTTCAGCAGCCCGATTGCGCCCCTCGAAATCGGTCATTCGGTGCCCACCATACCATAAACAACAGCCAATGACCACCAAAGAATGACCTTATGGCAACCTAACAAGCAGCTTTGTGGTGTAAAAACACGGATATGGCAAACAACCGAAAAAAAATCCTGATCACAGGGGGCGGCACCGGGGGACATCTGTATCCGGCCCTGGCACTCGCCAGGCATTTTCGCGAACGACTGGAAGTGGTTTATGTCGGTCGTGCGGACAAAATTGAGGGACGTGTGATACCTGAAGAAAAATTTCCCTTCCATTCCCTGGCCGCAGTCCCCTTCACAACCAGCCCGGCACGCCTGCCTGGTTTTTTCTGGCACTTTTCCCGATCCTTGGTGCGCGCACTCCGGTTGTTACTCTCCATCCGACCTCTCCTTGTCGTCGGATTCGGCGGTTACGTCAGCCTGCCGGTAGGGTTGATGGCACGCCTGCTCGGCATTCCCGTAGCCGTCCACGAACAAAACATGCATGGCGGTTTGGCCAACCGCATTCTGGTCCGCGTGGGTGCCCAAGCCATGACCACTTTTCCCGGCACGAAGCTGCCACCGTCCAAACGCTCAGCTATCGTCACCGGCTGTCCAGTGCGCAGCGACATAGGCTCCCACGACAAAGCCCATGCGCGCAAAACCTTGGAATTGCCGTTGGATAAAAAAATTTGCCTGGTCATAGGCGGCAGCGGCGGAGCCAAATTCATCAATGATACCCTCCTGAAGGTGCTGCAATTGGCAGCCCACAGAAGTGATATTTACTTTTTGCACGTCACCGGACCGGCCCATCTGGAATCCACCCGGGCGACCCTGTCCAGCACCCTGCACGAGGATCAATGGCGGGGGCGCTACCGAATGGAAGGTTATATCAGCGAAATCGCCCTCTACTACGCAGCAGCCGACCTGGCCATTTGCCGGGGCGGCTCGGCCACGGTCAACGAATTGGCTTGTGCTGGCCTGCCGGCGTTACTGGTCCCCTCGCCCAATGTCACCGACAATCACCAGGAGGGTAACGCACGCTATTTGGCATCTTTGGGGGCTGCGGAGGTGCTATTGGAAGGATCTCTGACCCCTGAAATCCTGTTGGCTCGTATCGAGTCCCTGCTGGATGACCCTGAAACACGAGCCTCAATGGCCGCGAACGGGCGCGCCCGCGCCTTGGGACATCAGGCTTTGGCAAAAATGGAAGAGGTCTTGAGGCAGCACTGCCCCGCCCTTGAATGATCCCCCCTGACAGACCTGATAGGTTCCCATGTATCCCTTTGAATCATCCTAATTTACCTGGAAGGTTTCTTTTATCCCAGGGATCCCACAGGTCTCGACTGGCCAGCATGGGCTTCTCGGATCGCATGGGGCGCTTGGCCTCGTCAAAGGTTGCGTCCATGGCTATTTTGGCGGCAACCTGCTCCTGGGGGGAGGTACGCATAACGAGAGGCTTTTTAATTTTGGATTTCATGGCTTTGTTCCTCACATTGATCCAGTCTGTCGACACAAGGCTCCAACATACACTCGGGCACAAGTCGTACCCCCTGGGATTTCATGGTCCCAATGAACATTCCAGTCAATTAATGCAATTCACATGCCCTTTCTTTAACACATTAACTTCCCTTAATATTTCCAGACATGGCGTCCAGAAAGTGACTGAATACTGACGATCCCGTGCCGAATTGCGAAAAAACATGTTCCGGGCACCCTGGGCAAGATGATTCATTTGTTAATTTAATTATTTGTAGTTCCTATTGATTTTTTAGTACACTGCCAACCGTTCCTGCAGCATTGCCGTTTTTTTCCAGAAAAAAGGTTTTGGCGATGAAGCATCTGACCCGAAAAGAGGGAGATGATCCAGGGGACAGACGCTCCCTTTCCAACACACGGGATCGGGCGTTGCGCCTTCTGGCCATGCGATCCCACGGCAAGGATGAATTGAGACGAAAACTCCTTGCCAAAGGGGAACCACCGGATCACGTTGCCCAAGTAATCGAAGCGTGTGAACAACAAGGATATTTGGATGATGCCGTATTTGCCTACAATCGAACCATCGCCCGGGTAGCCGGTAAAGGCTACGGTCCCATCAAGGTCAGAAGCGAACTGCTGGCACTGGGGATAGAACCAACCCTCGTTGCCCAAGGAATGGCTCGCGCCATGGCAGAGATTGACCTTGAAGCCGTTGTCGGCCAAGTTGTTGCGCGCCGTTGCGCAAAAAAGATGCCTGGAAGCTCGGTCTCCCAGGAAAAAAGCGCTCGAAAGCGTTGTTTTGATATTTTATTTCGACGGGGTTTTGACTCGGATACCATTCAGCTGGTCTTACCCTGACCCCCTGGTGGAGCGACTTATGACAGGAAATGAGATTCGCCAACGGTTTATCGATTTTTTTAAGAAGCATGGCCATACAGAGGTACATTCCTCCAGCCTGATACCCCAGAATGATCCGACCCTGCTGTTCACCAATGCGGGGATGAATCAGTTCAAAGGGATCTTTCTTGGTGAGGAAACACCAACGTTCCGCCGTGCGGTCTCCAGTCAAAAATGCCTGCGCGCCGGCGGCAAGCATAACGATCTGGAAAACGTCGGTCGCACCGCCCGCCACCACACCTTTTTTGAAATGTTGGGTAACTTTTCCTTCGGTGACTATTTCAAAGACGATGCCATTACCATGGCTTGGGAATTGGTGACCGATGGCTTTGGCTTGCCGCTGGAAAGCCTGCTGGTGACCGTCTACGACGAAGACCAGGAAGCCTATGATATTTGGCACAAAAAGGTGGGCTTGCCCAAAGAAAAAATCATCCGCATCGCCACCTCGGACAATTTTTGGTCCATGGGTCCAACCGGTCCCTGCGGCCCCTGTTCGGAAATATTTTATGACCATGGCCCCGATGTTCCCGGAGGTCCCCCGGGCTCACCCGATGCGGACGGTGACCGTTTCATGGAAATCTGGAACTTGGTTTTCATGCAATATGACCGCATGGAAGACGGCGAACTGCGCCCATTGCCCAAGCCTTGCATTGATACGGGAGCCGGTTTGGAACGTTTGGCTGCCATCCTGCAAGGACGTCGCAACAATTACGATTCCGATCTTTTCTTGCCCCTGATTCAGGCCGTGGCCCGGCAAACCGGGGTGTTCACCCACGATCCCGAACACGTTGTCTCCCTGCGGGTCATCGCCGATCATCTCCGGGCAGTGACCTTTTTGATCGCCGATGGCGTCCTCCCCTCTAACGAAGGACGCGGCTATGTCCTCCGGCGTATCATGCGGCGGGCGATGCGTCATGGGCGTCTGCTGGGCATGAATGAACCTTTTCTGCATCTCCTGGTGCCCGACTTGATACGGTTGATGGGGGGATACTTCCCGGAACTGGAGGCCCAACGCACCGTGGGTATGAAGGTCATCGAAAATGAGGAAAAACGTTTCGCGCAAACCTTGGGGGGCGGTTTGAAGCATCTGGAGGATGCGGTTCGGACATTACCAAAGGGAGCCATGCTCGACGGGGAAACGGTATTCTCCCTGTACGATACCTACGGTTTCCCCGTGGATCTGACCGCAGACATTCTACGAGATCGGGACATTGGCCTGGACATGGAAGGTTTCGAACGCCACATGGCCGAGCAGCGGGCACGGGCGCGGGCCGCCTGGGTTGGCTCGGGTGACGAACGGGTCCATGCGGTTTATCATGACCTGCGGGAACGCTTTGGCGCTACCGACTTCCTCGGCTATGCCATGGAAACTGCCCAGGCGGGACTCCTGACCATCCTGAAAGATGGTGTCGAGGTCAAAAGTCTCTCCGCGGGGGAAGAGGGGATCGTCCTGGTCAACCAAACACCGTTTTACGGCGAGTCGGGTGGGCAGGTCGGGGACACCGGCACGATTCAGTCGGCGAACGGACGTTTTGCGGTGTCCGACACCCGCAAACCCCTCCCCGACATGGTCAGTCACCATGGCAAAATGCTTCAGGGTTCGCTGCATGTCGATGACTCCGTCACCCTGACGGTGGACAGCCATGCCCGACTGGCCGTACGCCGCCATCATACCGCGACACATTATTTGCATTACGCCTTGCGGCAAATACTCGGGACCCATGTCAAACAGGCGGGTTCCCACGTCGCTGCTGACCGCTTGCGTTTTGACTTTTCTCATTTCCAGGCCCTCGATCCCCGGGAATTGGAACTCGTTGAAGAGATGGTCAATACGGGACTTTTGGCCAACGATCATCAGGAAACCACTGTCATGACCCCCGAAGAGGCCATGGCAGCCGGGGCCATGGCGCTGTTCGGCGAAAAATACGGCAGTGAAGTTCGTGTCGTACGTATCGGACCAACCATGGAGCTTTGTGGCGGTACCCATGTCAAACGTTCCGGGGACATCGGAGTGTTCCGCATTCTCAGTGAAAGCGCCGTATCGGCTGGCGTTCGACGGATCGAAGCCGTGGCAGGTCACGTGGCCAGACAAAGCTATCAAAAAGATTGGGGATGCCTCAAAGCCAGCGCCGGACTATTGAAACTCCCCCCCGGGCAAGTGGAAGAAGGTATACGCAAACTCCTGGCGCGTCAGAAGGATTTGGAGCGGGAACTTGCGAAAATGCAAGGCACCATGTCGGGCAATATGGTGGATACCTTGGTGGCAACCGCACAACCGATCGCTGGCATCCCCTTCATCGGTCAGCAAGTGACCGGGTTGGAAGTGGGGGCCTTGCGCGATCTGATGGATCGCCTGAAAGATAAATTAGGCTCGGGAATCATTTTATTGGCGCTGCCACAGCAGGACAAGGTCAACTTGGTGGCCGGTGTCACCAAAGATTTGACCAAACGACTGGCTGCGGGTGATTTAATGCGCCATGTTGCGGAAAAACTTGGCGGTAAAGGTGGTGGTCGACCCGATATGGCCCAAGGCGGCGGAACCAAGGTAGAATTATTGCCAGAGGTCATGGCACACATTCCAGAATGGCTCAGGGAGAAGTTGGCATGACTGAAATCAATTGGGATAAGGAATGCCCCCATTGTGGCGTCAAAATGAACAAATGGTGGGCCAATTCCAATGAGTTTGGCGATGGCCTGGGATTTTGTACCAGCGTCATGCTGGTGTGTTTCAACGATGCCTGTCCCATGTACGTCAAAGGTTGGAACAGCTTGTTCGACCATTATCGTCGCATCGGTTCGGTACGCTATTTTTATTCCCCGGAAGATGGCGACTCGGGGGTACTGCCAGTCGCTCACAAGGATGCTTTGCGGGGGGACATCATCAAGGAGTAGGGATTCATGGCATCACAATGCGTGTATCTGACAGGTGCGACCGAGTCCTATTTTTTGTTGACTTTGCCGCTCCTGGAATCCTTTGCCCAGCACGCAAAGCCCGGGGAAATCCTTTACGTTTGTGACTTTGGTCTGTCGGAATCCCAAAAAAAGTTTTTGGAACTTAAAGGTCAGCTTTTGCCACGTCCCCCCGCACTCGCACCCGGGCTGCACCCCTACCGTTATAAAGCTTCCATGGACCTTTTTGCCCAAAACCACGGTTTGCAGTACGAATCCGTGGTCTGGATTGACAGCGACTGCCTGGTTGTCGGCCCTTTGACCCAAGCCATCCACCATGTCATCGACAGTTACGGGGATAACCGCGATTTCTTGGCCATTTGCCAGGACATGGGGGGATCGATTGCCGATATCATTCAAACTTTGCCGGTGGCCCCGTTTGTCGAAATGCTTGAACGTACCAGCATCTCGCGTGACAACCCTTATCTGAACTGTGCCGTTTTCATCCTGCGTTCTCCCAAAACCTTCAAGGATTGGCAAGAACGGGCCATGGGCATCAAAGAACATCCCCTGTTTGAGCAAAACATTCTCAACGTCCTGGCCTATGAGGATCTCAAAGAACTACACCTTCTCGACCGCGATGTTTGGAACGTCCACGATCTGGACCTGGATCACCTGCAAGTTCACCAGGACAAGAGCCCGGATGATGTCACAGTAACACTCAACGACAAAGAGGTTCTCGTTGTCCATGCCACTTCTTACGCGGGGAGAACCGTTGCCTTCCGCCCCATTCAGTTACCGGTGGCCCAAGGGTACGTTATCCAAGGTTTGATCCGTTTGGTCAACAATCCCCCAATACGAAATCTGTTCCTGACCGCAACAACCTGGTATTTGGTCAAGAATAAAAAAGACCTGATTGATTCAGGGGTTGCCATCGCACTCCCTGCGGGTTGACACCCTATGCCACGGCGGGAAAGAGGGAACTGCTGGTTATGGGCTCCTTGATCGAGGGTTGGGTTGAGTATCTGGCACCATGGGAAATCTGATTCTCATCATCGCCCTGCTCTTTTCAGGAATGGCCCTGCGCCACTTGCCCGTGTTCCCCAAAGAAACACCGCAAGCCCTCAATCAATATGTCATTCATATTTCCCTCCCCGCTTTGATTCTGCTGCAAATCCCCCATTTGCACCCCAGCTCCGACCTGATGGTGCCAATTCTCTTGCCCTGGTTCCTGATCCTGCTCTCCGTGGTCATGGTGCGCTCCCTGACAAAGCTCTTTGGATGGTCCCGGGAAACAACCGGGTGTCTTTTGTTGACCGTTCCGTTAGGCAACACCTCATTTTTGGGCATTCCCATGATCGAAGCCATGTTCGGCCCGGAGTGGGTCCCCTACGGTGTCCTCTATGACCAAATGGGATCGTTTTTGGCTCTGTCCATCTACGGCACCCTGATCATCGGTCTGTATCAAACCAAAGAAGGTCAAAAAACCTCCGCAACAGCTATCATTCGCCGTATTGTCACCTTTCCCGCCTTTATCGCCCTCATGACAGCCTTTGGCATCGGCCACTATTTACAAACACCCATGCTGCAAAATCTATTGCATCGCTTGGCTGATACCCTGGTACCGGTGGTCATGGTCGCCGTCGGATTCAGTCTTAAACCAACCCTGCCAAAACAATGGATCGCCCCCCTGGTTTCGGGATTGGGCATTAAAATGCTTGTCGCACCCAGCCTGGCCTTGGGCGTGTGCCTCATTCTTAACCTGACCACGCCACCCGCACTCATCGCCATCTTCGAGGCAGGGATGCCCCCCATGATCACCGCTTGCGCCATGGCTGCCGCCGCCGGCTTGGCCGAAGAACTGGCCGCTGCCATGGCCGGATTGGGAATCATCCTGGCACTCGCACTCCTGCCCGCACTCTCCTGGATCTTGAAAGGTCTTTAATACTAACTGGCAATCAAAATATAGCATTATGCCGTTACTCTACATTACTAATAATTATTTTAAATATTTTATATTATATATTTTTCATATTCTGCAGAAAAAAGCAATTGATCGCCACAGGATGAGTATGAAAACCAAGGACGGAATAATGAATTCCCTATGACGGACAAACCGGGTATCCTACAGTCGATAACACCGTGAACAGGAGATGTTGTTATGTCGCAAGCCGTAACCTTTGATGACGTCTGGAGAATGTTCCAGGAAACCGACCGTAAGTTCCAAGAAATGGTCCGAGAAGACCGTGAGCGAAGAGCGGAACTCGACCGTAGATTCCAGGAAACCGACCGTAAAGCCCAGGAAGCCGACTGTAGATTCCAAGAAACCGAACGCAGAGCCCAGGAAGCCGACCGTAGATTCCAAGAAACCGAACGCAGAGCCCAGGAAGCCGACCGTGAGATCAAAGAGACCTGGCAACAGATTAGAGAAGTTTCCGCTCAAATCAAGGAGACAGACCGGCAGTTGCAGAAGACCGACCGGCAGTTGCAGGAGACCGACCGGCAGTTGCAGGAGACCGACCGGCAGTTGCAGGAGACCGACCGGCAAATTAAAGAAACCGATCGCTTGGTCAAGGAGGTCAGCCGGCAGGTTGGCAACCTGGGTAGCCGATGGGGTGAATTTGTCGAAGGCATTGTGGCTCCCGCCTGTGAGACATTGTTTGTCGAACGGGGCATCCCGGTGCATCGTGTCTCGCCCCGGGTCAAGGCAAAAAGCCTGGACGGCAGTCGCCGTATGGAGATTGACCTGATGGTGGTCAATACCGACTACGTTATCCTGGTGGAGGTCAAGAGTCGCCTGACCACCGAGGATGTTCGCGATCATCTGAAACGGGTGCGCGAGTTCAAGGAGTTCTATGAAGGCGAAGGCGGCGCACGGGTGATGGGTGCTGTAGCCGGCATCCTGATTGATAACGATGTCGATCAATTCGCCATGAACCAAGGTCTTTTCGTCATCGTCCAGTCCGGCGACAGCGTCAAGTTGGCCAATGATGGAAAGTTTGTACCACGTACATGGTGAGCGCATGCGTTCTGCAAGGTTCCCTCCGCTGATAAACCTGAACCGTGCAATCGCTGCTCTGCGGTACCCATGTCACCGGACCAGCGCTGTCTGGCACTTGAGATCGGGATCCTATCAATGGATACCCCAGACCGGGTTTGTGAATATCCTTAAAATCGGCAAGCTGGAGTCCGCACACAATCAGGGAAAAAGTCCATGACTCCAACGCGTCATCGGACGGCGGTTGCGCTGCGCTGCGTCCACCACGGGATTGGAGAAGGGGGGTCCATCAACATAGGGCTGCTGCGATTGACCAATCGGATTGCTGTCACCTTGATGGCCTTGTTTGGCTGCCATAAGCCGGCGTGTTAACTGAGGTTCACCCAAACTGGGCTTTTTAAGCAATGGTAGGGGACCAACGACATGAATCGGCAAAACCGCCCCCTCCAAACGATCCCAATACGGTATGTTCATCCCCTTTAAAGCCGCCTGGGCATCAGCAGTGAATGTGTAATCAACCGACATGTCAACCAAATTGGCCTCCCCCTTCCCTTTGATGATCGACGAGTGGGAAATCGCCAGCAGGTCATTGTTGATCAACCGCCCCTGTCCTACCCGGGCCGTCGCCGTCAGTTCCGAGATCATCGTACTGGGCTGGGTCGTACCGGACTGGGTTGGGCTGCTGCTCGTTTCATCTGCGACTGGTGTTGCCGGTCGGCCATCCACGGCAACGGCGATCTGGCGAATCGATTCCGTCAGGTCAACACCCTGCAACAGGCCGTTTTTCATTCCCAACCAATAGGAACCTTTTAAATTTTTTCGAGCGGTAACAAAATCTTTACCCGAAGTCTCCACCTGACCCGAAAGATCCATGGTTCCCGATAGCCAATTCACCGCAGCGATGTCGGTCAGGAACGGCAAAATCTGAATCCCCTTCATTTCCTTTTCAACCAGGAGCTTGGAATCAGCAAGACGGTTATCCACTTGAATTTTTTGTTTCCATTCCCCCTGGTACAGCTTGAAGCGGAAAGGATCCAAAGTTAACACACCGTCCCCGGCTTTCATGGTCAACTGAAAATCTTCCAGCGCCGCCCCCGACACCTGCATGGCTTGACTGGTCAGCGACCCCTCGACATTCAGGTCTATCGGCAATTTGCCAAACAAGCCCGCCAATGACAGCTCGGGAAGCAACATGGCAAGCAATGGCTTGTTTTCCGTAGTTTTATCGATTCCCGGCAAAAAGCCCCAATAGCGATCTACCTCAATATGATCCAAGGCAACGGCAAAGCGAATTTCTGGATGGGTCACCCCCTGCCACACCACATTGCCCTCCATCCGGGTGGCATCCACATCAAGTTTGAAAGGGTCAACACGTAGGCCATTCCTGTCAGCCTGGAAGGTGGCGTCCAACACGCCCTTGACAAGGTTTTGTGTGTTCATGACCCGCGGCAATGGCTGTCCCATGGCAATGAACAAGGCTTTGGGGTCAAAAGGTTCCGTGTGCAATTGACCGTTTACAGCGAGGGCATCGGCTCCGCCTTTGATCCCCCGAACAAGGAAATCGCCTTGCAAGCGCATGGCGGCAGGCCCCTCGGCATGAAGACCGGTCAAGGTCAACACGTCCGTCTGACTTTGCCAGTTGAGGCCGGAACGGATACGAACATCAACCCCGGCCGGAGGCAGGGTATCGGAATGGGCTTTGAGTGAGACCCGGGCATCGGCCATGGAACCCACCGCCTGATCGATATCCCATTCTGCGGTCCCCTTAACGACCGCTGCCAAATCTCTCAAGGAATATCGGGTGAACCACCCGGAAACACCCGCCTCGAGATCGCGTAACACAAGATGCCGATGCTGCAAATCCAGGGTCACATCCGCTGTAATCCGGCACTCCGCCTCGCGCAAAAAAAGCCGATTCGATTGGCTGGACAGGAACAGGTGAAGGTGTTTCAGGTCCAGCGTTTCGTTGTTATCGCGGGCGTCATAGTTCAGTGAGATCCGTCCATGCAGATCCTCATGATGCCATTTCCAGTTGCCGTTCAGTTCAAAACCCAGAGCCCCGGCATCCACGGAGCGGCTCACGACAGCCACGTTATCCAGGGAGTAATGGGTGCCCTTCATGTTGTCATACCAGTGGATCTTCGCCCCCTGGAGCTGAATACCACCCTTATTAACGGTCGCAAAAACCGCCAGGCCGATTCGCGCCGCCAAGGTATCTGCAAGTTTGTCAGGTGTCGATTGCCCGGTCTGCGAAGGGTGCCTCTCGGCGGTCGTTATCAAATCCCCGGGGAGTTCGGGCCAATTGGTGACACCATTGGGATTGCGTTCCAGGTTCAATTCCAGGTCGTTGATGGTCACTTCACGCACATCCAGTTGCCCGAAAAGCAATCCAAGTCCCCGCACCGTCAGGGACGCCCCTTGGAATACGGCCATGGACGGCTGGGAAAATCCCTCCGGATTATCAATGTGTGTACGGCCAAGGGTAATTATTGCCTCGGGAAGGAAGGAAAATTTGAGATCACCTTCGATGACCAGGGATCTGCCGGTCCTTTTCTTAAAAATCTGGGCGATCTGTCCCTTGACGGCATGGGAATCCAGCAATGCGGGCAAAGCGAGCAGAGTCAGCAAAAACAGAAGCGCTGCCAGGATCGATCCAGCGAGTATGCCAGAAGGGATCCTCTTGATCATGGGGCACTCCCGGAACTCAGGTGGGACAACAAGCCACCCAGGCCAGCGGCCATATCCTGCCGGGCAACCCGTTCAAGGGCGGTGGAAGCGAACCGCGGATCGCCGAGGGAGTGGCGAATATCCCCGGGTCTGGGGTTGGAATAGATGATAGGCACTTTCCTACCGGACTCCTTCAACAAAATCGCGACCAACCGGTTCAGGGATGTTTGCCGACCGGTGCAAACATTGTATACTTCTGGATTGTCTCGCCCCCGCCCCATTCCTGCAAGCAAAAAATGCACAACGTCGCTCACATGGATGAAATCGCGGGTTTGCTCCCCATCTCCGAAAACGGTTACGGGCTGACCAGCCAATATTTTGGCGGCAAAGATGGATATGACACCCGAATAAGGGGAATGGGGATCCTGACGGGGTCCGAATACATTAAAGAATCGCAACCCCACCGTGGGAACGCCATGCACCCGGGTTGCCACAGCTGCGTGCAATTCGGAGCCCAACTTGTCGGCCCCATAGGCGGTGAGGGGATGGGGGTGGCAGGTTTCCGCCAGCGGGATGTGCGGATTGTCGCCATAGACCGCCGCCGATGAAGCATAAACCACCGGAATGGGCGTCCGACCCGGAGCTGCGTGACGAGCGGCATTGAAAACCTGGATCGAGCCGGTTTGGTTGGTGCGATGTGTGTTGACCCACTCCTCGGTGGAGCGGGCCACCGAAGCGACCGCCGCCAGATGCCAACAGCCGGAAACACCGGTCATGGCCCGGGCGACAGAACCTTCGTCGGCCACATCACCCACCAGCAATTCCACCCCCTCGGGTAAATTTTCCTTGCGACCTGTGGACAGATCGTCCAAAACGCGTACTCTATCCCCTCGGGCAACCAGAGCATCCGCCAGATGCGAACCGATGAACCCGCATCCCCCGGTGACCAGATAGAGCGCCATCAGGTGAACGAACCCGGGGACAGAGTTACGTAACCAATCATAATCCCTACCGTCTTCCGTGCCATCAGCTCAGTCGCAGACGCTCAACCGGCTTTCCCTGGTCCAGATGTTCGTCGAAAATGGCTTTGACGTCTTCGGGCTTTACCCGACCGTACCACACACCATCGGGATAAACCACAACGGTTGGTCCCCTGTCACATGGCCCCATGCAAAAGGTCCCGGTAACCTGAACCTTTTCAAACAGTCCCCGTTTTTCCACCTCGCCCGCAAGGGCTTCATAGATACTGCCCGCGCCCACCGACCCGCAGGAACCCCGGGGATGCCCGGCAGGTCTTTGATTCATACAGACAAAGATATGGTGTTTGGGTTTCATGTTCCTTAAGCTCCTGATTATCGTAAGGTCTGAGAAAACAGACGCTGAGATTCGTATGGCCAATCAACGAATCGTGATTTTGGTTGCTTGAGCGGCAAATGTCAATTCATCGTTATGAATTCTTCACAGGTCACGACGAGCAACCTTGAACTTTATGCCCCCATTGATTAGTATTGGGGCGAGTTTGATGTGATATTTGTGTGGACTGGCCTTCGTGCAAACCATGGCTCCTTGCCGGTCAAGTGATCCATGATATACTGATATTACCCTGATGCCCTCATTTAAGAAAATGGCTGGGTCAAACCCCGCCAGGTGGGCAAGTTTCGTATGACACCCGGACGCAATCGCCTGCGGTATCGGAAAACCTCTTAAATCCAAGGAGTTGTTTATTATGCCAAGCTTTGAACTTAATGGCCGTACCTACGAAACCGATGAGGATGGATACCTGATCAACCTTTCTGACTGGAATGAAGAGGTCGCGGCCTACGTCGCCAAGCAGGAAAATGTCGACATGTCCGAAAATCATTGGGAGGTCGTTAATTTCCTTCGTGAATATTATGAAGAATACAAAATCGCGCCCATGATTCGGATCCTTACCAAAGCCATTGGCAAAAAACTTGGCAAAGACAAGGGTAACACCAAATATCTTTATGATCTTTATCCAGGCGGACCCGCGAAACAAGCCTGCAAGATCGCCGGACTTCCCAAGCCCACCGGCTGCGTCTAAGTCCGTCAAAACCCGGGCTTCTCCCCAGCCTCATACGATATCATTCCATGGGAGAAGCCCGAGGATTCCAACAAAAATCTGGAGGAACAAGACCCCGAGTCCAAGGAGCGCTTTGTCGTTGGACATTGCCCAAGGATGACATGTACCCGGGGATCAATCGTAGTAACTTAACTCCCTTCCCGTTTTCGCTTTTTGACAAATCGGGATAGGGGTGGTGGCGCATGGCGCGGGCGGGGTGCCGGCATCACAGGTGGAGACGGAACACAACATGAACCCTTGACGGGACCATACCGCATCCAGGGGGGATGTGTAGATTTTATTCTTTGGATTTGTTAACTTAATAATAGTTTTGACATTTTGGGCTTTGCAGGTGTTTCCCCGGTTTGGGAACGGCTTGCAGCCAATCTTGAACGATCATCTTCCCTCTTTTAAGGTGGATAAGCCGGATGCTGACCTTCCTTACCTACGCCGTACTTGTGGTTTTCGTCGCCGGGTTTGTATGGAAAATTGCCCTGTACGCCCGATCCCCGGCCCCGCTTCTCATCCCCACGACACCAGCCCCGGTTACTTATCTCGGGGTCAAAATGCGTCTCATGCGTGAGGTCGTCTTCTTTGAAAGCCTGTTCAAGGCAGATAAATTGCTGTGGGCACTCGGATATGCCTTTCACGTCACCATGCTCCTGGTACTGATCCGCCATATCCGTTACTTCTTTGAAACCATGCCGCCCTATTTTGAAGAATATCAAATTATCGGGAAACTGGCGGGATTTGCCATGGTCGGGGCTTTGGCGCTCCTGATGGCCAGGCGCATCCTCATCGACCGGGTTCGCCATATCTCCTCCATTGCGGACCACCTGATCCTGCTCCTGTTTTTGGGAATCGGCGGTTCCGGCCTGTTGATGGACTATGCCCTGAGACCCGATATCATCGCCATCAAACGAGCCATGACCACCCTGTGGACATCCCCCGAAGCCGCACTATCCGTGACCGGCCCGGGAGATGTGTTGTTCATCCTGCATCTCATCATGGTTGCCGTTTTGCTACTGATCATCCCCTTTAGCAAACTCATGCACATGGATGGGATTTTTTTCAGTCCCAGCCGCAATCAAGTGGACAACCCAAGGGAAAAACGGCACATCAATCCCTGGAATCGCGATTGACCGCGTAACACCACTTTATCAAGCCTCCTTCCATCGTCACATTTTGCAAGGAATCACCGATGGCCCACGATCACGAGGTTCCCGAACTCCTGGATGACATCAAGACCCCTGCCCTGAAACCGGGCAGCATGGGCCACTTGGCGCCGTACCCGGCTACGGAAAAGCACATGAAGCCGCTTGGTTTTCCTGACGCCAGGGTGCCGGACTGGGAAAAACGCGCTGTGGAAAAGATGGGGGAGATGCTGAAAAAATATCGTTCCCTCCAGGTCTACATGGATATTTGCGTCAAATGCGGTGCCTGTACCGATAAATGCCACTACTTCCTCGGCACCGGCGATCCCAACAACATGCCGGTGCAACGCGCAGAGCTCATGCGCAGTGTTTACCGCCGGTATTTCACCGTTGGGGGTCGCATGTTCCCGGGTTTGGTCAAGGCCAGGGATTTCGACGAAGAAACCTTGAAGCAGTGGTTCACCTATTATCACCAATGCTCACAATGCCGCCGCTGCTCGGTTTTTTGTCCTTACGGCATCGATACCGCTGAAATATCCATGGCAGCCAGGGAAATCATGGACGCCATCGGCGTGGGACACAAATATACCGCCGAAATCGTCAATAAGGTCCATGATATTGGCAACAACCTTGGAATCCCCAAGCCGGCCTTGTCGGGTACCTTGCAGTTCCTCGAAGATGACATGCTGGAAAATACCGGCCACGAAATCAAACTGCCCCTGGATCAGGAGGGTGCCGAAGTCCTGTTGATCACCCCGTCAGCCGACTTTTTCAGTGAACCCCATATTCAATCGCTCATGGGTTACGCCAAGGTGTTTCACCAAGCGGGTATCTCCTACACAATCAGCTCTTACGCCTCCGAAGCGGCCAATTTTGGCATGTTCATCGGCAGCTTTGAGCAAAAGAAGAAAATTGCCAAACGGGTTGCCGAACAAGCGCGTGCCTTGAAAGTCAAGCGCATCGTGGTAGGTGAATGTGGCCATGCTTGGCGTGTCGCCTACAGCTTTTGGAATACCCTGAACGGACCTTTTGATTATCTGGACCCGCGCTATCCCGTACCCCAGCACATCTGTGAATTCACCCACGACCTGATGCAAAAAGGTGCTTTGACCTTCGACAAGGAGGCCAATGATGCCTATGTGGTCACCATGCACGACTCCTGTAACGTGGCCCGCGCATCACGCATGGGATCCCATCCGGGCGGACAGTTCACCATTCCCCGCGATTTGATACGGGCAACCTGTAATCATTTTGTGGATATGGATGAGGATACCATCCATGAAAAAACATTGTGTTGCGGTGGTGGTGGCGGACTCTTGACGGATGAATTAATGGATTTACGCATCAAGGGGGCCATGCCACGTGTTACCGCTTTGAAGCGGGTCATGGATGAGCATAAGGTGAATTTCCTGGCGCTCATCTGCGCCATCTGCAAGGCGCAGTTCAACAAAATCCTGCCCATGTACGGCATTCCCATGGATACCGTCGGGGGGGTTCACCAACTCGTGAGCAATGCCATCCAACTCGGCACCAACAAGGGTATCGTCTGATTGTATCTCACAAACTATCTTCTGAACCGAGCCCGTTAATCCGCCATGAGCCGTCGAAACGATCGCAAACCGGATCAATTGCGACCAGTCAGCATCACCCGCCACTTTGTCGACCATGCCGAAGGCTCCTGCCTGATCGCCTGCGGCAACACCCGCGTATTGTGTACCGCCTCCATCGAAGAAAAATTACCCCCCTGGATGCGGGACCAGCAACGTGGATGGATAACAGCGGAATACGGCATGCTGCCCCGTTCCACCCATCAACGGAGCGCCCGGGAGGCCTCACGGGGCAAACAATCGGGCAGGACCCTGGAAATTCAACGTTTGATCGGTCGTTCCATGCGCTCGGTCGTCAACCTGGACAAGCTGGGAAAGCGGACCATATGGCTGGATTGTGACGTCATCCAGGCGGATGGGGGCACCCGCACGGCCTCAATCACCGGGGCCTTTATCGCCCTGACCGACGCCCTGCGTCACCTGCACCGTGGTGGCATCATCCCCGAACTTCCCATAACCAACTACGTTGCCGCCGTCAGTTGCGGATTGGTAGGCGATACCCCTCTGTTGGACCTGGATTATGAGGAAGATTCACACTGTCAAACCGACATGAACTTCGTTATGACCAGCCATGGTCATTTCGTCGAAATTCAAGGAACTGCTGAAGGGGCACCCTTTTCCCACAGCGACTTCAATGCCATGCTGGCCTTGGCGCAAAAAGGTATTGCCGAATTGATCACCATCCAACGTCAAGCCCTGGCCTGATGATGGTCAAGCACCGCATGATTGCTGGTCGATCCATTCCAACGTTCTGAATCGCCGACACGCATGAAACCAGATCGGGCGCGAACGGTATCCATTTACATCCACGTGCCGTTTTGCGTCCAAAAATGCCACTACTGTGCCTTTAACTCGACGGCCAGCCGGGAGATGACGTGGCAGGAGTGGCTTCAAGTCTTGCTGAAGGATATCGAATTCCACGCCCATCACCGGGACGGTCGCAATCGGAAGATTGTTTCCATTTTTTTCGGTGGCGGCACCCCTTCCCTCCTGCCCACCGAAATCCTGGAACGCATCATCGTACACATTCATCGGTTCTGGCCTTTGGTCGAGCCGCTGGAAATCACCCTGGAAGCCAATCCCGAGTCCACGAATTTTGAAAAATTGACCCAATGGCGCTCCCTTGGCATCAACCGGCTCAGCCTCGGGGTACAAGCCATGGACGATGCACGCCTCTCCCTCTTGGGCCGCCCCCACACCAGCCAGATGGCGCGAGATGCTTTCCATGCGGCCATGGAGGCCGGATTCACCAACATCAATCTGGATCTGATCACGGGTTCTCCCGGTCATACCTCCGCTCAATGGCATGAAGAGCTGATGCAAGTTCTGGCACTCAAGCCACAGCATCTATCCTGTTATGACTTGAGTGTGGAGCCTGGAACGCCCTTGGCCCATAACCTGGAGCACAATCACCTCCAGCTCCCCGATGAGGATACCCGGGCCGCCCTGTATTCTTTGACGCAAAACCTGCTCGGCGCACACGGTTTTGAACGTTATGAAATCTCCAACTATGCCCGTCCGGGATTCTATTGCCGTCATAACCAGGCATTGTGGCTTTCGGGGGATTATGTAGGTCTGGGACCGGCAGCGCATGGAAAAATAACCTTGGGGACGGGGACCATCATGCGTTGGGTCAATCATTGGCCCCTGAATGATTATGTCCAGGCCTTGCAACAAGACCACCCCCCCATGCAATGGCTGGAAATTTCCAGTCGAGAAGAGGCTGCGGCGGACTGTCTGCTCATGGGATTGCGGCTGGTTTCAGGAATTCCCCGGGATCTCTATCGTGACATTGCCGGTCAGGATCTTGTGGAGAGCAAGGCCCGAGAGGTTGATTTTTTGGAACGCGAAGGTTTGTTGCATATCGATTGCGATACCATCCGTTTCACGGCGCGCGGCTTGGACTTCATGGATAGCTGTTTGCTGCGGTTGATTTAACAGGTTTATCGACTGTCTCCCCCCGATTTTCTCCACAATGGTCTGGATACTGCATAAGATCCCTTCATTAATTTCCATTGAAGAACCTTGGATACCCTGATTCTCAAGCATTGCCACTTTGGAACGCCCGCTGATTGGGCTGAACCCATTGAGATCCATCAGATCATCTCCCGGGCTCCCAATGATGAAACTTTGACGGTGTCTCAAGGGTATCCACATGAATGACCACCTTGGCGTTACAGTTGACGGGAACGGCAGCACATGAAAAAAGGTCACATTCTCGCCGGGCGCTACGTGCTACAGGGGGAACTCAGAAAAGGACTTTTCGGAGATTCCTATCAGGCACTCGATGAAGGGACAGGACTCCCGGTTACCGTCAAGATATTTACCGACAGGGTCAGTCGCGACGAACGAACCTTGACGGATATGCAACGCAATTTTCAACTTTTGCACAATCTGGATCATCCCAATATTGTCAAAGTACACGCATTGGAACACGACGCCACCGCAAACGAGCATTTTTTAGTGCGCGAGTACGTTGATGGCATCACCCTTACGGAATACCGGAAGCACCATGAAGACGGCAAGCTGCCTTTTTCAGAAGCGATCGACATCTGCCGCCAAATAGCCCATGCCCTGGATCATGCCCATCGATCCCTGCTGCATCGTGATTTGAAGCCGGACAATATTTTGATCAGTCAGGCGAATGAGGTCAAGCTGATCAATTTTTGCCTGATCCCCGAGCAAATTTCCCGGGATATTCGTACCGAAAGCATGCGACGGGATCTGGAATCGTCCAGTCAAACCCATGGGTATCTGGCCCCCGAACAATTTTTTGGTTTCCCCCCACCCGGTCCGCCAGCCGACCAATACGCCCTGGCCGCGATCTATTATGAACTGGTTTCGGGACACCCACCCTTCGACCAACCAGAGCCCCAAGCCTTGATGCATGCGGTTTGTAACATGGCACCGCCTGTCATCCCCGAGATGGACAAGCGAATCAATCAGATCATCAATCAGGCCATGTCCAAAGATCCTGGAAAAAGATTCCCTTCCAGTGTGACTTTTATCGATGCCATGGACGCATCACAAAAAAATTTGGGGATACGTTCCATAGGGCTATTCACCGTAGCATTGTTTGCCATTGTGGCCGCCCTGGGTTTGAGCTGGTACTTCAAAGTGATTGGCAATGCCAATCAGGTCCCGACGCCTCCCTCCCGGGAAGTCCCCCTTTCGGACGGCGGGGTACAAGCAATGGATGCCAAGGCAAAAACCGGCATACAAAACCAGATGGTCATGCTGCGAATAGAAACACGACCCGATGGGGCCCAGGTCACCCTGGATGGCAAACGATTGGGCGTCACACCACTCAAAGTGGGACAGGTTCCCAAAGGTCGCTATGCCTTGAGATTGGAAAAACACGGCTACAACGATATCGCGGTGGATATGGAACTGGCTGAAGACACGGTAGTCGATTTAAGTCTGGATGCGATCTTGTCGGCTGACGCTACCGTGGGTGCCGCCAACAACAACACGAAAATGCCCGTTCCTGAGACTGCAAAACTTGCGGAGGAAACTCCCGGGCCGAAAGTGTCGGCAACCAGCAAGCCCGTCGAACCGCCAGCCAGTGAGATGAAAGCGACTTCAGAGCAGCCGGTGCCCCCGGCAGCAAAACCTGCGGTGACCGAGGAAGTGGTCGAGGAATTCAATATCCAAAATGCCATGGCGGCATTCCCCGAACCCACCCCGCGCAAAATTGCGTCTTCCAAACCGGTAGTGGAACAACCGACTGAAATCAAGCCGGAAGCCCTGGCCCCACCGACACCGGTTCAAGACCAAAAGCAAACCGGCAATACGGCGCCTCAGGAGGCTTCCCCCACACCCCTTCCATCAACGGCGGGTTCCCAGGAAAATGCCAACAACAACCAGAATCCACCGACCGAGGCCAAGCAAGTCCGAAACGATCCCCGTATCCCTGGATTACTCCAGGAAGGCAACAGACATCTTCAAGCCATACGTCTGACCTTCCCGGAAGGAAAAAATGCCTTGGAAAACTATCAGGCGGTATTGGCCATTGACCCCGATCAGGCGGATGCCAAGGAGGGGATCAAACGGATTGTTGCTCAACTGTTAACGTTGGCTCAGGAGGATATTGAGGAGGAGCGGCTTTCGCAACCGGAGGGCAAAAGTGCGGTATTTCGTGTCACCATGGCGGGGAAACTGGATCCAACCAACGAAAGAGTCAAGGTATTGTTGGATAAGATCGCCGAAAAGTATGTCCTTTTGGCCAAGGGTGCCGCCGAAAAAGACAAATTAAAATTAGTGGAGGAGCGATTGACACAAGCCCGCACTGTCGCCCCCGATAACCCGATGGTCATTGAAGCCTATAAGAATCTATTAAACAAAGATATAGGCCCATCCCATGGTCAAGCCTCCGCGCTGCCCCCACCCCAGGCGGACAACACTTCCAGCCCAAATGGCTCCAAAACAGAGGAAGCCAGCGAAAAAACGGAATCAACCAGCACTACCGCAACGTCACCCGATTTGAAAACCACGACAACCCTTGCCGGTGACATCACCAATCCACCAAAAGCCGGAGCCTCATGGAAAGATCCGGTAACAGGCATGGAATTCGTTGAACTTTCCCAAGGATGTTTCACCATGGGCTCCGAAGAGGGCGACCTGGACGAATCCCCTGCCCATCGGGTCTGTCTGGATCGCTATCTCCTGGCCAAGACTGAGGTAACCCAGGGTGCCTGGAAAAAGGTCATGGGGGCGGATAACAATCCCTCCAAGTTTAACCAGGACGACAACCTGCCCGTGGATTCGGTCACCTGGACCATAGCCAAAGAGTTTATCCGCCGACTCAATGAAAAATCATCGGTAACCTTCCGTCTGCCTACGGAAGCCGAATGGGAAAATGCGTGCCGCGCCGGCGGGAGTGATCCCTACCAGTTCGGAGCCACTGTCGTCACCAGCCAGGCCAATTTTAACGGAAGTCAACCCCTGCCGGGGGAAGAAACCGGAATTTTCCGCCGCAGCACGGTAACTGTGGGTTCTTTCCCGGCCAATCGCTTCGGCTTGCACGATATGCATGGAAATGTTTACGAATGGGTAGAAGATTGGTACGTAAAGGACTATTATAAGAAATCACCCGAGCGTAACCCGGTTGCCATGGATGACAGTTCTTCCCTCCATGTCCTCCGCGGTGGCGCTTGGCACAGTAACTCAGGTAACTTGCGCTGCAGTTACCGGTATAGGGGAAGGCCCGACTTCAACAATTTCGGCAATGGATTCCGGCTTGCCAGTTCTCCTGTCAGCAATTAATTCTACTTTGTCACATTTAACCTTTTGAAATTATTGGAACATGCTATAATAGTTTCACTTTTAACGCAAGGTCGAGGACGCAAAAAGAATGAGCGGCGCAGACCCACCAAAACAACATAGA
>PEAK01000133.1 GCA_002753515.1 Magnetococcales bacterium
GATCAAAGTGAGAAATTTTGATGATATCGCCCGGGATACCCTGGATGAGTGGGTCTATTTCTTGAAAAATTCCGATATCCGGGATGATTTCACGGCCCGTGGCCTGAAAAAGGCCAAAGAACGGCTTGATGTCCTGCAATTGCCGGAGAGCGAACGCAAAGCCTACGAACGCTATCAGGAAGACTTGCATGACCAGGCGAGCTTTGTATTCTCCACCTATGGTGCGGGTAAATGGGAGGAACGACTGGAAGGGCTCCAGGAAGGACGACAGGAGGGTGAACAAATTGGCGAACTGAAAGGCAAGACTGAAATGCTGACACGCCTATTGCAGCGCCGCTTTGGTGGCGTGCCCGATTGGGCAGGGGAAAAAATGGCCAACGCCGAGTTGTCCGACCTGGAGGCGTGGAGCCTGCGTAACTTCGATGCCCGGTCATTGGACGATGTTTTTTCGGACAAGGGGTGATGCGGCCATCGGGGCAGTGTTACCGAAACCGTTTGGAACCCGATCGCTACCAAAGGCAAACCGTGTCCTTCCCGGCATGTTTCAAGGATCGTTCATTGACGGATGGATATCACACGAGCGGATATGGGACGTCCTCATGCTGCCTTGCCATGGATGACAAGGGACATTCCGGGTTTGGCATCGCCAGCATTTTTATCTGAGGAATGCGCTTAGAAGAATCGGAACCGACGTTTTTTCATGTAGTAGTAGCCACCGATGGCACCGATGCCGAGGAGTATCCAGGGGTTGACGGCGGCGAGGTTGAAACCGAGTATTTTGCCGGAGGTGAGGGAGGCAGCCCAAGGCTGCGCGACGGCGGAGCCGCTGGTGAGGACGGTGGTTTGGGCGGCACCGGTGGCGGCAACGCCTTTTCCCGCAGCGGTAACGGCTTTGGGGATGGCCAACTCCAGACGACCGGGACCTGTGACGATAGCCTTTTCCCCGGCTTGCAGAAAGGTGACGATTTCGTTTTGGGGCACGGGAAGTTCCTTTTCGTTGCCAGATGGCGATTGCGGTTGGTTCTCGGATGATTTTAGCGACAGGGGGGGCTGGCTGTCAACCAGTGGCTCCTGGCGTGGCGGTCATGGGGGACGAATCGAACGCCATGGGTATTGTACCGGATTGGTGTATTGGGTGTTATTTTCACGGGGTCGTGCTTGACTTGGGCCGGTCGAGGAGGAATTGAATGGTTTGATCGGTTCGTTTGACTTTGGATGACCAGCCCGCCTTGTGGTAGAGTTCCCGCAATTCGGTGACCACAGCGGTGAAATAGTCATCGGCGTCCAGGAAATCGCTTTGATCTTTTTTGCTGAGGATGGCTTCGGGGATGGGAACGCTGACGGCGTAGGGGAGGACCAACCCCTTGTGCAGGCGTGCGGCGACTTCTTTGTCGATTATTTGTTCCAATTTTTCCGCCTCGCGCACGATGGCAACTTTTCTTCTTTTAGCGAAACCCATGCGGTTGCGATACAAATCCTCTTCGGAGATGAGTTGTACGGCCATGGTGCAATCCTCATGATCGACGTTGATGCGTTGGGAGCCCGATGCGGCATCCTGAATGTATTGAGGCGCTTCGGGATCCATAAAAGCAATTTTTGCGCCAATTATGGGTTACAGGTTTTGGTGGTGTTGCCATGGAAGGGGTGTGGACGGGCGCGCCTTGCATCGGCGGACCGAGTGAACTTACCCTCTGGTTGTGGGGGTGCAACGGGTTGGTGTCGGGTAGAGGGTGACTGCTGATGAAGGTTTATGCCATCTACAATATCAAGGGTGGGGTGGGAAAGACGACCTCCACGGTGAATCTGGCTTATGCCTCGGCGGCTGAGGGTGTTCGGACCCTGTTGTGGGATTTGGATCCGCAGGGGGCGACCAGTTATTATTTGTGCCACAAGGTTGGGATTCCCGGGGGCGTCAAAAGTCTGATGGGTCGCAAGATTCCGGTGACCGACATGACGCGGCCCAGTGGATATACGAACCTGGATTTGTTGCCCGCCGATGCGTCGTATCGTTATTTTGAACACTATTTTATTGAGGCCAATAAGCCGGATGGATGTTTGAAAAAATTGGTCAAGCCATTGCGTGATCGTTATGAACGATTGTTATTGGATTGTCCCCCTGGTTTGTCTTTATTGAGTGAAAATATTTTACGGGTGACGGATGTATTGTTGATACCCCTGATTCCCACGCCGCTCTCATTACGTTCCTACAATCGCCTGGTCAGGCAATTGAGTAAAAACAAGAAGGGTCGGATGCGGGTGGTACCATTTTTCAATATGGTGAATGGCAACAATGCCATACACCGGATTGTCGCGAAGAATGTGTGTGACAAACATCCCATTTTCGCCAGACAGACGATTCCACATTCGAATATCATTGAGGCCATGGGGGTGAAGCGGTCGCCGCTGGCCATTTACGCCCCCGATTCCGAGGAGAATCGGGCCATGCAGGCGTTGTGGCGGGAAATCGTTAAACGTCAGGAATAGGTCAAGGTTTTGTTGCCCGACTGAAGAACTGCCGATGGTTTTTTTCTGTTTACAGGATTGTATTGTAGTGCTTCACTTCATCTTAATTTTCGGGTACAGCCTCTTGAGTTTAATACGAGCATTTTCGTTCCTAAACTGCCAATCAACTCCAATTTGTGCGGCATTACGACTGTCGGCCCATATTTTTGC
>PEAK01000006.1 GCA_002753515.1 Magnetococcales bacterium
GAAGGAAAAAGTTATCGAATGAAAGAAAAAATAAAAGAATAAATGAAGAAAATGGGAAGAAAAGGCGGGAAGAACAATTTCAAACCGCTGCTTTTATGACATTTCCAGGCCGATGTCCGCAAATGTTGACGGAAATCAAGCCGAGAGCCTTAACTTTATTCTGTTTTTAGGTCAGAAGAACATTGTTAATCCTTCGAACTTCGTTCCTTTGGAGTGACATCAAGCCAACCCGGCTTTAAGGAAGTTGTCCGTATGCCGGTGAATTCGGACAAAATTTCGGGAAGGAACCGACGAACCAACATTTCAATGCGTACATTTTATTTTCTACTTTGTCACATTCGTTAATCTGAACGGATGACTTTTGAGCCCATCTTTTGCGATTCCTTGGTGGCCTGCCATGGTTTCAATCATGGTGGCTTGGCAGGTATCCAGTTTCCAGAAGTTGAGGTACTATTTTCTCATGAGTAAGGCGAAGTCCAAACAGGGGAGTGTCGTGTCGCTCAGAAAACTCCGTCCGGCAACAGCGGCAACGGAGAAATCGTAAGCCATCAACTCCATAACGACACCGAATGGTTGCATTCCCCAAGCTAGCCACGCCATAGGCATCACACTCCGGGTTCACGCAAACAACATCGAAAGCAATCTCAGCAGTGGCCATAGCTCCCTCCAGGTTCCGTTAACGAGAAAGCCTTAGTACCATAACGGGTTGATTAATGAAAATATGACAGACCATCAAGGATGATTCGGCAATTTGTCAGTTCCAGCCTAAATCGTGACCAATCAACGGGAGGCTTCACCGCTTTTCAAAAATGCGGTGCGTCTTTTATTGCCCTATGTCGAGGTGTCTATTACGGTAAACCGGCGGCATGACGAAAACTTTTTGCAATAACGTCAAACGATCCTTAAGATCTCCGTCGGCATAAGGGAGGGGGGGATGCACGCCCCAAACCGGTTTGGGCCATGCCTTGTCGGAACGAAATCGTGCGATTACATGGATGTGAAGTTGCGGGACCATGTTACCCAAGGCGGCTACGTTAATTTTATCAGGTTGAAATATTTTTTTCAGAACGCGACAAGCCAGTCTGACATCACCATCAACCAAAGGAATATCAGATTCCGACACATCATCCCAATCTCGCAAATTGGGTCGATCAGGCACCAATATAAGCCAGGGATAGTGGCTGTCGTTCATCAACAACACATCGCAGGTGGACAACGAAACCACCGGCAGGCAATCCTTTAGGAGTTGCGGGTGGAGTTCGGTTTGTTTCATCTTACCCGGTAAACAATCGACGCTCACAACAGGTGCCTCATGAAAAATAACATAAAAATACGCAAGGCCGATCTAGAGGATGTACCCCAAGTGGTCGATATGGTCGGGGCGTTGCTTCAGGAGATCATGCAGTCCATAGGAGTGAACGTTTTCGATTATAATACAGAAGACGCGACTCTCCAACTCGAAGATTTTCTCAACCTGGAAAAATATTGGGCATGCCCTGATCGAACAGACCAAGGCATTTGGACGGACACGGAATTGGAAGCGGTTGGAAGTCACCACGCCGCCTCTTCCGCAGTACGACAAAACCCTGGCATTTTATGAAAGGGAAGGTTTTGCCATTACGGGAGGCCGCAAACTGAAGGTGGTTCTGTGATGCAGGATATCCGTATTTGCTTTGTCGGGGATTCCTTCGTCAATGGAACCGGGGATAGGAGTACCTTGGGCTGGGTGGGGCGACTTTGCGCGCAAGCGATCGGTAATTTTCCATTGACCTGCTATAATCTTGGTATCCGCAGGGATACCAGTCGGGATATCTTGAATCGCTGGGAGCGGGAATGCGTCCGTCGACTGCCTGAAGATTGTGATGCGCGCATTGTTTTTTCGTGTGGGGTCAACGACACCGTGGAGGAGGAAGGACGGTTGCGGGTTGCACTCCAGGACTCTGTGACCCATATCCACAACGTCCTCTCCAAGGCCAAATCCTATAAGGTGTTGTTTGTTGGGCCACCCCCCGTTGCCGATTTAAAACAAAACCAAAGAATTGCAACTCTTTCCCAATCCTTTGAAAAGGTTACAGAGGAACTCAACGTCCCCTTCATCGATCTTTATCGACCATTGGTACAAGATTTTGTCTATCGAAATGATGTGGTAGCCAACGATGGTGCCCATCCAACGAGCGAAGGATATCGGAGAATAGCCGAAATCATCACCATGTCACCCTTATGGTGGTTTTACGCGCCTGAAATTAAGCGCTAGAGCGTATCAATAAAACAGGAGATACCCTCCCCCATAGTTTACCAATAATTTTCGGCAAAGGCGGCTATTTCCCGCAACGCTTGTTTCGCTTCGGGAATCATGGAAACCAATTGAAACGCATGGAACAAACCATCCCACACCTTGAGTTCGACGCGCCCCCCGGCAAGCCGAATGCGCTCAGCCAGGACCACGGCATCATCACGCAACATTTCCGTGCTGTCGGCATGCACCAGAATCGGTGGTAATCCACTCAGGTCAGCCCACAAAGGGGAAACCCGTTCGTCACGCCACCAGGTTTCGTCAGTCGCCTTATCGTCCCCCAGGTAGATACCACGCATCCACTGCAATTCTTCCAGGGTATACAGGATTTCGCTCTCGGCGTTTTGCTGGATAGCAGCCCCGGAAAAGGTGAAATCAAGGTGCGGCGAAAGGAGTACCCCCGACACCGGCATGGGCAAACCGAGTGTACGAGCTTGCAATAAGATGGTTAACGCCAGATTCCCCCCAGCCGACTCCCCCGCGACCACTATGGAACCGGGACCGGTGGTATTCTCCACAAGCCAGCGATAGACGGACACACTGTCATCCACCCCAGCGGGAAAAGGATGCTCAGGGGCTAAACGATAGGCGAAATGCAAAGCCTTAGCCTTGAGAATAATGGCCAGATTGGCAACAAACGCCCGGTGCGTTCGCAGTGAACCGTTGTAATAGCCCCCACCGTGACAATAAAGGAGTATCCTTGAGCCGCTGCACGCATCCGGAATGATCCATTCCCCGGGAACGCCAGAACAATCGACCGCCTGTACCGTAACCTTCCGGGAAGGTTTGATCCGGCTCATGTTGGCTTCCATCTCTTGGCGCTGCACATGGAGGGGTTTGAGATAGGTACTCCCCCTGGTGACACTGCGTTGCACCAGCCATCGAAAGAAGCGACCACGAAGACTCGGCATCGGTCAAAGATCCCCCATACCATCCTGATACATGCTAACGGCTCAACTTTTTAAAGTGAACCCGATGTGGTTGCACCGACTCCGCCCCCAATGTTTTACGTTTGTAGGCCTCATAATCCTGATAGTTGCCTTCAAAAAATACCGCCTTGGAATCACCCTCAAAAGCCAAAATATGGGTGGCAATACGATCCAGGAACCAGCGATCATGGGACACAACCACCGCACTTCCGGGAAAATCATTGATGGCATCTTCCAAGGCGCGCAACGTTTCCACATCCAAATCGTTGGTCGGTTCGTCCAACAGCACCACGTTACCGCCACTTTTGACAACGCCGGCCAAGTGAACCCGGTTGCGTTCCCCACCCGACAAAAATTTTACCTTTTTTTGCTGATCGGAACCTTTGAAGTTAAACCAGGAGACAAAAGCACGCGATGAAACATCCCGTCCCCCCAGGTTGATGGTCTCATTGCCCTCGGAAATCAACTCCCAAACCGATTTCTCCCCATCCAGGGTGCTGCGACCTTGATCCACATGCGACAACTTGACCGTTTCGCCAATGGTAATGGTCCCGGCATCCGGTTTTTCCATCCCGGTTAACAGGCGCAAAAATGTCGTCTTGCCCGAACCATTGCCACCGATAACGCCCATGATGGCACCACGGGGCAGGATAAAGGAAAGATTTTCAATCAACAGGTTGCCATCGAACCCTTTGGTGAGGCCCTCTGCCGTCAACACCACATCCCCCAACCGGGGTCCCGGAGGAATGAACAAACTGGTGGTCTGGTTGCGGGCTTCACGGGACTCAGCCAACATGGACTCGTACGATTTATAGCGCGCCTTGCTTTTGGCCTGTCTCGCCCGGGCCGAGGAACGAATCCATTCCAACTCGGTACGCAACCTTTTTTGCCGGGATTCGTCTTCGCGCTGCTCCTGGGCCAAACGCGCCTCTTTTTGCTCCAGCCAAGAAGAATAATTCCCCTTCCAGGGGATACCCCGTCCCCGGTCCAATTCCAAGATCCATCCGGCCACGTTGTCGAGAAAGTATCGATCATGGGTTACCGCCACTACCGTTCCCGGGTAATCCTGGAGAAAACGTTCCAGCCAGGCGACACTTTCCGCATCCAGATGGTTGGTCGGCTCATCCAGCAACAACAAGTCCGGGGCCGATAACAACAGGCGACACAAAGCCACCCGGCGTCGCTCACCCCCGCTCAACCGGCTGATGTCGGCATCCCACGGTGGCAAACGCAAAGCATCGGCAGCAATTTCCAACTTGCGATCCAAATCCCAACCATCCAGGCGGTCGATTTCATCCTGCAACGCCGCCTGCTCGGCGATGAGTTTGTCCATCTCCTTATCGTCGGTCACCTCGCCAAAACGCATGCTGACTTCGTTAAACTTATCCAGCAACTCTTTGACCTTGCCGACCCCCTCCTCCACATTACCGCGCACAGTTTTCGCCGGGTCCAGTTCAGGTTCCTGGGCCAGAAAACCAACCCGGATGTCAGGTGCAGGCCTCGCCTCTCCGTTGATCTCGGTATCGATACCCGCCATGATCTTCAGCAAACTGGACTTGCCCGCTCCATTGAGACCCAGGACGCCAATCTTGGCCCCGGGCAGAAAAGCCAGGGTGATATCCTCCAGGATGATACGCTTGGGAGGAACGACCTTGGTCACGTTCTTCATGGTGAAAATGTAGGTATGCTTGGTCATATCATCATCCCAGGTAGGTCAACCAATCTTTGTGACGATCATCGCGTCCCTGAACCACGTCAAAGAACCGGGTTTGAATGGCCTTGGTGACCGGCCCCGCGATACCCGGCCCGATTTTGCGGCCATCCAGTTCGCGGATGGGGGTGATTTCGGCGGCGGTACCGGTAAAAAAGGCTTCATCGGCACAGTACACCTCATCCCGGGGAAAGCGTTCCTGAATGACCGCGTATCCCATCTCCCCGGCCAGGGTCATGACAGTATCCCGCGTAATGCCCGCCAGTGCCGAATCCAGGGGCGGCGTGATCAGGGTGCGTTTTTTCAGAATGAAAATATTTTCCCCGGATCCTTCGGCCACGTAGCCTTCGGTATCCAACAACAAGGCTTCGTCAAAACCACAGGACAACGCTTCGCTCTTGGCCAGAATGGAGTTGGGATAGTTGCCGACAGTTTTGGCACGCGTCATAGTGACGTTGGGGTGATGCCGGGTAAACGAAGACGTTTTGATGCGAATACCTTTTTCCATCCCCTCCTCGCCCAGATACGCCCCCCACTCCCAGGCGGCAACACTCGCGTGAACCTTGCAGGCGGCGGGATTGAGCCCCATACTTTCCGCCCCATAATAGACGATGGGTCTGAGATAACCCGATTGCAACCCGTTGGCCCTGAGGACCTCTATGCAGGCGCTGCTGATGTCGCTTTCAGACCAGGGTATGGTCATGCGCATGATGTGCGCTGATTTGAACAGGCGGGTGATATGTTCGGGCAGGCGGAAGATCGCAGGTCCACCGGCGGTGGCATAACAGCGGATCCCCTCGAAAACCCCACACCCATAATGCAGGGTATGGGTCAAGACGTGTACCTTGGCTTCCCGCCATTCCACCAGGGTGCCGTCCATCCAGATTTTCCCGTCTCTGTCGTGCATGAAGCTGCTCACAGTGTCATCCTCGAAATTAAAGATAATGGTGTTGGATCTTTTGCACCGGTGGCAAGCCGTCCCATCCGCTATCCCCCCTCTGTTAGAAAGAAGGGGTTATCGGAGTGTTGGATTCCTGACGCATTGTGAAGACCCTATCCTTCAAGGTTTCCTCCCGAGTTACCTTGTCCTCCGTTTTACCATTAGACAAACCAGCAACACCATGGGAATTAGCTGGCGACGCACTTGTTGACGTGAAGCACAAAGAAAATCGTCTGGTATCGGTCTTGCAAAGACCCCTTTGCCGGAATCATACGCCAGATCTACAAACCGGCTTCCCAGGCATACTGGGCCATAAAAACGGAGCAAAATTTATGAATGAAACCAGTTCCATCGCCTTGATTTTTCCCGACGGCCTGAAAAACATGTTCCGAACCGATACGGCAACCCAAACACCTGCAGTCCAGAAATCGGCCCCGGTGGATCCTTTTGACAAAACATTGGCCAAGGTTGCAGCGACCCCGGATAGTGCCCCCCCTCTTCCACAAGTGGTGCCGAATATCAATCCGGGCCTGACCTGGCAACTGGTTTCCTCCACCACCGATACGGAGCAAAACCAGGATTGGCAACAAACAGCGGCACTGCCGCCTTCCAACAAAGGGTATCGCATTTATTCCGAGGCCGCCAACAAAAGCGATCTCGTATCTCATTAATGGATTGCCATTGCGGTGCCCAGTAACCACCAACCAGGAGGAGTTTCAGTCCCATGGCCGCACAACGTACCACCCCAGAGCGAACTTTTTTTGAACTCCTGGGAGGATTAGCCCGGGAAGCCAAGGCGGAACGGTTGGAATGTGCCGTCACCCTGATGGAAACCTTGAGAATGGTCGTCCGGGAATACAGGGCCCACTCCGCAACGCCGGGTTATGTAACCGTGGAAGGTTGGCTGCAACTGTTGACCCAGTGGGAGAACAATCTGAAGGCTTCCCCACGACGCCATATCACCTACGCCATCGCATTTTTCCAGGCAGCGATCAAGCGGGAAGAGTGCAAGGTTCCCCCCGTTTCACCATTGTTGAGCGCCCTGCTCACCCTCATGGCTGAACATACCGCCGCCCTTGATTCCAAAGCGGCTGCCTGAGAAGAGTCCACACCCAAAACGGTCTCTTTAGAACGTGGACCGTTTTGGGAAGGTCAAATTCGTGTTATTGTGCGCCGTATTCGGGAGGGATCACTCCCTTTAATCATACGGATTTGACCATGGAGATGGGAATCAGACCGGATCTGTCTGGCGGGCGGCCTGCGGTTTCGCCGCAAAGACGCGCGCAACCTTTCTTTCCGGTACCGAGCCATGCCCCTGTCTGGCGTGTATTGCGTTCCTCCATCGTCCGGGGTGAGGGGGTCATTTGTATTACCGGGGCACCAGGTTCGGGCAAGAGTCTTTTTCTCCACCGGTTGCAGGGCATTCTCCCCGAAAATCGCGATATGGCCCTGATCGATGAGCCGGAATGCACCACATCCCGTTTTCTGGAATTATTGATTCGCGCCCTCGACCCCGAATGGGAACCGTTATCGCCTGACAGCCAGCCCACCAGCGAAGATCTCCTCGATGCCTTGGAGAGACGGGTCAACATTGGCAGACGTCTTCTTGTCGCCGTGGATGAGGCCCATTTGCTGTCGCCGGAAAATGCCGCCCTGCTGGAACATATCCTGCGGTTTGCCTCCCAGGATGTCCGTCCGGTGCAGGTTTTGTTATGTGGCTCCTACGAATTGACGCCGCTTTTGACGTCTTCCCCCTATCATTCCCTGGGACGCCTGACCGTTGGTTCCGGTGAAGTCACTCCGCTGACCCGTAGCGAGGTGTGGGATTACAGTCGCTTTTTGCTGCGCAAACATTGGGGGGACCATTATCGCCTCTCCCGGTTCGCCTGGGTGGAAATCTACAGCCGGAGTCAGGGCAACCCTGGAAAAATAAACCAAATATTGCATCAGGTTGCCGCGATTCTCAAAGTCCGCCCGCAAAAAGTGATCAGCCGTAAACTGATCAGCCGCGCCATCGATGGCGAACCGGATGGGGCAAGCCTGCAACGGTTCCCGGCATCCGCCTGGGTGGCGGCACTCAGCGTCATCGCTCTGATGGGCTGGTGGGGCATTCACACCGTTTCGGGACGATTTTCCAAAACGGTCGAGCCAAAAAAGACCCAGGATGCACAACAGATTGTCGAAAAGGTTGATGTTGAGGAAGTCCTGCAAAAAAAGACGGGCACCCCTCCCGCTGCAACACCCCAAGAAGGTGAAAAATCTGCTGGTGCCGATAAAACGGCTGCTGCCACACCCCCTGCTGCCCCATCATCTGCGCCATCGCGGGTACTCTACAGTCCCGTGGCCCCGCCTGATGCCAAAAACCCGAACGCGAACACCGTCCCTTGGGTTCCCAGGGATCGCAAACATTCTGGAGGTCAACAAACACCTTCTTCCCACGCCTCGGCTCAGACCGAAGCCGGAAACACCCAAAAGCACGCCACAGAGCCGGCACCTGCCAAAAAGATCGACTCCGGAACCATACCCGCCGAAAAATTGGTGGTGACCAATCCTTTCCCCTCTGCGGCTCCCGTCAAGCACCCCCCTCCCGCTGCACCGGTACAGAGTGTTCGAGCGGAAGAAGCCCCTGCTCCCGTCAAGCAGCCCCCTCCCGTGGCACCTGTACAGAATGTTCGAGCGGAAGAAACACCTGCACCCGTCAAGCAACCCTCTCCCGTTGCCAAGGATAAGGTCACGGCGACCGAGCCTCGCTCCTTCCCTCTCAGTGAGCCCGAAGAAGACAGCGACGAAGTCAAAACGCCTGTCCCTGTCCCCAACAAGGCCCATGAATCACCCCCACCGATGGCGACGAAACCCGCCCTTCCCAAGTCTGGCGCGGCATCCGAAGAGGTTCCGGTTCCTGAACCGCTTCCGGTCTCTGCCGAATCTTCGCCACCAGCGCCACCCGTTCCAACCCCTTTGAACGTTACCAAGGCGGGGACGTCCATCGAAGCTGTTCCAACTCCCGACCCCATTGGCCGTAGTGTGGCGGCTATCATGGAAGAAAATAATAACTCCCCGGCACCTCCAGAACCTCCCGTTGCTGAGGCGCTACCCAAAGAGTCCGTCAAAACCCGCGAGTCGTTCGCATTGGCTGTCCCGACACCGTTCAAAAAGCCGGCCAAGGCGCCTTCAACACCGGAAAAAGACAGACACCCACCGCCGCCGCCTCGTCACAGTGCCATTCAGAACACACCGCCGACAGTGGATGGTACCGCTTCGGTCAAGCCCGGCATTGGCGGTGCCGATCCGATGCAGAAGCCGCCTACACCATTGATCAGCGAAGAAAATTTGAAGTCCGCAGGGCAATTATTCGTGGTCCAGACCGGCTCCTTCCGCAATCGCGAGTACGCAGAACGACTTGCGTCCGTCATGGCCAGCAAAGGATTGGAGACCTACGTCCATGTGCTGACCAAGGAAAACAAAAAGTGGTATTCAGTGCGTGTCAACTATCGTGATAGCAAGACCGCCTTGCGGGTGGCGGACCAGGTGAAAAAGGATGTTGGCCTGCCGACACAAGTAATTGATTTATTTTACGAATAATCTTGGCGGCCATGCGACCGGCTGAGAACAGGAATCCCCATTCCCCCCCTCCTCCATCCCTTGCCATCCCAATCCCATGACGCAAACCAGCACCCTCCCCAACAACGATTCCGGCGATTCCAAAAGCCGACTGTTCCCCCTGATGATCGGTGCTGTCGGAATTGTGTTTGGCGATATCGGTACCAGCCCTCTCTACGCCGTTAAGGAAGCCTTGGGTGGTGAACATGCCCCCCCACCCACCTTTGATAACGTGACCGGCATCATTTCACTCATCCTTTGGACTTTGCTGGTCGTTCTCACGTTGAAATACCAGCTCTTCATCATGAAGGCCAGCCATCAGGGCGAAGGCGGCAATCTGGTCCTGGTGGAGCTGGCGCGAAAATTTACCGCTGACAATCCCCGGATGCAGCGCCTGATCATGATCGCCGGCATGATCGGTGTGTCGTTTTTTTTCGGTGATGGTGTCATCACCCCAGCCATCTCGGTCCTTTCGGCCATCGAAGGCCTGGAAGTCGTTACACCAGCTTTCACGCCCTACATCATACCTGCGACGTTGCTTGTTCTGTTCTTGTTGTTCTTTTTTCAGAGCAAGGGAACTGCCAAAATTGGCCGCCTTTTTGGTCCGATCTGCTTCATCTGGTTTGTGGCCATCGCCTTGATCGGTATCAAGGAAATTGTCAACTATCCCAAAATATTATTGGCTATCAACCCGTACTATGGCATTCACTATTTTTTCAGTGCGCAATCGGGCGACACATTTTTGGTCTTGGGTTCCGTTTTTCTGGCGGTCACCGGTGCCGAGGCACTCTACGCCGATATGGGACATTTTGGTAAAAAGGCCATCAACTGGTCGTGGGTCATTGTCGTTTTTCCTGCCCTGATCCTGAATTATCTTGGTCAGGGCGCTCTGATCCTGAACAACCCTGCCGCCGTAAAAAATCCCTTCTATCTCAGCGTCCCACCCTGGGCCTTGATACCCATGGTGATTTTGGCCACCGCCGCAACCGTCATCGCCTCCCAGGCGGTCATTTCCGGGGCTTATTCCGCTACCCGCCAAGCCATGCAACTGGGTTACCTCCCCCGCCTGCGAGTGGTCCATACCTCCTCCACCGAATTTGGACAAATTTATGTCCCCGCCACCAACTGGTTGTTGCTGGTCGCCGTGGTCATCCTGGTACTTGGTTTTAAGAGTTCCAATAATCTGGCAGCCGCCTACGGCATTTCAGTGACCGTCACCATGGTCGCCGCCACCCCCCTGGCATTCGGCATCGTCCTCAGAAAAATGTTCTCCTGGAGCTGGCCCAAGGCCATCCTCTTCATGGTGATCTTCATGAGCGTGGATCTGGGCTTCTTTGGTGCCAATATCCTTAAAATTGCCGATGGTGGCTGGTTCCCCTTGGCGCTGGGAGCTGTTCTGTTCTTTATGATGTCCACTTGGCGCAAGGGACAAACCTTGGTACGGGAAGCGGTGCAAAAACAGGAAATCCCTCTGGAACCCTTTTTACGGCAATTTGAAGCCGCCCCCTTTAACAAAATGCCAGGTACGGCTGTTTTCATGACGCAAAATTTTCGCGTGGCCCCTTCCGCCTTTGTCGAACTGTTGCGCCACACCGGATCCCTCTACGAACAAATCGTCTTTCTCAGCGTGCGTACCGATACCCTGCCCCATGTCAGTGATGCCGAACGCATCCAGGTGGATACCTTGGATGGTCAGTTTTATCGCGTCATCATACGTTATGGCTTCATGGAGGTCATGAACGTACCCAAAGCGTTGACCAAATGTGTGCTGAAAGATAATAAACCCATGTCCTTACAGGATACCTGGTTTTTCATCGGTAAGGCCATTTTCCTGGCGGGCCAGCACCCGGCCATGAGCCAATGGCGGTTGCAATTGTTCCTGGATATGTTCCGTAGTGCTGACAGTCCCACCGGATTTTTTCACCTCCCACCCAGTCAGGTGGTGGATCTGGGTTCCCGCATTGTCCTGGGCAAGTTGAGCTGACAAACACGCCAGTGTTGATTGCGTAAACTGACAAACAACGAAGCCTCCGGCGAGGGCGGAGGCTTCGGGTCAATCGTTTATAATTTCTTAGAGTACCAACTCAGCTTGTCCACCCAACCCGGGTTTGCGGGGGCGGATTGGCAGCCGAATAGGCCCTCGGAGTTCTGGCAACAGGGATGGGCAGTTTCCTTTGCTTCAGGAAGATGATGATTCCCACCATACCGACAAAACTCAACGAGAGGGTATAATAGTTCTTATAGTGTGACCGATCATTCAACTTGGCCAGTTGTTCCGCCCCATCAGATACCACGAGCGCTTCCGGCTTCGCGGCTTTATCCTGGACTTCGACAGCAGCCTTGTCGACACCCGTAGTAACCGCCGCAGTTGTCACATCGGAATCGGCAGCCGACATGGAAGTCGGTATTTCGACAAATTCGCCACTATTTTGTGTATCGCTGCTGTCAGCCGTATTCACGCGGCGCCCATCCTGCAGTTGGGCAAAAGTTTGGTCCAGCAACGCCGCCATCCTGTTATCCCGCTCAACAGCCGAGCGACCACCAAACACCGATGCGATCAGTCGCGTAGGACCACGAACCGTAGAGGCCACCAGATTAAATCCAGATGCACGGATATAGCCGGTCTTGATGCCATCCATTCCCTGGTAACGGCTCATCAACCGGTTGTGGTTATGATGCGACACCCCAGCGTAGGAAAAGCGCTCGCGACTGAAGTAAGGATAGTACTGGGGAAAGTGATGGATCAAGGCGTAGCCCAGGATAGCCATATCGCGTGCCGTTGTGACCTGCTCGGGGTTTGGCAGCCCGGACGGATTGCGAAATACGGTATGGCGCATACCCAGTTCGTGGGCTTTGTCGGTCATCATGCGGGCGAAGCCCTCGACATTGCCCCCGATTGCCTCAGCCAAAACCACCGTAGCATCATTGGCTGATTTAACGACCATACCCAACAAGGCATCCTCGACACGAACCTGCCGTCCCGCACGCAATCCCAACCGAGAGGGCTCCTGACTGGATGCCACCTGCGACACCGGCAAGGTTTGATTCAGTTGTAATTTGCCTTTTTTAAGCGCACTGAACGTCAAATAAAGGGTCATCATTTTGGTCAGGGAAGCGGGATGGCGCAGCTCATCCGGGGCCGTCGCATGGAGAATGCGACCGGTTTTGCCATCCATGACCAGATCCGAATAGCCAGCGTTCCGGGCCACACCGTACCGGGAGGCCACAGAGTGTCTGCGCTTGCCGTGGTGACCCTGTTTGCCCACATGCCGGGAAAATTTAACCTTGGATTTGAAGTGTGCCACTTTGTTGTGGGAATTGCGGATCAGGCGCGCACTCCCATCGGTCGCATAGGCCGACAACGGTGCCAGCACCAAAGCCAACGCCAATGCTACAAACGCAGGGGACTTTCCATGTTTTATTTTCATGTGTTTGACACCAAGCAGCTAGGTTGATTTTGCCAAATAGCCGGTCAACTGCTAACGACCGATGATCAACCTTACTTTCCATGCATGCTCCCTGTGACTTAGGCCTATTTTTCTACCACAGGTGACCGCTGGAAAAAAGGATGATTCTGTTGGGCTTATCGAAAGCAAAATTTTGGCCAATTCAATCTAGCATTTGAAATCAAACATAAATAACGCAGTGAACACAGATCCTGACGCCCGTTTAACCTGCCCCATCCGTCACCCGTTTGACAAACTCACCGACACATCGAAGCCAAGTTACTCCATAAACAGGATCATTCTTGACGCTGGACCATTTGAACAGGAGCGAAAACAACTCGACCGTGCCGTCTTCATTTTCCACCCGCCTCAAATCCAACCCGCAGAAACTTCCAGCCCCTTACTGGTAGTCCTTGTATTTGCACACCAGGACGCCGATCACCTTAAGATCGTTCTTCACCGGAATCAGAGGGTACCTGGAGTTCAAAGGTTTGAGATAAATCTGTTCGCCATGCATGACGAGTTGTTTAAAGGTAGGACGATTGCCACTTTCGCTGGCAACCAAAAATTTGTTGTGCCCCCCCTCCTGCAGGGGATCGATCACAATGACTTCACCTTCACCAAAATCGGGTTCCATGGAATCGTCTGGAACCTTCAGGGCAAAACAACGATCACTGCCTTTGGGAGCAACTGGAACCCAGGCGGAAACTTCAGGGGCAAAGCCTTCCACGGGTTCATCACCGTGTTTGACCAGCTCTTCCCAGGAAACCAAAGGTACACGAGCAATCAAACGAGCAGTATTCTTACGATCCCCCCTCTCATTAGTGTCGCTATAGGTCTCCTCAAGATAGGAAGAAGCCCCTGGGAGTGCCATTTCGCCCAACCCGGTATCCAGCCAGATGGGATCCACGCCACACGTCAAAGCAATAGCGACAGTTTTTCGTGACGAATGGGATCCCCCACCCTCCAGCTTGTGAATGGCGGTCTGGCTGATACCAACCCTCATTGCCAACTCTTTCTGGGTAATTCCGGCATGTTTCCTCGCCTGTTTGATACGTTCACTCAGTGTACTGGTCATGGCACTCTGGCTCTTCGAGGTTTGAGTTTCGCTCGGTAGTGTCTGGATTAATAGTCTTTTATAAAGCATTGATTCAATTTGATACTGGGCTCCAATGCGGACAGCGATCAGCCCATTGTAAACCAATAATCGTACAATGCCATAAAATCGGAATGAATGGAAGGCAATTTAATGGCGAAAGTTCTGTATGACATTTCGTCAATATCATGGATTCAGTACCAAACATGCGAAAACCCTGTGATCGTTCCAAACGAGTGATTCTGTATATTCATAAATAAATCATATATTACGGTATAATATTTAATTATTATTATATTTTATGCCGTTCCATTACGAAATTGTACAACCAATAATAAGTCTACGATAATATTCTAATTATCATATATTTTAAGAATAAAAAAGTCTTAAACAGTTATTATTGTTTATGGAGAGTGTCTCGGAGAAAATTCGGTGGGTCACAATCAAAAAAAAGGGGTAGATCACCCCATGGCAAGCCCGCGCACAGGACAGCCCCATACGCCAGCATCGTGAGACAGATATTTCGCCCCTCTGATTCCCAACACGCAACGACAGTAAAAGAAACAGCTTTGCAAACGTCGTGTCGCTTATCAATCCCCTAGCTGCTACCGCCCGGCATCATGGCAGGAGCCAGACCTTTGACAAAGCGCGCCAAAAAGGATCCCTCCTCCACGCCCTTACGCAAATCGGCCAATTCCCAGCGACTCACATCTTCACCTTTTTCCAGCATGGCGACCGCCTTCTTGTAAAACGATCCCTTGGGAAAATTGCGGCCCAACACCACCGAATAATTCAAAGCTTCTTCCCGGACCCCCAGGCGCAACGAGGTCAACACCATGCTAAACAAAGCCTCTTCCACATAAATGGTGGTATTCAGGTCTTTATCCTGAAGAACCCGCTGAAACCGATTGTTGGCGGCGATATAATCCTCCCGGTCCAAATAATACCGGGCCACAACCATTTCCTGCTCTGCCATTCTATCTTTGCACACGTTGATCATCCGCCTGGATTCCCAGGAATAGTCACTATCGGGAAAACGCGACACCACTTCACGAAAGGCTACCAGCGCATCCCGTGTCCGTTGTTGATCGCGGTAAGCATCGGAAAGCCTTTTATAAAATCCCAGGCCCCGCATGAAGTAGGCATAGGCGACATTTTTATGACGGGGATGCAAGCGCACAAAGCGTTCCGCCGCCGAAACTGCCTCCTCATAGTTTTCTTTGCTGAAATGAGCGTAAATTAGATTAAGCTGAGCCTTGACCGCCAAGGGTGAAAACGGGTGCTGTCGATCCAAATCCTGAAATTTTTGCGCAGCCAGAATAAAGCTACCCGATTTGAGCGCCTTAACACCATCTTCGTACAACTTTTCCGGAGGAAATTTTTCCTTGACCCCATCCCCGGCCGAAGAACACCCCGCCAGCGCCACAACGACACACACAATCAACCAACGCCATGCATCCATTCCGTTCTCCGCCTTCAACCCGTGTCACCCATACCCAAGGAGCATCAACCCGATCCACCGCCCATCCCGTTTGCCACCATCTCTCTGGCCCGTCGCGCCAACCCCATCCGATCCACCTTGCCATTAGCCAATAACGGCAGTTCAGGCAGTCGCACCACATGGTGGGGATGCTTGTAACGCCCCAAACGGGGATTCAACCAGGCACGCAACTCCTCCAGACCCAAATCCCTTTCAGCCACGATCCAGGCAAATCCCACTTCGGTCCAGTGAACATCCGCCACCGCCACCACCACCGCCTGCCGAATATCGGTGTGTGCCACCAACTGTTTTTCCACCTCGCCCGGGAAGACATTTTCGCCACCCGAGATATACATCTCTTTTTTGCGGCCAACGACGTAATAAAAACCCTCGCTATCACGGCGTACCAGATCACCCGTGGCAAAATAACCATCTCGCAACGACTCTTGAAAGCGTTGTTCGTCCCGCCAATACCCCTTGCACAAGTGCGGCCCGCCCAGCAACAACTCGCCAACCTCATCCGGTCCCACATCCCGCCCCTCGCCGTCGACAATTCGCGTCTTGGATAGCGGCATGGGCTTGCCTATGGAATCTGGACGTTGCCAGGAATCCTCGGTTTGGTGCAAAAAACAGTTGGGACCTACTTCAGTCAAGCCAAACCCCTGCTTAAAGGCAACCCCCCTGGCATGATACCCTTTGATCAAAGGGATGTTCAGTGGAGCGCCCCCCGAAAGCAAGACCCGAATACGGCTGAAATCGGTTTGGTTAAACTGCGGATGGTCGTAAATCGACTGAAACATGGTGGGAACCGCCCAGAATACGGTCACCCCTTCATTTTCGATAGCCTCCAGCACCCCACCCGGATCAAATCGTTCAAACAAGATCATGGTACCGCCCATGGAAAGGAGCGGAAAGGTGAACACATTGTAGGCCCCGGTATGGAAAAACGGGGTGTTGATGATGGAAACATCTCCCGGCTGCAATACCCCTGTTCCCAGGGTATGCGCCATGTTGGCCATGAGCATGCCCGCATGGAACAATACCCCTTTGGGATCCCCGGTTGAACCAGAGGTGTAGAGCATCAATAGAACTTCATCGTCCGCCACTGCTCGTTCCGGGCAGGGGGGCAACGTGGAATCACGTACCCAGGCCGTCATATCCTGCCAGGAAACCTGACTGGGAAACGTTGCCGCACCCTCACCCAGCAACAGTTTGGGTTCCACATGCCGGACGATGACTTCCAATTCCCTGGGCGACAAACGATGGTTGAGAGGAACAAAGATCGCCCCCAATTTGGCACAGGCAAAAAAAAGTGTCAGATGCTCCAAACGGTTCGGTGCCAGGTACGCCACGCGATCTCCCGCCACAACTCCTTGGGCATGCATCCAGGCACTCAACAGAACGATTTCCCTCTCCAACTCCCTGAACGACCAATACCGATTGGTCATACGATCAATAATGGCGGTATGTTCCGGGATTGCTTCAGCCTGTTCTTTGATAAAATCACGCCACACGGTTCAATGGACTCCCCTGGCCCTCATCATCATCCCGCCTCAGCGAAAAAATGGCTGATCGCTGCAGTGGTTTCATCACCTTTTTCCAGAAAAAACAAATGATCCACTCCGGTCAACTCAACCAGACGCGCATTGGGCAGGTCCCGTAGCAGGCGTTCCGCATTGGCGCGTGGTACCAAGCGATCCTGATCCGCCGTCAAAACCAACACGGGGCAAGTAATCCGCAACAAGGGCAAAGGTTGATCCATAAACCGTTGCACTGCAAAAAATTGCTGCATCACCTGTTCCGGGTCCGCCGGATCCGCGACCCGCTTTTCAACAACATACTGATAAACATCGGGATAATGGCTTTGCAAAACCGGACACAATGCCTCTCCCAAAGCCGCCTGCACCCGCTCCAGAGGATCCAGGGCGTAGATGGCACGCACTTGTTCTTCGGTCAGCGACGGAAAGGATTGCCGATATTCAGGCCCCCCCGAGGTGGAACACATGAGGACGAGAGACGATACCCGTTCCGGTGCCTCAAGAGCCAACAATTGTGCAATAAATCCACCCATGCTCAGCCCGATGACTCGAAAACGCTCATAGCCCAGATCATTCATCAAATTCAGGGCATCGGCTGCCAAATCTTCCAGGCAATAACCCTGGGTACTCGCTGGAGAGCGACCCATTCCCCGGTTATCGGGTAGTATGAAACGAAAGCGGTCAACCAAAGGCTCCAATAACCGGGAAAACACCCAATTGCCGCTGGCAAAACCGGGGATACACAAAACCGGTTCCCCTTCTCCCACAACATCGTAATGACCGTTAAATCCCATGGCGCACCCGGTTTCTTAGTCGGTTTTAGACGGACTGTTCCCCAAACATGGCCCGGCAATCGGCCAATACCTTTTCGACGTGACCCTTGACCCGGACATTATCGTACACCTTGCGAACCACACCACCCACATCCACTATGAAAGTCGAGCGTACGATCCCCAGGGAAGTTTTGCCATAATTTGTTTTCTCACGCCACACCCCGAACTGCTCGCACACGCGCTTTTTCTGATCGCTCAAAAGGGTGAAGCCAATCTCCTGGCGGTCACGAAAAGTAACATGCGATGCCACACTATCCTGCGATACCCCGACAATGCTCACGCCCAGTCGGGCGAACTCGTCGACCAGGCATTGAAAATCTTTCGCCTCCTGGGTGCAACCCGGGGTGTTATCCTTGGGATAGAAATAAAGGACCATCCCGTTGGCCGCTGGTAACGACGATAGCGCCACCTCACGGCCATCATGGTCGGGAAGGGTCATGTCGGTGATGACATCACCAGGCTGCAAGCTCATGATGGCACCCTTTATTGAAGGAATCCAGTCGACCAGACCTTAACCTTCTCTCTGGGTATCGTCATATCTTTGTTCAATTTGTTTGCCATGCTTGGCTTCCTGCTCGGCCAAAAAGTTGAACACATCCGCCAGTTCTGGAGTTGGTGCCGACTGCGCCAACACCCGGTAGAAACGGACCGCCTGTTTTTCCCGCTGAGCCGACAAGATCAAGGCCTCCTCATAGCTCAGGTTGCCCCCACGATCCACTACCCGTAATGTCTCGGCCAATTTCATGTCAGGATCGGCAACAATACCGCTGGGAATCGGTAGTTTGCCTTTGGCCAGGATGGCTTCCAAACGTCGCTTATGATCCAGTTCTTCCGCTGCCTGTGACAGCATCGCCTGCTTTTGATCCTCGCTACTGGAACGGGCTGCCATCGATTCGTAAAACTTAGCCTCTTCCAGTTCATGGTTGATAGCGAAACGGATAGCGTCTTCAAAAGTTTTCATCTCCGACATGATCACTCCCTCCAATGTTTGGATTTGCGGCTACGGAATCTGGCTACCGTAGTTCCTGCACCATATTCTTGCGTCCACAGCTAAATCGACTGCTTGGTTATAGGATACAAGGTGCGGCATCGAAACAACGGTGACTTGATTCCCGTTTCTCAAATCTGCACCGTTTCATTCTTACCACCCCATGCCCCCTTTTTCTATACCTGACGAACATGGCATACCATAAAATCACATGATTTGGATGGTTCATGCACCCATAAAATTCACGGTTCACCCCCCTCTGCTGTAATCGGTCCGCCACCACTGAAGGTCCATCATACCCTATCCCGAGCAGAATGATGCCTCCATGGGTATTGGCCATGGCACAGGGGGGGCCCACAAACTATTGGGAAAACACCCTGGGCCAACTTGAACTCCAGACTGTCACCCTTTTCCCAATCCAGACAACTCAGAAGATCCGCCAAGTCGATGAAATCCCCGTTCGTGCTGACTTATCCCAAGCACCGACCTGGCCAGTGACAGCAGCAATTCCATAGGTTTGAATCATAGCTCATGTCCCCCGTCCCGATCATCCCGTTGCATCATGGTTTGAGCATAGTCCAAGAGACCATCCAGATGGGTGGTGATAATGGCGATGGTAATGGGAAGATGCAGGATCTGGTAATCATGCACGGCAATGTTGCGAAAACCCACCATGGGTTTCAGCCGGTCGGCTAGTTCAACATCAATCCACCCACCTCGGGCCAATAGGTCGAAAACATTCCGCGCTCCCTGGGGGACCCCCAACCGTTCCCGGCGGATCAGGTGCTGTCCCATGTCCAGAGCCGCTTCACAAGCACGTTGAATATTCAGAATGGCAGCATCCTGCCGGGTGTAATCATCGGCAAAGGTGTCGGGATCCTTGCCATACTCCTCCCGGGCACGGGCTACGCAACGTTCGATGGTAGCTGTTTTGTTGACCAGCACGTCATCGACCATGGATAGTTCCTTCCCGCTGGATGACGGCCAGGAGCGGGGCACGCGCTTCATCCAGAGCAGTTTTTTCGCTAAGGACAAAACTTTCGTAAAGACCGGCCCGATGGTCTTGCGCCCATAATCGTGTACCAGTGGTGATGATCTGGTATTGCATGATCGTGGAAGCAGCGCGAAAGTCAAGCAAATCCACCAAGCAACCGGCAATGTCGGCCAGTTCCCCGGACAAATGCCACAGGACAACGGGATCGACATTGCCTGTTACCAGAACAGCCAAATCCAAATCGCTTTCCGGTCCAACGTCGTCACCACGGACGCGACTACCGAAAGCGTAAACAGCCAGCAACCCCGGTAGATGGTCATGCAGATAATCGATAATCCGCGTCCAGTTCACCCCTTTTTCTTCCTTACGTCGATCTTGCCGGCATTCGGGCGTGTTGACATTCAAAGTGTCTTTTCTTGAATGGATGGGTCCGGGATGGGTGTGCCCCTTTCCGGCAGGATTTGGGACAGCGTCCCAAGGCTTTTCTTTGTTTGTTTGCGCCCCTTTACACGAAGCGTTTTTTCCGCGTGTTTATTGCGGAAAAAAAGCGCGGAGCGCACGCCATCGCTCGATATTTTTCGCGTTATTTGCGAAAAATATCAAGTATAATCTTTGGGTTAATATGGCTTAACAACAACCCGTTCCTTTGAATGTCAACACGCCCTAGCCCATGTTTATAATTCTTCATTTTCTGTTCCTGTAACATTTTGTTCTTTCATAGGAATATTCCAGAATCTCAGTTCTGACGCTTTTATTTTTGCAGGTAACCTATCGTAGTGCCATAATATATATGGGATTATCAGTTGCCAACGAACTGATTGTTATTGTAACATTGATGGGTATGCTTGTCACCTTTTAACCAGTACTGGAAATGAAAATCGTGCGATATTTTCTCATGTTTTTCACCTTGATAGCAGACGTTCAATGTTGGCGTATGTGAAGTGAAGAAATGACCGTCTGATTGCCTCAAATTTCTAAAGAATGGCGATTTTGTAGTGCTACTCCAAAAAAATCATCGTGTATCTTATTGATTATAGTGGGAATATAAAATGCCATATTAAACTCGGGCTAGCACAAAGCTCTTCCATCCATGTGACGCATCCTTACTGGTTGAAAGCTACGGAGACCGATAAAGCCAGTCCCGTGCAACGGCCTTCTTGCACAGGTACTTGGCTTTTTTTTCGACCTGACCCTTGGAGTAGCCGGAAAAGTCAATCACCGCATGTTCTGGAAATGGCTCAGGATCGGGCCGGGAAGGTAAATCTAACTCCGCACATTCGGCTACCGTGACTCCCATGACCCCCACAGACTTGCAATTGGATTGGCTATTAAAGTGTACCCAGGCTGGTTTTGGGTCGATCATGTCACCGTCGTAAACAGAAAGGAGATCTTTATCCTTGGGAGTGGGCCGAAAGACCTGGGAGGACACCCGATTTCCCTGAACGAAATTGGGATGAACTTGACGAAGAAGCACGGTTTCCGGGGTCATGCATTACCCTCCGCCGCCAGGGCGCACAACCGGTCCACCAACCAGCTCCAATCATTCTCTTCCGTCAAGTTTAATGTCTTATCCACTTCTTTGTCCGTAGCCATGTTCAGATCCTGCCATTCGGCCTGTTTGACTTCTAAGTCCACATCAAGGGATATCTCGTACACCCCCATCGTCCATTCGACCTGAATGCCCCCTTCCGCCGTGGGATAGAGGTAGGGCAAGGGTAAATCTTTGGGGTAGTGGTTATCAAAGGTGCTTGCGAACCAATCCAGTCCCTCCCGGCCAGGGGCACGCCCTTCGCCATCCAACCAACCATCCTGCAAAGCGTAGAATTCCTCCAGCCGGTTCGCCACGAGCCTGTTGAACGCATCTCGTTGCAAATCCCACAAGAAAGATTCATCAGGATGAGCGATAGCCAGTACAGTTAAGGTATCGTACATCATCCGCGCTTGAACCAGATCGCCAGCTTGGTCACAGTAGCAGGTAAGACTGTACGCGCCCTTGGCTTGCACCTCCCGTAGGAAAACTTCGTCAGGAGGGGTAGCGGACAACGCGACTATGGTATCGTACATCCCACGTGCCTGGGTCAGATCGCCAGCTTGGCCATACGCGTTGATCAAATTGAAGGCACCCCAGGCTTGCTGCTTCCGCAGGGGAACTTCGTCAGGATGATCAGAGGATAGGGTGGCTAAAGCATCGTACATCCCCCGCGCCTGGGTCAGATCGCCGGCTTTGCCATAGGCAGCAATCAAATTAACCGCGCCCCTGGCTTGATAATCCCTTAAATGAGCTTTGTCATGATGGGCGGCGGACTGCGCGACCAAGCCATCGTACAGATTCCGTACCTGGGTCAGATCGCCGGCTTGGCCATAATAGCAGAGCAAATTGACCGCACCTTTGGACTGCCAATCCCTCAATGACTCCTTATCGGGATAGGCAATGGACAGTGCTACCAGGACATCGTACATCCCTCGCGCCTGAATCAGATCGCCGACCTCAGCATGAGCGATAATCGAGTTGAAGGCGTCCTTGGCTTGCTCCTCACCCAGGAAAGCCTCGTCAAGATGAACGGCAGACGGTGTGGTCAATTGTTGCTGCAAGTCGCTGTCTTTTTGGGTATGCGTACCCTCATGGCTGACGATTTTGATCGAAGCTCCTACCCGAAAAGATTTTGTGACAGGTAGATCGTGCTGGGGCAACGCAACCGGGAAACTTTTTACCTCATAAACCGGGTAGTCCCGAGTACTACAGAAAGGGGACGAAAGGCCGGAGCATCTCGCGTTGTTCGTGTTAAGCCGGGCAAGAACCAAGGGTTCAACTCCCCAAAATAACGACCATTTACCTAGAAGACAAAGACAACGATTACTCCACCGCTATACCGTAAGGCATCTACTAGAAACTCAGTATGATAGTAGACAGCCGCTTGCGTCAAATTGTTCCTGGATCTCCCACATGTCAGACTCGTTTTAAACAGTTAGTTACCGCCAGATCAACGAGAGGCACGCGAATCTCAGAAAAGCCGGTCGCTCACAGACCAAGCTCACTATGCGAACCAAGACGAACAAGCTGCAACACAACGTTATCCGGTTTACGGTAGATCAACACCAAGTCGGGCTTGACATGGCAGTCCCGATGATCCTTCCAATCGCCAGTCAGCGCATGGTCGTGGTGTTTTTCTGCCAGAGGTTGGTCATTTGCCAACATCGTGACAACAGCCATGAGGTTACCCGCCAGTGTTTGCCGATGATAGCCTGTGACTTCGCGTTTATAATCACGCTTGAACTGGCCGGTCCGCTCAATCGTCCGCATTCAAGTCCGCCATCAAACTCTCAACGTTGGCAAACGACATCAAACCGCCACTCCTGGCTTCCTTCATCGCCTCAATGGTAACCGGGTTCGGCACCAACGGCTCGAACGGTAGCGCCTTATCGTGGGCAACACGAGTCAACAGGATGCGAAAGGCGTCAGATACGGTAAGCCCCATAGCTGCCAACACGGCGGCAGCTTCTTCCTTAATGTGCTTGTCGATTCTGGCACGGACCTCAGCATTGGCGGACAAAAGCTTCCTCCTCAAAAATATTCGCGTACCATTCCCTGACCCATCCCATATTCTTTACAACGATTTGCGCAACCAGGACGCATCAGTCTCACGATCCAAAGCCACGGCACTCCCTACCACGGCAAACAAAGCCTCATTCTCCCGAAGGTATTTGTCACTCACCCTTCGCATCGCCTCCAAAGTCACCTCCAACACCTGCTGCCGATACTGTGTCCGCTGTTTTGCCGTACGCCCATGTAACGCATCGTGAAACGCCCGTCGCGCCTCTCCCGCCGGCGATCCAGGACGATCAATGGCACCAATCACCCCCAAAATCGCCTCCTCCAGCGCCCGTTCCGGATGATTACCTCCGTGCAACCAATCCAAGGAAAGCTGAAAATCCCGAATCGTCTCAGCCAAACGGGGATCCCGGTACGAATAGAAACGAAAAGAGGCGGTATCAGAATCATAACCCGCCCCACCACCATACGCCCCACCACGTTCACGAATGGCACGATGCAAAAAACCATTTTTTAAATATTGCCCCAACACCGAAAGAACCGGGGCATCGGGATGGGCATACGGAACCGAACGATTGACCCGCGCACAAAAGTTGACCGTTGTCACAATTTCCCAACCCAAATGAGTCACCCCTTCGCCACTGCGCACCTGCAAAGGTTGCATGGCATTAACATTGATTTCAGGCCACAAGCGAGCCAAGGCTTCCCCCATGGGAGCGAAATCATCCTCTTCTCCAACCACCAACAATTGCCGGGACCCCTGAAGCAAATGTTCCTGAATAGCCCGGAAATTCCCACACAAGTGCGACAATTTACCGGGGTCATTCAACGATTCGTCCAATTGTTTGAGGCGGCGAATCGCCGACATGCCGCTCCACAATTCATGCAGGTAGCCCGTCGGATTGCTGGTGGCACTGGCAGCACTCATGGCCAAACCATGACCGTTATCGTTCACCCTGAGTTCGGCACTGGCCCGAAGTTGCGCGACCAGTTCACGAATGCGTGTCTGTTCGTCAAACCGGGCATTGACCAGGGTATCGCGAATCAATTCCGCCAAAGGCACCTGATTGCGGGTCAACGCCTTGCCATACACGGAAAAAACACAGCGAAATTTTCCCGTATCCCCCACATCGCAGCGAACCGACGACCGGGCACCAACGCCGCCACTGATTGCCGATTGCCATGCCTGGGTCTCCAAATAGTCCCGTTCCCCCAGACCGACCTCGGCCAGACAGGAAGAAAATAAAGGCAACAAGGCCAACAACTCATCAGGCATCTCCGGTACTTCCAGGATAACCTGTTGGTACACCAGCCGATTGGTTGGACAATTAAAATGGGTCAGTGGAATGGCAAACGAAGGTTTTTCCGTCCCCTCCGGAATATTCAAGTCGGGAGGGACATCCGCCAGGGTAACCCGGGGCAACACTTCCGAATCATCTTCCTGTTCCTGGCGCGCTTTCAGATTTTCTGCCGCTTGACGGATCGCCTGAATCGCTTCCGCCGAAAGATCGGCCCGAATTTTGGCCAATCTTTCCGCCTCGCGCTCAACTTGACGGGCATTCAGGGTGGTATCCGGACTCAATACCACCCGCACCCGATGCGTATTGTCCAGCAGCCATCGTTTCGCCAACTGTTTGATGAACTCCGGATCCTTGACCTCTTCCCGCAGCCGATCAAGCAAGGGATCCAATGCCAATGCCTTGACCGGATCCCCGCCATGTAACGCCGCTGGCAGTGCTGTCAACATGAGCTTCAGGCCATATGGCAATCCATCGCCGCCAATCTCACGTCGTGACAGCTCCAGTTGATGCATCACCGCATCGACCCGTTCCGCCTCAACCCCCTCCCGGGCCACCCGTTCGATCACCTGCAAAATGCCCTGTTCGACAAGATCTGCCCGTTCCGGCTCTGATCCCTCCACACCGCAGGCGAACACCATTTCCCGACCCGAATCATCCAGACCACACACCGGGGAGGGCGAAGTCCCCAAATCGGTGGTTTCCAAAAATTTCAGCAGCGGCGACGAACTGTTGTCCAGCAATACCCCGTTGAGCAAGTGGGTTTTGAGCAATAATTCCTGATCCACACTCTCCCCCAGGAGCCAACCCAGCACAATGTGGGTTTTGCTCTGGGTATTCTCCTCGCCATCCAACGCATAATGACCCGAAACCCGGACGGGATCGGTCAATCTGTGTTCCAGAGGGACTCGCAAATTCAAGTCGAGGCGGGTGAAATGACGCAGCACCCTGTCCTGAAACAGCGCTTGGTGATCATGCGCCGGAATATTACCGAAGGTCATAAAAATGGCATTGGACGGGTGGTAATGCTGGGCATGAAAGTCCCGCAACTGTTTCCAGGTTAAATCGGGTATGTGGGCTGGGTCGCCACCACTGTTGAAATGATAGGCGTTGGTGGGAAAAATATGTTTGGACAATTGTTCCCAAAGAACCCGTTCCGGGGAACTCATCGCCCCTTTCATTTCGTTGAACACCACCCCTTTGTACACCAGACGGGCATCTGGGTCATCGGGGTTGTCCAGTTCGATGCGGCACCCCTCCTGGGCAAAATCGAGTTCTAAGAGTTGCGGAAAAAAGGCTGCGTCCAGATAGACATCCAACAGATTGCTGAAATCCTTGCGCGATTGACTGGCGAAGGGGTACGCCGTCCAATCGCTGGCGGTGAAGGCATTCATGAAGGTGGACAAGGAACGCCTGAGCATCATGAAAAACGGGTCGCGAACCGGAAAGCGACGGCTGCCACACAGGGCGGTATGTTCCAGGATGTGGGCTACCCCGGTGGAATCGCTGGGAACCGTCAGAAACGCCACCAGAAAGGCGTTGTGTCCGTCGTCGGTCGCCAGATGGAGATGGCGTGCGTGCGTTGCCTCGTGGAGGTAGGACTCCACAGTCACTTTCAAGGCTTCCACATGTTCTCGATGGAGAAGTTTAAAGAACGCGTTGTCCATGGTACTCCTTTATGTAACCCTGCATTTACACAAGTCTTCCATTCTTGATTATTTTAACCTTACATCGCAATGGTCCGATCTTTATCCCCCCCGATTATGTCGTCACAAAAACAAGGATGTTTTTATGCCACCAAAAAACGATGTGATAGCGAAACTCTGTTGAACATTGCTGGGGTGGCTCATAGAATTGACTTTCAGTTGCGCGATCAGGGCATGAAAACATGCTGCTGCTGATACGTAAACCTGGAGTCCAGAACGAAGGGAACTTCCTCGAATCTGGGTCCCAATCCACCCAATTTTTTCTAAAATCTCGGAGGTGAATCATGGCGGATGGGCAAGCCGCGGGCCAAACCATTCTGGTCGTCGGCGGCGGAATCAGTGGTCTAACCACTGCCGTTGAGGCTGCCGAAGTCGGATATAATGTTCTTCTGGTTGAAAAATCTCCCCATTTTGGCGGACGGGTTGCACAACACAATAAATATTTCCCCAAATTGTGTTCGCCCACCTGCGGGTTGGAAATCAACTATCAACGCATCAAGAACAATCCCCGCATTCGACTGATGACGCTGGCAGAGGTAGAAAATATCACCGGGTCGGCTGGAGCCTATACCGCAAGGATCCGCCAGAATCCACGCTTCGTAAACCAAAAATGTACGGCATGCGGTGATTGTGCCAAGGCGTGTCAAACCGAGGTGGCCAATCCGTACAATTTTGGCTTGGGCAAGGTCAAGGCGATTCGCCACGACCATTTGATGGCCTTCCCCAGCCACTACTACATGGATCCCGATTTTGCAGCAACCGAAGAAGCACAAAAATTGGTCGCGGTCTGTCCGGTGGGAGCTATCGAACCCGGCATGCAGGCGACAGTTACGGAAGAAAAGGTGGCCAGTATCGTTTGGGCGACCGGCTGGAAACCTTACGACGCCGAAAAAATCATGCCTTACGGTTTCGGTCGCTTTGCCAATGTCACCACCAACATGCGCTTTGAACGGATGGCCGACAAGTTCGGTCCAACCGGTGGTAAAATCACACGTCCTTCCGATGGCAAGGAAGCCAAAAATATTGCCTTCATTCAATGTGCCGGCTCCCGGGATCACAATTATCTCCCGTTTTGCTCACGCATATGCTGCCTGGCTTCGATGAAGCAGGCCACCTACGTTCGGAGCCAATATCCCGACTCCAAGGTGACCATCTATTACATCGACCTCAGGGCCATGGATCGCTACGAATCCTTCCAAAAAATGGTGGAGGCCGATTCCGAGGTCCGGTGGATCAAGTCCAAGCCGGCGCGCATTGATGAAGATCCCAAAACGGGCAATCCCATTGTGGTGGGCGAAAACACCCTGACCGGGGTCCGTTATGAAGAACCTTACGACTTGGTAGTCCTGGCGACGGGGATGGAACCCAATTCTGCAACCCAGGCCAAGGTTCCCATGTCTGATGCCCAGTACGACGAGTATGGGTTTGTCGTATCGGGCGGCGGACTTTTTTCGTCGGGCTGCTCCAGCCAACCCAATGATGTGTCCGGTTCGGTGCAATCAAGTACGGCATCCGCGCTGAGAGCCATTCAAACTGCTGTGAATGCAAAGGGATAAGGGAACGATGGAAAAAAAGATTGGTTGCTATATCTGTACCGGCTGTGGCATCGGGGAGGCGTTGGATGTCGCAAAGCTTGAAAAAATTGCCGCCAAGGAACAAAAAATCCCCGTCGTTAAAAACCACGCATTCCTTTGCGGCGACGAAGGAATCAACCTGATTCGGCAGGACATGGAAGCGGATGGGGTGAATGCCCTGGTGATCGTCGGCTGCTCCCCTCGTGTCAAAACCGAATCGTTTCGTCTCGGCGTCCCCATGATGGACCGGGTTGACGTTCGCGACAAATGTTTGTGGGTTTTGGACGTGCCCGAAGGCGATAAAGATGCCAAGGGTAATCGGCAAATGATGGCCGAAGACTATGTCCGTATCGGCTGTGTCCGGGTCAAGAAGATGAATGACCCCAAACCTTACGAAGCTTCCACCCCGTTCTCCAAAGATGTGTTGGTCGTGGGTGGTGGCATCGCTGGCCTGACTGCTGCCCTTGAGGTGGCCCGTACCGGTTACAATTGCCTTTTGGTGGAAAAAGAGGAGAGCCTTGGCGGCAAGGTGGCTAAGATGCACAAGGTATCACCAGCCAAGCCCCCTTACAACAAACTGGAGGAGAATCCCCTCCCCAAACTCATGGCGGATGTCAAAGGCAACAATCGTATCCGTATCATGAACAACACCGTGGTGCAAAAAACCGTGGGGGCACCAGGATTGTTTGATGTCACCCTCAAGGGCGGTTCCGGCACCTCGACCGAACGGGTGGGCAGCATCATCGTCGCCACCGGTTACAACTTTTACGACCCTTCCAAACTGGACAAACATTTGGGATATCAGGAAACACCCGATGTGATTACCAGTATGGAATTTGAAGAAATGGCCAAAACGGGCAAGATCGTTCGCAAATCGGACGGCAAACCCGCCAAACGGGTGGCGTTCTCCCTTTGCGCCGGCCAACGCGACACCAAACATTTGGAATATTGTTCCGGGGCGTGTTGCGTCTACTCCCTCAAGCAGGCGTTGTATGTCATCGAAAACCATCCCGATGCCTCGGCCTATCTGATTTATCAGGAAATGCGTACTCCGGGGCAGATGGAAGATTTTTATCGCAAGGTTCAGTCCGAGGGCGGTATTTTCATCAAGGGTGACGTCAAACAGGTATCAGCCGCTGGTACGGGACTGACCCTGGAGGTGGATGACAAACTGTTGCGGCAAAACATCAAGATGGATGTGGATCTCCTGGTTCTGGCCACGGGTATGGAGACCACGGTGGACACCGTCGATCCCAATTCCGCATCTCCGGTTGGCAGTCAGGTGGACGAACTGCCGGGATCGGTTCTCAACCTGCAATACCGCCAAGGTCCCGGCTTGCCATCGTTGAAGAACAATTTCCCCGATTCCCATTTCATCTGTTTTCCTTACGAAACCAGACGCACGGGAATCTATGTGGCGGGTCCGGCCCGGCGTCCCATGGGTATCGCCTCCACCCGTACCGATGCAGCGGGAGCAGCACTCAAAGCCATTCAGGTTGTCGAATCGGTGGCGCGTGGGGCTGCGGTTCATCCCCGGGCTGGAGATCTCTCCTTCCCATCGTTTCGCGAAGAGGGGTGTACCCAGTGTAAACGGTGTACCGAAGAGTGTCCGTTTGGTGCCATCAACGAAGATGCCAAGGGTAATCCATTGTTTAACCCGACCCGCTGCCGCCGTTGCGGTACGTGTATGGGGGCTTGCCCACAAAAGATCATCTCCTTTGCCAACTATTCGGTGGATATGATCGGCTCCATGCTGAAAGAGATGGAAATCCCCGAAGCAGACGAAGAAAAACCGCGTATTTTGGTGTTCGCCTGTGAAAACGATGCCATTCCCGCCTTGGATATGGTGGGACGCAGCCGTCTCGGGGCCTTATCGCCCTTTATCCGCATCATTCCCTTGCGCTGTATGGGTTCCATGAGCTTGGTGTGGATCGCCGATGCCATGTCCAAGGGCTACGACGGTATCCTGTTGATGGGATGTCGTCATGGTGACAACTACCAGTGCCACAACGTTCGGGGTTCCGCTTTGGCGGAAATCCGTTTGAGCAAAGTTTCCGAAACACTGGATCGGCTACAGTTGGAATCGGATCGGGTTAAAATGGTGGAAGTCAATATTATGGATGCCGAAACCTTGCCACAGGTGATCAATAATTTTGTGGCACAAATCAGCGAGCTGGATCCCAATCCCTACAAGGAATTTTGATCCGGTAGTCTCGTCAAGCAACCCTGAGGAATCCTGAAACTTCAGAGATTTCTTGGGTAATGGCATGGTTTTCGACTGGAGAACACTCATGACTTACGACCTGACCTTTGCCAAAGAGGTCTATGAAAATTCGGAAGAGGGGCACTGGATCAAGATGTGCATGCAGTGCGGGGTATGCGCCGGTTCCTGTCCCTTGGGTTTCCTGGGGGCATGGAAGCATTCGCCACGGCAAATCTTTCAGATGGTACGCGCCGGTCTGCGTGACGAAGTCCTCACCAGCACCGACATGTGGATGTGTACCTCGTGCTACAATTGCATCGTCCGTTGCCCACGTAATTTGCCCATCACCCACATCATCCATGGTTTGGCACGCTATGCCTCCGTCCAGGGCAAGGCAGATCCCAAACAACCCACCCATCAGTTCGCCAAGGATATTTTCTGGGAAAATATCGTGGCAACCGGGCGGGTTGGCGAGGCGGCCCTGACCATGAAACTATACTTCAAAGATGGTATCGGCGAGGGCATCAAACAAGGCTTGGAAATGAAAGATTCGGCTTTGGGAATGCTGAAGGCCAAACGTCTCAAACCGCTCCCATTTCGCGGAAAAATCAAGGGGTACCCCGGATTCAAGGCCATGTTGAACAAAGCCTTTGAACTTGAAAACAAGAAGGAGGGCAAGGCATGAAGGAGTATTCATTCTTTCCGGGTTGCAGCTCGGAGCACAATGCTTCGGCAGCCAACATGGAAACCTCCGTGCGCTCATTGTGCCGAATGTTGGATATTAAGCTCAATGAGATTGAAGATTGGAACTGTTGCGGTGCCTCGATTGGTTATGCCGGGGGTGGTGTCATTCCCAGATTGTCGTTGTCGGCGCGCAATTTCGCCTTATCCAAACAGCAGCAGGGCGACCGCGACCTGGTTGCCACGTGTGCCGCCTGTTGGTTATCCATGCGTGAAACCAGTGAGAGGTTGGCACACGAACCCGAGGTGAAGCAAAAGGTCAACATCGCCCTGAAGGAGGGTGGCCTTTCTTACGAAGGGGGTATCAAAACCCGGCATTTGGTCGAAGTTCTCATCGAAGACATCGGCTGGGATGCCATGAAATCCAAGGTTACCAAACCCTTGAAAGGTCTGAAGGTTGCCGGGTATGTGGGGTGTCAGACCAATCGTCCTTTCGGAGTTGCCGGCGATAGCTATGAAAATCCCCAATATCTGGATCGTATGATCGAGTTGACCGGGGCTTCGGCTATCCCCTTTGCCAAAAAAGTGGCATGTTGTGGTGGGGCGTTGATGTTCTCCGAACAGGAAAAATCCTGTCAACTGACTCGGGATATCATTCAGTGTGCCGTGGATGGGGGGGCTGATTGCATCGTGACCCCATGTCCGGTGTGTCAGTTGAACCTGGAGGTGTATCAGGGAAAAATCAACCAACTGTTTGGGACCCAATATAACATACCCATCCTCTATTATTCGCAATTGATGGTGTTGTCGTATGGTGGCAGTTGGAATGATGCGGCCTTGCATCAGCAGGTTGTGCAGGCTGAAGTGTTGAGAAAGTTTGCTGCCTGATCATCGTAACCCGACGCCTTGGGCGCTTTTTACCCAAGGTGTCGGGCATGACGACCCGAATGCCCGCTCAAAATTTCGCTAGGCGTTTGACCTGGATTGAATAGTCCCTTTGCGCACGTCCTTGGCATGAACTCCTCTTTTCATCCTGTTGATCGCATTGTTTTCCTGGGACATTGCCCGGACAGACCAGGACTGGTGAAGCAAATCAGCCAGTTTTTCGCCGCGAAAGGTGCCAATCTGACCAATCTGCAACAGCACACGGAACGGGATCGATTTTTTATACGACTCGAAGGGGAATTGGAAGAAAAATCACCTATCCTTCCGTGGTATGGTGAATTTGCCGCTGTTGCCCGAGAGATGGATATGACCTATGAATTCCATCCCAAGCGAAGAAAGACGAAACTCGCCCTTCTGTGTTCCAAAACATTGCATTGTCCTCTGGAGTTGATCTCCAGGATGCTCATTGGAGATATTAACGTAGAAATCTCCTGCATGATCAGCAATCATCAGGATGCGGAATGGATCGCTGAGCGGTTTGGATTACCCTTTCATTATTTGCCAGTTACCCGGGAACGTCGCCAGTACGAACATTTGCAACTGGATATTCTCCGCCAATACGACTACGATCTCATTGTTCTGGCGCGTTACATGCGCATTTTGAGTGGTGAGTTCATTGCCAGCGTGACAACACCCATCATCAATATTCATCATGCTTTCCTGCCATCCTTCGTGGGGAAAGATCCCTATGCACAAGCCTATCAACGTGGCGTAAAACTAATCGGTGCCACGTCGCATTTCGTTACCGAAGATTTGGATGAAGGACCCATCATCAGCCAAAACGTCATCCCGGTCGGACATGAGTTTTCTATAGAGGAACTAAAAAAGATTGGGTCGGATATCGAAAAGCGGGAGTTGGCCTACGCCATTCTGAAGTACAGTGAAAATAAAATCATCGCCTGGCGGGGTCGCACAGTGGTTTTTCATTGAATTGTTCTGTTTGCGATGTATTCAATTCGACTCCAATAATCCTCCCCATGAGCTGGGCACGGCATCCATATGCTCGCCAAAATCGTAACTTTCCTCATCTCACCCCTGGGAACAAGCCTCTTATTAGCCCTTGTTGGCTGGATGCTCACGTATCGCAAACGATACCGGTGGGCATTGCGAGTCAACGCCTTGGCCATCTTGTGGTTGCTTTTATGGTCGATGCCACTCCCCAGCCGATGGATCCGCGGGGTCATTGAATCCCCTTTTCCTTTGGTGGCAATGGAAAACGTACCCACTGCCCAAGCCATCGTCGTGTTGGGCGGCGGCATCATTCCCTCGCAACAAGAAGGTTTCCCACCCAACCTGAACCAGGCCGGAGACCGCATGTGGCATGCCGCACGCTTGTATCACGCCGGCAAAGCACCGATCCTGATCTTGAGTGGCGGAAATTATTTTCCTCCTTATCTCACCAGTGAAGCTGAAGCCATGCGCATCTTCATGCACGACCTGGGAGTCCCCGACAACGCCATGATTTTGGAAGATCGCAGTCGCACCACCAAAGAAAATGCCCTCTACACCCTCCCCATGCTGCAAGAAAGGCATATCCGTACGGTACTTCTGGTGACATCCGCAATGCATATGCGGCGCGCTCTCCTGTTATTCAATACCGCTGGTCTCCAGGTGATTCCAACCGCCATCGATCACGAAGGGTTGAATGTGTCCGATCCAACAAGTTATTCCGTGCTGGATTGGCGCAATGCCATCCCCGACGCAGGATCCCTTGAGGGAAGTGGGCGTGCGATCAAGGAATGGGTGGGCCCGCTCGTTGGCCGATAGTCAGGCCCAATCCCCCACCCCGGGAAGGGGAACGAAGATCGGCTGGTCAGACCTTTCGGAAAATTGGAAAAAATGGCAGACTTTAAGGCACGTTGATCCCCATCACTCCAGAGAAATGTCATGCTCTATTCCCTTTTGCTGAACCAGATCATCCGTACCGGCCATTTGATTGTGATCGATGCCAATCAACAATCACATAACTTCGGCAAGCCGGGGACTGGACCCGAGGCGGTGATCCGACTGCATGATAAAAATTTGCACTGGAAATTGTTGGTCAATTCACCCCTTTATCTGGGTGAAGCCTATATGGACGGCACCCTCACCCTGGAAAATGGGACGACCCTGCGGCAACTGTTGCGTCTGTTCGCCATCAATATGGTTTCCAATGAAGATTCGATTATTGCCCCTTTTTTGGACCTGATTGCCCCCATCAGACGTTTTTTTCTTCAATTCAATCCCCCGGGACGTTCCCTGAAAAATGTGGCACATCACTATAACATCGACTACAAGCTCTACCAGTTATTCTTGGATGAAGACCTGATTTACACCTGCTCGTACTTTCGCACCGGCCAGGAAAACCTGGAACGATCCCAATTGGAAAAAAAGGCGCATATCGTCGCTAAACTGAACCTGCAACCCGGTATGAAAGTGTTGGATCTGGGCTGTGGTTGGGGTGGATTGGCGTTGTACATGGCCCAAGTGGCTGATTGTGAAGTTACCGGCATCACCCTGTCCACCGAACAGCTAAAAATTGCCCAGGAACGTGCCAAAAAAGCGGGATTGGAACATAAGGTCCGGTTTTTTCTCCGGGACTATCGTCATGAGACGGGTCACTATGACCGCATCACGGCAATTGGCATTTTGGAGCATATTGGAGTACCGCAATATCGAACATTTTTTAGGAAGATTAAAGATCTTTTGACACCACAAGGGGTGGCCTTGGTCCATTCCATCGGCCGACCGGATGGACCTGGAACCACCAATCCCTGGTTTCGCAAATATTTGTTCCCCGGCGGCTACGCCCCGGCGTTGTCGGAGGTGTTGCCAATTGTCGAAGACCTGTTTTTATGGGTCACTGATATTGAAATTTTGCGGTTACACTACGCCAAAACACTGGAACATTGGGGCGAACGCTTTATGCGGAATTGGGATGAAGCGGCGCGTATTTACGACGAACGCTTTTGTCGTATGTGGGAATTTTACTTATATGCCGCAGAAATGGAATTTCTTTATCTTGGGACGATGGTATTTCACATTCAGCTCACCAAAACGATTGACGCTTTGCCGATTACAAGAGACTATATGTTTGAACGTGAAACGGCCCTTCTTGAGCGAAAGTAACACGTAGGGATGATGAACACGCTTCCCCTAAGCCTGGAAGGCCTGACGCAATCAATACCATCCTGGGCATAGCAACGCTATTATACTAACTGGCACGGCCTCAAGTCGAGAATGGTATATGCCATCAACCAATGAACTGATTTCAGTAAAATTTTATGTTCTCTTGATGGTTGGAACCATATTATTGCTTACGCTTTCCTTGACGGTATACATCAAATATACTGACAATTATTATGACGAGCAAGAGCGATTAATCAATAAATTCCATATTAGATCTGTATATGCGTATGAACGTATCGATGACGAATTGCAAAATATTCGTATGCATCACACGGAAGAACATCTTAGAGAATTAGCACCTGATGAAGTAAAATTTTTCCCTGAAAAACATAGAGATCACATTAAAGTTATACAAAGATTGTTTGACAAACTACTTAATCTCAGAGACAAATACAAATTTGAAGTTATGCAGCATCCTACCCTTCTGCATCATTTTGAGAATGCTATTCATATATTTGACAATATTAAAATATACTGGAAGGAAGAACAAAATAAAACATCCATTGATTCTTTCTTTGAGACGAGTATCAACGATTTGCTTGCCCTTGATGCTGAAATAGAGGTGCTACGAGATGGCCATGGCCATATTGCCTACACAATAAACGAACAAATTTCCAAGAATAGAAAACATGATGAATTGATTCTGTTTGTGATTGTTTTCGTATTGGCCATGGTCGGTCTGTTCGCCAGCCGGCGTTTTCTTGGTTTGATACATTCGGGGATTACCAGACGACTGGAAGTTGAGAGGGTGTTGAGTCAGAATCTGGTCATCAGCAAGGGCCAACAAGTGGAAATGGAAACATTGCGGCGATCCAACAAAGCCATGATCATGGCACTCGCCGATTTGGCGGAAAATCGCGATAGCAATACGGGAGAACATGTACTCCGAGTTGCCAGAATCACGCAAAAAATGGCTCAGATTCTGCGTCAAAGTGGCATGGAAGAAATCACCGATACCTTTTTGGAACAAATAGCCCTTTGCAGCATGTTGCATGACGTGGGCAAGGTCAGCGTCCCGGACATTATCCTCCTGAAACCGGGTCCTCTGAATGCCGAGGAACGTATGATCATGCAACATCATACTGTAGCAGGCAGTAATTTCCTCGAAAAAATTAGAAATCACCAGGAAACGGGGTCGTATATTGAGATGGCAATCCGTATTGCCAGATCGCATCATGAACAATACCAGGGAGGGGGGTATCCCGATGGCTTGGTCGGAACTGACATTCCTCTGGAAGCTAGAATAGTCACGGTTTCCGATGTTTATGATGCCCTGACCTCATGGCGCCCTTACAAGGAGCCCTGGCCGGAAGAAAAAGTGTTTGCATTTATCAAGAATGAGTCAGGCAAACTCTTTGACCCAAAAATCGTTGAAGCATTTTTCTCTGTTAAGGAACTCCGTGCAGATTTTTCCATCCTCGAATGGCGTGAAGAAATGTCTGTTGGAATTCCTGCTTTGGACAATGATCACAAAGCGATCATTCGCCTCATCAATGAAATTGGCCTCGTTCAGAAGCAATTTGACAGCATTACAGTTGATTTGGTATTGGATGAACTTTTCAATTACACGATCAGACATTTCAATAGAGAAGAGTTTGTCCTCCAGGAAATTAAATTTCCAAACATTCAAAGCCATGCCAGGCAACATGCGGACTTTGGAGATAAAGTCTCGGACTTGCGTCGTCGTTATCTACAAAGGAGTGATATCAATGCCGCCAATGAATTGATGATGGTCATGAGTGATTGGATAGAGAAACATATCATGGTTGAAGATAGAAAATACTATGATTGGTGTACTGAGGCAGGTCTGATCGCTTCTCAAATACATATACAACTACACTTAAACCAGACGAATTGATGCCAACCGGTATTTTTTCCCATCTGTAGATCTACTCGAAACTTTGGCCGCCGTCCGCGCAAGCACGTAGCGTCCCAATCAGCCATGTGGCGAAGGATGTCGGCAAGGGGACGAAAAAAGTGGAAAACAGTACCCAACACGCATCGGCCAATCGCGTAACCCGCAGTCTGTTCCTTACAACGGCATCCCAAAGCTGGTTGTCATCCTCTGATTTCTTTTGGATGCTCAGCCAACGGTGCCCCTGTGCCACGGCATCCGAAATAAATTCTTGAATCAACAAATCCAACAGAGCCGGTCGATGTTCCCGGGCCACCTCGGGGGCAAAACCAACCCGGCATTGCCCGGTTTCCGGTGATCCCAGGCAAGCCATTCTACGGAGAAACCAACGTGGCACTACCCGCACCGGCATCCCCTTTTCAGACCGTGCCCCATAAAAAGCTGGAACAGCCGCCAACAATCGATTGCCATCGCTGATTGCCAAATAACGCATGCTGATCCAGGGCGGGCTGGCACGCTCCAATGCTAAAAAGTGTGCCCAACTTTCCTCCCTTCCTGAAAAACATCGATCCCATTGCTCTGGCAGAATGTTGGTAACCGAATTGGTAACCACCAACTGGTGCGCGCCCGTTACATTTGAACTGCGTGCCGTACGCTGGTAAGGTTTGAGTTGCCCGGCGATTTCTGGAGGGGTCAGCCCCTTGAAGAAATCAACCGTATGCCGTATGACATCATGCCGTTGCTGGTCGACGGTAATCAGATGGTAACTGTCGTCCAACAGGACCATTTTGACCGATCCACCCAAATGACGGAAAACATAACGGGCATTGCCAAGACTGGCCACATCATCTTCACGGGCATGCAAAATCAGGGCAGGTGCAACAACTCCAGCCATCCTTTTCTTGACGACTTTGACAAGATGGAGAAATTCACGCAAAGAGCGGCCCGTCATCCCCAGGTTGCCCGCCTCAGTACTGTTGCCCGCCAACATGCTGGCCACGATACGTTGGCGTATGCGTTCGTCCTTGATGCCAAATGGAAACACCTCGACAAATCGATAAAAATCGGTCAGTGGGGTCTGTACCACGTAAGGCACCAAAAAATGCAGACGGGGCAATGCCCAGCCATCGTACCGAAACGTCGTGGCATAAAGTGCCATACCATGGATGGTATCGGGATGATTGGCAGCGAGTTGCAAAGCCAATAACGCACCAGCACACAAACCAACGACAAAGAGAGCCTCATGCCCCGGAACAAGTCTTTGATAGGCCGCTTCAACGCTGGCATACCAATCTTGCCAACGGGTGGCAATCAAGGCCTCCTCGCTGCTGCAATGACCAGCCAGTTGCATGCCGTAAACGGTAAAACCGGAAATGGCCAACCCTTTGCCGACTGAACGCATTTCGTTCGGTGTGCCGGTCAGACCATGAATCAGGAGGACAGCCGCCTTGCCGCCCGGAAAGAAAAAACTGACATCCGTGGCTTCAATGGTATCTTGATGCGTATTCAAGTACTTACGCCCAGGACCAGACCAAACCCCGTGCCCCCAGAGCTTCATATTGAGCCGATCCCACAAACCGGATGGGGGCTGGGTATGAATTTTCGGTGGATCGGGTCTGGTCATGGCCAAACGCACTTGGATGCAGAACTGTTACGCAGCACTCCGGGTCACTCGGGCAAAGAGCAAATCCAATAGCGTTATGGCCAAGTCCATCTCGGGACGGGTGATCTCCAGGGAGGGTGCCAGGGTGATTACGTTTTTATGGTAACCACCAATATCGAGAATCAGACCGTACTGTTTTCCGTTCGTCGTCAAGTCGGCCTTCATACCCTCCTCAAGCAGACGATCCGTCATGGCTTTGTCAGGGATGTAACCGTCCTCGCGGCAGATTTCCACCCGCAAAGCCATTCCCAAACCATCCACATCGCCAATGATACGATAACGCCGCTGTAATTCTTTCAACCCTTCCAGAAGATAGGCCCCCTTTTCCATGACCATGGATTCGTAATCTTTTTCCGCCATCATCTGAATGGCCTCCAAAGCGACTGCGGTACCCAGCGGATTGGAGGAAAAGGTGGAATGGGTCGATCCCGGAGGAAAAACCTTGGGATTGATCAAGGCCTCCCGCGCCCACAATCCGGCAATGGGGTTCATGCCATTGGTCATCGCCTTGCCAAAAACAAGGACATCCGGGGTAACATTGAAATGCTCCATGGCAAAAAATTTACCGGTGCGATAAAACGCCATCTGGATTTCATCATCAACCAGCAAAATGTTGCGTTCGTCGAGGACTCGTTTGAGCTTGGCAAAGTAGCCCGGGGGCGGCACGACATATCCCCCTGTCCCCTGCACCGCCTCCACATAGAAAGCCGCATATTCGGCAGAACCATCTTTGGGATCCCAGACGCCATAATATTCGCTATCAAACAGTCGGGCAAACTGATCAACACAATAAAGATCGCACTGATCCCGTTTTTTGCCGTAAGGGCAACGAAAACAATAGGGAAAAGGGACAAACTGGGCGCGATCCCCGAAATGACCGTAGCGCCTCCGGTAGCGATAGGAAGAGGTGATGGCACTGGCCCCCAGTGTTCGGCCATGGTATCCCCCCTCATAGGCAAACATCAGGCTTTTGCCCTGGCAGGCATTGCGAACCAACTTCAAAGAATCCTCAACGGCCTGGGAGCCCCCCACGTTAAAATGGATCCGACCCTTCACCCCCCAAATCGATTCAACCTTCTGAGCCAAAGCCTTGGCCAGAAGAATCTTTTCGCGATGCACATACTGGCACGCCAATTGGGGAAGGGTGTCAATCTGGCGTTTGAGGGCTTGGTTCAGACGTGGGTTGGCGTAGCCGAAATTGCACGCCGAATACCACATTTGCAGGTCAAGATAGGGGCGATCCCCCGGATCGAAGAGAAAGGATCCCTCACAACGACTGAAAAGTTTTGGCGGTTCGAGGTAGTGAACCGTATCGCCAAAGGAACAATAGGTTGCTTCGTCCTGAAGAAGATCATGATGGTCCATGGGCAGGCTATTCCAGAATAGAAAGGTGGCGTAACGTGGGACGATCCAACAATGGTCGACTGCTCATGGATTGAAACTTGGTCATCATGACACAAATGTCGGAAAAATCATTGAAGGCGAGATGCGCACTATCCCGGTCGCGACAATATTCTAAAAGTTTGTCTTTGGCAAACACCAAATCGACACTATCCGCCAGACAATAATCCGATGTACCATCGCCGATCAGGACAGTTTGCACTCCCGGGATCTCCACACCGTGTTCCAACCGAGGGACATGGTTGCGTCCCATGGGTTTGACCAGGGCGCATTTACAAGTACCGGAACCCTTGGAACAGGCTTCATTGGCATGGGGAAAATGGAGGCGATAGCGACCATATGCCAGGATTTCCATGTGATTGGTGAAAACAGTCAGATGACCCAGGCCATGTCTGGACAAAATACGCTGGATGGCATAGTCCAACCCGTCACTCACCACCACCAGATCCCATCCAACCTGTCGGCAAAAACGGACGAACTTGGGAAAATGGGGATCGATTTCTTCATGGTCCAAAAACTGGTCAACAGCCTTGATATCGGCGCGGATCAGATCAACCTGGCGCAACATGCATTCCCGTGAGCCTATACGACCACACTGGTACTCTTCTTCGATAAGCCGCCACTCCGGCAGGGCAAACTGTTCCAGCAAACCATCCGTCACATCCCTGTAGGTAATGGTACCGTCAAAATCACACAAAATTTGAATGGACATGGTATAAGGCTTCCCTTTGGAAGGCTCTGTCACGAATCTAGTCCTATGTGGGATCGGAACGAGATATACCGTTCAAAAGAAAATAAAACAATACCGCAACCTGATATGGCCGTCCGTGCCCTTACACATACCTTTGCTCAAGTCATGGATAGCTCGATCCAAACACGTTGCTTGACAAAGGGTAACGTAAAGCAAAAACTTGGCCAACATAGCATCATTCTGACTCATTCACCAGAAAGTTTTCGATGTCAGCCCGACATGTTGTATTCCACGAAACCTTGTCAAAAAATGCTTAAGTAGCGTCAAATATTTCCCCCCCTACCGATCACTCCTGCCGGGTTATCCGAATCACCCGGTCTATACCCACCGGACACAGAGAGCCCAATAGTGTTTACATCACTGTAATCATTTATATTTTTCTGACATGCCCCGCATTCTGTTTGCTCACGTCACCACACAAAAATAACATGCAGAAACTGGCTTGGTTATTGCTCTACTTTACCTCAAAGGGGAATCACCCAAAGCAACATCCAAAATAGCCATTCACAAACCTGTTCAGACAGGAAATATTGAGAGGAGACACCAATGAAATACGTAGTTGAATTATTTGATGGTCGGGTGATTCGCGGCTTGCTGGTGGAAAAACACCAACTGCACGACCTCCTGACGCGCCTGGATCGCCTGGATCCCATGCTCGGAGTGGTCGTCCTGGACGTGGCTTCAGAACACGCTTGGCATCAACGTCGGCACCAGGCCCAACAATCCACCCCCCCGAGTCGTCGCCGCAGCGAAGTGGATTACGAACGGTTTGCCCCAATCGATCGGATCATGGTGTGAGAACTCCCGTCATTTACTGACCGGTGCCAATTTCTGCATGGAACGGACCAGACCATCAACGTCTTTACCAAGATGCTGGTCCGCCATGGGATAAAGCATCTGCTCCTCTTTGATATTGTGCTGCCGCATCAAAATCATCAAAGTCGAGCCAGCCCGGCTGACCCCCTCCAGTTTGCCCTGTGTCAAAGCCTGGGCCGCCTGGGCGAGCAAACCACGCATCTGCCGGTGTTCCATGCGCATCACCATGGTAGGACCTTGGGTCATTCCGGTTGCCTGTTCAAAGGCCGGGAAAAAAACCTCCTCCTCCATGGCAAAATGTTGCTCCATGGCCAGATTGAACTGGGCAAAATGCAACTTCGCCCCCGAAACATCCTGGTTTTGCGCCGCATTTTCCAGTTTGATAAAAGATTCATCGCATCGACGATGATCAGCTCCCAAAAACTCCCCAATGGCCCGCTTGGCCAACTTGGCTGGCAGTTTTTTCAAGAGGAACTGAAACGAAGCGGGCTGAACAGCCAGGGGATGCCATTCAAACCCCCCCCATAAATGCTCCTGCAACAGGCTTAACACCCCTGTACCCGCATTATCCAGGGTGACGACGATTTCCATGCCAGCACCTTTTTCCAATTCCGCACGCAATCGGGTAAATGCATCCTGATCGCTGGTTCCCGACAGATTCATTGCCTGTTCCATGGTTGTCGTCTCCTTCTTGAAAGGTTATCCTACGTACCGGAAGTCAGGAATACGTGGAAACCTGTCCAAAGTCCAGGGGGGGTGTTCCATAATGACCCATCCACCATCCAAACCCTACTCGTTGCCCCCTGATGAGAAATAACGAATAATCTGAATTTCATTAATATAAAAAGGAAAAACCATGTTTGCCACTGGTGGACTCCGTATCGATCAGGCCCCGCCCTTAAACCTGCCCTTCCGATTTTTCGCAACCGCGCCACTCTTTTTAATCCTCACCGCCTTGTCCCTGATCGCGCATGGCTCCAGCCTGTTGGACTCTCCCCTCCTCCCCGAAACCATAGCCACCGTCCATCTCACAGTACTCGGCTGGATCGTCATGATCATGTTTGGTGCCATGTACCAAATGATTCCGGTACTGGCAGGTATCCCGGTCCCCTGGCCCCGATTGGTACCCTGGGTACATGGATTGCTCATCGTGGGAGTCGTCACCCTGTACCTGGGATTGGCCACCCACCTTCACCCTTGGATGTTGTTGTTCGCCTCGGGTGGTTTGGGGGGAGCGATCCTGTTGTTTGTCGTTCCCGTGGGTCGCGCTCTGATCCAAGCCCCCGCCAAACACCCAACCGTAACCTTCATGCGCGTCTCCCTGTTGTCCCTCTTGGGGGTGCTGATCCTGGGTGGCGTGTTTCTTGGCGAATATGCCCATGGATTCTTAAATCTGGACCGCTTCGCCTTGCTCACCATCCATGTGATCTGGGGGGTGCTGGGTTGGGTTGGTTTGCTGATCGTCGGGGTATCGTTTCAAGTCTTGCCCATGTTTTACATGACCCGCGACATTGCCATCAATCACGCCCGCGCCATTCTGTTACTCTGGTGCCTGTTTTTACTGGGGCAACCCGTGACGGTCTACTTCTATTCCGCAAACCAGCTCCCCTTTTGGCTGCCAGCCTTGCCCTTCCTGGCGGCGCTGTTAATCTACAGCTATAACCTGTTTGACATGCTGAAGAACCGTAAACGACGCTTCAAAGATGCCACCTATGCCTTTTGGCTGCTGGGCCTGGCTTCTGGACTGGTCGCGCTGCCCCTCATGGCCTCCTGGGGCTTTATTGATGACAACTGGAATCGGTTTTTGTTTGGCGGGTTGATGCTGTTTGGTTTTGCCTCCTCCATCATCCTGGGGATGCTTTACAAAATCATCCCATTTTTGGTCTGGTTTCACCGCTTCAGCCGCCTGGCGGGATTGGTGGAAATCCCCATGATGGACGATCTGGTGCCAGGAATTGCCTTGCGCCTGCAGTTTCCCGTGCATTTGGTCGTGGTTCTGACTATCGTGACCGTCATCCTGACCGGTTGGGCACCTTTGCTGACGTTGTTGGCCATTGCATTGATCGTCGATGCCGCCTTGGTCTTGTATACCTTGGGATTTGCCCTGGGTCACAAACCACCCCCCCAGGAAGAGGTTCCCGATTTCGCTTCTTTTTTTCAGGAGAAATAAGATCGAACTTCAATTTTTCAATATTAAGAAATGGAAAAAAACTATTCCTCCTGACGGCGTAATTTATTGTTCAACGTTTGTCGGGTGATGCCCAGGAGGGTGGCCGCCAGGCTCTTGTTGCCATGGGCACGCTCCAATGCGGCCGCCATGAGAAAGGTCTCCGCCTCCTCAATAGTTGGCAAACGTCCGTGCAGGGTGATGCCAGGCGGGGCATCACCGGTTGGCAAGGTTGATGTACCCAATCCAGTGCCGCCCTGAAACCCGGGCAAGGTGAGTTCTCCCGTTTGATGACGCGCCAGGGCATCGTAGAGCATGGCACGTAACTCGCGAATATTCCCTGGAAATTCATAAGAATAAAGCAGATTGAACAATTCGTGGGACAAGGGGGGGATGCTTTTTTTCATCCCTGCGGCGGCTTCCTGCAAGAAATGTCGGGTCAAAAGAGGAATGTCCTCCTTACGCTCCCTGAGAGCTGGAATGACAATCTGGTGGGAGGAGAGGCGAAAATACAAGTCGGGGCGAAAGCAGTTCTCCTGCATGCGGGTGTTCAGGTTACAATGGGTGGCACACAGGATGCGCGCATCGGTATGCTGTGCCAAATCGGCCCCCAGGGGGTAATAGCGGCGTTCCTGGATCAACCGCAACAGTTTGACCTGCGATTGCGGTGTTAAATCACCAATCTCATCCAAAAACAGCGATCCCCCCTGGGCATGGTGAATTAAACCTTTGCGTGCCTCGGTAGCACCCGAATAAGCCCCCTTTTTGTGTCCAAATAACGTATCGGAAAACATGGTATCGTCCAATCCGGCAACGTTTACCGCCACCAACGGACCAGAACGCCCACTCAACTGATGAACGGCTGTTACCATCAACTCTTTGCCCACTCCCGTTTCGCCCATAACCAATACCGGCTCATTGGAAACCGCAATGGCTTCGGCGTAATGAAACACCCGCTGCATGGTCTTGCTCTGGGTCAGAATGGGAGAGAAAGCCTCATTGACAACATCCTTCTCAGAAAATAAAACTCTTTTAAGAGAACCTAACTCCTGGCGCAAACGACGTACTTCTAAAACCTGGCGAACGGCTGCGATGAATCGGCTGTTTTCCACCGGTTTGACCAGATAGTCGGCGGCCCCCTCTTTAATACAAGCAACGGCGCGATCAATATCTTGATTGGCAGTCATGATGATGACCTGAATTTCGGGATAACGTAGCAGTACCTCCTTCAGCAACTCTTCCCCGGAACACTTTGGCATCATCAAATCAAGAAGGACCAGAGCCGCCCCCTGGTTTGCCAAGAAATCCATCAATTGTCGACCATCGTTCATGGTAACGACCGGCTCGATTCCCGCCAAACGCAATTGAGTTTTGGAACTGAACAAAATTTCTTCTTCATCATCGACCAATACGATGGGAAGATGTTTGCGCTGCAAATAGGTCATGGGTGATTTCCCCGCTGTTGCACGGCGATGGTTGGCAAAATGACGGTGACGGTGGTTCCCACTTGCGATTCGGAAACAAAAATCATGCGACCACCATGATTTGCAATAATGGCGTTGGCAATGGAAAGGCCTAGCCCGGTACCCTCCCGATCCCCCTTGGTCGTAAAAAAAGGGGAAGTCAATTTTGGCATATTTTCTGGAGGGATACCAACACCTTGATCGCTGATGATCACCTGGGTTTCATTGGCGAGCACCCCCGAAGCCATGGTGACGGTAACGCCACGGCTACGGTTGGGCAAGGATTGCAGGGCATTGAGAATCAGGTTGATAAACACTTGTTCCAACTGCTGACTGTGGCCCAATACCATAACGGACTCTTCGGAATAGAGCAGTTGACAATGGTCGGTATGACGGCTGATGGGATCCTGCAGAATGGCAACAGCCTCCTTGATAACGCTTTTAAGATCAATGGGGCGATTTTGCGGCCCTTGTTCCTGACGCGACAAATGCTTCAGGTTGCTGATGATGCCCTGAATACGCACGGAACTCTTGCGAATTCCTTCCAGCAAACGCGGAATGGTGGTGACACTTTCCGAGGCGGGCAAACCCTCCAGGAGAAAATCACCATCGTTTTCTATGGTATGGCGCAGAAGGAGTTCCAAATCGGGCCACAATCCTTGCAACATGATTGCATTAAAATGAATGGCATTGTTGGGATTGTTGATTTCATGGGCCATGCCTGCCGCCAAGGTACCCAGGGTTGCCAATCGTTCCCGATGAAAGGATAGCAACTCCAGGGTACGTTTTTCCTGTTCCGCCTCCTTGCGCTCGGAAACATCATCAAAGATAACAACAACATCCCCGGAAGGCAGTTTGTAGACACGATTTTCAAACCAACGCTGCAAACGTTGGTCATGAATCAGCGTAACCGGATGACGGGTCGGGATAGTACTGCGATAAACGCTTTGCAGGATATGGAATAATCCAGAAGTCATCACGCTAGGGAACACCTGCGTGACCGATTGACCCAGGATTTCCTGTTTAACCACCTGGGTGAGCTGTTCCCCCATCCGATTCAAATCCTGAATAGTGAAATCCTCCCCCCCTTGCACGGCCTCATAGACTATAACCCCGGCTGTCATGGTGTCCACCAGGGTACGGTAGCGCTGTTCACTCTCCTTGAGTGATTTTTCAATGATCTGTTGCTGTTGCTGTTGCCATTTCCTGACCGCCAATTCTTGTTCCAGGGCAATGGTCCGTCGCGCAACCGAACGTTCCAGGTAATCGAGGGTCCGTGCCACCTCATCGGCCATGACATCGAAAGCCCGGGCCAATATGCCAACTTCATCCCGTCCCGTATGATGGCTGCGCACATGACGCTGCCCCTGCGTCAACTGTTGGGCCGCCAAGGTTAACTTACGCAACGGACGGATCAGTCGCCGGGTTAAAATGAGCGCCACGATCGTAAAGACCACGGTCGCCATGAACCCCATGATCCAGGCAATGCTGAAAGCCGTGGACATCGGTCGCAGCAAATCTTCCTGCTTGATTTGCAAAACCAATCCCCAACCCCATTCGGCAAACAGACGGATATGGCGATAAACTGCCAATATCGGGGCTTGGTTGCGATCACTGGTTTCGATAAAACCTTCCTGACCGCTGGCGGCAATCATATCTGGACTGACTTTCAGGGTGCCCGTAACAACTCCCAAACTCTGATGACCCAATCTCTCCAGGACGGCACCGGTCTGGAGCAGATTCGTTCCGTGTTCGTTGACCAGCAGCGTTTCCAGCCCCAGCCAGGGTCCCTTGTTCAACGTCAGGTTGGTCAGCAGAAAACGCTCCAGAGAAATTTCCAAAACGATTACTGCAATCGGTACTTTTTTACCAAGGAATACCGGGCTTCCCAAAAAAAACAGCGCCGGAACCGGGGACGGGGTGAAACCGCCAATATAATCCTGCCCCGTTGTCGTAATGCGTTCGATAAAGACCCGATCCACAACCTCCTTGCCCAATACTTCCCTCCTGGTGGACACCAGGACGGTATTGGATTCAGGATGGATGACATGCACCGCCAAGTTGGATGGGGTATGCGATTGGAATTCGTTCAACCAGGACAGTAGATAGTCATGGTTGCTGTCCTCCTCTGAGGTGGACGAAGAAAAATGCCTGGTGATAATCCTGGAGATTTCCCCCTTGAAATATCGGTCTTGCGCCAATAGACCATTGGCTTGACGCAATTCGTTTAAACTTTGCAACAATCGATTTTTTTGGATATCCGCCAAAATATTGATTGTATGAATGGCCTGATTTTTTTCATCCCCGGCCCAACCCAAAAACGAGGATCCGGGTAAACCGTGCATGAATATCCAGGTACATATGGCGAAGATGGCAACAAACAACAAGCTGAATGTGATAATAAACCGGGTAACAATACTGGCGGAAAAGGGGAAGGACACCGAACGAAGGCTTTCATCACGTTAATAAAGAGCTGCTATTGATAATCAAACTCATGTATTTTCCAATCTACCTGATCGCGAATGATTTCCTGCAATATGGCTGGATTGAACGCGGCAGGTATTCTGGAAGGATCGTTATCTGTCTTCAAGGCACCGACGTGTTGTAAGAATTGCACCTGCTGTTCAATGATCCCCCCCGGTTTCAGATTGTCCATGGAGATCAGGGTCATGGGTAATGGATCCAGTAGATCGCGCTGCACGATGGTGACACATTGCGATACGGTGACCGGATAAGGTTCTTTGACAAAGTCATCCACCAGGATGGCTTGCCAGCGACACCCTTGACGCATGTTTTCCTGTCGTTGGCTCAGCCAACGCACGGCACGAAGATTGGCTGCTGTCAACACCTTGACCAAGTCGGGATGCGCATCGGCGAAAATCTTGGTAAAGTAAAGATAACTTTGTGTCATGGCGCGATACAAAACTGTCAAATCTTTTATTATTCCCATAGCCATAGTCGGAGCCGGTTCCCACGCCACAAAGGCATCTATGCTGCCTTTCTGAAGGGCCCCAATCAATCGGTTAATGGGCACGCGTACCAATTGGACCTCTTTTTCGTCCACATGATACAACTTCAAGCCATGAAGCAACACTTGATGACCCGTCGATCCATGGGCATAACCGATGCGATGCCCTTTGAGCTGCTCCATGGTGTTCAGGTTACGGGCCACCACCGAGGTGAAAGCATTTTTGATTTGCGCTGTAACAACGATGGCGGAACGCGCCGCAGCGTTGATGGTGGGCATGTCACCGGCCCAAAGCATTTCCAATTTTCCGGAAAACAAGAAGCCGTTGGCATCATTGCCATCCAAAAATGGATGAAATTTAAGCTTTATACCACGATCTGCAAGTTGTTTATGCAGCCATTGATCGTGCATCATGATCGTTGGGACGGTCCCTGCGGGAAAGGCCAATGGTTGAAAACCGGCATCCACAATGGGATCATCAGGTCTACCAAATTGGTAATCTTCATAACCTGGATTCGATTTACCATCCTTGGTAGACACAATGCTGACCGATTCACGGGGGGACGTTTGGTTGCCGTTCTGGAGCAAAAACAACACCCCAACCGCAACCAACGCCATACCGGCGATGATCAGCATACCCGGACGTACTAACATGATCTCCCCCCTAATGAGCTCCATGTTGACGAGGTATGGATTACATTACGAGATTTTAGTCAGGCATCTCTTTTTTTTCCGTCATGATAGTCCGGTTCCCCGAAAAAAGCCAATAGACTTGATGTCAGACCGTCCAAGTTGAAGAAACAGGATAACCTTTATTCCTGCCTGGATTGACCCGGGCAGCCCAGAGATGATGCTTCCATGAAGTCCAGGCTGCCCGGTATAACCCCCTGATTTATTGCTGATTCAACGATTGCCCCGGCTGTTGAATGGCGGCCAGGAGCCAATTGGGATCGCGAGAACCCACTTGACGGGTAAACGTCCAATATTCTTCCACACGTTCGGGAAGGGTCCGACTTCCTTCCACAACCATTCCGTGTTCGTCCGTGGCATATTCAAGCATGGAAACTTGAAAACGAACCGTGATCCAATCTTCACCCGATTCCTGCCAGGCCTCACTGATTTCAGCTCCAAGAAACTGGATGTCTTCGATGTGATCCTTCTGCTTTTTCGTCTCTTTTTCCTTCATGTCGGCGAGAATCCGTTCCAACATTGAGGCATGCAACAAGGGGCGCAGGTTGAAGACGTTGCCGTCACACCATGAGGCCTGCATCTGTTGAAACGCACGTTTGGCGCCGTTCAAAAATTGCTCTTCGTTGAAATTGGGATCCATGGAAACAATATGATCCAAGCCTTTGGAAACCTCATCGACTTCCGTGTTCATCCCCATGCGATTGTTGGCTCCCATATCAAAGGATCCCGGCAATCCTTGATCCCCCCCGGTACGAAGATGGTTTGACCCACCAACATTGGGATTGGGTAAAGTGATTGCGCCACCCTGCAACAAGGGAGGACCGGCCTCGGATCCCCCGGCAGGGGCCATGGAACGTTGGCGTTTAAACCAACGATAGCCAAACCAAAGGATTCCCCCGAGCAATATGATTTCCATCAGGCCAATCCCGCCACCACCCATTCCGGCTCCGGAACCACCAAACAACATGGAGCCCAGCATTCCTCCCAACACCAATCCTCCCAACCCCCCCAACAGTCCAGAACCCATGCCTCCGAACATCCCCCCGGCCCGGGCGGGACTGCCTGGACTTTGTGGTGCGGAAGCCTGGTTATAGCTGGATCGCTGGGCAGGTTGCTGTGGCGCCGCAAAACTTTTCGACCCACGTGAACCCATGGAGCTGCCACCTCCCATACGTTTGGCATCGGCACTGTCTGGAAATACGGATGCAAATCCAAAGGCCAGGAACAGGGCTGTTATCGCAATAAGGCCATACTTGCGCGGTCTCATACATAATCTCCTCTAAACAAACGTCAGTGATCAGGTTGATAGGGGTTTGACAAAACAACATTTTCCAAGGGTTTACATAGGACACACCGATCCAATCCATGGTATCCGAACGTGTCATACCTTGATTAATGAGACCCTTTCCGCAAGGCCTCAATTCTTTCCTCCAGGGGGGGATGGCTTGAAAGAAGCGCCATCAGCCCACCCTGATTTCCTGATATTCCAAAAGCAGCCGTTTCTGCGGGCAAGTGCGAAGGAATGGTACTTTGCTGCAACCGTTCGAGTGCGGAGATCATGGCATTTCGACCCGCCAATTGCGCTCCGCCCGCATCGGCACGGTATTCTCTCTGGCGCGAAAACCACATGACGACCATACTGGCCAGGATTCCCAGAACGATCTCTGCAACAAAAGATGTGATCATATAGGCCATACCTGTACTCGGAGGATTTTCCCCTTCCTCCTGACGCGAGAACATGCCATCGACAAGCCCACCTATGACACGGGCGAGAAGAATGACGAACGTATTCAACACACCCTGGATCAACGCGAGAGTGACCATATCACCATTGGCAATATGGCTGACCTCGTGTGCCAGGACAGCTTCCGATTCCACCCTGGTCAACGAACGTAACAAGCCGGTGCTGACTGCAACCAATGCGTTGTTCCGACTGGCACCGGTTGCAAACGCATTGACATCGGGGGCATCGTAAATGGCAACTTCAGGCATGCCAATGCCGGCCTGATGACTCAGACGCTTGACCGTTTCCAGAAGCCATGCCTCAGTCGCATCCCGGGGCTGCTCAATGACCATGGCTCCGGTCGTTTGTTTGGCCAGCCACTTGGACATGAACAAGGATATAAAAGACCCCCCCATGCCAAACACACAGGCCAACAATACGATTTTTCCCGTTGAGCCTTGATGCAAACCGAAAAATCCCGACAAAACATTCAGTACAACTGTCAGGACAGCCATGATGGCTAGATTGGTGACGAGAAATAGAAGGATACGTTTCATGGTTCATCCTTGTTTAACGGGTGGTTATGTCCAAGGGAGACGACCTTCCCAGCGATCTCGGAAACCCTCTTCATTTCCACTCAGAAAAAATCACTCCCTATACCATTAAAGAGAGTATAACAGATTGCAATGAACAATAAAATTAGATAATTTCTTACCTATCATCAGATTTTCTCGAAAGGTTCCGACATGAATTACAAGCACCTGCATTATTTCTGGACCGTGGCCCGGCTTGGAAGCATCACCGCAGCCGGCAAATTGCTCCGACTCAGGCCACAAACTTTGAGTACGCAAATCCAGGTGCTAGAAGAGGCGTTTGGTTTGCCACTTTTTGAACGGGTCAGTCGCGGACTGGAGCTGACCGAAACCGGACAGGTCGTTTTCGACTATGCCAACGAAATGTTTCTTCTGGGAAATGAACTGAGCGAAGTACTCAAAGGAATGCCGACGGAAAGACCTCTGCGATTCCGTGTGGGCATCGCCGATGTCATCCCAAAACTCATCGCATACCGTTTTCTGGAACCGGCCCTACGCTGCGAGCGGGAAGTACATCTGGTATGCATCGAAGATAAAATGGAAAATCTGTTGGCTGATCTGGCACTGCACAAGTTGGACCTGGTCATGGCGGATAGCCCCACGATACCGGGAATCCCGGTCCGCACCTATCATTATTCCCTTGGATCCGTAAGTGTTACCATTTTTGGGACACCGGCCCTTCGGGCACGCTACCCGGGTACTTTCCCGGAATTGCTCCATAATGCCCCCATGCTCATGCCCACGGTGGGAAACTCGATTCGTGGCAACATCGGACGCTGGTTGAACGATTTGGGAATAACTCCAAAAATTGTTGCGGAATTTCAAGATACGGCACTTCTCAAAACATTTGGCCAAGCAGGTGCGGGCTTTTTTTGCTTACCGTCCATCATTGACGACGAAATCATATTTCAGCATCAGGTTGAAGTGGTCGGGCACACCGAGGCCGTTCAAGCAGAATACTTTGCCATAACCACCAAGCGCCGAGTGAATCATCCAGCGCTGCAAGCTATCAAAGAAAATTCTAAAAATATAAACAGTTTTGAATAAATCTTCCGCGCCATAGCCAAAAATGAACTTTATAATCTTGATAACTATTAAAACCAGAATAACATTCGCAAATAATCGACCAAACGATGCGTGGCAATCCAAAAAAGTGAGCGGTAGCCAACATCAATTTTCGCAACGCCACTCATTCCCGGGCGCCACCAATCGGGTACCGCTTCGTTTGGTTCGGCACGAGACGGAAACGTATTTTCCCCCTCCTTGACGCTTGCCGCAGGAATGATACGTTTTAACGTCATTGCATAAGTCATTGCCGGATTGGCCAGCAAAGTCAACCGGACCGGTTGACCATAGGCAATCTGCGTGACATCGTGTTCCCACACCGCCGCCTCGACGTACAAGCCCGATACCGAAGCAATTTTAACCACGACATCACCCCGCCGTACCGCACCACCCAGATTTTTAGCCGGTTCCCCTTCCACCAGCACGCCATCAATAGGAGAGTGGGCTTGGGCATTGTCCAACCGGTATTCCACCAGTTTCAGACGCGCCTGGGCCTGGGCCACCTGGGCTTCGGCAATCTGCATCTCCGGCATTTGTCCCGCACCACGTCGTTTTTCCGCCTCGCGTTGATACTGGGCGATATCCGCCAAAATACTTGCCTTTTCCAAAATCAATTCGCGGGTAGCCAAGGAAAACACCACCTCTCCCTCCACAACCGCCCCCCCCAACGTCAAGGGACTCGATTCCAAATAGCCGTCAAACGGCGCGCCGATAAAAGCCATGGTGTCGGTCTTGACGATAGCTGTGGCGCTGATGGAGTACGGCACCGGTATCATCACTATCCCCAACAGCAACACCACCAATCCCAAGGCCACGTTTTTTCCCGCCCGTGTGGTTGGTTTGAAGCGGTTGTCCACACTACGCCAGGTTTCGGCGCTTATTCGACGCCATAAGGGACGCGATCGCCCCTCCAACAGGGACAATGGTGTCACAAGGAGATCAGCCAACATTCGGAGCGCCCACTGCTCCGAATGCGAAAATCCCATCAGCTGCCGTTCCAGGGTCAGAGACCCCAATGGTTGTTCGCCAATAAAAAGCGGCAAGGTTAGAAGATGACCGGGGCGCTGCATTTCTGCATACCGTTCGTGGGCTATCACAACAACCTTGCCGCTACCCGGCCACACCACCTCAACACCCTGGGTCAACGCCTCCTGTCCCGCCTCCTCCAACAGTGCCGTCAACGCCGAACGCCGATCTATCTTTTCCGAATGGCTCAAAGCACACAAACTGAGATTGCCACCCCGCTGCCACGTCATGGAGACCGTTTCACAGGCAAAGCGTTCGGCCAAATCATTAACCGCAATCAAGACGGCCTTATCAAAATGATCACTTGACAAGACTCGTCCCAACAGCTCAATCGCCTGGGCCAGACGCAGGGCATCCCGTTCGCCCAGACGCACCTGACGATGCAATTCGTATATGTTGGGTAGCGATTGAAACGTGGCCAAAACTTGGCGTACTTCCATTTCCGGCAACGCGCCGGCTCCCAGATGCACTGCCAACAGCAAAAAGGTGCGCTCCTCCTCGACGCGAATACCCATCAATCCCACACGCCACCCCCCGAGTAGCGACACCCCATGGGCGATACCGCAGCTCCGCGTCTCCTCGATCACTACGGCGGCAACACTTTTGGTCAATGCCGGTAATTGCTCAACCGGCACTCCCGGCCAATGGGCGACCACCTGCCAACTCTCCCCCCCTTCAGGATCTGAATTCCGGGCGTAACAAATACCCAGCTCCCCCCCCAGTGCCCGGGTTACCGTCCTGGTAAACAGTGGCCAGAACTCTTCCGGGGCGCCGGTAAAACGACTCACCTGTACCCATTGCTGCCAGCGTTCATTTGCCAAAGTGACCACGTCCCGATTCAAAATCCGCTCCTGTCCAGTTTCTTTGCACATCTCCCTGCAGCCCAAGCTATTCGGGATGTTCCCGAACCAGGCGTCCTTCTCGTACCACCACCTGCGCGGTTCGCGTCTGACGGGCAAGGGCGGCCTCCACATCGGGCAGATCCAGAAAGATTAGCTTCACATGATAGCCCAGCCTCTGCCATTGGGGAATCGCACGGGCATATCGCCCATATTTTCTTGGTGGCCTGACATTGTTACTGTAAGCCAACGTCTGTGGTATAAAGACCTTTCCGACCCAATAGGAGGAGGCAGGGCTATGGATAGTCTGGAAGTCGTTATAGATATCGGATGCATAAATCATGGATGCAAACACTACGGGATCAAGGTGTTGGGAAATGTGGTGGTCCATCGCCGATATGGAACCGGCAGAATTCGGTTTCTTCGTTGTCGGCATTGCCAGCATGAGTTTTCTGAACGGAATGGTACACCTCTATACGACCTGCGGATCCCCAAGGAGAAGATCGTGGCGGTGGTCAGCCATCTGGCCGAAGGGACTGGAGTACCTTCACCCTGTTCCGGAACGATCAACACGTCATTTTTTGAGCGGTATAATGGGACAGCACGCTACTTCAACCCCAGAAAGCAGAGAAAAACATATTCATTATCACTCTACCAGAGCCCGCATTGGCACGTATCGATCAGTACGTCCGTGCCCATGGGGAAACTCGCTCCAGCTTCATGACGCAGGCGGTACTGCAAACCATACAAAAAACCTTGAGTGTCAACACACCCTAGTTGGAACTCTCCTGCGGCATCAACGGTTGTTCCAGGGTATCATCCGCCAACTCTTTGGCTTGTTGAGCGCCATCGTGTAACACTCCCGTAAACATCCCTTCTTCGTGCAACTCTCGGTTAATGAAGCGTTCCAACACATTATGCGAGCCATTTTCTGGTGCCCCCTCCTTCAATAGGGTCAGATTGGAAGCCAACGATTCCATCTCCAGGGCCAAGGCACCTATCTTTTCGGTCATTCCCGAACTGCTCATCGCCCCGGGAACGAACAGGTTGCCATACATTCCCAGGGTGTTGAAAATGGTGCTTTCCCGGCTCTTGGGACGCAACAGGGCTTCCAAATCACCCAAAATATCCGGTTTTTTCCCAAGCAGAGACGATTTGTCACTCAAACCCAGGTCGGCCAAAATCGCCCCACGGGTTTCCATGAGCTGGGCTATGCGTATGGGTTGCACCTGGCCCAGGTTGCGTGCAGCCTCCTTGTCGGCGGCCAATTGCCGATCCAACACATCCATCTTTTTAGCCGTGGAATCCTGGAATTGCTGTAGGACCAGAGGCATGCTGAATGGAGTATTTTGCGATACAACATTCTTTTGTTGGTTGATAAACGCCTGCCAACTGTTGCTGGCCCAACCAGCCCCCAGGGTGTCGCCATCGGCAACCCCACTGTGGACAAAAACTTTTTGCCCGGGAAGGTTGGTGATCAATCCCGAACCGCCGCTTCCTTGATATACAATATCCTTGATGGTGATCGTCCCCCCGGCACTGAGTACGATATCACCTATTCCCGTGTTGCTGATTCCCAAATCGCCTACTGCAAAAGCGCTGCGGTTGCGCAGGTTGATGCCATTCGACCTAGTGTTCAGGATATTGATGGTGTTGGCATTGGTGTGGAGCGCCCTGCCGGCGGGTACGCCAACCCCCGATGCCGAACCAAGGGTCAGATTGGAGGTGACAATCACATCATCCCCCTGGGCGGTATTATCCAAAACAGCCCCTTGTTGCGATTGAATACGGACACTCCCCCCAGCCTCCACCCGATCCAGGGCGATATCATCCACGGTGGTGATGTCCACCTGCTGCCCCGCTTTCAGCAAGGTATCGGCGTCTGCCATACGCAAGCCACCCGATCGCGCAATGGTGATGCCGATGGCATGTGACGCTTCCACATGGGCGGAGTCGGACATTCGCAGGTTGCCGGTGACCAGGCTCATGGTTACATCGTGGCCCGATTTCAAGGTGGTCCGATTGTTAAACAACACATCACCCGTGGTCACCTTCAGGGCCATATCCAGCCCCGCCTCCCAAGTGGCTGTTCCCCGAGTGCTGACAGTACCGGTCATGACCCCCACATTCACGTTGGTTCCCGCTTTAAGGGCGCTGAATCCATCCAGGGAGATATCCCCCTGCTGCACCATCACACCCAGGTTGCCTCCCCTCGCCGTTAGCGTAGTCGTGCCAGCAAAGGTCAGATTACCCTGATTTTGCGCCAAGGAAGTCGCCTGCCGTAAAGCCTGGGCTTTCGACCCGGTCAACGCTGGCGATGCCGAACCAATCTGCACCATCAGATCATGGCCAGAGGTGAAGGTCGTGCTTCCCGCCAACCCCACATCTCCGGTTAGCACATGAACCGTCAGATCATACCCCGCTGTCAGGGAGGTAGTCCCCTGACTGACCAGATTACCTGTGGTTATGTCCAGGTTCAAATTGGACCCGGCAGTCACAAGGCTGCTACCAGCCCACGTTACATCCCCCTGCCCCACCGTCACCCCCAGGTGCCCCCCCTGGGCGGTCAGGGTCGTCAAACCGCTCGCAGTCAGGTCACCGTGGTCCACTCCAACTTGTACATCGCGTTGGGCGGTCACCGTGGTTGCGCCAGAAAACGTCATGAGACCATTTCCCATCCGCAGGGTGACATCCTCCCCGGAACTCAGGTTGGTGGTACCCTCCCAACGAGCCGCACCCGATGTTACGTCAATCACCATATCGTAACCAGCATGCAAGGTCGTCGTCCCCTGATGGTTCATGATGCCGGTGGCAATCGCCATCGTCAGGTTTCTTCCCGCATCCCACTGGCTCTGACCCGAAATCGTACCATCGCCTGTCCCGATACGCAGACCTAAATCACCCGATTCCGTCGTCAGTGTCATCTGACCACCCAAGGTTTGGTTGCCGCGATCGACAGCAAGTTCCATATCCCGGTGCGCCGTCAGCGTACTAACCCCCGTAAGCGCCAGAGATCCCGTCCCGATGTTGAGATGGAAATCCTCTCCGGATTGGATCGTGGTACGACCATCCAAAGTGATGTTGCCAATGGTCACGTCAGCAGACAGATCCCTGTCCACCGTAACGTTTGTCGTTCCGGTAGTCCGCATGTTGCCCTGATCAATGGTCACCAGTGCATCCCGATGTACTGTCAGCGTCGTACCTCCGGTAAAGGTCAGATTGCCGGACCCCAGGTGTAATTGGTAATCCTCTCCTGCACGCAACGCATTACTGCCCCCGACGTGAATATCCCCGGTGGTCACCCGGGTCTTCAGATCCCGGCCCGAAGACAGAGTCGTTGTCCCGGTAAAGGTCAGATCCCCCTCCTCCAGATGCATTTGAATGTCATTGCCCGCTTGAACGCTTGTCGTACCATCCCAGATCATGTCGCCACGGACGATATCGACGACCGCATCCCCTGATACAACCACTGCGGTCACACCTCTGGTCTGCACATCACCCGACCCCACAGACACGTTGAAACCACCCGTTTCCGTGGTCACGGTGGTTGTACCACCCAGGGTCACGTTACCCCGGTCAAGCGCCCAATCCACATCACGATGTCCCGTCAACATCGTCGTTCCGGTAAAGGAAAGATGACCTTCACCTATATCCAGACGGAAATCTTCCCCCGTTCTGACCATTGTCATGCCATCCCAAACGACATTGCCAGTTGTCACAGACATTACCGTATCCACCGATGAGGTCACTGATGTCACACCAGTTACCTTCACATCACCCGTCACCACCGACACGTTGAAACCACCCGTTTCCGTGGTCACGTTGGTTATACCACCCAGGGTTACGTTACCCTGGTCAATCACCCATTCCGCATCACGATGTCCTGTCAACGTTGTCGTTCCGGTAAAGGAAAGATGACCTTCACCCATATCCAGACGGAAATCTTCCCCCGTTTTGATCGTGGACGTTCCATCCCACACCACATCACCCGTCACCACCGACATTACCGTATCCAACGATGAAACCACCGTTGTCACACCAGTTGCCTTGACATCACCTGTCACCACCGACACGTTGAATGCACCCGTTTCCGTGGTCACGCTGGTTGTACCACCCAGGGTCACGTTACCCTGGTCAAGCGCCCAATCCACATCACGATGTCCTGTCAACGTTGTCGTTCCGGTAAAGGAAAGATGACCTTCACCCATATCCAGACGGAAATCTTCCCCTGTTTTGATCGTGGACGTTCCATCCCACATCACATCGCCCGTCGTCACCGACATCACCATATCCAACGATGAATCCACCGTTGTCACACCTGTTGTCTGCACATCACCCGTCACCACCGACACGTTGAATGCACCCGTTTCCGTGGTCACGCTGGTTGTACCACCCAGGGTCACGTTACCCTGGTCAAGCGCCCAATCCACATCACGATGTCCTGTCAACGTTGTCGTTCCGGTAAAGGAAAGATGACCTTCACCCATATCCAGACGGAAATCTTCCCCTGTTTTGATCGTGGACGTTCCATCCCACATCACATCGCCCGTCGTCACCGACATTACCATATCCAACGATGAATCCACCGTTGTCACACCAGTTACCTTCACATCACCCGCCGCCACCGACACGTTGAATGCACCCGTTTCCGTGGTCACGTTGGTTGTACCACCCAGGGTCACGTTACCCTGGTCAATCGTCCAATCCACGTCCCGATGACCCGTCACGGTCGTCATCCCGTTCAAGGCAAGATTGCCTTCCTCCAGATTCAGACGAAAATCCTCCCCAGTACGGGCCATGGTCGTACCATCCCACAAAACATTGCCACTCGTCAGCTCCAACATTATATCCTGATTGGCAATCAGCGACGTCTTCCCGATGGTATATATATCACCTTGAGTGATGGCCACGTTCAGGTTTCTGCCATCTGCGACCAGGTTGGTCGTACCCCTGGCGATCAAGCTCCCCTGATCAATCATAAAATCGGTATCCCGACCCGCCCGAATGGAGGTCAAACCTGTAAACCCGAGATAACCTGTGCCCAAAGACAGATTAAAATCATTGGCTGCGGTAACGGTATTTGTCCCATCCCAGGTCATAACACCGGTCGTCACATCAATGATCGCGTCCGCACCCGAGTAAAGCGTTGTTTCACCCAGTGTTTGCAGCAAACCCGTTGCAATCTTCAGATCAAGGTTACCTGTTTTTGCCGTCAGATTGGTTGTTCCGATCGCAGACAACGACCCTTGATCGATTGCAAGATCGATATCTTTCTGGGCAGAAACACTCGTGACGCCCGTAAAGGAAAGATCACCTGAACCTATGGAAAACATAAAATTTTCAGAGGAATTCACTTCGGTCGTGCCATCCCACACCACATCACCCGATGAGACATTCACCACCATATCCAATGCCGAAGCAATCGCAGTCTCACCGGTGGTTTGTACGTCACCCGTGGTCACCGTCACGTTGAGATGACCCGTTTCGCTGCTGATATGGCTCGTTCCTCCCAAAATGACGTTACCCTGACCAATCGTCCAAGCACTGTCACAGTGAGCTGACAAGGTCGTCGTCCCGGTAAAGGAAAGATCCCCGATACCCAATTGCAGAAGGAGATCTTCACCCGCGTGAACGTTCGTCGTACCATCCCACACCACATCACCTGATGTGACCCTTACCAACGTTTCCAACCCCGAAGTAATCGTGGTTTCTCCCGTTGTTTGTACGTCACCCGTGGTCACCATCACGTTGAGATGACCCGTTTCGCTGCTGATGTGGCTCGTTCCTCCCAAAATGACGTTACCCTGACCAATCGTCCAAACACTGTCACGATGAGCCGTCAAGGTCGTCGCACCGGTGAAGGAAAGATCCCCGATACCCAATTGCAGAAGGAGATCTTCACCCGCGTGAACGTTTGTCGTACCATCCCACACCACATCACCTGATGTGACCGTTACCGACGTTTCCAACCCCGAAGTAATCGTGGTTTTTCCCGTTGTTTGTACGTCACCCGCAGTCACCGTCACGTTGAGATGACCCGTTTCGCTGCTGATGTGGCTCGTTCCTCCCAAAATGACATTACCCTGACCAATCGTCCAAACAGTGTCACGATGAGCCGTCAAGGTCGTCGCACCGGTGAAGGAAAGATCCCCGATACCCAATTGCAGTAGGAGATCTTCGCCCGCTTGCACGTTCGTCGTACCATCCCATACCACATCACCCGATGTGACATTTACTGCCGTTTCCAACCCCGAGGTTATCGTGGTTCCTCCCGTTGTTTGCACGTCACCCGAAGTCACCGTCACGTTGAGATGACCCATTTCGCTGCTGATGTGGCTCGTACCACCCAAGGTGACGTTACCCTGACCAATCGTCCAAGCACTGTCACGATGAGCCGTCAAGGTCGTCGCACCGGTGAAGGAAAGATTGCCCACACCCAGGTGCAATAGGAGATCTTCACCCGCTTGCACATTCGTCGTACCATCCCATACCACATCACCCGATGTGACATTTACTGCCGTTTCCAACCCCGAAGTTATCGTGGTTTCTCCCGTTGTTTGCACGTCACCCGAAGTCACCGTCACATTGAGATGACCCGTTTCGCTGCTGATGTGGCTCGTTCCACCCAAGGTGACATTACCCTGACCAATCGTCCAAGCACTGTCACGATGAGCCGTCAAGGTCGTCGCACCGGTGAAGGAAAGATTACCCACACCCAGGTGCAATAGGAGATCTTCACCCGCTTGCACATTCGTCGTACCATCCCATACCACATCACCCGATGTAACATTTATTGCCGTTTCCAACCCCGAAGTTATCGTGGTTTCTCCCGTTGTTTGCACGTCACCCGAAGTCACCGTCACGTTGAGATGACCCGTTTCGCTGCTGATGTGGCTCGTTCCACCCAAGGTGACATTACCCTGACCAATCGTCCAAGCACTGTCACGATGAGCCGTCAAGGTCGTTGCACCGGTGAAGGAAAGATTGCCCACACCCAGGTGCAGCAGGAGATCTTCACCTGCATCAACGTTTGTCGTACCATCCCACACCACATCACCCGATGTGACCGTCACCGCCGTATCCAACCCCGATGCAATCGCAGTCTCTCCGGTTGTTTGCACGTCACCCGTGGTCACCGTCACGTTGAGATGACCCGTTTCGCTGCTGATGTGGCTCATACCACCCAAGGTGACGTTACCCTGACCAATCGTCCAAGCACTGTCACGATGAGCCGTCAAGGTCGTCGCACCGGTGAAAGAAAGATTGCCCACACCCAGGTGCAGTAGGAGATCTTCACCTGCATCAACGCGCGTTGTACCATCCCACACCACATCACCCGTCGTCACAGCCACCACCGTATCCAACGCCGAAGCAATCGTAGTCACACCTGTTGTTTGCACGTTACCCGTCGTCACTGTCACGCTGAGGGTACCTTTTTCAGCCATAACGTCCGTGGTACCACTGGCGGTCAGATCGCCCGAGGTGATGGCAACGGCGACATCCCGCGCCGCCGTGACGATACTGGTTCCGGTCAGCCCCAGGTTACCCGTCGTTATCCCGAGGAGAAAATCACGGCCCGCATCGGCAGTGAAGGAGCCATCCAGGGTGATATCCCCGGTGATCAACTGCATCGTCATATCGTCAGCGGCGATAAACCGGCTCGCATCATGGGCATAAAGGTCACCCGTCGTGGTGACAAACGCCAGATCGTCCCCCGCCTGAAAGGTGAAGGTGTTGCTGAATGAAGCGTCACCGGAGACCATCCTGACCGTGGCATCGCGACCCGCTGTGAAGGTGGTCAGACCCGATACATCCAGATTGCCATCCACCAGGGTCACCAACAGGTCACGACCGGCATCCACCACACTTTTGTTGGTCAGGGTGGCATCGCCATGGGTCAGATCCACATGGATATCCTGACCGGCGTTCAGCGTGGTGGCACTACTGGTTTGCAAGTTGCCGGAAGCAATCGCAACGTCAATATTTGCGCCGGCATTCAAGGTGCTGGCGTTGGCAAACACCAGATCACCCGCCGTATCCACGGTAATCGCAATCAACCCGGAGGTCGCAGTCAACAGGGAGGTACCACTCCAGGAGGAACCACCTCCGGTCGTCATAAGAAGGTTTTGCGATGCGGTAAGCTTGCTGTCATCACTAAAGCTCGTGGCACCATCGTGAAGCATAACCGCAAGATCACCCGCTTTGGCAGTCATGCGGGTTTTGTTTTGCGCCGTCAGGTCACCCGAACCGGCAATGGTGACCGCAACATCGATACCTTCCAGAGTGGTAACACCTTGCCACGCCACATCGCCATTGCCAACTCTGATCGCCATGGTTCCGGTTTCGGCTTGCAATGTCGTCTGATCTTTGGCCGTCAGCGAACCGGTCTGGACATTCAAAGAAAGATCGGTCTTAGCGGTCAGCTTGCTGGTACCCGACAGGTCGATAGCACCCGCAGTCACTCCGATGGCCATCTGCCCACTACCGGCGGTAAAGGTCTGGCTGCCACTGGTCAGAAAGTCACCCGTATGAACAGTAAGCTCAACATCCCGTCCCGCCCCCAGGAGACCCATGCCAGCAAAATTCATCCCCGACATCGCATGTACGACAACATCCTGCGCCGCCGTCAAGGTTCCCTTGCCGCTGCCCGACAGTTTGCCCTGCGCCACCTGAATATCCAGATCGTTTTGGCTGGCCAGTCGGGTCGTCCCGGTCAAAATGACATCGCCCCGGGTCACCTGGATATGGGTATCCCCCCCCGAGGTGATCACACTCTTGTCCAACACGCGCACATCACCGCCAGTTGTCAGAGTCAGAGTGCCCCCCAGCGCCGAGGTACCCAGAATGACATCGTCCCGATCCACCACTTGGGCGTTCGTGGCATACAGATGCAACGCACCCAGATCATTGTCGGCATGATCAAGAATCACATCACCACCGGCGGTGAACGTTTGACTCTTGTCGTCCCCTGAAGCCAACAACACCCCGCCCGCAAGTTGCCCGATGCTGCCGCTGGTCGCGGTCATGACCACGTTACCACCCGCCTCCACAGCACCCAACATCACCCCATCCGCAACATTCACGGTCAGGTCACGGTCAACCAGCAGGCTGTTCAGGTTCAGACCGCCCTGTAGCGCCGTCAAACCGACATCCGCCCCCTTGGCAGTAGCCTTCAAGGTGTCGATCACCGCTGTTTGGCCAGCGATGCCGCCTAAGCTTAAAAAGGCACCACCATCGACCGCCGTCACCGTGGTCACGGTTTGCGCCGCAATGTCCACCGCCCCCCCTTCAAAGCGAGTGCCGATGAACTGACCAGTGAGTTCCTGGATGACACCATTGGTCACGGTAATGTTGGGTGTCTCCACACTCGACCCATCGATCACGCCACCCACATCGGATTTCACAACGACAGCGCCGCCGGTAACCAACAACCGACTCAAGGTCAAATCGCGATAGCTGTGCAACGTCGCAGCCCCGGAGGCGGTCAAAAGATCCCCATCCCGCATGGTCAGGGTGCCCAGATCCACCGCCACGTTCACCTGGTTGGCCGACTGACTGCCAGTCAAGGTCAGATTGCCCGCCGTCACCCGCAAATCAAGATCACCAATGATTTGCGCCTGTCCCATTGTCAGGGTACGGTTTGACTGGAGCCACGCCCCCTCGCTGCCGGCATTGAGAGACTCCAGGGTGGCCACCTCCAGATTGACATCCCCCCCGACCGTATTGCTTCCGACCCCGTGTGCCGCCGACAGACGTACCCCCGTACCTTCTCCCACGGCCAGGATATTGGCGAGTTCCGCCTCGGTGCCATCAAGGATGCTACCGCCAGAGGTAATCGTAACCAGCCCCGATTCCGTCGTCACCTGGGACAAAAGCACATCACCGCTAGCGGCTATGCGCACATCCCCCACACCATCCACATGACTCAGGTCCGTCATGACAAACCGGCCCTGTTGCACCGTCAACCCCAGGGATCCGGCAGATACAACTTCTTCAACTTGCAGATCCCCCGTCAGCAAGGTCAGGTTGAAGGCATGGGTACCGGCATCGATGGCCCCCAGGCTGGCAACCGTCTCGGTACCGACGGCAAGCCAACTGTCGCCGGTGGTGGTGACCGCGTGAATCATCGCCGTATGGATATCCAGGGCTTCTGCCGCCGTGCCAATGGTTTTCGCATTGATCGTCAACAAGCCGCTGGCGTCGATGTTCCACGAGGCCGTCGGTTCCAAGGTACTGCCATCCAACAATGCACCTCCGACCTTCAGACTGGTCATGGAACGCTCGCCGCCGGTAACGGCCAACTCGTTCAAGGTCGCATCCCCCGAAATCGTCAACGTCGCCCGGTCCACGGCCTGGATGCGGGCACTGTCACCCATGTCCAGAGCCCCTGAAGCGACGGAAAACTCAACAATGGCCGCGTCCACAGTCCCGGTCAGGTTCAGGTCCCCATTGCTGGAAACCAGTGAAGCCGTAGTCGCCGCTGCAACATCCTGTACTGTGACGCTGTTGGCAAAGTTCAAGTACACACCACCCTGGCTGGCCGTGGCCGTGATCACTTGAGAAGTCGCCACTTCAATGTCGCCGGTAGTGTTGTCGGTACCGATGGCTGCAGCAGAAAGGCTGATGGTTTTCGTCGCATCCGCCGTCGTCAACAACGCCCGTTCCGCGCTGGAATTATCCAACAGCGAACCACCCGCATTCAGGACGATACTCCCCCCCAAGCTGGTCATGGCGTTCACGGCCATATCCCCTGTGGTCGTAACGGCCAAATCCTTGTTCACCGTCAGGGTCGCCCCATTATTTTGCATCAAACCGCCACCCGTGACGGTCAATGCGATGGAATCGGCCTGGACGCGCCGGGTCAAGGTCAGGTCGCCGCCACTTTGATCCAATACCCCGCGACCGTAGGTATCCAGGGTGTCCACCACAACGGCGCGCTCCGAAGCCAGGTTGAAGCCCAGGGCGTCCGCGCTGAAATCGGTTGCCACCACCGAAGCAATCTGAGCCACGGAAAGATTGATATTTTCCGCGAGAGTACCGATGTGCGCCGCTTGCAGGGTCAATTTACCGGTGGTCAGGGAAATATTGGCGTCTTCACTGGCTGAAACATCCAGGATATCGCCACCCGCCGCAAGACTTACCGCCCCATCCCGACCGGCCAGACGGGCAAGTTGGATGCTACCTGCCACCTGCAAAGAAGCGGTACCATCGACGGCAATCGAGGTGCCATCAGTTTGATTCAGATCACCCGAGACCACGTTCAAATTCAATGATCCAGAAGCGACCTCATCGGCCAGATCCAAAGAGGCATTATTCACTGTCAGGTTGAGTGCCCCAACCACCGTCACCGGACCCAGATGGGTATCCTGTTGTGACAAGGATTGCAAAAACGCCGCTCCCAGGGTGGTTTGTACGCCGGCGATCCGTCCCACATCCACATCGATATCACCAACCCCCACCGAGCCGATGCTGCGACCGGACAAAAGGAGACTGCCCGCCGAGACAATGTTGGCATTCTCATCGGCGGAGCGGTCAACAATAGTGCCACCGGCGCTTTCCAGGGTAATGGTCTGAGTTGTGGCCTGGGTGGTATCACCCGCCAAGTGGGCGATGCCCAAACCGGCTTGACCCGCCAGATGCACGGTACCCTGGGAAAGCATGGTCGCAGTCGCCACCATATCCAGGGTCCCGCTCGCCGTCGTCATATCAATCGATTGTGCCGTAATAGCACCGTTAATCTTCAGGTTGGCCAACGTGGAAACCAGGGTCAGTCCCCCTCCCAGATTCCAACTGTTGTTCGCCGTCCCCAGGGCTACCGTCTTCGGCGTTCCATTGTCAGCCAACGGGGTGACAATCGCCAGATTGGCCGCACCACTCGTTGTGACGGTTTGAATGGTTGCCGCATCCAAGGTCAATGCCTGACCCGCACTCCCCAAGGTTCCACCCGTCAGGCTCAATGTCGCCGCCGTCACGTTGGTAGCCCCGGCAACGCCCTGGATCGCACCAGCATTGAGGGTTGCCGTATGGCCCGCCACCACCTGGGTCAAGGTCAGTGAACCGGAAGAGCCGACATCCAGGTTGACACTGTCCGCAGCCAAACTGCCAATGATTGTTTCCTGTGCCCCGGTGCGCGTTAGCGAAACCGTACCCGGTGCCGCAATATCCAGCAATCGACCCGCCACAACGTCGATGGCCCCGGAAGCCGCCGGCGTGTTATCCACAGAGGCATTCCACAGCGTCAGGTTCAAGCCACCACTACCCGCCATCAAGGAAAGATCACCCGTTGTCACAACATTGGCCTGTTGGGTGCCGAGTCCATCGCGGATCACCCCACCCGTGGAATGAACCGTGATCGAACCACTACCACTCAGCAATCGACCCAGGGTGATGTCGCCAGCCGCCTCGACCAGAATGGCACCATCACCGTCAGCCGTGACACTGTGTCCCCCCATGTCGAGAAAAGCGCTGGAACTTAAATGAATATTGTGCCCCGTCACATCGCCGGTGACGGTGAAATCGCCCAATACTTCCAGTACGCCGCCGACCTGAGTGGCCCCGAGGAACAATTCACCCCCCGCCCCAACCTGGGCATTGCCGGTTGCCTGACCCGAGAAAGTCAAGCCATTGTGATCAACCAACACGGTATTGTTTGAATGCACCACCGTGACCGCGCCGATGAAATCGTTGGCACTGTTGTCCAAAACCAGTTCATGCGTCGTCCCGACATCCAGGCTGGTGCTGCCCGCCACCGTGATCGCAGCCGTTTGTGTCAGGTTACCCGCCGTCGTCAGCGCCAGGTTGCCCGACAACGTTACCCCAGTCAGGTTCAATGCCTCGCTGTTAACAATGGCGGCATGACGACCAACCAACAGGGTGGAAGCCAAGGCTGCGCTTCCGAGGGTGATGTCATGACCGCCCCCCGCCTGAAACGAGGTTGTGGTGCCGCCAGCATCCGCCGTCAATACCGCACCATTGACTTGGGAGATATCGCCATTCGTGGTTTGGGTCGCCAAATCGCCGCCCACACCCAGGGTATGCAATACCATAGCCCCCTGGGATTGGAAATTGGCATTGCCCGTCACCGTCCCCGCCACATCCAGGGTATTGGTATCGTTCAAGGTCACATGGCGGGCACTCACCAGGGTCAGCAAACCACCGAAATCATCTGCCGCATCCAAAATGACGTCATGGGTACTCCCCATGGTTAACAATGTCGTCCCAACCACCGTCACCACCCCACTGTCGGTCATACCCGCTGCGGTCACCGTCAGGTCGCGCCCCACCGTTGTTTGACCCAGATCCACGGCCCCGCTCGAAGTCAAAGTGAGATCACGGCTCGCCTGGCCCGAGATCGCCAAACCGGCAGCCACGGAAAGCGTCACATCCCGGGCACTCACCAGGGTCACCGCCCCGGACAACTGGTTACCGCTGGTATCGAGAACGATGTCGTTGGTACCCCCCGCAGTCAGCGACGTGGTTCCCTGGATCGTCAACAGGCCACTATCGACAATCCCCGCCGCGCTCACCGCCAGTTGACCACCAACCCGGGTGGCCCCTAGAGTGGTTTGACCCACAGCCGTCAACGTCAGGTCACGGGTCACCACGCCAGCGACGGCCAGTGTATTGATATCGTTCAAAACCACATCCCGGGCGCTCTGGACGGTGACGCCCGTACCCCAATCATCCAGATTGTCGAAAATCACATCATGTCCGCTGGTCGTGGTCAGGGTCGTAGCCCCGGTCACATGCAATGCAGCGGCATCGGTGATATCACCACCCGCCGTCAGCCCCAAACTTCCACCCACGCTCGAGGCCCCCAACACCAAAGCCCCGGTTGTCACCAGGGTAGCACTGCCGGTTGTCGTCAGACTCACGCCACCCGTCAATGTATTGTTGTTGGTCAGCGTGAGAGACCCCGCACTCAGGTTACTCGTCCCCGTGACACGCAACAGCTTATCCGTGTTCTGCGTCAACGCCCCGGTTACACTCGTCGTCAGGTCGCCACTGACCGTTGTTTGATCCAATTCCAGGGAGCCCGCTGTCAAAGACATATTGCCGGTACTCGTCACCACCCCCAAGGTCATGGTGCCAGTGGCAGTCAGCGCCATGGTGCCACCACCAGCTGCCGTCCCGGTCACACTCAGAGCATTGGCATCCTTGAGGATTACATCGGTACCGTTCACTACGGTCACCAAGCCGACAAAATCATTGGCGGCATTGTTCAAGGTAATCGCGTTGGCCCCGGCATCCAGATGGGTTGCCCCGGTCACCGCTACCGCTGCCGCACCACTCAAAGCCCCATTGGCCTGCACATCCAGATCGCCCGATAACGTAAACGCCGCCAAAATCAAGGAATTTATATCGCGCACCAGGGCATTGTGCCCCGTCAAGGCAACCGTCCCGACGAAATCGTTGCCCGTGGCATCCAGGGTGATGTCCTGGCCAGTGGCATTCACGGTTGTCGTCCCGCCGACCGCAAGCGCACCACTGGTGGTCAAAGCCCCCCCGACTGTCACATCCAGATTGCCGCTAATGACCGACGCCCCCAGCTTCAGGGCATCACCATCCACCAAAGTCACCGAGTTGCCAGAAAGTACACTCACTGCCCCGACAAAATCGTTACCCACATGGTTCAGGGAGATGTTGTTGGCGGCACCCGCGGTCACGGTGGTCATCCCGGCGATCTGTAGCAATCCCGGATCGGTAATCGCCCCGTTGGCCGTCAGCGTCAGGTTGCCACTCAGGGTTGTCGTCCCCAAGGCCAGGGCGTTGATGTCCTGTACCACCACATGACGGGCTGCCACCGACAACGTACCTTGAAAATCATGTCCCGACGCCAACATCACATCCTGCCCGGAAGCCACGATGTTCGTCGTACCCGCTACCACCCAGGCCCCATCGTCAGACAATGTTCCGCTGTTGGTCGTTAGATTCAGGTTACGCGCAATGCTCGATGCCGCCACATGCAATGCCCCGGAAGCTGTTACGCTCACATCCCGGCTGGCGCTGAGCGCTACATCACCCATGAAACGGTTACCCGAATTGTTCAAGGTGATATCGCTGCTGCCCCCAACCGTGGTCAGCGTCGTCGCGCCCAAGACGGATAATCCCGTGGCAGCCGCTTGCGTCAACGCCCCACCGGTGGTCACCTGCAACGTACCACCGATGTCCATCTGACCCAGCACCAAAGCACCAGTATCGTTCAGTATGATGTCATTGCCCTGGGTGATGGTCACCGCTTGGCCAAAGTGATTGAGATTATCAAAAGTAATATCACTACCCGCCGCAAGCGTCGTCGTACCGCTCACAGTCAGTGCCCCGGTGTCACGCATCGTCATGCCGGATTTCAACGCCAGGCTCCCCGCCTGCGTAGCGCCCAGCGTCAGCGCCGAACCCGCCTGAAGTTGCATGAGGCCCGAGACCGCACCCGAGACCGTCAAGGTGTTGCGATCCTCCAGGATCAAACCGCCAACGTTGACCGCGGTTACCGCAGCAGCAAAATCATTGTTGGCCGTGTCCAGAATGATCGAGTGACCAATCGCCGTCAGGCTGGTGGTACCGCTTACGGTCACGGTAGCGGTATCGTTTACATCGTTGGTAGCGGTTAGAATCAGGTTACCCGAAACCGTCACGGTACCCAGGCTGGCACCATTGGAATTCATCGTCAGGGTGTTGCCCACCGTGGTGGTGCCCAATGTCAGCAAACCACCCGCCGTCAGCGAAAGATCCCGGCTCGGGGTGCCGCTGAACGACAAGGCATTGGCATCCACAAGGGTGATATCACGGGCACTGGTCACCGTCACCATGCCGATAAAATCGTTGCTGCCGGTATCGAGAATAATATCCTGTGTTGCCCCGGTTGATAGACTGGTCGTGCCCTGCAAGGTCAAAACACCGGAATCGCTGATACCGCCACCAGCATTCAATATCGTGTTTCCAGCAACCGTCAAAGTTCCCAAAGACAAAGCACCCACAGCCGTACTATTGAAATCACCGCTGATGCTGCCCGCCACGGACAGGGCATGGCTATCGTTGAGGGTTACATTATTGGCGTTAACGATAGTTACCATCCCCTGAAAATCATGGGCCGCATCCAGAACGATGTCATGGGTACTGCCTACCGTCAGGCTGGTGGTACCGGCTACCGTCAATGCACCGCTGTCGGTCAGGTTGCCATTCGTTACCAGGGTCAAAGCGCCGGTGATGGTAGAGGTCGCCAGATTCAGGTCATCTTTGTCTCGCACGCTCACAGTGTTGCCCACGAGGCTCACCGTATTGAAATCATTGTTGGCATCGTTCAAGGTGATGTCGTAGGTAGAGCCCAACGCACTCCCCGCCGCAACCGTCACCTCCTTGCCCGACCCGGTAAAGCTCAGTGTCCCCGACTGGATAATGGCACCCGTCGTCGTGGCAATCGTCACGTTGCCGCCGGCGGTCAACGCCCCCAGCGCCATCGAAACCCCCGCACTAAGCCCCGTACCATCCGCAGTGAGTGTTAAATCGTTGTTTACACCAGCATTCGTCAGCGCAAGGCCACCACCATGACCATAGAGATCGGCCTGAGCTGCCGTCAGCGAGCTTACGGTCGCCGTTTGTCCGCTTGCGCGTTGCAATTCCACATACGCGGCACCACTGCCCGCATTCAAGCCGGTGACGGTCGCAGCGTTGATGGCGATGCGATCGCCATTCTGGCCGATTCCGTTTGCCGTAATGTTCAAAATACCACCAGCCGTCACATTGGCCGCCTGGAAACCGGCATTACTCTGCCGATCCCCATCAATCAGTTGCCCGCTCGCAGTAATCGTCACCGTCCCCGCCCCACCGTCAATCTGACCCAAACTCATGGTGCCGCTATTGGTAGTCGTCAGGGTGATGGCCGCAGTGGTGGTGATGTGGGAATCATCCCCCATCACCAAGCCACCACCACCGGCCGTCACCGCAATAGCTTGGTTGGAACGCGATTCCAAACCGCTGCCCGGTGCCATGGTCACCGACGTGGTGCCATTCAAGGTCACCGTCGTATCCGCCGAGACCGTCCCGGTCACCACAATGTTGGGGGCCGTCACATTGACCGCCGTAGCGGTATAGGGACCGATCAAATTCAGGGTGCTGCCGGCAGGCAGGGCGATTCCGGTAATATCGTTCAGGTAATAACCCGCCAGATCATAACGATCCCCATCCTGGATCAGGTCGGAGGTAGCAAAATTTTTCCAACCCACGCGAACGCGATTGGTCGGATCACTCAGCAAATAGTCGGAAAATTCCAAGCCGGTAGCACTATTCAAGGCGGTCTTGTAGGTGGAGGCCGCACTCACCGGCACATTGTTATGGGAGTTGGCTTCAAAATATTTGGCGGTGACATCGATACTCTTGGTGCGGTCAATAGTGCCGGTTTGCAAGGGATCAATGCCCGTCAGGAGATCAAGGGGCGAACCGGTCGTGACCTCTTTGACATCGCCTGCGGTTTTGATATAGACCGATCCTTGACTCAAGGCATTGATCAGGTCGATGTTCACCCCACCCGCGCCCGACAGGAAATCCATGCGGTTGGTGGTCAAGTCCTGGGTAAACTTGACATTATCAAGCGTTAAAGTGTCACCCGTCGCCACCTTCATCAAGCCGCTCTTGAGGCTTGCGGTAAGGTGCAAATCCTGGGCATTGGCAAGTATCATGCTGTATGCGTTGGTCGCCCCGGTCAATCCCGAAGTCAGATTGGCACTGGCGACATCGGTGACCAGGTTGATGGTCGAGGCCCCATTGACCGTCAGGCTACTCGCCACCAAGCGATTGTCATGATTGAAAATGGCACCGACACTGCCGGGGTTGGCCGTCAAATCAGGGGTATTGTCCGTGGTCGTCGTCCCACCGGAGAATGATACCGTTGTTCTGGCCGGAGCCGAAGGGGGCGACAACGACGCCACCTGAACCGTCACTTCCCGTTGCACTTCGGTGCGATTGCCCGCCTGATCGACTGCGGCTATCGTGATCACCCGTCCATCACCAATCCCCAGCGCGGCAAACGCCGCACCGGTCATCTGATAGGTCCAGGTGGCACCCGTAACCGTGGCATTATCGGCAAAACCGGGAAGATTGATGCTGACCTCCGACCCGGTCTCCACCCAACCGCGCAAGGTTACGCCATTGGTTTTTTCCACCAGGTTGATGGTGTCATCACCACTCACGGCATTCAATGTCACCCCGGGACCGGCAGTGTCGATGGCAATCGTTTGCACTGTGGAATAACCGCTGACATTGCCCGCCGCATCCACCACACGTGCCACCAGGTCATACTGGCCATCCGCCAAGGGTCGCGTCACGCCCAGGGACCATAATCCATCGTCCGCAGCGACTGTTGTACCCAACAATGTATATGTTCCACCCGAAACCAAAGACATCTCGACCCGGGCATTGGCGTCGGCACTCCCCGATAGCATCGGTTTTTGCTCATTGACAGCCACCGGGGTATTCCCCTGGGCCACACCACTGGAAATGACCGGAACCGTGGGGGCTGCCGTGGCGCGCTGGAAAGCGAACTGGTAGCCCGCCAGGCCACCATCGGTGATCAATCGGGTATTGCCATGAAGATCACAAGCCGTAGCCGTTGCGCTGAACTGCCCCGATTCCAGGGCCGCCACCGTCAAGCTCCAGCGACCCGAGGTATCGGCAGTCGCCGTATGGAAGGTCGTCGTCGCATCAGGATGGGTCAACGACACCGTCACCGTGCTACCCGCCTCGGCATGCCCCCGTAATACCGTATTCGCCGCATTGGTCGCCCGGCCACCGGGACGTCCCGTCTCATTGGCCAAGGCATCGATGGTGGGTAATACCGGAGCCTTGGTATCCACCGTCATGCTCCCTGCGACGGACGGACTGCTCACGACACCAAACGCATCCTGTGCCACCGCCACCAGGCTGTGCTGGCCATCCGCCAAGGGAGCCGCATAATCCGCCGCGACAATGCTCCAAACCTGATTGGCCGTTGCGGGGTCAACAAAAGTATAGGAGGCGACACTGGTCGGAGCGCCGTTGATGACGTCAAAAATGGTAATTTGTTTGGTACCCGCCGGTGCCGTACCACTGAGCGCCGGCGTTGCTGAAGAGAACCGGGTCGACAACACCGGTGCCGCACTACTGTTTATCGTAAAACTGACCGCCCCCGAAGGCGTTCCCGACACATTGCCGCCATCGACCGCCACCGCCACCAGATTGTGCTGACCATCCGTAAAGGAAACGGTGTAATCGGTCGGGGCAATACTCCATGCCTGATTGGCGGTCAACACCGCCGGGAAAACCACACTGGCAACCGGTGTCGCCACCCCATTGACCACGTCATCAATGCGGATACTCGCAGCTCCCACCGGTGCCGTACCACTTAAGGCGGGAGGCGCGACATTGACGTTCGTCGCCAGGGGATTGAGCGTTGGCGCACTGCCCACCACCACCCCACCCACAACGTTGGCATCATCGTTCAGGAGGGTCACATTCAACGACGTGTCACTCCTCTGCACCCGGGTAAAGGTACCCGTGGCACTGGACGAAACAAAGAGTCCGAGCGTTTCATCCGATTCCACCAGGGTATCGCCCTGGACATCCAGTGTCACCGTCTGGCTCGACTGGCCAGAGGCGAAAGATAACGATCCGGATACGGGACCACCAAAATCAGCCGCGTTAACCAATCCTTGTACCTGCCAATACAAGGTTTCTGCCGCAGCGGTGTTGTTGCGGGTCAGAGTCAGAGTAACCGGCATTGTGCCCGAATTGCCTTCCGAGATCGAAGCGGCTGCCACACCGTTCACCGAGGAAACAAAGCTATAGCCACTGGCCACCGTTTCCGACTTGAGCCAGGTAATACTGCGTGTCAACACGGTTTGCGGATTGGTTTGGACATCCTGCACGGTAAAATTGGGGAGAAAAATGGTGTTTGTCGCTGCGGCTGCATCGGCCTGAGTCGTCAGTGCCGTCTTCTGAGTGGATGTCAGGGTGTACGTCCAACCATCGAACACCGAAAGCGTGCCGGCAAAGCCAGTGCCCGTGGCCCCTGCCACAGTGGTGATGGTCGGGGGTGTTGAGACGGAATAACCCGATCCCGGTGTGGTCACGCTCACGTTACTGACCACACCGGCGGCATCGATATCAACCAACAGGGTCGCACCGCTACCCGAGGCGCTGGTCACCTGCAACACCGAGCTGCCATAGTTATTACCCGCCACGTTGACCCCGGCATTCTGGGTCAACGCGATCGTCTTGATGCTGTAGGAGCCCAGGGTGATATCGAGGGGAAAATCCTTGACTGTCCCCCCATTCGAGTAGGTCACCTTGGCCGTCAGCGGCCCGGTGTGCAGGGCGTTGACATCGGTAATGGTAAAGGGTTGATTGGCCAAGGATCCATTGGCCTTCCAGGCCATCGTGGCGGGCTGGCTGGCAAAACCGGTGACAGTCCAGGTGAGATAACCGGCATCTTCATTACTTTTTATCAGATAAGTGGTGATGTCCGATGCAGAAACCGAAGAGGCTATCGCCAAACTCGCCAGTGTCGCCTGGAAGGTCACATCCGCTGTAGCGCCGCTGCCGCCCAAGCCGGCAATGGCCACACCGGTTTGCGTCCATTGATTGTTGGCCAATGTCGTGTAAGCCCCGCCATCGACCAAAGTCAATCCGGTGATCGCACCATCGGTTGTCGCCGCACGAATCTGCGCCGCCGTCCCGCCCGACAAACCCAAAGCCGTCAGCGTCACTCCACCATAACCACTACCCCCGTTGGTCGTGGTAACCGAAGTGACATACGGCGATTGCTGCACCTGAAAGGGAGTGACGCCATTCCAGCCCAGCCACACACTGCTGGCTGTCGTTTTGCCGGTGAGAACAACATCCCCCGCCCGCGTATCCACCGACACAATGTTCGTTCCGGCAACAGGATCAAAACGGAGCCCCGCACCGGTCGAAGTAAAGCTTGTCGCGCTGGAAGCACTGCTCACATTGCCCGCCACATCGGTAGCGGTAACGGTCACGCTGTGCGAACCCGGTGCCAAGGCGAAATCGGGCTGAAACATCCAGGAACCATCAGCAATGGCCTTGGCGGAACCCAACAGGGAACCGCCATCATACACAGTTACCGTGGCCCCCCCCGCAACCGATCCCGCCACCCCTGAAAATTGCGGTTGCGATGAAGAGATACCAGTGCCGATCTGCGTCACGACCACAGCACCCGGTTGTACCGGTGCCGTGGTATCGCGTGCCAACGTCAGATTGGTTGTTGTGACGTTGCCGAACACATCGGTCGTCGTCAGGACCAGGGCATAGGTTCCTTCCGTCGCCTTGGCGGGCAAGGTCGTGGACCAGGCCCCGGTGACCGGATGGGTGGTCACCACCGCGTTGGTCGCAGCACCACCCGCCCAGGTATAGCTCAAAGACACCGTGCTACCGGGGGTGGCACTGCCGTTCAACACCAACGAAGCAGCACTGTTGTAGGTCAAGCCGTCGCTGAATGATTTTCCATCGACAGAATCTAGTTTGACCGTCGGGGCCGCCGTGGCAGTACGTAGTTCTACCGCTTGGCTGCTGGAATTGCCGTAGGTGTCGGTGGCCACAACAGTCACGGTTTGCAGCCCCTGACCCATGGCGGTGAAATCGGCATCGGTCAAGGTATAGCTCCAGTTACCCCCGGCACTACGGGTCACTTCACGTCCCGTCGCCACATTGGGAATGAGAATCCGCACCCCTTCCAGACGCACCGTTGCCGTCGCCCCACTTCCTGAAACATCGCTGATGGTCAGCGTGGGAATACTGGTATATCCACTGCCCGGATTGGTGACCACAATATCAACGATACTACCGCCACTCAGCACAGCCACCGCCATCGCCCCGGTCCCACCGCCACCCGCAAGGGTCACCGTGGTCGCCGCCGTATAACCACTGCCACCCGCAGTCACCTGGAGGGATTCCACCCCCGTGGCATTGGTAGTTCCGCTCAGGGTGATCTTGGCGATATCGTTCGCCGTCGGATTTGTATTCGCATCGGCAGCACTTTTTTCGACAACGCCAATCACCGCCATGTCCGCCGGCACACTGACACTCAATGCGGGAGGATTGGCCACCACTGGCACCGCTGCCATTTGGGTGTTCGGCAAAAACGCAGACATAGAGGTACTGCCAGTCGCGCTGGTCGCAGCAACCTGCAACGGATTAACAGTATGGTTACCCCACGCGGTTTCCAAGGCGGAAAGATCGGCATCGGTCAAGCGATAACTCCACTTGCCCCCCTCCACCCAGGCGCCATGATCGGGACGACCAGCGATCTGCACCGTCACATTGGCGCCCGGATCCACCAAGCCACCAATCACCACCCCGGCGTAAACCTCATCCAAGCTCATGCGACCATCGGCGGTCACCGGATCAAAGGTCAATAAAATCGATGGTTCGCTGGCAGCCAAAGTCACAGCCGTGGGTGACGAATATCCACTCGCATTGCCCGCCGCATTGATCGCTTGCGCCCGGAAGGTGTAGGTGCCCAAAGCCAGCGCCGAACCTTGGACGATGCTCCAGGAGGTCACACCCGCACCCAACTGTTGACTGCCGACCAGGGTCACACCACCCGCAGCATCCTCGACATACAACGTGACCAGGCTACCCGCTGCCGCCGTACCGGTAAACGTCAACGGGTTGCTGCTCGTGGTCACCCCATCCCCCACCACCCCGGAATCGGTGGCAAAGGCGCTGATGGTCGGAGCTGGCAGAGCGGTCGTATCGATCGTGATAACGCGCTCGGTCATGGCACTGACGTTGTCCTGTACATCCAACGCCTTGACCCGCAACGTATGTGTGCCGTCGGCCAGCTCGGGCAACGCCACCTTCCAGGAACCATCCGCCCCGGTGAAACCCGAGGCGATCAGGGTTTCAGCCACCCCATTCCAGCGAAACACCTGTATGCGGCTCAACGCCTCCGCCGTCCCGGACAATGGCAACTCACCACTGCCCACAACGGCATTATTGGCATGGGAACTGATCACCGGTGCCGCCGGGGGGGTGCTATCCAGCGCATTGACAGTCGCATTGACGGTGATCTGCGTGCTGGCCGTGGAACGGGCGCTATTGCCAAACGCATCACGCAATACCGTTTGCAGGGTATAGGTTCCGTTTTTCATCGCCACGGTTGGCGTCAGCGTCACATTGGCACCGATGTCCGCCGAGGTCAGGTTACGACTGGCATAGATCCGGCCCGCACTGTCTTCCAACGTCAGCACATAGCCTTCCGCCGCTGCCGATGTCGCAATCGACACCTGTCCCGTGGCGTCGATGCGGATCCGATCCAAATCCAGATCCTGCTGCGCCGTCAGCACCACATTGCCCTGGCCGCCCGAAGCGGTAATGGTCATGGTGTCGTAGGCCGTCTTGCCCTGGTTCAAGGTGATGGTGCTGGAACCGTCCAAACGGGTGCGCGCCTGGAGCGCCGGAATCGTCCCCACCGGAACTTCCGAAGCGATTTGCGCCGTAACCTTGAGCAGGCCACGATCCATCACCTGGTAGTTCACCGTGCTGGAGTTGGTCGCCACCGCCCCCAAAGCCCATCCGGTCGCCTCGGTCCCGGCCACCTGATACAGTGTCCCGGAACCGTCCGCATTGGCCGAAAGCAGGGTAAACGAATTTTTCGAAGCCAAAGAACCGTTGGTATTCAGGTTGTACTTGATGCCATCAAACACATAATAAGTTGTCCCTCCCGCATCCACCGTATCCCGCCAATAATCGCCACTGACCGAATACGTTTGGCTGGTGGGATCGGCAGCAAGAGTCCCTTCCAGGTAATAACGCCCAGACGCCGCATCGATGATACGATAGCCGGTCACCGCATCGCGGGCATGTACCAGACGTGGATTGCTGCCATCGGCAAGTAGTTGCACATCTTCAACCGCCAGACCATTGGCGCGGCTGATGGCACCATTCAAGGTAATGTCGCGACCGGAATGCAAAAATACTTGATCGTGAGTTGCATTCAAGGCGTTGATCGCCAAATCGCCAGAGACGGAAATGCTCTCTCCCGAAACCACCGTCAACCTGGCCGTATCGTACCCTTCAGCCCGGGTCGGCAAAGCCAGAGAAGTCCCCGAATAGAAAGATACTGAAGACGGTGCATCGATCCACACCGTGGGATCAATCGTCAAGTTGACGGCGGCGGAAATGGATATATGCCCCGTTGTCGCATCGCCTGCCTGTACACTGGCACCGGCATCGATTAATACATCGTGTTGGCTCGACGTGAGACTTAAAGTCTTATCGCTGCCCAGGGCATGGACCCATTGGGCGTTGAGGGCCGCCTCAGTGGTCAACGACACATTGCCGGAATGGGCAATCACACTGGTTGCCGTTTGCAGGGTGCGACCGCCAGTGGGAATGTCGGTGATAACGATATCCCCCGAGGTCGCGTCGAGATCGCGCAGCTCGGCCACATCCACATTCAAGCCGGTCATCCCCGTCCCGGCGTGTATCGTCAGCGCCCCACCGGTCAAGGTGGCCGCCACCCCCGTCTGCGCCGGCGTCGCCGCCACCAGGATATGCGTACCCGTGCCATGACCGGATATGGTGCCCGCTGAAGTCAAGGTGATATCGGTGGGAATCTGCGTCAAGTCAGCCGGGGTGCGCTCCGCACTGCGCCGCGCTTCAATCGATTGCACATCAAGTGACCTGGAACTGGACAGGGTGATGGCACCATCGAAGGTCAACAAACTGGTCACAGCCAATGTCCCGGCCCCGGTCGTGGTCAGGCTCAAGTTGCCCTGACGCCGTACCTGGGCGTCCAACGATGCCACCGCCAAACCCGTCAAGGTGGTCGCGGCGTTGGTCAGCAAGCTCAACTGCCCCGTTGTCACCACCGATCCCACCAACTGGTCGATGGTCCCTCCTGCATCCAAAGTCACCGAGCCCGCCACCACCGAACCCAAAGTCATATCCCGTACCGGGTTGTTGCTGGCATCAACCAAAGGACCGGTGGCAATGGCCAACGGTGTACTCAAAGCAACCGCACGACTCCCCGCGTCCACATCCCGGGCGATCAGATTACCGGACACATCCACGGTAATGGTACCCTGATGGGTACGCAAATGGGTCGCGTCCAGATCCCCGTAGACCGACAGGCGCAAATCACCCGCCTGAGTACTCCGGGCATCCAAGGTATCGGTCACAATCTGGAAGCCAACGCTGTTCTGGACATCGCCAGTCATGCTGCCCGAACTCGTCAACACCATGCCGCCCGCCTGCAACGCCGCCCCCTTGGCGTACAGATTTCCAGCCAAAGCGGTCATGGTGAGCGTGGTTGCCGCCTGAACGCCGCTGGAATTAAAAGTGATATCGCCGCTGAGGGCCCCCGCCGTCAGGGTGATGCCACCCGCACCTAACGCCTGAATATCCGTCGTGATATCACCCGAAATACTGCCACGCCCGCCCGTACCGGAGGTCATGGTCACGCTCAAGGCATGAAGTGTGGTCTTGGCCTGGAGATCGGTCGCGGCCAGAAGCGTGGCACCACCGTGTATCGCCTCCACAGCGCCCAAAGCCGCCATCGTACCACTTTGTGCCGTTGCCGCTACATCCCCCCCCACGGTCAGCAACGATGCCTGGTTGAACAACACATCGCGTGCCGCCGCAATCGTCACCTGACCTTGAACCGCCACCTCCGAAACCGCCGCCAGGGTCACCCCGGCCAATGTTTTGCCGGTCAACGCAAAGTCGCGCCCGGCGGTAAAAGTTGCATCTCCCGTGGTCTGCACTTTCCCGGTCAATTGTAAATCTCTTCCCACATCCACCGTCAGCGTATCAGCCACCAGGGAATTTTGCCCAAACGCCCCGAACGTGGCATCACCAGCCGGATCATACAGACGTACCGAATGAGTGGAAGTTTGATCGGTCAGAATGGGAACATCTTTGTACAGCGTGACATTGGCGGTTTGTACCACTTTGGTCTGCACATCATAGTTGCGAAATTTGGGACGGTTATCAAAAACATCGGTACTGTTGCTCACCCATTGATAGTTCAGGGTCAGGCGTTTGTCAGCAACGGAATTGGTCACCGACGTCCAATTGCGATCCTGGGTATAAAAAGTTTCCGTTACATCGCCATAAGACCAATATCCACCGTGAACGGTAACATACCCCCTATTGTTATCATAACCGGAGGCGTTATCGTCATAATCATTCCAGCTTCCATCGCCGTACATCCCGGCGACCCACTCGAAGCCGGCCGAATTGGGCTCACCCCCCGCCCAATTCCCCCAAAATGCGCCGCCACCCGTTGATTCATAGACCCACCCGCCACTTGGGGAAGAATCAGCCGGTGTCGGATTGGCACGGCGAATACCGATCCACGCCCCACCACCGCCTGGAAGGGCATTCAGAGTACCCGAATTTTGCCGATCATTGGTCGGTTGTGCAAAATTGCCAACGCCACTCAACTGATACCAATAATTGTACTGACCGGGGTGTCCGACATAATAGACATTTTGCCAGGAGGCATTCTGCCCCACGACATTCACCTGGGTTGACAACGTCCAAGCGCCTGAAACCGATGCCGACGTGGCAAAATATCCAGCAGGGGTAATGGTATAATTTCCCAAGCGGTCATAGCCGACATCGGACGGATTGGCACCATACCAACTCGGTGTCCGGGCTTTGCTCGCATTGCTGGTGCCATCGGTCAGGTTGTAGATCCATTGGCCATTGGTGTGATAATTCACCGACCAGCGCAGGGGGCTGTTGTCATAGTCGGAATTGGTCGTGTAGTTCCAGGCATCAATCCATCGATTACCCAGTCCCGGAAAATAGCCATAATACGGCTCGTAGGCCGAAGCCCCGGACGAAGTCCTGGACGAACGGTCCTGGGTGTAGGTCACGGTGGCATTTTCGGTGTAACTGCCAACGTTTTCATACCAAGTCGTGGGCGTCCCCTGACTCACCACCCGCAACACATCCTGCTCCGCACCCAGGGGCATGCGGATCCATTTATCATTCCAGCCCGATACGTTGATGTTGACCACCTGGACCGGCTTCACCGTACCAGCCGCCGCCGGCAGGCTCCAATCGGGGGTCCAGGCGACCACGGTGGTATTCCCGTTGATCACCTGCCATTTTTGCAGATTGCTGTATTGAAAATCGTACAGTTTCTTGTAGCCCAACGCCTGGATGACCGCATCGCGTTGCATGTCGGACAATTGGTTGAAGGTCGGCGGATAACCACCTATGAGGGTCGGTGCCGCCGCACCCGTGGCGGCCCAATCGGCTGCGGTCATGAGGTATCCACCACCCGAAGAGCTGGCATCGTTGCGATAATCCACCCCTTCGACAAACCATTCCCGCTTCGTAGTGCCATTCCAATAGCCATCCTGCACCAGGGTGACGTTCATGGTGGTGTAATAATAGCCCGACTTGATCGACTCCATCCCGATCTGTTCGGTTACGGTCGTCGTTACCCAACTGACGACCGGCACCTGCACCACTTTGTCCACCACTTGGTTGTAACCCGTGACCACCTGGTAATGGACGGTTTCCGTACTGATGATGGGCGTGGAAACCGATTTGGTGCCCGCTGCCTGGGCGGCACTGGCATCGAGGACCAAATCCTCGCCGGCCAACAGGTTCAGGCTCCCCTTGGTGGAAAGCACCCCCGATCCCAGGGTGTAAATGGACCCCCCACCCAAAGTCGCCCGCAAAACGCTCCCTTTGGCAGCGGCATCCGTCAAGGTGACGTCCAGACCCGCCCGCACATCAATCACTTCCGTCCCACTGGTGCCGCTCGTCCCCACCAGACCATAAACCGTCACATCCCGTGCCGCGTTCAGCCATACATGGTTTTTGGCGTCCAGGTTGCCCGCCTCGTACACCGTATTGCCACGCAAATGCAGCCAATCGCTGGAGCTGATGGTCGCAGCATCCTTCTGCCCATAGGCCCCCTTGACCAAAAGATTGCCACTGGCAACGATCTCAATCTGCCCGGCTGGCCCCCAGGTCTTCAATGCCGCCCCTTCGCGTACGTTCAAATCTCCACCCGTCACCGCAATGCGGTCGGCGGCATTCACATCGGCAAAAATATGGGTCTGCGCCGTTGCGGAACCCGTGATAGTCACCGTCTGCGTCCGCACGCCAATGGTGTTGCCACCCGGAATTTTGTAGGGCTGACCAATCATGCCATCCAGTTGCAGAATACCCCCACCCTGGATGGTAACAGCACCACCAATGCCCGTATCCAGAATGGCCCCGGTCAAACGTTGCGGATCCCCACCTTGATCGGTAGTGCTGGCATGGGTGGCGGTCAAACCATTGGCAACCGTCACCACCTGATTGTTCGCATCCAACGCCAGCCAACCGTTGGCGTCCATGTACCGGCCCTGGTTATCAATAAACCAGGTATCACTGCCATCCATTTGATAGAGCAGCGGCGACATGACGACCGAGTAGCCGGTGGTATCCGACATCCCCCCCTGGATCTCGACCAGTTGATCCGCTTGGATCATGCCACGAATGTCCGCAGTCCGCGCCACCCCAATCCTGACTTCACCCCCACTCTGCATACTGTCAATGAAGCCATCGATGCGCACATCACGGTCTGAGGTCAGGGTCACCACCCCACTGCCGCCCCCACCGAGGCCCGTTGAGGCAATCCGGCTGTTGGCATCGACAAACAGGCCGACACCCGGATTATCCACATTGGCGTTGCCCGTGCCACCATGAATCATCAAGTCGCCCGTGGCCAGGATCGTCCCCCCAGCCGCCACCGCCGCGTCCGGACCTGGAACCACCCCCATGCGCAAGGTGTCGGTAACATGAATATCCACCGTCGCCCCATCGGCATTGGCCACTGCGGAATTGTTAACAATCGTCGCCCCGGCATACAGCTCACCCACGACCCACAGGTTGGGGGAATCAATGTCGATGAGTGAGCCCACATCCCGTGTCGTCATCAAAACGGCCGCATGCACCTCCAGGACATCGCTGCTGCTGATCTTGATCAAACCACCCGCCGAAATCGTAGCCCCATGTTGGTTTTGCGGCAGGCCACTCACCGGATTGCCCAGATAGATATCCCGGGCCGTCATGGTCAGCGTGCCGACATTCCAGGCCGAATCCACCATGTTCAATTCCTGGCCAACCAACACCTTGACATCATCCGTTGCCGTCAGATTCCCCCCCAAACTGGCGTTGCGCACCGCTGTAATCCGGGTTTCCGGCGTGGCATCGCCTGCCACAAAGGTGTTGGTGATAGGACCATCCAATATCAAATCACGGGCAGTGATATCGAGTTGCCCGGCACTCAAGATGCGACCACTGGTGCGATTCAACACCAACGTTCCCAAATCAGACCTCAATGCAATCGCCATACTGGCGGCGGTCGTCTGAATGGCCCCGTCCAAAAAGACCGTATTGGTCCCGGCAATCGTGATACCACTGTTGGCATCCAGGGTGCGGATCGTAGCGGTATTATTCAGAATGAGGCTATTAAAATTATCGATCTGCGTCCCATCCCCGCCGGTCAATCGGACTTGATCGTTGGCCTCGATCAACCCGTTGATGGTCAAAGAGCGTCCCGAACTGATGATGACATCGCTGCCAGCCCCATGGGCGATGACATCCCCCTTCAACACCCCGCTTTCGCCGGCATTGAAGGCGATGGAGCCGTGTACCGTCTCCAAAATGCCGGTGACATCCAGGTCAATGTCACGCCCGTCCGCCGACACGCCACTGTTCAGAACAATGGACGAATCGGCCAACACCTTGCCGGCGATGTAGAGCTTGCCGTTGGGACCACCCGGCTTGCCAATGGTTATCGTTGACCCCAGTCCCGGGGCATCCAGGGCATAACGACGACTCGATTGCGTTGGACCTTGGGCTTGGATGAACCCGAGGTCTTCGCCATATTGCGTCACCGTGAACGGATCACCCGTCTTGGAGGCCACGATCTGGCACACATAAGGCGATACCAGGCGAATATGCCCATCGCGCAGTTTGGCCTTCACATCGGGATAAGCGGGATCCTGGGCAAAGTCAGTATACGTATCCCCCACCAACGGCGTCCCGGGGGGACCATTGCTCGCTATTACCGTCCAGGTCGCCGTCGCCATGGCAGCGTTGAGATCATCCAGGAGATGGGAGATCGTGGTGTTATTATTCGTCGCCACGGCCGACAGCGTCACCACCGCCTCCATGGTGAAGCTCACCTTGTTGACCTGCATGATCAACGTCACATCACGGCTCAACTGTCCCGAGGCCAACATCGGCCAGCCACTGAACAGAAGCTCGTTCACATCCCCCGGGGCCAAGATATCGATGCGACCCGGGGCGTTCAGGTTGATTTCACTGTTGGCGCGGGTCGTGCCAACGCTGGCGGAACCATACAATACCATGCCGCGCCCGGTATACGGCGAACCAACGCTCACCGGGCGGTTATCAACACCGCCGATCAAATCCACCTTTTTACCGGCGGTGATATCGGTACCGATGATCAATTGCCGATCGGCCCGCACGCTGATCGTTGAATCGACATCATAACGGGTGACGTCCCGACCCACATATTTGCCTTGGGCATCGCGAATCATCGCGCTCGTGCCACCGGCTACCAACAAACCTTGCATATCGACATCGTTGACGCCGTACAAGCTGATGGCACCGGCGCTGCGAACGCTGCCATCGGCATGGCGCGTCCCCTCGACCACCAATTCCGCCGCCCCCTGGACCAATAATCCCACCCCCGATGTATCGACCCCACCCTGGACATCGATCAAACGACTGGCATTGAGATAGCCCCCGGTCTCCACCACGCTGCCCGCCTGGTTGAGGGTATGACCACCGATATACGCCCGTTGATCGGAATGAATCACCAGATCGGAATCCCTTCCCGACCAGGCGATGCTTTGCGCAGTCATGGCACCATTGGCATCGAACGTTTGCTGCAACTTGCCGCCAGAATTAAGCCACCCCATGATTTCGACACGCCCCGCACCCGAGACGGTGACGGTGCTGCCCGTAGCATGGGCACCCAAGCCCGCCCCGGTGATGCCCCCCGACGTATTGATCAATACCGACAACAGGTTATCGTTGTTGGCAATGGCATCGGAACCACTCCAACCATCATCCAAACCGGGTGTACCACCGGTTACGGTGACATCGCCACTGGCCAAAAGTCCCGACTCCAGACGCACCTGCTCCCCAGCGGTGACGTTGATGCTGGCACCGCCATCACCATTGGCATCCAGGGCGAAGGTGACCCCGGTGTTGCCAATCACGCCACCCGCCACCAGGGCACCGTACAGATCGACATCCTTGGCCCCCTTGACGTTGATGGTGGAGCCCGCCTCGGTAGTCCGCACGGTACTCGTGGCATGGACATGCACACTCGACCCCTTGGAGTCCGAACGCGCCCCCGGTCCACTCAATGCTGCGCCATCCACCCCGACACCACCGTATAGAGAGACGCCGGCGGTGGCCGTGGCAAACCCCTCGACATACAAAAATTTGTTGGATTGCAAGATCAGGTTGGCTTGGGCACCGATAGCGTTGATGTTGCCGCGCACGACGACATCCTGGTCCGAACGCACGGTCAGATTTTTTCCAACACCCATGCTGGTAACCGTACCAGTCACCAACATGCCATAACCACCGACGTGACCGACCAGATAATGATTCGGGCTGACTGCGGCGATGTTATTCAAATACGCAGTCTTGTTAAAAATTTCATAACGGGGTTGATAGGTGGGGTCGCTGGGATTGCCGTAGGCTTTGTTGTCATACTTGGGGGTCGATGAAGCGAGTACCATATCGCCCGAAGCCGACACCGAACCACCCAACAACAGCTCATGCGCCGAAACCAGATTGAGTCCGGCATTGCTGCCACTGATTTGCGGAATAATTTTATTATCGGGCTGGTTAACCGGATCGGGGCTGACGAAAGTCACCCCGGAGCGCACCGCCGAACCAGGATTGATCGACAAAACATCCCCAGAAGTGATGTTCAACTGCGCATTATTCTCCAAACCCGATATGTCGGAGCCTTCTGCAATAATGACCGGTCCCTGACTGACCAGATTGAGCGTGGAACCCACCCCACCCACGGAAATACGGCCCCGGGTTTCAACACTGCCCGGGGTGGTAATGGTCATCAGGCTGGCCGCACCCAGGGTGGCGATCAAACCACCGCTATCGAGCTGCAAACTGTTGGGCCCCGCCACCGTCAGATACGGCGGGATAAAATAAGGGTCAACAACCCCCGCATCCCCCGGTTGCCCGGTGACCGTGATCGTGGTCTGCTCGGTCCCCTTGACCCAACCACCGATGAGGGCCTGTTCGCCAACATTGAGAACCACCCGGCGGGCAAAGAGACCAGAATCTGGCAAACCGTTGGGATCCTGGAGATTTTGGCTTTGCACCCACACCTTGCGGGCATTCAGGGTCAACACATCCAACGGTGCCTGGGCATCGCCCACGACATCGATGACATCGGCATACAGGGTCGTGGTATCGCGAAAGGCCGACTGTTGCGAATTGGCGGCACGTACCTCACCAGTCTTTTTGACCACGCTGGTCAACTTGGCATCGCCCAACAGCATATGGTTGCCAATGGCACTACGGCCAATCTTGATCTGGCCAAACCCATCCTTCAACGCCGCCAAATCACGAGCGGAAAGATACATCCCCGGATTGCTCAGTTGTTGCTGGCTATCCTCCTCATAATCGACGCCGCCCGCCGTCTCCGCCGCCGTCCCCAGATAATAGTTCCAGACCCCCATCTCCGCCTGCAACAACAATTGCCCGGTACCGATCAGGTATTCCACCCCACTCTTGAAATTCATGTCATCGGCGGTAAAGGTGATGTTTTTACCCGTCTGCAAGGTCCGCACGTACCCCGTTGCCAAGGTCAACAAGGCATTTTGCTGTAGCAATTCGATGGAAAGATCCCCTTTGGCCACCTCGACCGCCACATTGGTACGTCTGCTTTGGATCAGGTCACGCCAAGCCGGTGCCCCCGTGGCAGTATTGCTCACCCAATTGACACCCGATTCCCATTGATCCTCCGATGGGTTGGCATCGATAACAAAGCCGGGATTTTCCGGGCTCACCAACACCCGTTCCTCAACCAGGGTCAGGTCGTTATCTTCACGAATCACCACATCGCCCACCCCATGCCCGGCGGTCGTCAAGGTCATCTCCTTGACGCGGGTCAGAATGGGATTGACCACAGTGCCAATGGCATTCTTCGCCTTGACCAGCACATAAGCATTGTCACCGATGATTTTGTTGGTCGTATTGTTCAACAGACTGCCTTCCGCGACCTGGATACGCATCCAACCGGATCCAGTGGTATCGGTCGCCGCAGAGGAGGCTGACGAAATCAGATCGGCCCCCAGGCGAATGTTGGCATTGTCACCATAGGTTCTGAGGTCAATGTGACCATTGTTCAAAGCGACGATATCATGGGCAATATCCAACGTTTTCACCGACTCCAGGACCACCGAAGCCGCTTCCATGGCGCTTTCTTGGGTAATCGTCTTGCCAATGCCACGGAACGCCGTAGAACCCAGATAGGAGGTCGCCTCACCGGCATTTTGCAACCCGGCGGTGAAACGAATATTGCCACCCAGGGAGGCGATATGATTGGCATCATACGCAGCCCCCTTGCCTTTCAGGGTCAAACGATCCATCAACTCATTCTGGTAGGTGACGACCTCACGGCCATTGGTCACGGTATCCAGGTCGAGTTCGATGGCGTCGCTGGTCGTTGCTCGTGTCTGCTCCAGGATGATCTCATCAAAATCGCTGGATCCCGTTTTTTCGATAATGTTAATAGTACCGGTACCCCCCGCATCGGCGGCACGCCCCAGGGTAATGCGATAATCATCGGCACCGCCCTGATCTCTGACATCAATCTTCCATTCGGGAAAGCTGGTGACGTACACCGTGTCGGTCTGCGCCGTGAGTTTGATGTCGGTCACTTTAGCACCCGACATACGCAACTCCTGCCCCTGGGCATTGACCACCCCCACCGCCTGTTTGGCAATGGTCACGGTCATCCCCTGGGTCAAACGCGACAGGTCAACCTTGGTCGCCCCCTCGCGATCATTAAACATATCCTCGCCATAATTATTCTCGAAGATATAGGTGTCATCACCAGTCCCACCCTTGAGGGTATCGTTGCCCAGACCACCCCACAGCTCATCATCGCCCGCCCCCCCCTCCAGTTTATCCTCACCCACGCCCCCCTTCAGGATATCGGCACCGGAACCACCCACCAGGGTATCGTTGTCCGCATCACCATTGAGGGTCCAGGAACGCGTCACCCCGACACCAGGCTGAAATGCCCCAGGGGTGTACTTGCCATTGCTCACACTCCCAACGGCAAAAGCACCCACTTCGATGAGATCATTGCCTTCGCCACCCGACAACACCCCGCCACCCTTGCCGCCGTACAGTTTGTCATCGCCCGCATCACCAGTGATATCGATAAGCACCCCATCCAAACGCGTGGCATCCAGGGTATCCTTTCCTTGCCCCAGATGACCCACCACCTGGGTAACCCCGGTAAAGGTTTGATACCAACCGTCAAATTCAACATTAACAGTACCGCCCGTCCCCGACAGGGTGACAATCTCATCGCCATCGGTGGTGTTGAAATAGGCACGATTGCCCGCCCGGGCGCCCATATTCAGGGTCAGCGTGCCACCCGCTTGTTCCGCCAACGTAGGCTGCACCTTGGGGGCGTTGTAAGACAGATTGAACAAATTGGCGCGGAACAATTCCATGTCGAGCAGGGTCACGGTGGTAATCCACAGGTCCAACTCGACAAAGACACTGGCGACAAAATCAGCTCCCATGCTGATGTTGAAAAGATTTTTAAACCCACCACCCTGGTAGTCGTACATGGTGACAATTTCGCTGCCGCGAATCTTGCCATCGCTGACCCAGGAGACTTGGGTCACATTGCCGTTGGCATCTTTCGTCAATACCGATTTGGCAATGTCTTGTACATCCAGCCCGGCATGGAAATTGATCGCCCCCTGCAAACCGCCCGACAGCGGCCCCAGGTTCACCGCAGCGAACAGACCGATCAAGGCGTTGACATAAAATTCATCCTTCTCTTTGCCGCCGGTACCCGGGACGATCTTACCGTTTTTGAACTCCGGCAGGGTGAAATCGGAGAGGTAAAAGCCGTCCAACGCCTCCAACGGATTGCCCGTGGCGATGGCCCGGCGTATGCCATAGGTATCATAACCAAAGGCCAGATCGGCCATGGCCTCAAAACCCGCCGTGGCACCAAACTTGAGCATGACCGGCCCCAGGGGGATCATCCCCAAGGTCACCTTGGTCGAATAACTGTAGCCCAGGAGCGGTAATTCATAGGTGAACAGAGTGGCGTCACCCCCGGTCAAAATCGCCTTCCAATTGTTGATATCCTTGATGTATTCCATCATCTTAAAGCCGGAACGACCACCCGAATTACTGGCACCGCCCGTCGATTTGGCCGCAATATCGTTAAACTTGGCCATCAGATCCGCAGGCAAGCCAATGTCGGTCTGTTGCGCCGTAACGTTGCCGCTGCCAAACCCGGAAAGATCGCCCAGCAATATTTCCCCAGTGTTGGCCCACCCCTTCACCATGCCGGGAAGATTGACAACAAATTGCACCGCCTTGAAAAATGAAACAGGAATTTGCGGTTTGCCATAAGCCTTGAGGATACCGTTCAACAGTCCCAACGGGGTATTTTCGATGCCAATGGCCTGGGTAAACTCCATCCCGGCAATCGGCGTCAGCATAAAATCGACAAACGGCTTGATCGGTCCGACCATCCCCTCGATCTTTTCGGTGATCGGCAGCAGGACGTTATTCACCAACGAACCGACATCGATCCTGAGCGCATGCAGACCAATCTGCGGCGCTGGCATCTTCTGGCCGTATTGCCAATCCCAATCCACGATCAAATCGGCCTTGAGCTTGGGCATGCCCGGGGCGTTGGGGGTATCCAAAACGGTCAGAAGATGAATGTCGGTCGTAACGGCAAACACCACGCCAAACGATTGCGTCATCGATTGCGATAGGATCTTGCTCGCCGACAACCGCCCCTTGCTGTCCCCCTTGAGGTCGATCCCCAGAACCACATCAGCGCCACTCGGTTTGACGCCGGCACCGTTCTGCCCCTCGTCAATCACCTGCGCCCGGAAAAAGAGCAGTTTTCCTTCCGCCTTGAACGGCTGTCCGTTCACCCCTTTCAAGCTGGCCTCGGCAGTGATGCGCAATTCCGGTTCGGCAGACGCTGCACCGGTATGGGTGGCAACGTAAAAACCACTGGAGGTGCTGAGCCCAAAGCCAAAATCATAGGCCCACTTCATGTCAAAGTTAAAACCACCTTGGATATCGAGGGAAAATCCGGGCAGGTCAAAGGCGAGGGGAATATCCAGGCCGGTTGCCACCAATGTTTGTCCCAAGGCCATGTTGAACTGGATGGCATCGGCATTGTTGGGCAGGTTACCCCCTATGATCCAAGGCGCGAGGATATGACCCTCTTTATCATACCATTCCACATCGATATCGTTGATGTTGATGGTTCCATCATGATTGGTATCCAGAAGAATATTGGCACCACCGTTACCAAACAGTTCGTACATGGATTCGCGGATGATCCCGACCGCGCCCCCTTCGGCTGAGAGCTTCTTTTTCAGATCGGCCAGCAGGTTGACCCGGATATCTTTGACGAAACCACTGACATCTTTGAGCTTATCGCCAATGATGGGTATGCTTTGCGATGTCTGCCCCCCCAATACATCCTGCACCGTCCCCAGGGAGGAGTCGATGCCATCAAGAATGCGGCTGGGGTCGTTCAGCATGCCAAGCAGACTGAATTCACCCAGGTATTGATCCATGATATCCTGGACGTTGGGCACTTTGATGGTCAGCGACGGCACCGAAGTCACGATACCCGCAGCGCTGTTGATGAACCCGCCCAGTCCCGCCGCCGTGGTTTTGGCAGTCAGATCGCCCAGATTGAGTTCGCCACCGGAAAAATCGAGGCGAATGGGTAGATCCATACCCAGGGCACCTTCCAAACTGGTGCTGATGTTGTCGGACAGACGCTCCTTGGTGAGGTGGAACCGGCCATCATCGGCCAACGAACCGCGCAATTGGTCCAACTTGACGGTAAAAGTGGCGTAATCTTTGGTATTGGCGTTGCCATCGCGGTCTATGGCCGCCCAACCACCGCTGACGCCAATTTTCGCCGGTCCAGCGTCGAATCCAAGCTGCAAATCTTTCCCGGTGACGCTCAAACCCACCGTGGCATAAGTCCCCGCCGCCTGTTCCGGAGCCACCGCAACTGTCCGATAAGCCTTCACGTTGTCAAACAATTTTTGTGTTGCCGGTTTGGCCAACGCCTCCTGTTTGCCGGCATAGAGATCAACTTTGATACCCAAATCATTGGATAAACGCGCAGCCAGGTTAACCAATGCCGTCTGCCGTTGCCCAACCAGTTGATCCGCCCCGTAAACCAGATCACGGTTATCCGCCTCATTCGCCGCATCATAAGCGGCGTTGACCACGGCACTGAGACGCCCGACCCCCGCCCCGAGTTGCGTCAATACTGTGCGAAAACTGGCCAAAATGCCCGCATAAGCCTGATCGGTGACGACACTGCTGTGATTGGCAAAGGTGACGCTGCCAAAAGAGGCCACCGCCTCGGATTGGACACGATTGGCGTTGTAATCGTAGAGGAAAAATTCAGGAGTGGCCCCGGAAAAGCGAATCCCCGCCTCAACCTGCAATTTGGCCAATGCCGACAGGGCAATCTTGCCCGCCGCCTCCGGATTGATCACGTCGGCCAGATTATCGACAAAATCCATGCCGGCCAAAGCGCCAGGACCGGCGATGCTCGCCAATTGTTGCAAATCCAGACTGAAACCATAGTTGTGCGCAAACACCTGACCCACATTGAGATGGATCTTCAAGGCGTCGCCATCCAGGGAGAGGGAAAAGATTTGCTCACCGGGCGGCTTGGTATTGTCGTCCTTGATACCCAGGGCGTTCTCGAAGATGGCTTCGACCTGGCTGATGCTTTGCGATGGGTTTTGTTCCGCCTGGGCGATTTTGGCCAAGGTTTGATCGACGAATGGGAATATATCGGCCAGCGAGCGGCTGACAATGGGCAATTCCACCGTGTAAAACGGCTGCCCGGACAGCGTATCGCGCAGGGCTTCCAATCCCATGCGCGTCCCTTCGATAATGTCGGCGAAGGATAGCTTCTTGAAATCAAACGCCGCCCCCAAATCGGGCATGATGACGACCATGTCGTTGGACTTGACCGTCCCCGCCTTGACCAGCGCCTTGATATCGGCCGGAACCATCGGGTTTTGATTGACGACCCGCAGTGTCCCGGGATGGATGGGATCCAGGACATCGATGGCGATTTCCATGTTGGGTGCCAGGGGTATATCCGCTCCGATCCCAGGATTGACCGACAAACCACGCAAATGGGCACTGGCCTCACCACTCAGGGCGAAATGGAGCGCCGAGCCCCCCACTTGATCGAAAGTAAATCGTTTGTCGTTTGGATCGTTCGACCCCGGATGGCGATCCAAGGTGATACCAGCATCGAGTTCAACATGAACGCCTGAGTTCGTCCCCCGGCCCCCAGCCGTCGCCGATAAAAACCCGAGCTGCACCCCCACCTGGAGATCTTTGGCATCCAGGGCAACACCCCCGGTCAATGCAACATTACTGATGCCGAATTGATATTCATTTTGCCTTAAAGTGTACCCCTCCGACGTCACCCCAGAAGTCGAAGCATGGTCCAATGACAGGGTATGGGCATCGCGCACTCCCACCACGGTATACTTCTCCCCCCCCAATTCCAGGGTATAACCCACCAGGGTGGAATCAAATACAACCGTACTGTCGGAAAACAAATTCTTACCCGAAACAATCGACCCCATTTTGCCCAGAACGGTACGACCGTCCAAATCGGCAAAGAAATTCAAGGTACCATCGACAAACGCCGTCACACTCCCCTGGGCACTGGTGGACAAAGTGAACGCCTCGCTCCCCAAATCCAGGTTCAGGGGCATATCCACCGGGGTGAACTCTTCGTGAAAATGCAAGGGGACTTCAAAGGTACGCTGTACCGGATCGAACACGATCTGCATACCGTACGGCAACACTCCGGACCGGTTCACCGCATCCATGAATTCCTGCAACGTGGTTATTTGCACCAACGGCTGATGCACTACCGCTTTAAGGTCAACACCAGCAACGGGTGCCCCTTTAAGAACAAGAATTTTGGAGCTTTGCACCGAATCGATGCCATAGGTGCCGAGCAACCGATCAACACCGTTCACAGTTTGATAGAGGCTGACCTCCTGATCCTTGCACAGAACAGAACTGAAACCGCCGAACGGGTTGATCAGGCCCATGACCGACTTGCCGTTGACCGTCATTTTGGCCACGGTAGCGGAAGTGAAACTCAATAAATCGACCCGTGGTTTATTGAAATCAATCTTGTCGTAAACGTTTTGTTTGAAGCCTTCGCTGAATTGCAACAATTGGTCGAGACCCGATTCGACAAACGGCAGGGTGGCCGCCAACCGACCGTCGTTGCGGATGGATTCCAGGGAATCGACGAAATCGGGAAACATCAGGATGAGATCCACCACCGACATTTTGCTGAAATCGCCGATCTGGTCGAAATGTTCCGTTGTCAGCTTGACGCTGCCGGAAAAGGGATTGCCGTTGAAATGGATTGCCGGCACCTTGCCCGCCGCCAGATCCAGGCTACCCAATTGGGCATAGACGGGTAGATTGACCGCCAAGCTGTCGGTGGTTTGTTTGAAGCTCAAGCCCGAAGCACTCTGTTGCACACTACCGGCAATGGTGAGCAACAAACTACCCGTCTGGCGCGCCCGATCACCCAGACTGACCGCCAAAGGTCCCAATGCCGCCGTAACATCAATATCATTCACCGCCGCTTTCGCGGCAACATTCAGGCGATCCAGATAAAAATGACTCGTCCCCTTGGACCAGTCGATGGCCAGACGGAAGGCGACATCCATATCGACCGCCACATTGACATCAATTGAGGCATCAAGGGAGAGGCCAATGGCTGCGGCATCCTCGCCAAAGCGAAGCGTCGTGGTATTGCTCAAGGTAAACTGATCGGCAAAGGCAATCTCCAAACCGGTCGAACCCATGACCAGCTTCAAAGCGTCTTTGGCCACCCCCAATTCAGGGAGCCAATTATTTTGAAGATAAGACAGCAATCCCTTCAAAGTCGGCTGACCCACGGAACCATAGACCGGTACCGGCAGGTTGGTGAAACCATCCTGGAGATAGCGTTGGACGTAATCGCCAATCTTCAACAATTTGTCGGCACCGATGATTTGCGACAGCGACGTACCCAGGATAGGTAATTCCCTGGCCATGAGATGGTTGTTGGTGGGATTGCCGCCATCGTCATACTGCGGGGTGATGGCGGCCTTGAGATCGCTGATGGCACCACTCACCGTCGCCACCGCCGACCCCAGTTTGTCGATCACCAGGGCATCCAACGCCCCCACATCCATCTTTGGTGGCAAATACGTCGCATCAAAGTTCATGGCGAGCGTCGTACCACCCACCACCATGGTTTGGCTCACCCCCCGCCCGAGGGTGTTGGCCAGGAGCGTAACCTGGCCGGTCATGGAAACCACCGGAGTGGCGACGATACAATCCGCAACACCCTGAATGGCATAGCCGGTCTTGCCGTTGGCGTTACTGCCCAAAAGGAGCGCCAAAGAGCCGCCAGACAACGACGCCCCCACCCCATTGACGCCGACAAAGGCCGTTAACCCACTGGCAAAAACCCGAATTTGCGTGCGATTATCGATGACGGCACGATCAATATTGAAATGACCCGACAGGGTGGCAAGCCCCAGGACATCCAAATCCGCCGCACCGGTAAGGGTTAACTTGCCGCTGGCATCGAACGCCGCGCTCATCGACCCCGATAATGCCAAGCCATCCACACCCGTCAACGCCACGGTGCCGCTCACCTGACCCGAACGGCTGCCATCGGGTTTGATGACCAGCGTGCCCGTCACCTGATTGAGTGCCAAACCAATGCCATTGACCGCCAAACCCAGGTGGGCATCGTTGGCGTGGATGGTCCATTGCGTCCCACTGGCTTGCTTGTCCAGCGTCAGGTCGAAATCCCCCCCCAATACCGCCTCGCCCAGGAGCAATTCGCCGCTCACCGGAAGATGAATCACCCCAACCGCCTGATTCAGGAGCAACGCCTTCCCCTGATCCACCGTCACCTTGCGCACGTTTTGCGACCAATTGATCACTGGCGCCGTTGATGCCGGGATAATTCCCGTCACCGAACTTATGGTTTCGTTGATCTCGATTCCGGCATGCTGCAACTGGCCGATCGTGTAGCCGGCGATGCTCGCCCCGCCCATATCGCCTATGGTTGCCAGCCAACGCCGCCCACTGCCGCCAACTTCGGTACTAATCACCGAAAGCAGGTTGACATCTTTGAGCGATGCCCCCAAAGCGCTGGTACCCACATTCAAGTCCGCCGTGACGTGGCCACCACCGATGGTCAACTGGTTGACCTTGACCGTCGTCCCATCCGACAAGGTCATGGTTTGGTTATTATCCATTTGCAGGAATAATTGCCCGGTGACCGTCAGGGTGTTGGCAATGGACGCGGTCATGTTGCCCCTGAGACGCGCCTCATCCTTGACCATGTCCACTTCATAACGACCCGTGGCGGTGCCGACGCTCTCTTTCAGGTCGCTGCCCCAATGGTTCAAGGTAATTTGCAACTTGTCGGTTTGCAGACTGACGGCACCGCTCCCCACCTGGAACCCGACATTGCCCTCCGCCTGCACCGCATACGCCGAGCCGATCCCCACCTGATTGCGCAACAAAATAGCCCCGTTACCATTGGACAGGGACGCGGCCATCCCGCCAGCGTTCAAGTTGCCAGAAACCCCCTGTAAGCCAATGCGCACATCGGTGGTGTCAATCCCCGAAACCTGGTGTTGCACCGCCACCACCGCCAAACTGCCCGCGAGCGTCCCCAAATTTTCGATGGTGATGTTGCCCTGGGTGATCACCAACTGTTGCATGCGGGTACCATCGGTAAAGGTGACCTTTTGCTGCGGTGTCGTAAGCCCGGTCGTGACATTGATATCGACGGCGCGCCCCAGGGTGTTGATCGCCAGCGTCCCGGTCGCACTCATCGATACCGCCGAACCAAACCCATGCAGCGACGTTGCCCCAGAACCATATAACGCATAACCGCTGGCGTTGTCCGCACCACGGGACAAGACCAATCCGATGCTGCCCTGGCTCAAGGCCACCCCAGCCGCCTGCGAACCAATCGCGCCGCTGACACCGGAGGCTCCGATCAATAAATATTCCGGGGGTTGTTCCACGGTGCGCGACATCCCGGCAACCAACGTGGGAATCGCCGTCGGGGAAACAACGTAATAGAGACCCGCCTGGGTGCTATCGGCAACGACAGTCACTCCCGGACCAAGCAATCCCGTCACCGCATCGGCCAGGAGAAGACGCTGCGCCTCTGGCAACTGCCCCGTCATATCGAGTGTGGTTGACCAATCCTGCTCCCCCGCCTTCTTCAGGCGGACGACATCGCCGATTTGGCCGTCCGCCAAACGCAAATCCAAGGTTTCCACCGTGGAAAAGCCCAGAGTTGCGACATTCTTGCCCGCCAATTCCCCTTTGAAAGCGACTTCCCAACCGCCGTTAATAGCTGTTAACGTCACATTGCCACGCCCAATCCCCGCCAATCCTTCGATGGCCTGCTGCACGATTGCCATGCCACTGTTGGCCTTAAGCGGGGCGGTACCCTGACCATCGTAATTCAGGGCAAACATCCCAGAGGCGGGAATCAGCAACCTTTGCACTTCTGAAGTCGTGCTGCCCGTCGCCACCTTGGTCACGGTTGACTGCGGTGCCGCCAATGGAGTAACCGTTGCCGTCATCACCGGGATATTTTTGCCCAACGCCGCACCGGTAAAGGTCACCAACCATTGGTTTTTAGCACTATCAAAGCTGACCAAGGCATCCCCATCAAAACTGGCATAGGTTGACCCCGCAGCACTCTTTGCATTCAGGATCCCCTGACGCACCGTTGCCGCATCGGCGTGAAAATTAATTTCGTTACTTTTAAATGTATGACCATCCAGGGAAAATTCCACATGGAACGTACCCAAAACATTCGCCGGATAGCCGTCGATCGATTGCACGGTCCCGGTCGCCACAGTACTGGCCGTCGCGGCATTGCCGTTGGGGGTCAGAGTCGTACCGATTGCATCGACACCACTGTTCACAACCGACAACACACCCCAATTTTTCGCCAACGCCACCGAGTTGAACTGAATGGTATACCCCTGGGCCGACGTCGGGGTGGAGGCATGGTTGATGACGGTGACATTGCCCACACCGACGATCTTTTCCAAAGCCTCACGGATCCGGTTGAATTGCGTCGCTTGGATCCCGGTATATTTGGCACTGGCCGTGACATTACTGTTGGCAAACTTGAAGACCAAGCTGTTGGAATCCCTGGAAACCGTCTTCGGCGGCTGGATCACCAGGGAATAGGAAGCCGACGTGTCCGCCGCTTTTCCTTGCGTCACCACCCTGGTATAGCCCCAGTCGGTCGCGGTAGCCGGATCCACCGGTTCGTTCAACGTCGGCAGAACGACATCACCACCCGCCAACGCACCGACAAATTCAAAATCAAAGCCTTGGGCACGCGTCCCAGACACCAAGACATTGCCATTGCCGTAGAGCGTTTGCAGCCCCGACTGCATGAGCGCCGCCAGTTGGGCATCGGTCTTACCCGTGGAATCGACCGTGACCGTTGTCCCCCCCACGGTCACGCCATACACCCCTTCACGAAAACGCAATCCATCCTGGCTGGCCGCCGACCAATGCAACCGGGTATTGCTTTTGCCGCCCCCCTCCACCGTGGTCGTCACCGTCCCCATCGCCGCGACCATAGCCTTGGCAACCACAATATCGGGGGTGATGATCGGGGCCGCCTGTTTGGTCACCGCGAACTGACCCGTCAACGAGGCGAAACCATCCAATCCCAGCGTCAACGCACCCGCCAGTTGAAAATTACCTTGGCCGTCAAAGCGGGTCGCCAACGTGCCGTTGACCGTCAAACCATCCACCCCGGTCACTTCCGCCGTACCCAAGACGCTGCCGCTCCTCTGCCCTTGCGGACCGAGAACGAGGGTGCCGGAACCATTCTTGACCGCAACCGTTGCGCCACTCGCCGTCAACGAGGCATACGCCTGATTGGCCTGCACCACCCAGGTGCGACTGCCATCGCCCGCCTGTTGCAATTCAAGGTCAAATATCCCACCCAATTCCGCCGGGCTGAACAACAACGAACCGGCCAAATTGACGTGAAACACCGGTCCACCCGCCGCCAACGTCACCGACTGGGTTTTGTTAATCGAAATTACGGAATTTTGATTGTCGCCAGCACCATTCCAATCGATGACCGGACCGTTGGTCCCCAACGGATCCCCTTGCAGCCCCAACTGACGATTGACCTCCAAGGTGGCGCTGGTAATCTTGGCCTGCAACGTCGATTGCAACGTCATGCCGCCGATCACGGCTTCACTGGTCAACCAACGCCGGGTGCCACCGTTCAACTCTGTGGCCACCACCAGGGCTATGTTGGTATCGCGCAATGCGGCACCAACCTCGGCAGTACCCACCATGGCGCTCAAGCCGGCGCCACCAAAAATAAACTGGTCGGTGTTGACGACGCTGCCATCGGTCAACCGCACCGCCTGGTTGCGTTTGGATTCGATGAACATGTCGCCATCAATCTGCAACACATCCCCGACGCTCGCATGCATGCTGCCGTACAATCTGGTTTCATTGTCCACCAGATTCAGTGCATAGCGGCCACTAGCCGTCGCAACGCTGGTCTGGACATCACCCCCCCAACGGTTGTAGGCCAAAGTCAAACGATCGGCGGTCAACGTCACACCAGGGATTCCGGCAATCGTGACATCCCCTTGCGCCGCCACCGCATATTTTTTGCTCGTTGTCCCACCCGTCTGCGAGTTTTGCAACACAATGCCGCCCGAGCCTTGGCTCAACGTCACGCCAATCCCCCCCGGGGTCAGATTGCCCGACAAGGAGTCAATACCGATACTCAAATCAGTCACCGTAGTCCCACCCTGCACCTGGGTGGTGGTGATCAGCTTGAGGCGACCCGTCAACTGCCCCAAATCGGCAATGCTGATGGTGCCCGAGTTGATGGTCACCTCCTTGCGATCCACGCCATCGGTAAAGGTCACCTGACGTGCTGGCGTGGTCAAACCGGTTGTGACGGAAATATCAACGGCACGCCCCAAGGTGTTGATCTGCAACACGGCATCGGCGGTCAAAGTGACCGCGCCATCAAAGCCGTAGAGACCCGCCACCCCCGAGGCATACAGTGCATAACCCGGTTTGGCGGCAATCCCACCGACGACTGGTGGCGTATCGCGTGACACCACCAACCCCACCGAGCCATGCGCCAAACTCACCCCCGCCGCCGCAGTACCTACCGTGGCATTGACTTCCGCCGCGCCGATCAGTAGATAATTCGCAGGTTGTTCCACAGCCCGCGACAAGCCCAGGGTCAACGAAGGCAGGGATTGCCCCGTCAAGGCCCCCGTCCCCAGCAGATAAAATTGCCCTGCCGTTACCCCGGCCACCACCGAAATATTGTGGCGTCCAATCCCCGGTAGGGTTTGCAGGGTGGTTTCCAATAGTGCGCGTATTTCCTCGTTGGATTTGCCGGTCACCGTCAGTGTGTGGCTCCAATCGTTGGCACCCGTCTTTTTGATGCGCAACACATCGGCAGCCAAACCATCGGCATCCAGGCGAATATCCATGGTTTGCAACGCCAATACCTGCAAGGAAGCGACATCCCGCCCCGCCAAAGCACCCTGGAACGTTACATCCCAACCACCTCCCGCATGGGGCACCACCCGTACATTGCCCACACCAATGCCCTGCATGGATTCCAGAGTTGTTTGCAGAGTGGAAGCCGTCAAACCACTGGAGGACAAAGGAACACTCTGGGCAGTACCGTAGACCAGGGCAAACGCCCCCGTAGTCTCCGTCAGGGTAATCGACTGGGTTTCCGAAGTAGTGGCACCGATCTGAACCTGCGTCCATTGAGCGTTGGGGGCCGCCACGGGTGACACAACCCGGTTGAACAACGAAACATCCTGGCCCAACGCCGCACCGGCAAAGCTGACCAGATAACGACCTGCGGCATCCAAAGTAACGCCAACCGTGGCTCCGGTTGTGGAAAACACCTTGCCATCGGCACCCTTGGCTGCGGACAAGGCCGCCTGGAGTGTCGCCGCATCGGCATGAAAATCAATGGCATTCGTGGTATAGGTTCCAGCACCGGATACCGTCCCCGCAACCAGTGTCGCCAACGAACCCGTGGGGGCATGGGTCGGTGTCACCAGCCGTATCATCTGGGGAATCACCTGGCCCAACGCCGCACCGGCAAACGTCACCCGCCATTTGTCAAGCCGGGTATCCACCGCCACCGCAACCGTTGCCCCCGTTGCCGCAAAACTGGCACCGGAACTTGTGGTCGCCGCCAACAAGGCACCCTGGAGCGTCGCCGCACCCGCAGAAAAATCAATCGCACCCGTCGTGTAGGTAGCGTTGTTGTACTTGAAAGAAAGTTTGAACGTGCCCGCCACATTGGCGGCAAAGCGATCCACCAGATGCACGGCACCGGTCGCCGCACTCACGGCAACGCCATCCAGGGACACCGGATTCAGCAAATATTGAATGCTCGCCGTCGCCCCGGAATTGACGACCGTCAACGCCCCCAAAGCCAGGACTTGGTCTTTGATCGAATCGGCAAAAGTGATCGAATAGAGTTGATCGTTGCTCGGCGAAACCAACTGTTTGACGGTGATGGTGTCGGACTTGACCATCTTCACCACGCTACCGCTCGCATAGGCGGTGGTGGTGCTGGCCCCGGAAGGCAATATTTTGGCCAAAGCCTCAAAGATTTGCCGCGCTTGCGTCTCCTGGGCATTGGTAAACTTGCCCGTGGCACTCTTCAATCCTTTGGCAAACGCAAAGGTAAAGCCATCAGAATTGTTCGTTCCACCCGACGGCACCTTGATCTCAAAGTTGTATTGCGTCGATAAACCTTGGGCAACCGCCTGGGTTTCAACCACCGTACCGCCACTCGTCGCCACTTTTAACGACGGATCCTCGGGCAAACGCATGTAAAGCCCACTGCCCCCCGGCTGGCTGTCGGCAACAATTGATTGCCCCGCCAACGCACCCCCAAAATCAAAGGTGTAACCCAAGGCACGGCTGCCGCTGACCGTCACTGTGCCGCTGCCAAACAGCGTTGTTAAAGCTTGCTGCAACACCCCGGCAAACCCGGCATCGGACAACTTGACACCGCCACTGCTCAAGGTACTGGCAGCAACCGTCTCGCCCCCGTAGGTAAAGCTGTAGCTCCCCTCGCGAAACACGCCATTACTGTATGCAGTCAGTTTGAGTTTACTGTTAACTTTGACATTATAATCGAAACTTAAAGAATAGCTGCCCACAGTCCCCTGGGGCAACGAATCCATCACCTCGACCGTACCACTCGACGCCGTCGCCGACTTGAATATCGCCACCTGACCCCAGTTGGTCGTATTGGCCGGATCATCCGGTTGGCTCATGGTCAGGCCCGTCACCGCCGTCCCCGCCAATCCCCCGGTTATATCCATGCTAAACCCGGTCAAACGGGTCCCGGTCACCAACACGTTGCCCGAGCCCAACAACAGTTGCAGCGCCGTTTGTAGCTTACTGCGCCATTGGGCATCATCCGTACCAGAAAGGGTCACCGTCGCCGTAGCCTGGCCATAGCCAAATACATAGGCCCCCTCACGCACCCGCATCCCATCAGCACTCACCACACGCAATGAGTAAAGACTGTCGCTCTTGATGCCGCCCTGTTGCGCCTCGCTGACACTCCCCGCAGTTCCAGCACTCACGACCCGGGTTACTATATCGGGATTAACGACCACCGGGGCAAATTTTTGCACGGCAAACTGGCCATGCAACGTGGCATAGTTGTCCACCGAAATGGCCACCGCCCCTGCCAGTTCCATATTGCCCAAACTGTCAAAACGGGTCGCAAAGGTGCCGGTCACCACCAAACCATCCACCCCGGTCACCGATGCCGTGCCAACCAACTGCCCGCTGCGCTTCTCCCCACCCCAAACGTTAGCCTCGTTATCCCTGCCAAAATAAAGATCCCCTGACCCGTGGCTCAGCCCCACTTTGGCACCATTGGCCTCCAAGGAACAATCGACATCGCTCGCCACCAGATGCCACGCCCGACTCCCCCCATCCGACGATTGTTCCAACGAAACGTTAAACGCCCCACTCACCTTCGCCGGTCCAACGTTTAAAGCGCCATCGACAAACAATTGAAACACCCGCCCACCATCCGCCAACGTTACGGATCGGTCGGGGGATAGGGCAACGGCAGCACTCACATCGTCAGCGACACCGTTCCAATCGACGACCGGATCACTCCCCCCCAGCAGCAACGCCCCATTGACCAACTGGGTGTTGACATCCAGACGTGCTTGGTGAATATCCGCGAGGGCATACCCCTGGATGGTCGCCCCACCCATATTCGCCTTGCTGGTGAGCCAACGCCTTTGGCTGCCATTGATTTCGCTGGTGAGAACCACGGCGATATCCACATCCGTCAGCGATGCCCCCACCGTGGCATTGCCCACCGCCGCACTGATCCCCGCGCCGCCAAAGATCAGTTGATCAACCGCTATCGCTGCATGATCGGACAAAACAACCGATTGGTTGGTTCGGCTTTCGATGAACATGTCGCCATCAACCGCCAACACCCCGGCGATATCCGCCTTCATGATGCCGCGAATCCGGGTTTCGTTGTCGATCAGATTGACAACGTACTGACCGCTGCCGGTGGCAACCACCCTGTTCTCAATCGCCGCTCCCATGCGGTTGTAAGCCACCTGCATTTTATCTGCGGTCAAGGTGATGCCGTTGATCCCGGTCAACGCCAAACTCCCTTCCGCTTGCACGGCATATGTCCCCGCCTGGGCACCGACCTTTTTGAGCAAAACGGCACCGTTGCCCTGGCTCAACTGCGCCCCGATCCCCCCCGGCGTCAGTTGACCCTGCAAGTTGGCCATGCCGATCTGAAGATCCAACACCGTCTGATTGTTAATGGTTTGGCTAGCGCTCTTGATCGCCAACGACCCCGACAACGATCCCAATCCATCCACCGTCACGGTACCACTGGAGATCACAACCTCCTTGAGGTCGCGGCCATCGGCAAAGTCAATCGCTACCGTTGCCCCACCAACGACAATGTTTTGTGCAACCGCTACCCCCAGAGTATTGATGCGCACGCTCGCCGTCGCCGTCAACGCCACCCCGGCAAACCCGGAGAGAGCCGCCGCACCATCAGCCACCAACGCATAACCATTCTGTCCGGCGGGATTTTTCGTCAACAGCAGACCTAAATTACCATTAGCCACCCCTACGCCCGCCCCGCCTGCACCAAAGTTGGCGTTTATATTATGCAACCCCACCAGCAGGCTGGTATCGCCAGTCTTCTGCACTGCAAAATCACCGCTGACCTGGCCAAAACCATCGATCCCCAGCGTCACCCCCGTACCCGTCACCAAGAGATCGTTACCACCGAACTGGGCACTCAAGGTTCCACTCATGCTCAAGCCGGCAATGCCACTCAAAAGGGCATCACCCGCGATCGACCCCGTCTTGGCAGTATTGGAAACGTACAGGTGACCCTGACCATTGGCGATGGCAACCTCACTCCCCCCGGCAGTCACCTTGACCGTCACCCCGCTGGCACTCACATCCCAGGTGCGATTACCCGCCTGGTCCCTGTCAAGGATCACGGTGAATTGACCACCCAGTGTCGCCGGCCCCATCTGCAAGGAACCGGAGATGGGAAGCTCATAGCGCCGATCCACCAGGTTGATCACCGCCTGCTTACCTGCGTCAACTGCACTTAACGTAAGTGTACGAGCTTGGTTGCCACCCCAATCGATGACCGCCGTACCCGCCGTTTCGATCAGGTTGCCCGCCTGGTCGATGGCCTGGTTGATCTTGAGGGCGGCACTCGACAAATCAGCCAACTGGTACCCCGCCAACGAGGCACTCCCCAGATTACCCATCGTCGTCAACCAACGTTTCGTGGCATCGGCATGACCCGTCGATAACACCATGGCCAGATCAACACCACCCAGACTGGCCAGGGGGCTGCCCCCACCATAGCCAATCGTCGCCGACAAACCCGAACCACCGATGATCAATTGATCCAAAAAGGTCGTCGAATTATCCGACAACTTGGAGGCAACGTTCAGGTCGCTTTCGATGAAGATGTCGCCGCTCACCGTCAAACCCGCCACCGAAGCCGTCGCCGTGCCACGCAACCGGGTTTCGTTATCAATCAAATTGACCGTGTAATCGCCCGCCCCGGTGGCAACCGATTGATTGACCACCGCCGCGCCCAAACGATTGTAGGCGACACGCATGTTCGTGGCCGTGAGCGAAACCCCCGCCACCCCGGTCAACGCCACATCGCCATCCACCTGTACCGCATAGGTGCCCGCCGCATTGCCAACTTTCTTGAGGAGTACCGCCCCGCCACCATTCGTCAGCGTCGCCCCCACACCCCCCAGGGTCAACGTACCGCCCACCCCTGCCATGCCAATGGCCAAATCGTTTTCGACCACCCCGTTGATCGTCCGGGTGGTGTTTTTCACCGCAAAGGCACCCGACAAACTGCCCAAACCAGCGACACTCAACGTGGCATTGCTGATCGTCACCTCTTGAACCGCGCTTCGGTCGGTAAAGTTGAGCGTCACCCCATTGACCGTGGTATTCAGCGTTTGACCCAGGGTATTGATACGTACACTCGCCGCCGCACTCAGGGTAATGTCTGTAAACCCGTTCAGTGCGGCATTCCCCGTGGCCACCAACGCATAGCCGGCGCTACTTTCCGTCAAGCCGGCGACATAAACCCCCAACGTCGCATTGCTCAACGCCACACCGGCACCACCGGCACCAAAGGTCGCGGAAATACCCGTAGCCCCGATCACCAACGATAGATCATCGTGACGGGTGACCGTAAAATCACCGTGCAACGTACCAAGGGAACCCAACTCCAGATCGATGCCGGTGCCGGAAAAATTCAAGCCGCCCTGACCATCGAATGCGGCACTCAAATGCCCGGAAAAACGGACCCCGCTCAATCCTTCGATAATGCCATCGCCGGTAAAACCGCCGCTCCTTTGACCATTCGGCCCCAACACCAACGAACCCGTGGCCTGTTCCAGCCCCACCTCGGCCCCCCCCGCCGTCACACCCACCGTGGTATCCCCGGCCGTGATGGTCCACACCTTGTCGCCACCACTCTGGTCCAAGGTGATGGCGAAATCACCGCTGACCAAAGCCCCACCCACATGCATGCTGCCGCTGATGGGAAGGGTAAACGTCGAGCCCGCCATGGCCAGGGTGATATCCTTGACATCATTCAACGTCACCTTGGTCGCATTGTTCGACCAATTGACCACCGCATCCGCCGCATCGCTCAGGGCACCACTCGCCGCATCCAAGGCGCGGTTGATGGAAAGGCCGGCGTTGCTTAAATCGGCCAGCTCGTAACCGGCAATACTCGCCCCACCCAGCAATCCCTGGGCACTCAACCAGCGCCGGCCCGTATTCCCCTGCGCCACCCGCTCGTTGGAAATGACCATCGCCAGATCAATGCCGGTCAAGACCGCATTCAAACTCGTCCCACCCGCGCTGATGGTGCCAATCAGGCCAGAGCCTGCCAAAAACAATTGATCACTGAAAATCGATGACCCATCCGACAACGCCACCGCCTGGTTTTGCCGGTTTTCCAGAGAAATATCCCCTTCCACGCTCAGTACATTGGCCAGATTCGCCGCCACATGCCCCTTCAGGCGCATCTCATCCTTCAACAGGTTCAATACGAAATCGCCCGTTGACGTTGCCACGTTCGTCGCAACGGCATCCCCCCAATGATTGACGCCAATGCTCAAATCGGTGGCGGTGAGAGTCACTCCCGATATTCCGGTTAACGCGACATTACCTACTGCTTGCACGGCATGACGCAGGGTCTCCTGGCCGGCAACATCCACCTCGTGACGCAAGACGATCCCCCCGCGGCCAGACGTCAACGCCGCCCCCACACCGCCCAACGTCAGGCTGCCGGCGACCGACTCCAAACCAATGGCAACCTCATTGATCGCCACGCCGTTTTCACTGCGATGGGTACTGACGAGCTTTAAAGAACCTGACAACGAACCCAGATCGGCGATGGTAACCTGGCCGCTGTCGATCATCACTTCCCTGCGGTCCAACGCATCGGTAAAGACGACATCGACATTCGGAGTATTGATGCCGGTCGCAACCGAACAGTTGACCGCCTCCCCCATGGCATTGACGCGAAGCTGGGCCGATGCCGTCAACTGGACGCTGCCGCCAAAACCACGCAATGACGCCGTCCCCGAGGCGACCAACGCATAACCCGAAACCCCGGCGGCATTCTTTTGCAGAACCAACCCCATGCTGCCGTTGGCCAACGACACCCCGACCGCACCATCACCCAACATTCCCTGGACATTGGCAGCACCCACCAACACCCGCGCCCCCTGCACCTCCACAATCCTCGTACTTATAATCTCCAGCGGATCGATCGTGGCACCCGCCAAGGCACCAATAAAACTGATGTCAAAGCCATACGGATCCTCCGCACGCCCCAACACCGAAATACACTCAGCATTCATGTCGGGAAGCCCCGCCACGGCATTCTTCAAAAGCGTCGCCAGCTGTCCTTGGTTCGCCCCCCTGACATCGATCTCCGAACACCAATCCCCTTTTCCCTGGAAACGCAACGCAAACGAAGTGGGTGCCGATCCATCCGCCAACGCCACAGAAACCGTCTGCACCTCGGAAACCACCAAGCGCGCCACATCCCGCCCCGCCAGCCTGCCGATGAAATCAACCGTGAACTGACCATCTTGACCATTGACCCGAACATTGCCAGAACCTATTCCTGCCAATGCTTCCAGGGCCGCCTGGACAACCGCCGCATCCGCCGTCCCATCCAGCGCCTCCGAAGCCTCCAGTTCCCCTTCCAAAGACAAACGATACAATCCATTCCCGGTTAAACTTAAAGATTGTTGCTCGTTGGTAGTCGCCCCCTGCACCACGCTCAACAAGCGGGCCTCGGGCACCGGGAGCGTCGAAGTAATCCGCCCCTCCATGACCGGGATGGCATCCCCTTGGAGCGTCCCGCCAAACGTCACCTGCCACACATGCCGACCCGCATCGGTCGCCAACAATTGCACATCCAATTCGGCACCCTGGGCCGCCAAACGCATGCCGTTCGCATCCCTGGCCTGCAACAATGCCGTTCTGACCGCGCTCGCCGAGGCATTGAAAGCAATATCCGTCGTGGTATACGTCACCCCACGATCGGTCACGCTCAAGGCGAAAGTCCCCACCACCTGGTCATCGTACAGATGGATCACCTGTACCGCGCCCACCGGCCCCGATCCTTGCGTCGGCGTACTCATGGCAAGGGTCAAGCCACTCGATGCCGTAGCCGGAATCAACGTAGAGAGATCCTGCGCCGCCTTGGCACCCTGAAATTGCAGGGTGTAACGGGCATTGCTCAACGTCGAAGCCGGGTCAAACGCGACACGAACACTACCCACCCCCAACGCACCCTCCACAGCCCCCTGAATCGCCTTGGCCTGATCCACCACGGCAAAACCAGGCGATCCCTTGCGCACCTCGGCAACCTTGAGCTGAATGCTCTTCGCCGTGGTGAAGGTTTTGAGCAACGCGACATCCTGACCTGCAAGATTTCCTTTGAAATCAATTACATAATCAATACTATTGTGTCCCGTATACTCTGGAACATAGGCAACACTGACATTGCCGACCCCGACAATCTTCTCCAACGCCTCACGAATTTCACTGGTGTGAAACGTCGGATCCGCCGCATACCTGATTTTGGTGGTCGTCTTGCCATCCAGGCTGAACCAAAATTGTCCCGCCGCACGATTGGCTGCGGTCAAGGTAATTACCTGGCGTTCATTAGTGGCACTCGCCGTCGATAGCACTGGAATGGCGCTCGTGGTCTGATTGCCCAAAGCCAACGTGAACGTTTTCCCCGAACCACCCGTAGAGGCGAGGCTCAACTGTTGCACCTCGTTCACCCCCACCTGCATCGACCGGGTCTCTTCGATCATCCCCCAATCCGACTTATCCCCACGGTCCGCCGGTTGTTGCATCCACAACCCAGCATCCCCGGAAAACGCCGCCAACGGCAATGCCTGCCCCGATTTCGCCCCCAAAAGTTCCATGCGAAACCCGGAAGCACGCGAACCACTCACCGCAACATTGCCAACGCCAATCGCAGAAAATTGGGCCAACGCCGTCTGCAAACGCTCAGCAAACAACGCATCGCTCACCGGTCGGGCCGTGTCCAGGTCGCTGTCCAGCGAGGAAGCGGTAAAGGTTTGCCCATCCATCACGAAGGTATACACCCCCTCGCGGGTCAAACCGCCCGAACCGTCCGTCAGGTCAAGCCGCAACACGGTATTGCTGGTTCCACCCCCCTGGATCACCTCACTCCCCACCCCGGAACCGCCGAGTGTGGCCGTCACCTTTTCGGTCACCGGAACAGAACTTACCGCCGCCTCTTTCAAAATTGCAAAATCGCCCGACAACGAGCCGAAACCATCCATCCCCAGATTGAGCGACCCTTTCAGCTCCAGGCTGTCTTGAGAAAAGCCCGCCGCCAACGTACCAGTCATCGTCAGGCCGTCAATGCCGGTCACCGACCCCGATCCCGTAACCTGCCCACTCTTACCGTTGGGACCAATGAACAACGATCCCGATGCCTTTTCGATGCTGACCGTGACCCCATCGGCTTTGAAGGCCACCTGCACCCCATCGGCATTGATTTCCCAATTGCGACTGTCATCAGCGCCCCGTTTCAAGGCGATTTTGAAGCGCCCGGCCAACGTGGCATCACCCATGTTCAGGGTACCATCGATGTCGGTGACAAAGCGGGCATCGGTGAAGGCAATGGGCAACACTTCGGTATTAGAAAGGGCCACCGTGCGCGCCGACTTGGACCAATCGACAACCGCTGCGTCAATCGGTGCTAAATAATCCCCTGTGGCATCGACCGTCGTCGCCAACCCCCGGTTGATCTCCAATAAAACGGCATTGGACTCGGACAATGCATACCCCGCCAGATCCACGCCACCAACCAGCGCCGTCGTCGTCAACCATTTGCGATGGGCCCCGCCGGTTTCACTGCTCACCACCAACGCCAAATCGACATCCGACAGGCTGATCCCCGTCCCCACCGCCTCCAAAGCAGCCCCGATACCGCCGCCACCCAGAATCAATTGATCCACCACCGTCTGGCTGCCGTCCGACAGGGTCACCGTTTGGTTCGGTGTTGATTCCAGAAAAATGTCCCCCTCTATCGACAAAGCGCCCGCCACTGCAGCATTGGCATGGCCGCGCAGACGACTTTCATCCTTCAAAAGATTGATTCCCACCCAACCCTTGGATGTGGCAACCTCCGTCTCTAGCGCAGCACCGGTACGGTTCACCCCCAACTGCATGTTTTGTGCTTGCAGGGTCACACCGTTGATGCCCGTCAACGCCACGCCCCCCTCCACCTGCACGGCATAGCGCGACGTGTTGCCATCCTTATACAGCAACACCGCTCCCCGCCCTGCCGACAAGGTCACACCAGCCCCACCCAGGGTCAAGGTCGCCGCCACATCTTCCAGACCCACCGACAAACGTTGCTGTTTCACCCCGCCCACCAACGCAATCACGGAATCGATGCGCAATTGCCCGGAAATATCGCCCAAACCAACAACATGTAACAGACCATTATCGATGATAACCGATTGGGAATCGCGCTCGTCGGTAAACTTCAGGGCCACCGATTGGTTATTAGCCAAGGCGATTGTCTCGTCGAGCGCCATCCCCAAATGGTTGATGGCAATCCGCCCCTGGGCGCTCATGGTGACGCTGTCGCTCAAACCATTCAGGGTCGCCGTCCCGTCAGCCACCAACGCATAACCTTCGCCCCCCACAGCATCGCTGGCGAGGATCACCCCCAAAGCGGCATTGCTGATAGCGACATTGGCCGTGTTATCCCCCACCGTCGCCGACACGTTGGAACCAGCCAAAACAATACGCTGACCCAGGGCGGTATCCTGGCGACTGAACTTGAAAACACCCGTCAGCGAGCCGAAGCCGTCGATGGCCAGCGTTGCCGTCCCGCCAATGCCCAACGAACCATCCACACCAAAGCTTGCCGTCCCATCCCCCTGCAACGACAGACCGGCGATCCCCCCCAGTTGAAAACGCCCGGAAATCGAGCCGGAACGACTCTTATCCCCGTTGATCCGCAACGTTCCCGACCCTTGCGACAGCCCGACAAAGGCCAAGCCGGTCGCCAACATCATTTGCGCATCCTGGGCCTTGATTTCCCAGACATTAGCCACCCGGTCGTAGGTCAACCTCAAGCTACCCGACAAGACATTGCCATCCAGCGACATGGACCCCTTGAGCGGCAACGTCATGACATCGCCCACCTGGTCGAACAAAAAGGTGCGGCCACTCTTCAAGGCAAAACTTCGGGTCGTCGACCAATCCAACGTGGCACCATCGGTCGCAGTCCCGGCATTGACGATCCGGTTCAACGACCATTCGGCGGTATCCAACTGGTTGAAAACGTAACCGGCCACGGTCAGCGACGGCATAAAGCCCCGCGAGGTCAGCCAGGATCGATCCGACTTGATATCCTTGGCGTAAACCAGGGCCATTTGCGCGTTGGATGCCGTGGTTTCCATCCCATTGGCCGCCCCCAGGCGCGCCGTCACCCGCACCCCCGACAAGGCATATTCCAACAATTGCACCGACTGACCGTTGGAAAGGAGACGGGTCGTGCGTTGCACATCCAGGGTCAATTCACCGGCAAAACTGATGACGCCGGAAATGGAAGCCTGAAACGTCCCCGACACTTGCAGGGTATTGGCCGGTAAATCCAACAACACCGGATCGCCCGTCGTGACCACCGATGTCGCAAGCGCCCGGTCACCCCTGTTCAGGGCCAAGTGAACTTGGCTACCACTCAGGGTCAACGCGGAATCGACGGCAACGGTCGCATCCACGGTTCCCGACAACGCCAGGGTGGTCGTGGCCGCACCAATGCCACTGAGCTGGGTCTCGGTGGACATCACCAAAGCCAGCCAACCGTTGTTCGCCTGCAGGTTCAAATCCCCCAACGCAAGGCTGGCATTCAGGTTGCGGACCCCAACCTGCAACACATGGGTGGCAATGCTGTCACTCTGACGCGACTGCGCGCCAAAGGCGAAATCACCATCCAGCGTACCCAAGCCATCAATCACCATGTGGGCTTGTAACGCCTCAAAACGGGCTATATGTTCCGATGAGGGAAACTTCAGGGAATGCGTCACCCCCTGTTGGGTGAACGAGGCATCGACCGCATGGCCGAAACTGTTGGCGGCGTAGCCCAAGGTACCTGTAAAACTACTGTTAGGCAGGCCCGCAAGCATCCCGACACCACTGGCACGCAACGCATACCCCTCCCGCCCCAACAACAAGTCCAATTTACCGTTGGCCAATCCCAGCGATGGCCCCCGCGCCGGATCGCCGATGCGGGCCGTGACACCCTCCGCCGCCACATTGAGAGATCCCGTCGCGCTATCCCCAGAAAGGGCGAAATGCCCCGAAAGGGCATCCCCATTGGGCATAACCAAGTGACCGTTGGCACTCATGGCCAAATCGGACTTGGTCGCACCAACGACCAGACTCCCCGTCACCGCATCCAACGATCCGCTCAAGCCACCACTGGACCAGCCCGCCGACACCTCCCTGGCGACAAACGTGGTTTCCACCGCATTGCCCGCGAGTGGCGCCACCGACACCGACCAGCTACCCGTCAGAAGCAAACCGGACAGATCCAACGCCGCCGAAAAAGTCACCGCCGATTGCGCCACACCATTGGCGATCCCGGTCAGTACTTGATCCAAAGCCGTCTGCGCCTCCGGTACCCCCTCGATGGAAAGATTGGCCAATCCCGGCAACTGCATTGCCACCAACTGCAACCGGTCCACCTGATAAACCGGCTTTAAAAAGATCCCCTTGCCGACGTACAACCCCTTGTACGATGAAAAACTGCCGCTACGCTCGCCCCAGGTCAACACATCAAACACCTGGCCCGCAACCGGACGAAAATCATTGATCAAACCAACCGACAGCACCCCATCCAACGTTGCCCGGCCCGTGACATCCAACTTGTCAAAACCATCCAACTTGTTTTGCGCCCCCGGACCGGCCTTGATACCACCGATTTCCAACTGCAATGTGCCACCCGCCGCCTGGGTGAAACTGGACGTGGTCACCACCCCCGGTGACGCCCCCGGGGCCACCGTTCCCTTGTTGACCAGCGCCTGCCCCAGAGTACCATTTCCCACCAACGTGTCGCCCGCGTTCAGGGTTAACGTGGCGGTTGTGGTTGTGGTATCCCCCAGCGTTTGGGCCTGACCAGTTGACAACACCACCGTCAAGGGATCCACCTGCTGTTGTCCCGGTACCAAACCAGAACCCGAAGGGGTATTACTGGTACCCGCTGGCGTGGACGCCTGATCCATACGCTGGACAGGATTGCCACCAGAGCTGGTCGGATCCAGGGGATTGGTAACCGGAAGGTCACCTGACAAGAGGATCCTTGGCTCTAAATTTTCCAGACGTACCGACGACTGACGTCTGAAGCCCCGATCATCATGCGCCGGGATTGGATGGGATTGTGTGGTTTTTTTTCGGGGCGTGGAGGCCATACGGTCTGTATATTCCCTGTATTTTACATATAAATAGGATCATTCTATCCATTTTAGCCCACCCCTTCCCATGTAGAAGAGAAAAAATACTTTGTAACGCAGAAAAATCGCTTGACATTGCAGGATGCCAAGACGGTTCATGGTCCAATGGTGGGATGACTATCATTAACGGGGACACGCTTGCAAAGAATTGGGTGATAACGCGATCAATAATCCGAATGACCCATTTCAATCATCAGAGCGACTGCTTGGCTGCCTTGCGAGTGGAAACATCGAGAACGATAACCCGGACGGTAGCACGACAAGCATCGGGAACCATCTCTTGCAACAACTTCTCCAAATCTTGGGCAGTTTTGGGGATGGGAATGTTTCTTTCAGGGGGCGGTGGCTGCAAGCCGTTTTTCCGTACCCCATACCAGAAAACCAGATAAATACCATATCCATCCGTTCCTTGATCCCGGATATAGAGGGCAATCAACTGGTTTTCAGCAGCTCCCCACAAATCTTTGTGATAATCTTGTTTGATTTCAATAGGAATATTCCAGTTTTTATACAACACTTTGATATCCGCCCGTTTGGCATCGGCATAGCGCCCTTCCGGCTCCACGTGGATATCTGGAAAAGAACTCAATTTTTGTTTTAAAGCCTCCACAAGTCGGTCCCTGCTGTTTTCTTCAACTTTTGGGGTTGTGGTTTGATTGTGTGCTTCTTTGGTGTTCCAGTATATTTTATAGCCATCGGTCTTGCCGTCACGCAATTCTTTGGCGATGGACAGGATTTGATCCACAACCAAAGCGTGAAAATCTCTTGCTGTGGTCGGGGTTTCATTCCTGATGACGTTGAAAACTTGATCGCAGGTCAAAGGCAACAAAGTCTCGTCCGCAGTTCGCTGTCGCTGCTGCGCCAAAGAGTGGCGAAGTTTGTTGTTCCAAGCCTTCAAGTCATCGTTAGCAATCAATTTTTGCAGGGCCTGGGTTGCCTCAGAAGATGTGTCTGAAGCCATTTTATCGATGAATGCGGCAATGCTTTGTGAATATTTTAACTTTTCAAAAGATTTTTCCCATTCTTCACCAGCTAGTGCTGAGTTTCATTAAATATTGCGTGTTTGATAGGGGCATGGTAACCTCATGATTTTTAAAATGATGAGTTTCATGATGAATAAGAAATACATTGTCCGTCTCACAGAAAAGGAACGTTCAGACCTTGAGGATATCGTAGGCAAAGGTAAGGCCGCCGCATGTAAGGTTAAGCATGCAAATATCCTGTTGAA